>JBAQCL010000072.1:0-38392 GCA_049294175.1 Ignavibacteriaceae bacterium | reverse complement strand
CGTTCAATCTTAGCCCGGTACAAGAGGATAAGTTGAACGGCTGTTAACTATTAATTAAGCAGCTAAGGCGTAATTATATTCGCCAGTTATTGTTTTTTCCCAATTCATTTACGTGTATTTGGGGAACACGGTACGCAGTTCTAAGCCTCTTTAATCCCGTCGAAACCAAAATTCACCCCCGTGGGGTATATTAAAAATGAATCCCAAAATTCAATTATTTGGAATTCCAGATGGTATCAGGAATGTTTGAGCACTTATTCTCAAAACGTGAAAGAACAAAAAACAGATCAGATAATCTGTTAATAAATATAACAATATTATCCCCAACAGGAACTGTATTTTTTAATGCTACAATTTCCCGTTCAGCTCTTCGGGAAATTGTTCTGCAAATATGTAGTAAAGCAGAACCTTTTGATCCGCCAGGTAGAATAAAGTTTCTTATTTCATCCAACTTTAGTTCAAAAATGTCAATGGTTTTTTCAAGTTCATCAATAAAATCTTTTGGAGTTCTATTAATTTTTAATTTTTTATTTTTCCCGGTTTCAGGTGCGGCAAGGTCTGTTCCAACTACAAACAATTTATTTTGTACATCGATAAGAACATCCTTTATTTCATCGCTATTTACTTCCGTAATTGTAAGACCTATAAAAGCATTCAGTTCGTCTATTGTACCATACGCATTTAACCTTAGTGAATTTTTTAAAACTCTTTCACCGCCAAACAAACTGGTTTCGCCTTTATCACCGGTTTTGGTGTATATTTTCATTTCTTAAACGGTAACTCATGTAATGTAACTTCAACTTCATTTATCTCATTTTTAGCAATGGCTTTACTGCCATTTATGGCATTTGCTTTTTTGACGTATCCCAAAGCAATATTCTTGCGGATTTTTGGAGAATAAGCGATCGACGTTACTGTGCCGATTTCATTTTTTTGGTCATCTAAAAGAGAAAATTTTTCATTTGATTCAATGTTTTCCGGAAAGCAAATACCTACTAAATGTTTTTGCACTTTATCATAAGTATCTAATCTTGCAATAACTTCCTGCCCGATATAACAACCCTTTTTAAAATCTACTAAGCGAGTCACTCCTGCTTCAAGAGGATTATAATAATCATTCAGTTCATTCGGGTCTGAAGGAATTCCCATTTCAATTCTATATGCATTATATGAATCTTCTCCAATCAGATTAAAATCATACGGACCTTTATTAGCAATTATATAAGTAACTAACTTTTTACCATTTTCCTGATCAGCCAATATCCAAAATTTAATTTTATTATCATCACTTTTAATCCTGGCAAGAAAAAATAATGTGCCTTCGTGACTCATAACATTAAAAGTGTTATCCTGAATTTCATTTATTGAATCTCCTATAATAAAATTCAAAAATGAATTTGATTGCGGACCTAATATTTCAAAAATATTAAAACGATGGCTTGCATCGCTAAGTTTAACATCATCGCCAATAATATATTTATTTAGCCATATCATTATTTTGGGCTGGCTTTTTAATGAAGACACTAACAAAAGATAACTTTCAAAATTAAGCACAGTAGAAATACCGATAATTCTTCCCTTCTCTGATGTAAAAATAGTATTTCTCACCTCTTCCTTTTTGGAATCTTTCATCGAGTTTGTAGAAATCCGGTGAAGAAACTCAAGGGAATCATTTCCTTTTAGCTCTATTATTCCAGAAGTATTCAAATACCTTAAACCCACACCATTGTGAAGACTGAAAGATTCTTCTTCCGGTGTAGAAAATTTACGGATTACCTCTATCCCATCAAGCATTTCACTATTGCCCCCAAGTGATGCAAAAAATGACATCATATCTGAATTTATATTATTCACCTCAAACATTTTTTCTCCAAATTATTTTAGCTTTTGAATGATAAGAAAAAGGATTAATTCTAAGTGTAAAGATAAGAAAAAAATTAATAAGGGCGCGTTTGTTTGGAGTTTCTTGTATTAATGTAAACGCTGTCTTTTATGCTCCATAAAAAGGCTACTGAGTCCTTTGAATAGACTTTATCAGAAAGATTATAAAAAATATGTTCATAATAATCGGGGTAAATATCATTATTTACATTTGCAATGGTTCTTTTAAAATGCGTGCCCTCATAAGTCATTAACAAATGTGGATACTTCCTGATTCCATCAATTAAAAAATAATTATAATTGATATGACCTACACCCTGAGCATAATGAAATTTTACTTCAAGATATGGGATTCTTTTATATTTCCATACCTTTAACGAAAAATTATTAAATCCGCCGTGGGAAGGAATTGGCGCTTCCCAAATTTTTGATAAATCATTTCCTCTGCATTCAAAAAGTACAAGATAAATAAACGGCGTGCCTAATTTAGTACTGTCCAAATCTATATAGCTTTGGTCATATCCGATAATGTTGGCAGGCTCTATAAGCCTTTCTCCCTGCCGCGAAGAAGCTATTACTGCAAAAGCATATTTTTGATTACTTTCATTGTAATATATTATTGCCGGACTTGGAATGTTATAAGTAGTTGTGCGATCAAATTCTAATAAATATGTCCCCGACGGATAATTATCAAAAACATATTCCATCACTGAAATCGTATCGCAGGGAAATCTTTCATTAGTATGTTGCTTTCTAATCTCAAGATTATACTTTTGAATTTCTGCATCTTTCTGAGGATCTAATTCCGTCTGATTATTGTAATTAATCCCATTTTTTATACTGTCCTCATTTTTACTACAGCTTAAAAGAAAAAGGAGAATTAGCAGTATAATTGGATAGATAAGTTCTTCTAATTTTATTTTTTTTATTTTCATTTCCCCAAATAACGCAATATTTGTGCCCCTTTATTAAAATAAAATAGCCTCAGAATTCGTAAAATTTTATGATTCTGAAGCTATCAATAAAATACAAGTCTTAGAATAAAACAATTACTTGGCGTACTCTTCCATAAAGTAAGCAGAACTTTTTATTCCAAGTTGATAATGATTAAGATTAAAATGTTCATTGGGCGAGTGAAGATTTTCTGAATTTAATCCCAGACCCATTAATACGGGAGACGCTTTTAATCTATCCGCAAATTCAACTACAATCGGAATTGATCCGCCTTCACGCATAAAAACTGTTTTCTTCCCAAAAGCTAAACTCATCGCTTTCGCACCTGCAATTGTAGCTTTGTCTTCTAAAGGTGTCATAACAGGATAACCGCCATGTAAAGCGGTAACTTTAACACTAACTTCCTTAGGAGCAATTTTTTTAATGTACTTTGTAAAAAGTTTTTCAATTTTTTTTGTATCCTGATGAGGCACTAAACGCATACTAATCTTTGCAGTAGCTTTTGATGGAATAACCGTTTTTGCGCCTTGACCGGTAAATCCACCAATTATACCGTTGCAATCAAGTGTTGGTCTTGCCCATATTCTTTCTAAAGTTGTATAACCTTTTTCTCCGGTAAGATGCTTTAAGCCGATTTCTTTAGCCCATTGTTTATCAGAAAATTTAAGAGCTTTAAAATTTTCTCTTTCCTTTTTGGATAACTTTAAAACATCATCATAAAAGCCATCTATTTTAATTTTCCCATCTTTATCAATTAACTGTGAAATCATTTTTGCCAGCACATTAATCGGATTTGGAACTCCGCCGCCAAAAGTACCGGAATGAAGATCACGGGAAGGACCTGTAACTTCAACTTCCATATAGCATAATCCGCGCAGTCCGTATGTAATTGTCGGAATACCGGGTCCAAACAGCGCTGTATCAGAAATTAAAACGGCATCACATTTTAGTAAATCTGCATTGTTTTTTAGAAACAAAGAAAGATTTCCGCTGCCTATTTCTTCTTCCCCTTCGATAATAAATTTAACGTTTAACGGTAAACTGCCTTTTGTTTTAAAATATGCTTCAACACTTTTAATGTGCATATACATCTGACCTTTATCATCTGTGGCGCCTCGAGCATAAATAGTATCACCAATAATTGTTGGTTCAAAAGGTGGTGATGACCATAATTCGATCGGATCAACAGGCTGAACATCATAATGTCCGTAAATAAGAACTGTTGGTTTTCCCGGCGCGCCTAACCATTCACCATAAATAAGCGGATGACCTTCGGTTTGAAATACTTCGACACGATTTAGTCCTGCCTCTTTCAATTTATCAGCAACAAATTGAGCCCCATGTTGCATATCCTTATTATTTTCAGGAAGAGTGCTGATACTCGGAATTCGCAAAAATTCTTTCAACTCTTCAACATATCGATTTTTGTTCGATTCAATATAATCAATTACTTCTTTCACAAAATTTTTCTCCTTAATTGGTTTTTATTTTGTATTTAAAAATTATTGGCACATATTCTTTAAAATATTTTATAGTAGTAGAATCAAGCTGGTCCAAAATATTTTGTTCAGGTACATAAACTTCTTTCCAAGGATCATCAACAAGGTACAGATTATTTTCATCATCCATTGTGATGCTTTCCAGAGAAGGTTTATAATTCAGGCTTCTGTATCCGGAAATTACAGTCGAGCAATCGTATAATTTATAATCTAAAACATTTATATTATCATCAAAAATAATATGGAATATTTTTCTTTGATTTCTATCTATACCCCACAAAGAATAATTATTATCGGAATACAAACCACAGACAGTATGAATTCCTAAATTCTTAGTGTTAATTTGTTTTATAATTGACTTATCGGATTTTTTTGCAATATAAATTATCGTACTGTCGGTAAACTGAGAATTTTTTGTAATACCTTCAAGCCCTAAATAAAAATAATTACTATCAGTAGCAAGTCCTTCATAACCAATATTTTTATTGGTGTATTCATAAAATAGTTCACCTGGAATAAAATTTATTTTCTCAAAAAAAGAAATTTCTTTATAGGGAAATTCATCAGTTAAAAAATGAATCTTATATATTCCCACATACTTGTTAAAATTATTTCCATTTCCTTCAATCGATAAATAAACAGAATTAGTTGAATGATCAAAAACAATTTCTTCAAAATCTGCTTTGGGCAAATTATCAACAAACTTTTTTGCGCTGTCTGAAAAGTTAATTGTTTTGATTTCAATCTCTCCATTTTTAAAAATGAGATTATGAATCATTCCAATATCATCGGCAAGTAGAAAATATTTTTTGCACGATTCCGATTTAATAAAGGCAATTCCGGAAGTTTGATCGGTTCTACTGTTTTCAGTAACTAACCAGCGAGGGTAATCAGGATATAACTCTAATGTATTCTGCCCGCTTTGAGCAAAAGAGAGTATCGTCGAAATGATAAAAAGAAATAAAGTAAAAATTCGTATCATCAAAAAACAAAATTTTCGCTGATTAAATATACAATAATGCCGTTAAAAGTTAACTATTTTTCAATCCTTGTTAAACTTTTCTACCTTAATTATCTTTGACCAATGATTTTATTCCGCTACATATTAAAAGCCCATTTTATACCGTTTCTGTTTTCGCTGATTACGCTTATTTTCATTTTCCTTCTTCAGTTTATGATGAAATTTGCAGATCGATTAGTGGGAAAAGGGTTGGATACGTGGGTAATAATAAAACTGATAATTTACAATCTTTCATGGATGGTGGTTTTAGTTGTTCCGATGGCAACACTTGTTGCTACGTTGATGGCATTCGGAAATATGAGCCAGAATAATGAAGTTACGATAATGAAATCATCGGGAATAAGTCTTTACAAGATGATGATTCCGCCTTTTTTTGCAAGCGTTGTTTTAGCAATTCTTTTATACCAGTTTAATAACCAGGTTTTACCGGATGCAAATCATCAGGCTAAAATTTTAATGGGCGATATTTCCAGAACAAAACCTACTCTTTCACTTGAACCCGGAATTTTTTCGCAGGAAGTTTCCAACTATGCAATTTTAGTGAGGGGAATAGATCAGAAAACAAATTATTTATATCAGATAACTTTGTATGATTATTCAAATCCCACAAAAATAAACGTTGTTACTGCCGATAAAGGAAAAATATTTTTTTCTAAAGATCAGACAAAACTGCTTATGGATCTTTATGACGGTGAAATTCATGAATCCGGCGTTCAGAATACAACTATGTACAGAAAGTTAGAATTCAAAAAACATATTATTGCAATGAATGCCGATCAATTTTCGTTTCAGCAATCGGGTCCTGTTTCACGCGGTGAAAGAGAATTGAGTGTTGAAGATATGCGGTTTATAAGTGACAGTTTAAACAAAATTCTTAGCTCCCAATTAACGGCTTTCAAAAAGGAATCTAACAAATATTTATTTGTTGATAGTTTATACAAGAATAAACTTCCCGGCAATAAACAGACTAAAAATTTAGAAATAGTTTATATAAGAGCAATCGAAAAAGTAAAAGCTGCTAAAAATATCATAACTTCAAATTTTAACAGAATTGAGTGGACAAATCGTGAGATAGAAAAATATGAAGTGGAGATTTACAAAAAGTTTTCATTGCCTGCAGCTTGTATCGTTTTCATTCTTATTGGGGCGCCTTTGGGCGTTATGGTTAGAAAAGGCGGATTTGGAGTTGCAGCCGGAATCAGCTTATTGTTCTTTCTGATTTATTGGTCATTTTTAATTGGCGGCGAAAAGTTAGCTGAGCGTGGATTCTTTTCCCCTTTTATAGGTATGTGGGCTGCAAATATTCTTTTAGGTGTGGCAGGAATTATTCTTACAATTAAGACAAATAAAGAAGTTAAAACTATTACCTTTAACATTTTCAAAAAAATTATTCCAAAGCAGTTCAAACAAAAAGAAATAACGACAGACAATGAAGATAATAGATAAGTATCTTGTCAAACAGTTTATTCAGACAATGCTGTTTGGTCTGCTTGCATTCACAATTATTTTTGTTGTAATTGATGCAATGGAAAATCTTGATGATTTTATTGATCAGAATGTACCATCTTTAATCATACTTCATTACTATGTTGTTTTTTCCCCTGAAATTATCAGACTTATGACACCCGTTGCTGTTTTGTTTGCCGCACTTTTTACTGCAGGAAAAGCCGCTAACTTAAGCGAATTAACGGCAATAAAAGCAAGCGGAGTTAGTTTGTTCAGGTTTATGCTTCCTTTTATCATTACAACAATTTTCATAAGTATGTTTTCTATTTACTTCAGTGGTTATGTAGTACCGATGGCAAATAAAACTAAACTGAATATTGAGCAACAGTATCTTAAGAAGAACTTAAACTTTACAGGAAGCAATATTTATTTTCAGGATTCAAAATCAAGAATTGTAAGTATTTCTTTTTTTGATGCAAGCAAAAACACTGCAAACAGAATTAGTATTCAGGATTTTAATGTAAATGATTTAAAAAGGATGACAGCCCGTATTGATGCAATAAGTTTAGTATATGATTCATTAAAGAATTTATGGATAGCTAAAAACGGGACGAAAAGAAATTTTATCGGTAATAAACAAACTGTTGATTATTTTAAAGAACTTGAATTAAAGGATTTAAATTTTTCTCCTGCTGATTTGTTAAAAAAACAAACCCGCCCAACTGAAATGAATCTTGAAGAACTTAGCAGTTTGATAAAATCACAAGAAATGGCTGGTAATGATCCAACCTCAACTTTAATTGAATATCATTCAAGAATAGCTTTTGCAGTAACAAGTATAATAGTTGTTATTTTCGGGCTTCCGATTTCTGCAAATAAAAGAAAAGGTGGAATTGCCGCACAGGTTGGATTAAATATCCTGGTTACATTTTTGTACCTGGTTTTTATGAAAATTAGTCAGGCGTTTGGTAAAAACGGAGCATTAAATCCATTAATAACTGCTTGGTTTGCTAATTTTATTTTTATGCTGGCTGCTGCTTATAATCTTTGGCGTGCAAGGGAATAAAAAAAACCGGTCCATTTCTGAACCGGTTTGCAAGTAGTTTTTTTACTTAATTAACTTTTTCACCGGTTTTCGGTGGAACAAAACCAAAATGCTGGTTTGGTGAAGCATCAATATTAATATCTCCAAATTTAGCTTCATACTTTTCTATATTATCTTTCAAAGCTTTCATTAACATTTTAGCGTGCTGAGGAGTTGTTATAATCCGTGCATGCACTTTAGCTTTAGGAACACCCGGAACTATCCGTGTAAAGTCTATTATAAATTCAGCAGGTGAATGTGAAATGATTGCGAGATTTGAATAAATCCCTTCAGCTTCTTTTTCACCAAGCTCAATATTAATTTGCTGTCCCTGTGGTTGTTTGTTTGAATCCATAATTATTGTTGTCTCATTGCATCAGCTTGTTTAAAAGCATTACTTGCGTCATCTTGCATACCAAGAACTGAATAAACCCTTCCTAAAAATTCCCATGTCTGTGAATTAGCATCTTTCATTTTAACAGATCTTTCTAAATAAGGTAAAGCTTCCTGATATTTAGTTTTATATTCTTCACTTACTTTTCCTTCTTCATCGGCTTTTTTGTTAAGATAATTTCCCCACTTAACATAGGTTACACCAAGATTATAAATAGCATTTTCATAATCGGGATCAATCTCAATTGCCTTCTTGAACTGTATTTCTGCATTTTCAAAATCATCACTGCCTAAAAGAAGAACACCATAATTATATCTGTAATATTTATTTTCTGGTTCTGCTTCAACACCTTTTTTGAAAGGTTCAATTGCTTCATCTGTTCTTCCTGCACCGATATAAGAATTTGACAAAGTTAACAACATATCTGAATCATTTGGATAAATCTTAAGTCCTTCCTGCAAAATATCAATGGCTTTGTTGTACTCAGTTTTAGCATCATCAAGGTTACCCTGATTTTTAAGGTTAGTGCCATTTGAATAATAAATTTCTCCTAAAAATTTATAGCCATCAACGCTTTTATCTTTTTCAACAAGTTTTGTTAACGGAGCTATTGCAGCATTGTTGTCTCCCTTGCTTAAATGAACAAAGGCAAGGTTTTTATATGTGTCGGCAGAATCTGGTTCAAGCATAATGGCGGATTGAAAAACCTCTATTGATTGATCAAAAAGTACTTTTGCACTATCTGCATCTGTTGTTTTAACACCTTTTTGATAAAGGCTTACACCTTTATTAAAAGATTGAGCCCAAAAATATTTCTTTGAGTCAGTTATGTTTTGTTCATATGCTTTACTAATCTCAAGAGATTTATTATAAGCATCAACCATTTCAGGATAGTTACCTTTTTCTCCATAAACATATCCTAACAGATAAAACCCTTCATCACTTTTAGGATTTTTCGTGATTTCTTTCTGCAAAACTTCGAGAGCCTTATCATAATTTTTTTGCTGGATATACAATTTAGCGCTGGTAATTTCAGTTGACCCGCACTGATATCCCATAAACATCATACCTAACATTAAAAACGCAATAATGAACAATTTTGAGTTTTTCATTTTTACTCCGATAGATTCTTATGTATTAAATAATTTGATTTCAACTTATTCGATTTTTGACAATACAAAGATACAATTATTATTAAAAAATCTATAACAGATTTTAAATGCTTAAATTATTTCTCAAATTGATTTTAGAGACCTAAAAGGATATTTTTGATTGGAAAAAAGAGATTTTTCGTGGACACAGAGCAAATTATTAAAACCATACCTAAAGTATTACTTCATGATCACCTTGATGGCGGTCTTCGCCCTCAAACAATTATAGAACTTGCCGATGAACTTAAGTACAAAAAATTACCAACAAAGGACCCTAAAGAATTAGCCGAATGGTTTCACCGTGGGGCTAATAAAGGAAACCTGGTTGAATATCTGCAGGGATTTGAACATACAACCGCAGTAATGCAAACAAAAGAAGGGTTAAAACGAATAGCTTATGAAATGATGGAAGATATGAAAAATGATGGAGTTGTTTATGTTGAAACAAGATTTGCTCCGGTTTATCACAGGACAAAAGGATTGTATTATGAGGATTCGGTTAATGCTGTTCTTGCAGGATTGGAAAAAGGTAAACGGGATTTTGGAATTGGCTATGGTTTAATCCTTTGTGGCATGCGCAATATGAAAGATACTGTTGACATTGCGGAACTTGCAGTTAATTTCAGAAACGATGGAGTGGTAGGATTTGATCTTGCAGGTGAAGAAGGCGGTTATCCACCCAAAAAACATATTGAAGCATTTCAGTATATTCAAAGAGCCAACTTTAACATAACAATTCATGCCGGAGAAGCTTTCGGTAAAGATTCAATTTGGCAGGCAATTCAGTGGTGCGGAGCTCATAGAATAGGACATGCTACAAGATTAATTGAAGATATTGTTTTTGATACAAAGGGCAATGTTGTAAAGTTTGGTGAGCTCGCCCAATATGTACTCGATAAAAGAATTCCGCTGGAAATTTGTTTGTTGAGTAATCTTCATACAGGCGCTGTTGATAAAATTGAAAATCATCCTTTTGGAATATTATACAGAGAAAAATTCCGTGTAACACTTAATACCGATGATCGTTTAATGAGTGATACTACAATGACAAAAGAATTTTTAACTGCGATTAAGTATTTCAACCTTAACTTTGAAGATTTTGAAAAGATAACAATAAATGCAATGAAGTCGGCATTTATACCTTATAAAGAAAGACTAAAATATATTTATGATATAATAAAACCGGGGTATCAAAAAATGAGAGAAAGAATTTTGTCGTTTAATAATAATAAAGGAGAACATGAAGAAACTATTCGCTAATTACAATTTTGATTTCGACAAAAACGAAAAAAAATTACTAACTAATTTTTGTAAACAAGCATTAAAACAAATGAATGGTGATAATAAATTTTTTGCCGAAGAAAAGGCATTTAATTCAATTATCGCAAAGCTAAACCAACCAGATGAAACCGTTAAGTTTACCAAAGATGAAAAAATAAGATTAAAACATCAGTTAAAACAAAACTCTGATTTTATGAAAAAGGAAATGAGTAAAAGCTGGTTTTTCAAAAAGTGGTTATATAAATCTCTTTTCAAGCAGTATGATATTTTATTAGAGAAGCATTTTAAGGATTAAAGATGTCTGTAAAAGAAAAAATAATTTTAGCACCTACCGGTACAACAATCAGTTGTAAAGGATGGATTCAAGAAGCCGCAATGCGAATGCTTATGAATAACCTTCATCCTGATGTTGCTGAAAATCCGGCAGAATTAATTGTTTACGGCGGTAAAGGAAAGGCTGCCCGTAATTGGGATGCTTATGAAGCTATTATAAGTTCTCTTAAGAATCTTGAAAATGATGAAACACTTTTAGTTCAGTCCGGCAAACCTGTCGGAATTTTTAAAACTCATACAAATGCACCGCGTGTTATAATTTCAAACTCAATGCTTGTTCCCGATTGGGCAACGTGGGATGAATTCCGAAGACTTGAACAACTTGGCTTAACGATGTACGGACAGATGACCGCCGGTAGCTGGATTTATATCGGAACACAGGGAATTCTGCAAGGCACATATGAAACATTTGCAGAAGCAGCAAAAAAATATTTTAACGGATCTTTAAAAGGCAGATTTGTTTTAACTGCCGGCTTAGGCGGAATGGGCGGCGCTCAACCACTCGCGGCAACCTTTAACGGCGCTGCATTTCTTGGTGTTGAGGTTGAACGCGCAAGAATCCAAAAAAGAATTGATACCGGATATACGGATGTTATCACTGATAATCTTGATGAAGCATTAAAAATTGTTCTTGATGCTAAAGCAAAAGGAGAAGCAATATCTGTTGGTTTGATAGGAAATGCCGGAGAAGTTCATCACAAAATTTTAAAGCGTGGAATTATTCCCGATGTTGTAACAGATCAGACATCTGCTCATGATATGCTAAATGGCTATGTACCGATGGGAATGAGTTTTGAAGAAGCACTTGATTTAAGAAAATCAAATCCCGATAAATATATTGAACTTGCCCGCAAAACTGTTGTAAAGCATGTTGAAGCAATGCTGGAATTTCAAAAACGAGGTTCAATTGTTTTTGATTACGGAAACAATATTAGAGGTGAAGCAAAAGAAAACGGATTATCAAATGCTTTTAACATTCCCGGATTTGTGCCTGAATTTATTCGTCCACTTTTCTGTGATGGCAAAGGTCCGTTTCGCTGGGTTGCTTTAAGTGGTGATCCAAATGATATTTATGTAACTGATCAAGCAATAAGAGAAGCCTTTCCGGAAAATAAAGCTTTAATCAATTGGATAGATATGGCACAAAAGAAAGTTCACTTTCAGGGATTACCGGCGCGTATCTGCTGGCTCGGTTATGGTGAACGTGCGAAGATGGGAAAAATTTTTAATCAGCTTGTGGCTGATGGAAAAGTAAAAGCGCCGATTGTTATTGGAAGAGATCATCTTGATTGCGGCTCGGTAGCATCACCAAACAGGGAAACAGAAGGAATGATTGACGGCAGTGATGCAATTGCCGATTGGCCGATTCTTAATGCTTTGTTAAATGCTATTGGCGGCGCAAGCTGGGTTTCTGTTCATCACGGCGGCGGTGTTGGAATCGGGAAATCTATCCACGCGGGTATGGTTGTAGTTGCTGATGGAACCAGAGAAGCCGAAGAAAGGCTGCAAAGAGTTTTAACTTATGATCCGGGAATGGGTGTAATGCGTCACTCAGATGCCGGTTATCAACAGGCAATTGAAAATGCAAAGAAATGGAATATTAAAATTCCGATGCTAAAATAAACTTCAAACCGTAAATCGGTTAATAATATGTTTATAAAAATCAACCTCCGATTAAGCTTTGGGGAAAGACTAAAAGAAAGTAGAAAAAAAAATGTTTCAACAATTTTGAAAATTGTTGTTCAATTCTTAAAATATCTTACATTAACTCTTAATCATAAAAAACACAAAATCATTTATCAGTTTAGCTTGCTAATACATTCTATATTTTACAATAAAATCCAATTCAAAGAATTATTCCCGGTAAACAATAAAACAGAGAGGTAATTATGAAACTCAAAGTATTAATAGCAGATAAATTTCCGGATAAATATATCCAGCAAATGAAAGACCTTGACCTTGAAGTAATATATGAACCAAAACTTGGAGAGAAAGATCTACCTGAAGCAGCAAAAGATGTTGATATTGTTGTTGTTCGTTCTACTGTCGTAAATGAAGAGACTATCAACAACAGCAAAAAATTAAATTTGATTATAAGGGCAGGTTCAGGAGTAAACAATATCAATATTGCCGCGGCAAATAAAAAAGGTATTTATGTTACAAATTGTCCCGGAATGAACGCCGTTGCAGTTGCAGAGCTTGCTATCGGATTAATGATTTCCCTCGATCGTTTTATTCCGGATAATGTAAGTGATTTTAATAAGGGAGTATGGAACAAAGACAAATATTCAAAAGGAAAGGGACTAAAGGGAAAGACTCTTGGTTTAATCGGAGTTGGAAATATCGGCAAAGAAGTTGCTAAAAGAGCCCTGGCTTTTGAAATGAATGTTTATGGAAAAGATATAACCCGGATTGAGGGTGTGCAGATTAAAGATTTTGGTGAAATGGATCAACTGCTTCCTTTGTGTGATATAGTAACTATACACCTTCCTGCTACTCCTCAAACAAAAGGCTTGTTTAATAAACAGATGTTCAGCTATATGAAAAATGGCGCTTATCTCATAAACACTTCGCGCCAGGATATAATTGTTGAGGAAGATTTGCTTGAAGCGATAAAAGAAAAAAATATTCGTTATGCCTGTGATGTATTTAAAGGTGAACCTGAATCTAAATCCGGGGAAGTTTCTTCCAGGCTGCAAAACAATCCTAATATTTATGTAACTCATCACATTGGCGCATCAACAGAACAGGCACAAGATGCAGTTGCTGAAGAGACAGTAAACATTATCAAAAAATTTGTTCACAGCGGAGTAATTGATCATTGGGTGAACAGGGCAAAGAAAACCGATGCACATTTTCAGCTTGTTGTTAAACATTATGATAAACCCGGCGTGCTTGCAAGTGTACTTGATGTTATAAGAGGCGGAAGCATTAACATTGAAGAAATTGAAAATATAATTTTTGAAGGCGGAGTTGCTGCTTGCTGTACTTTAAAACTAAAAAATGCAGCTTCGGCAGATATGTTAAAAAAGATAAGCGAAAATGCAAGTGTTTTAAGCGTTAGTCATGTGGAAATTTGACACAGGTTTATAATTATAACAATATGTTATTGCAGTAACGAAATTTTTCGTGACTACATCATATTTCAAAACTAAACATTATTACAAAATGAAATCATATTATTCATTCATCCTAATACTAATGATAATTATGTCCGAAATACTATTTCCTCAGTCTTTAACTAATAGATACAGTCAATTCGGTGAAATGTTTGTCCCTCATTTTTCATCAGCACCCTTTCCTCATCCGAAACGTATAAATGGACATATATATAAGGATCAAACTTTCTCAGTCGAAGAACATTATAATGACAGCAGCGTTGCTATTTTTATTCCAAAAGGTTTTAAGTCAACTGGAAAAATAAATTTTGTAGTTTACTTCCACGGTTGGAATAATAACATTGATAGCGCCTGCGCTCAATTTGATCTTATCGAACAATTTTCGGAAAGTAAAAAAAATGCAATATTTGTTTTTCCCGAGGGACCAAAAAATTCTCCCGACTCTTTTGGGGGAAAGTTAGAGGAAAAAGACGGTTTAAAAAATTTAATTGACGACGTTATAAAATATTTAGCTAAAAATAAGAAGGTAAAATCAACCAAAGCCGGCAGTATTATTTTAGCAGGACATAGTGGTGCCTACCGTGTTATTTCATTTTGTTTAATGCACGGAGGTTTAACGCAAAACATTTCTGAAGTCATTTTATTCGATGCGCTTTACGGACAGACAGAAAAATATCTACACTGGATAACAAATTTTAAAGGAAAATTTATCAACGTCTATACTGAACACGGCGGTACAAAAGATGAGACTGAAAACCTGATGAAGATTTTGGATTCCGGAAGTGTTTTATATTTAAAAACAGAAGAATCAAAATTGGGATTAGAAGATTTGAAAAATAATAGATTGGTTTTTATTCACACTGATCTGACACATAACGAAGTAATATCGAAAAGGCATCAGCTTAGAGACTATTTACTGGCAGGTAGATTATCTGATATTAAATGATAATTTAGAATTGGTTATTTATTTCTCAAACAAATTTAATATCTATCATATCTTTAATCATACCATGATAGTATGGCATTTGAAGTAAAGAACTGATTCCTTCAACATCCTGTTCTTCTAAATCAAATATTACATGCTGAATGTTTACTGAAATAAAATCAAGGAATGTTGCCGAAAGTCCTTTTAACAGATCATCATATTTTTCAGAGTGACCATTTTGCAAAGAAGTTTTGTTCTTCTGAGCGAAGTCCTTTACTACATTTTCGGATAATCCCGCAAGTGCATAATTAACATACGGGGCACTAATCAACTCAATCACTTCTTCCGCAAAGCTCAATCCATTAAGAAAAATATCCTTCTCATAATTTTCATCACCTACAATTAACAAATTATCCTTTTGATGTGATTCGGAATCCTTTGCTAAAGCAGGTTTAATATCCACATTATAAAATTCTTTAAACAAAATTTTGCTTAGAATTATTTCGTTTGAACAAACATCTCCTTTAAGAAAAATATCTTCTATTGTTTCTTGTCCATCTTTAAAATGTATATAAGAATTTGACAGAAGAGCATTAAATGAGATCCCTATTTCAGAAGAGATATAAAAATCCTTAAAAGTAAGAATATCCATAGTCGGGATAAGACCGATAGCATTTTCATCCGCAGCCAATTTTTGAGAAATAAGTGAAGATGCTGTCAATTCAAGTCGAAATTCATCAGAACGATTAAGTTCTGAAAATAATATTTTTGAAAAAATATTATCAGGTATAATAATTTTAGTTTTCATATAAAATAAAAAAGCCGCTTACTTTAGCGGCTTAGACAAATATCAGGTTAAACTTTTTTGCTTTTAATTCTGGCAGCTTTACCGGATAGACTTCTAAGGTAAAACAATTTAGCTTTTCTAACATCTCCTTGTTTTAAAACTTCAATTTTTGCAATCTTAGGTGAATTGAAAGGAAATATTCTTTCAACACCAACGCCGCTTGACATTTTTCTTACCGTAAAAGTTTTATTTAAACCAGCCCCGCGAACACTAATAACATCACCTTCAAATGATTGTAATCTTTCTTTATCTCCTTCGATTACTCTTACTTGAACACGAATGTGATCACCGGGATTAAAACTTGGTATTTCTGTTTTAATCTGGTCAGTCACAATTTTATTTATATCAATCATTTTATTCTCCACTAATTATTAAAATTTCTCCACTTTTCAGTTAAGATTTTTGACTGTTCTTGTTTCCATTTTTTAATTTCTTTTTCATTGCCCGAAAGTAAAATATCCGGGACTTTCATTCCTTTATATTCAGCAGGTCTCGTATAAAAAGGAGCTTCAATCACTTGCCCATCCTGAAATGAATCATCTAAAGCTGCCTCGCTGTCATTCAAAACACCAGGAATCAATCTAACAATTGCATCAACAAAAATAAGTGCAGGAAGTTCACCTCCGGTTAAAACAAAATTACCGATTGAAATTTCATCGGTGGCAAAATATTCCCGAACCCGATCATCAATCTCTTTGTAATGTCCCGCAATAATTAAAATATTTTCTGAAAGTGAAAGTCTATTTGCATACTTCTGATCAAAAATTTTTCCTTTTGGTGTGGTAAAAATTATTTGATCATATTTTCTTTCGCTTTTTAATTTTTCAATACATTCAAAAAACGGTTCCGGTTTAAGAACCATCCCAGCACCGCCTCCAAACGGCTTATCATCAATCTGCCTATGCTTATTAAAGGCATAATCCCGCAGGTTGTGAATTTGAATTATAACTTTCTTCTTTTCCTGTGCTCTTTTTAAGATGCTTGTATTTAAAGGACTGATCATCAAATCAGGGACAGCAGAAATTATATCAATCCTCATCATCGTAATAACCTACATCGGGTTTAAGAATTAATTTTTGATTCTTAACATCCATTAAATCAAAATAAGCATCAACAAAAGGAATAAGAATTTCTTTTCCATCAGCTTTTAAGATTTCAACTACATCATTAGCAGGTGTGTTAAATGCATCTTTAACCGTTCCCAGAAATTCCTCATTCTTAAAAACCGTGCACCCGACTAATTCATTAACTGAATAAGTTCTGTCATCAAGTAAGTTAAAATCTTTCTCGGATATAAAGATTTTGCGCCCGATTAAAACGAGCGCATCTCTTTCATCATCAAAATTCAAGAACTTTATAAAGAATGAATTTTTAACCTTAACAGTTTCTTCAACAATAAATTTTTTCTTCCTGCCCCAGAAATCCAGATATATATCAGCATTTAACTGAAAAAAATTATCAGCATTTTCAGTCAATGACTGGATTTTAACAAATCCTTCTTTACCTGCTGAAACAATTTGGGCAATGAAATAAAAATCATCCAATTAAAAAACTTAATCCTCTATTTCTAAAATGGCTCTTTTGCCTTCTTTAGCAGCCACTGCAGTTAGCAGAGTGCGCATTGCCTGGGCTGTTTTCCCCTGCTTACCAATTACTTTTCCAATATCATCAGCTTGAACGCGTAAAGAAAGAACATATTTTTTTTCTTCATTTACATTTTCCTCAACAGCAACCCCCTCAGGGTGATCGACCAGATACTTAGCAATATATTCAACAAATTCCTTCATGATTTTTAAGCCTCCTAAAATGAATCCGGGTGAATAAGTAGTTAAGTACAGAACTTATTGAAAAACAAAAAATGTTTTTCTTTTAGCATCTAACTCAGAAGCGCCACCCGTTACTTCTGCTGTACCTCCATTCAGATCGATTAAAGTTTAGCTTGCAGGTGTTTCTTCAGCAGTTTGTTGTGCTGCTTTAGCTTTCTGCTTTGCTGATATTTTCTTTTTTTCGCTTTTTTTCTGTAAAGAAACTTCTTTTTTGCTCTTCCATGAATTCAATTCTGCTTCAACTTTATCTTCAGCAAACTTGCGTTTAACAAGGTCCCTCTTCAAATTGATTCCTTTTTGATTTAGTAAACTTTTTACCGTATTAGTCGGTTGCGCTCCATTATCTAACCAGTAATTTACTCTATCTTCTTTCAGATCAATTGAATGAGGATTTGTTAATGGGTTATAAATACCCAAAGCCTCAAGAAATTTTCCATCTCTGGGGGATCTAGCATCCGCAGCAACTACTTTGTAGATGGGTTGTTTCTTTTTACCCATTCTTCTTAATCTTAACTTAACAGCCAAATTATTACCTCCGAATATTTTCTTTTATTAATCAATTAAATTTAAAATTTTTCATTGAACCGAGCGCTCCTCTCTTATTAAGGGCGCTCATCATTTTTTGCATTTCACCAAATTGTTTAATCAAACGGTTAACATCCTGCACCGAAGTTCCGCTTCCTCTTGCAATCCTTTTTCTCCTGCTCCCATTTAATACTTTTGGAAGACTTCGTTCTTCTTTTGTCATTGAGTGTATTATTGCTTCAACTTTAACAAGAGCTTTATCATCAACCTGTGCATTTTTAATCTGAGAACTTATGCCGGGAATCATTCCAAGCAAGGATGACAAAGAACCCATTTTCTTGATGAGTTTAATTTGCTTAAGAAAATCATCAAAATCAAATTTATTTTTCCTTAGTTTTTCCTCTAATTTTTCAGTTTCAAACTCATCGAAAGAGGCTTGAGCCTTTTCAACTAAGGAGATAACATCCCCTTTACCCAAAATTCTTGATGCTAGACGGTCAGGATAAAATATTTCCAGACTTTCTAATTTTTCCCCATTGCTAATAAATTTTATGGGTTTCCCTACAACTGAGCGAATTGACAGTGCGGCTCCGCCTCGTGAATCGCCATCCAATTTTGTAAGTATAATTCCATCAAAATTAACTGCTTCATTAAATGCTTTGGCTGAATTTACCGCATCCTGTCCGGTCATAGAATCAACAACAAATAAAGTTTCCTTTGGATTTACAATTTCTTTTAAATCAGAAACTTCTTTCATCATTTCAGAATCAACGTGCAATCTTCCTGCAGTATCAATTATAACAGTGTTATAATTATTTTCCTTTGCATGCTTTAAGGATTCCAAAGCAACTTTTCTCGCGTCCCGCTCTTCAAGCGAAAAAACTTCAACTCCTATTTGATTACCAAGCAATTTTAATTGCTCAATTGCCGCAGGTCTGTAAATATCAGCGGCAACTAAAAGAACTTTTCTTTTCTGATCCTTCAGCTTTTTAGCAAGTTTACCGCAAAAAGTTGTTTTACCTGAACCTTGCAATCCGACTACAATAATATTTGTAATGCCGGATGCATTTAATTGTAATCCCTGATGACCTCCCCCAAGTAAAACTGTTAATTCATCAAAAATAATTTTTGTAATAAGCTGTCCCGGTGATATTGAAGCGATTACTTCTTTTCCAAGCGCTTTTACTTTTACATTTTCAATAAAATCTTTAGCAACTTTATAATTAACGTCTGCATCAAGAAGAATTCTTCTTATTTCTCTAAGCGTATCAGAGATATTGTTTTCAGTTAATCGTCCCTGCCCGGTAACTTTTTTAAGTGCGGTTTCTAATTTTAGAGATAATTCTTCAAACATATCTTATACTAATCAAATTATTATCTAACCTTGCTAACCTTCTCTAAGAGCATTTGCACCCGATACAATTTCAAGTATCTCAGTAGTAATAGCAGATTGTCTTTCCTTGTTATAAGTAAGATTCAATGTTCTGATTAATTCTTTGGCATTTGTAGTTGCGTTATCCATCGCCGTCATTCTTGCAGCAAATTCAGCAGCATTGGATTCCAATAAAATTCTCCACATCTGTCCTTTTAAATGCTTGGGAATTAAATAATCAAAAATTGATTTTTGATCCGGTTCATA
This sequence comes from Ignavibacteriaceae bacterium, assembly GCA_049294175.1. Lineage (GTDB taxonomy): Bacteria > Bacteroidota > Ignavibacteria > Ignavibacteriales > Ignavibacteriaceae > IGN3. The sequence continues at coordinate 18,467 of JBAQCL010000072.1, read as the reverse complement.
AATATAATTGTGATCAACAGTTCGCTTTTCCTTTGAAGAACTTTCGATTGGTATAGGTAAAAACTGTTCAACAACTATTTTTTGTTGAATGACTGATTTAAATTCATTAAAGATCACAATAACTTTATCAATCGTTCCATCATAATATCCGGATAACAATTCATCCACAATTTGCTGCGCAGTGGAGTAATTAAGTGAAGAAAATATTCCCGGATAAGTTTTTCCGATATTATAATTCCTTTTGGAAAAATAATCTGTACTTTTTTTACCGATACAAAAAAGTAAATGATCTATCCCCTTGCCGTTAAGCTCTTCATTTATATATCCCGAAGCTTCTTTAATAATGTTATTATTAAATCCACCGCACAAGCCTCTGTCTGCAGAAACAATTACCACAGCAGCCCGGTTAACTTTTCTTTCAAACAATAAAGGATTGACTGCTTGATCTTCTTCAGTAACAAGGTGAGATAATAGTACGGATATATGTTTTGCATAGGGACGAGCATTTAGAACATTTTCGGTTGCTTTTCTTAGCTTTGATGCAGCAACCATTTTCATGGCTTTAGTTATTTGCTGAGTGCTTTTTACTCCAACTATTCTGCGTTTTATTTCTCGTAATGTTGCCATTATAAATTTTTATAACCTATGCGCTTTTCTTAAATACGGTTAAAAATTCCTGACCGGCTTTTTTCAATAATTCTTCGGTTTCTTTGGATATATCTTTATCCTTTTTGATTGCTTCAAATATCTGTTTGTATTTTACTTCAACAAATTCAAGCACTTCTTTTTCAAATCTTTTTACATCGTGAATCGAAATATCATCAAGAAAACCTTTGGTTCCGTAATAAATACTAACAACTTGCTTTTCAACCGGAACTGGTGCGTATTGTCCTTGTTTTAATAATTCAACTAACCTTGCACCTTTTGCAATTGTTTTTTGCGCCGATTTATCAAGGTCAGATCCAAATTTTGAAAATGCTTCAAGCTCTCTAAATTGCGCTAAATCAAGTTTTAAACTACCCGCAACTTTTTTCATTGCTTTAATTTGTGCATTACCGCCAACGCGTGAAACCGAAATACCAACATTTATAGCAGGACGAACACCGGCGTTAAATAAATTGGATTCAAGATAAATCTGTCCGTCAGTAATAGAAATTACGTTTGTTGGAATATATGCAGAAACATCTCCCTGCTGTGTTTCGATAATTGGCAGAGCAGTTAAACTTCCACCGCCTAAGTCATCATTTAACTTAGAAGCTCTCTCAAGTAATCTTGAGTGAAGATAAAATACATCACCTGGATAGGCTTCACGTCCCGGAGGTCTTCTTAATAAAAGTGATAATTCTCTGTAAGATTGTGCATGCTTAGAAAGATCATCATAAATACATAAAGCATGCTTTCCGTTATCTCTAAAAAACTCTCCCAATGTTGCGCCGGAATAAGGCGCTATAAACTGTAATGGTGCCGGTTCTGATGCAGCAGCAGAGATAACAGTTGTGTAATCCATCGCTCCATTTTCTCTAAGCTTTGCTACAACTTGTGCAACAGTAGATTCTTTTTGTCCGATTGCAACATATATACAATAAACAGGTTTTATCCCTAAGGCTTTTGCCTCTTCCGTATGTGTATATTTTTGGCTTATGATAGCATCTACCGCAACGGCAGTTTTACCTGTTTGTCTGTCGCCGATAATTAATTCTCTTTGTCCACGTCCAATAGGGATCATTGCATCAACAGCAGTTATACCGGTTTGAAGAGGATCCTTTACAGGCTGTCTTTGGATAACACCGAGCGCTTTTCTTTCAACCGGCAAAAATTTAGTTGTACTTATAGGTCCTTTACCATCAATTGGAACACCAAGCGGTGTAATAACACGACCGAGCATCTCTTCACCCACAGGCATTGAAGTTACGCGTTTTGTTCTTTTAACTTTATCGCCTTCTTTTACAAGTGTCGTATCTCCAAACAAAACACATCCGACACTATCTTCTTCAAGATTAAGAACCATACCAAAAACATCGTTAGGAAATTCTACCAGCTCACTTGCCATAACTTGTGAAAGTCCGTAAACATGGGCAATACCATCACCGACCTGTAAAACGGTTCCAACATCATAAATGTCAATTTCACTTTCAAATCCGGAAAGTTGTTTTCTTAATATTGCAGATATTTCATCAGGTCTAACTTCTGCCATTTGTAAATTCCTTTATAAATTCTTTATCTAATTTAGGAATACACTTCCGTGTAAAAATTGTTTTTTTAATAAACCTAATTGATGCAAAACCGATGCGTTATAAACAGTATCACCAGCTTTAGCAACAAATCCACCTATAATTTTATTATCAATAGAATAAGTTAGCTTAACCTTTTTATTAAGATAAGTTTCAAACTTTTGCTGGAATTGAATTTTCTGTTCAGAGCTTAAATCATATGCTGTTGTAACCAGAACATTTGCAATTCCAAAGTGTTCGTCTTTTAAATAAAAAAACTTTTCAAATATTTCCATCAATATATTTTCACGACCCTTATCAACAATAAAATTAAGGTAACTTTTAGTATCTTCACCTATCTTATCACCAAAAATTTCATTCAAAATTTTTAGCTTGGTTTCACTTTTAATTATGGGACTTTTAATCGCAGTTTTTAGCTCGTTGCTTTTAATTATGGAATTATACATAAGCTCAAAATCCTCAGAAACTTTATCAATTACATTATTCTCGATAGAAGTATCGAGAAAAGAAGATGCATATCGTATTGCTACTTTAGAGTTAGACATAATTAATTTTTAGAAATATCGTTTACGTACTTGTCCACAATTTTTTTATTTTTTTCAGCATCAAGATTTTCTCTTAAAATCTTTTCAGCCGCTTTGATAGAAATTTCAGCAACTTGATTTTTAAGTTCATCAAATACAGCGTCTTTCTTTCTATCGATTTCCGCAGAGGCTTCTTCAATCAGCTTTTTAGCTTGATCTTTACTATCCTTTAAGATTTGATCTTTTAAGTTCTCAGCATAAATCTTGCTTTGTTCAATAATTTTTTTAGATTCTTCTTCAGCTTTAGCAAGGCTGTTTTGATTTTCAGACAAAATCTTTTTTGCTTCTTCTTTTGCTTTTTCTGCCTGTTCAAGAGAATCTTTAATTGCATCTTCTCTTTGTTTGAGAGCGCTGAGTATAGGTTTCCACGCAAACTTTGTAAGGATTAACAGTAGTAAGATGAATGTCAACGTTGTCCAAAAAGCCAAACCAACATTAACGGAAAGTAAACCTCCGCCGCCGCTTTCACCTTCTGAAACAACCAAAGCGATAAAAGCAAATAATGTATTTGCAATCATAATCTTAATGTAAATTTTATTAAATAATCCAGGAGTGCATTTTACACTCCTTTTTAACTAATTACTTATTTGCCTGCTAAGATGAAGCAAATAACTAATGCAAACAATGAAATACCTTCGATTAGAGCAGCAGCTATAATCATAGATGTTCTGATTGCACCAGCAGCTTCAGGCTGTCTTCCGCTTGCATCCATTGCAGCTGCGGCTAATTTACCAATACCTAAAGCTCCACCAAAAATTGTTAACCCGGCACCTAATCCAGCGGCTAAATATGCAAAGTCCATTAATTTTCTCCTTTAGTTAGAATAATTATTTTTTGTTTTTATTAATGATCTTGATGAACCGCCATCCCTATAAACAAGGAAGACAGCATTGTAAAAATATAAGCTTGTAATAACGCAACTAAAATTTCAAGCATGTAAATAAACAAAGCCAGTGGAACGGCTAAACCTGCCCAAACAACGCTTTGCATAACAAATATCAAACTTATCAATGCATAAATCACTATGTGTCCTGCAGTCATGTTTGCAAAAAGACGTATTGCCAATGCAAATGGTTTTGTAAATAAACCTAAGAACTCTACAACTATCATAATTGGAAGCAGTAAAACCGGAACTCCATGAGGAATTAATCCTCTGAAATAACCGAAAGTACCATTCTTTCTCATTCCACCAAATTGGATAACCACGAAAGATAAAATTGCCAAAGTTGCAGTAACAGCAATATTACTTGTAAATGTAGCTGAAAATGGAATAAGACCTAAGAAGTTTCCAAAGAGGATAAAAAAGAAAATCGTTAACAAAAACGGGAGAAATCTTTCATACCCTTTTCCAATAGTAGATTTTGCAATATCATCACGAACAAAGACTATAAAAACTTCCCAAAAATTGTTAAAGCCTTTTGGGATAGTAGATTTTTTATAAGATTTTGCAACACTCAGCATTACAAGCGTTAATAAAATTGCACATAACCACATAAAGACAACATGTCTTGTAATGGATATATCAAAACCGAAAATTTGAAACTGGGGCAGATAAATCTTAAAAAAAGGACTAAAATCAAGATAATTTCCATCCATCACATGGTGAAGAATCCAGCCGCTACCTGACTCAGCATGTTCAACTTTTACACTATCAGCAAGAGTCTGTGATATTGAAGTAGTATCAATCATTGTTAGTTTTGATTTTAATATTCTTTTTTTGTGATAGAATGTAAATCTCTATTATCAGATAATAGAAATAAAAAATAAAGGTTATAAAAATAAAAGAATTAAGCCTAACAAACAAGAAACTGATTGTTATGGTTATCAGCGAAAAAACTATAAAAAGTCTTAAAATTAAGCCGCCAAATACAATAATTAGAAAGATTTTATCACTTTTCTCAAGCCCATATCTAAGGGAAATAATCCCTGACAAAAAATTAAGAGTAGCAATGATAAATCCGTATAATAAGGAATTAAATGTAACGGTTTCAATCTCTCCGCTTAAAAACAACCCGATTGCAACAACTACAAATAAAAATGGAATTACGAAAAAGAGATTACTTAACTTCATCGTTTTTCTTATTTTTCTTTTCCAGATCATTAACAGTTTTTATAAGGTTGTACATTCCGGCACCAATTCCTAAAAACCCAAATATCAGAGTAAAAATATAATGAAAGCCCAATTTTGAATCGAGCCAATCACCTAAATAAACCATAACCACAATCGTAACAGCTAATTGTAATCCCAAACCAAGATAAGGACCTGCATCACGAAGGGAATTTGAAAATCCCGAATCTTTTGCTGGTTTGGAAGACAAAATTATTCTGTCTTGTTAACAGGTTTATAAGCAGGCTGATTTCCCATAGCACTTTTTCCTTCAAACATAGCTCCGGCTTCTACAACAAGAATTTTTGTTACAAGATCTCCTTTTAAAACAGCTTTTGCTTCCAAAACAAGTTTTTCTTTCGCGTTCACAGTTCCTTCAACTTTGCCACCGATTGACACAACATCTCCTGTTAACTGTCCCTGAATTGTTCCGTGCTCACCGACAGTTAGGTTTCCCTGAGCTGTAATGTCTCCTTTTACTGTTCCGTCAACACGAACATTACCGTTACTGGAAACTTTCCCTTCGATCACAACACCGCTACTGATAATTGTTACTTCTTCCATAGAACTCCCGTTTAATTTGGTTTTCAAAAGATACTCCTAATTATTTATTAAAACATCTAAAGGATTAATTGGTTTTCCATCTTTCCAAATTTCAAAATGAAGATGTGGACCGGATGATTCAGTACCCGAATTTCCGCTAAGTGCAATCAGTTCACCTTGCGTAACAAAATCTCCTTCTTTTTTAAGCAATGAAGAGCAGTGCATATATTTAGTAACATAATTATCATTATGATTTATAATGATGCTGTATCCATAATCTGTTGTGTAGGAAGCTAATACAACATATCCCCCGGCGGAAGAAAATATTGGTCTGTCTTCTTTCAGCACAAAATCTACTCCAAAATGCCCGCGTTCCGGATTATATTTTTGACTAATAAATCCATCAGCCGGTTTTATAAAAGTTATGTTTTGATGCTGGTTATAAAAAATATCATTAAATAATTTAATTACAACCCCAAACAAATTTCCTTCATAAGGAGATTTGTTATTTGCGCTATCCTTTTGAATTTCTTGTCCATTAATTAAAGTTGAATCGCCAAGCATAATGGCAAACTTTAATTTTTTATTTATGGATTTTAATGATTCAATTTCTTTTGCCAGAATAATTACTTTTTGATCTAAAATTTCAATTTTCTTTTTATCCGAATCGCTTAATCTGAGGTTATATGGAAATATAACTTCACTTATTGGCGTAAAACTGATTATATAAAACCCAAGAAAAAAAAGGATAAAACTATACAGCCCTAAAAAGAGCAGCAATTTTGTCAAAGAGATTTTGATCGAACGTGGTTCTTTAGATGTTTCTTCCGGTACAAAAATTACGGAAATATTTTTTACTTTTTTAAATTTTAACATAACTCATATAATTTCTTTAAATAAATTTAACTCAGCTTTTTCATTAAATCTACAAATTTTAATCTGCCTTCTCTAATATATTCTGGTTTATCATTGCTTAAATCAATAAGTGTAGAAGCTTCCACAAACGATTTACTTTCAGAATAAAAGATTGCATCCACTTCATTTGCAAATTCCTGAATAATCATTGATGAATCGTTCATTGGCTCATTCCCTGTCCTGTTAACACTTGTAGAAATTAAAGGCATTTTTAATTCGTTTAACAGCTTGGAACAGAACCGATGATTAGGAATTCTGAAGGCGGCTGTTTCCATTTGAAGAATTTCTTGATAATCCTTATTAAGTTTTAAGATTACAGAAACAGGATTAGGCCAAATTGAAAGAAGAAAGTCTAGATATTTCTCAGAATTTATTTCGGAATAATTCTTTAACATTTCAATATCCGAAATCAAAAAAATATATCTTCGCCAGTTTGTTTTGCCTTTAACATTGCTAATTTTTTTTATCACATCTTCATTAAACGGATTTCCGCCAAATCCATAAATTGTATCTGTCGGATAAATAAAAATAGATCCCTTCAAAAAAAGTTCTTGAGCCAGTTTAACACTTTTATCAAAATTTTCATCAATATTTACAGATAAGGTTTTAGTTTCATTCTGCATTTAACATTTCCAGTAAAATAGTAATAATTGTTGTAGGTTTTAATTTTTCTCCGCAATCAAAAGTTTTGATAGGACATTTGTCGTAACCATGTATTCCGCACGGTTTACAATCCAGCTCATCATAACTTACAAAGCGGCTCTTTAAGTTGTATGGATAAAATCCAAAGTTGGAAACAGTGGAACAATAAATAGTTAAGACTTTAATATCCGCAGCCATTCCCATATGAGTTGGAGCGCTATCGTTGGATATTAATAATTTTGCGTGCTTTAGTAGTTCAACGCTTTCAACAATTGTAAACAAACCTGAAGTATCAAAAACATAAGCTGAATTGTTTTTAACAAACGAAGAACACAATTCTTTATCTTTAATTCCGCCAATAAGCACAACCTGATATTTTTTCACGGTTAAGTAATTGATTATTTCTTCAAAATATTTGTCAGGATACTTTTTAGTTTCCCATACACTTCCGGGAGCAATTACCAAAAACCCACTATCAATTTTATGTTCATTTAAGTATGATGAAATTTTATGTTTTGCTGAATCATCCGAAATAATTTCAGGTTTTATTTTCCAGCTTTCATCATTATAGCCAAATTCAATAAGATCAAGATTTCTCTGAACTTCGTGTTTGGATAAATTATATGTTGCTAAATTTTTATATGCATGCTTTAATGTTGAGTTATCAAATCCGAAAGACTCTTTTATTCCAAGTGATAATATCATCAAAGATGTTCTGAAAGAACGATGCGAAGAATATAGTTTGACATAATTATTTTTTTTTAGTTCCTGCGCAAACCTTAATGTGCTTAATAATGATTTATGAATACCTTTTTTATCAAGCACTATCACATCATTAACAGAAGGATTGGATTTAAATATCTCTTTGCTTTCCGGAATACATATAACATCAATCAAATAATCCGGATACATTTCTTTAAGTTTTTGTAATGCCGGAAGAGTAAGAATTGCATCTCCAATAAAAGCTGTCTGAATAAATAATATTTTTTCAGAATTCATAATTAATGCTTCCAACGTTTATGCATCCATAACCATTGTTCGGGATTTTCTCTAATAACATCTTCAAGCATTTTAATCATTCTTCCGGATAAAACTTTTATTTTTTCATCATGATCTTCCGGAAGATTATTTCTATCAATTTCAACTAAATCAACTTTATAATTAAAATCTTTTTGCCTTACTGATATTCCTAAAATAAGTGGTGTATTTGTTTTTAAAGATAAAACAGCAGGACCTGTATATACAGAAGTCATTCTTCCAAAAAATTCTACTTTAATTCCTTCCTTTGGACCTCTTTGATCAGCTACCATTGCCACTATGCCTTTTTTTAACAGTACAGAAAAAATATTTCTAATCGAAACTCCAAGCGGGACAATTTCATTTGTCCATCTTGTTCTTACTTTGTTCATCCAGCTATTTACATACGGATTTCTTTGAGACTTTACCACAACATAAAATTTTTGATTAATTTGTACAGCAACAGATGTAGCAAGATATTCCCAATTACCAAAGTGTGCGGATAGCAAAATAACTCCGTTTCCTTCTTTATGTTTTTCGACAATAAGATTACTGTTATTGCAGATTACAGTTTTTTTTAATTGATCTTCACTAAGCCAGGGCATATACAAAATTTCAACCAATGTAATACAGAAACTTTTATAACATCCGTAAGCTACATTATTTATTTTTTCCCGGGAAAAATCCGGAAAGGCATGTTTTAAGTTATCAAAAACAACATCTTTACGAATGGGAATGAAGTAATAGAAAAGGAATGCAATAATTGATGAAAATTTTCTTGAAAGTTTTAACCCAATAATTCTAAAAAAATAGCTTAAAGAAATAAATAATATGTATTCTAAAATATTTTTCAAATTATAGTATAATCTTGATATGTTAAAATAATAAAATGGCGGGATTTATTTGACCCAATTGTTTTATAAAAAAACCCCGATTTAAATCGGGGTAATAAATAAGTTAAAACTTAATTTTGGTTTAGTTTACTGTGATTCTCCTGCTCCAGTCTGAATCGCTTAATTCACCACGTTTTGTTGAGTGAACTAACATATAATCGGAAAATCCTGTTATATCGGCAAAAACAAAATAAACACCGCCTTCAATGGAATTATAGTACCAGATTTCATAGGGCTTTGTTTCTAACTGGTTGGGATAACGTTCAATTTCCGTTGGCTCACCGTAAATTAAATACACTCTTCCACGATCTGTTTTCCAGCCAGTTTTACCCATACTGCCGTATTTCTGATCAGCTACTTCAATCCTTTGTAAGTATTCTGTAAAATATTCATTTTGTGTTGTCGCCGGGTTATCATCTCTGTTGTTCCAAAATTCATTGATAAATGAGCGCTTACCTTCCAGCGTATTTATTCTTTTATATTTATCAATTTCTGCCGGAGTTGCAATGTATTTTGATTTTTGAAAAAGATCATCTAACTCCTCTTCAGACATAGCACCGAATGTTGAACTTATTGATGATGTTGCCGCAATTTCAAAAGTATCAACAACCTGAACATCTGGATTATAAATAAAAAACTTTTTTGATGTCGTTGTTCCCTGGCTTCCAATGCTGTCAATTACAGCTAATGCCATAGTATATGTATCGGTAGGATAGCTTGAGAGAATAAATGCTCCTACTTCAACACGCGAATTTGTATTTCTTGAAATATATTTTGATTTTTCTTTTACTATTCTTCCCCTGCTGTTATAAATAATCTCATTCAGTTTCAATTCAGAACTTTTAATATTTGGCGATTGCAGGTTATACAATTCTGTATAGAAAAATAAAGCGGGTTGTGATTTACCAAAAATAAGATTTGGAATAGGCATTACTTCATAAGTGTTTTTGTAAAATATTGATTTAGTATTTTCACTACCCTGAATTATATTCGAAGCCAGCTGAATATCACTAACACTCATATTATTTTGCATAAATGGAATCACCTGTACATTTTCAGTAATCTCTCTGAATTTTTCTTTATCGTGTAAATCCATACCTGATATTTTGCAAATCATATTTCCCGCCGGCAAAATAAATCCAAGCGTTCCTACCAATGCTTGGTTTGTATAATCCGCAGTATCTTTCACCTCGTGTTTAACTAACCATTGATTATTTACAACAGTATCCCCTTTAATTGAATCCTGAATAAATATTTTTAAAACTCCTTCAAGAATAGATTGAGAGTCAACCGTTTCTAACTTTAACGAAGACTGGTTAAAGGAATAGTAAAATTCGACAAAATTGGAGGTCGAATCATAAGAAAACTGAGCATAATCAAATTCAAAATCTAATTTGTTCTGGGCGTTAGCAAAAAAGGCTGTGAGTAACAGAAGAGTATATATTTTTCTCATAACGTTGGTCCATTTATAAAAAATGGCGTCTATTAAATAAATAGATGCGAATGAATAAAAATGTTTGTTAAATGATATTTACCTTGTATATATAATTAATTCCATTTATGGATTCAATGTTTTTTATGAGTCTCTCTGGAATTTCCGAATCCGTATTTATAACCGTTAATGCCTCTTTGCCCTTTTCAATTCTGCCTAAAGACAACCCTGCGATATTAACATTTCCATCAGCTAAAATTTTACCAACGGAAGCCAACATACCGGGTTTATCAATATTCAGGTATAACAACATATATCCTTTAGGGTTCAACTCAAAACTATAATCATCAATTTGTACAATCCTAATTTCATTTGTACCAAACACAGTTCCTGATATTTTTCTTTTAACTTTATCAGTTTGAATTTCTACGGTCACTAAGTTTTTATAAATTGAACTTTCTTCACTTTTGCGCTCATTAACAACTATTTTCATATCATTAATTAACAGCGGTGCATTTACATAATTAACAGGTTCGGATAATTTTTTTGAAAGAAATCCTTTTAATAACGATGTTGTTAATTCAGTTGAATATTTATGAAGAGATTTTCCGCTGAAATTAATATCAACACTTTTTAATTGATCCTTTAAAAGCTGGGCAACAAACGAACCCAGTGTTTCACAGAGTAAAACATAAGATTGAACATCTTTTTCTAAACTTTCGGCAAATCCTTTAATATTAACCGCACCGGTAATTTTCTTTTCAAGAAAATATTCTTTTATTTGATCTGAAATTTGTATCGCCACTAATTCCTGCGCCTCTTCGGTTGAAGCACCTAAATGTGGTGTACAAATAATTTTAGGATGAGCAAATAATTTACTTGAAAAATCGGGAGGTTCCTGAACATAAACATCAAAGGCGGCACCCGAAACTTTGCCACTATCCGCTGCTTCAATAATATCCAACTCATTTACAATACCACCACGAGCACAGTTGATTATCTTGACTCCGGTTTTACATTTTTCCAGTGAAGATTTTGAAATTAAATCTTTTGTTGAATCATTCAATGGAACATGAACTGTAATAATATCAGCTTTAGACCAGATTTCATCCAACCCTAAAAGTTGAATGCCAAATTCTGCAGCAACCTCATCGGAAAGTAAAGGATCAAAACCAATAACATTGATACCAAATGCTTTTGCTCTTTTAGCAACTTCTTTTCCGATTTTACCTAATCCTAAAACCGCTAAAGTTTTTCCTCTTAATTCTGTTCCGCTATATTTTTTTCTATCCCACCTGCCTTCAATTAATGATTTATTGGCTTGCGGTATATTTCTGCAAAGTGAAAGAATCATTGCCATTGTGTGCTCGGCAGTTGATATTGTATTGCCGCCGGGCGTATTCATCACCAAAATTCCTTTACGTGATGCGGCACTCACATCAATATTATCAACGCCTGTGCCTGCCCTTCCAATAACTTCCATATTATACATAAGTGAAATTAGTCCGGCATCAACCTGCGTAGCACTGCGAACAATTAAGGCATTATAATCTGGAATAATTTTTTGAATTTCTTCTTTTTTTAATCCGGGTTTGTAAGTAACGGAAAAACCTGCAGATTCCAATATAGCAACACTCTTCTCATTAACTTGATCAGAGATCAGAATTTTTTTCATTATGGAATTATTCTTCAAAAATATTCAACAATAATATTAGCTAAGCGCGGATTCTAATTTTTGTTTGATATGCACTTTAGGCACAGCGCCAATAATTGTATCCACAACATTTCCATCCTTAAAAATTAACAATGTAGGAATGCTTCTTACACCGTACTTAATAGCGCTTTGTTGATTATTATCAACATCAAGTTTTCCCATTTTAAATTTGCCATCATATTCAACAGCAAGTTCTTCTACAATCGGGGCTATCATTTTGCAAGGACCACACCAAACTGCCCAAAAATCTATTAAAACAGGTTTGTCTGATTGCAGTACTTCCGTAGCAAAATTTTCATCAGTAATTGTAATTGGTTTCATAATTGTTCCTTCAAATATTTTATAACTTTAAAAAGATAATCGTTATTGACCAACATAGTTAACAATATCCTCACCGCCATCAGCATGCACTAACCCGCCGGAAATCCATTCACCGCCGTCTTTACAAAGCAATGAAATTACTTTTGCAATATCTTCGGGAGTTGTAAGCTTGTTGTGGGGATTTTTTCTTTTGGCTATTTTCAGCATTTCCACATTGCCGGGAATTTTTCTTAGTGCAGGTGTATCTGTTACACCAGCCATAATTGAATTAACTGAGGCACCCAATGGACCAAGCTCAACAGCTAATTGTCTTACATGCGATTCCAGAGATGCCTTAGCCGCGGATACTGCTCCATAAAAAGGTATAGCTGAATGACCACCTGAACTTGTCATCGCAAAAATTCTGGCACTTTTTGATAGCAAATTATTCTTTACCACATCCTGAACCCAATAGACTAACGAATGAGCCATTACATCCAGAGTCATTTCCATCTGCGCTTTGCTAATTGTTTGTTCATCCTTAAATGATACGAAAGGTTTTAAAGTTCCAAATGCCAATGAGTGCATTATAACTTTAATAAGCGGCTGGTTACCTATTTTATTTTTTATTGATGAAAGAACTTCATTTCTTTTAAATTCATCTGCAGCATTAACATTAAAAAACTCTGCCTCTACTCCATTTGATTTTATTTCTTCAACAATTCTTTCAACATTAGGCATAGTAGCCTGTCTGTCTAAATGAACGCCAAAAATATTAAAACCATCCTGAGCTAATTTAACCGATACAGCTCCACCAAATCCGGATGAAGCACCAAGTATTAATGCCCAATATTCTTGCTTATCGCTTCTTTTCATATAAAGTTAATCCTTAAATGTTATAGTTAATAACGGCAGCAATAATACAAAATCATATAAAGTGAAACAACCAAGAATATTTTAGGATTTTACTTAGATTTTAATATTACGGAATCTTCCCCGAGTAAATTTGTTAATGAATTTAAAAGATCACCAGTTATTTTAACCCTTATTTCTGAAAGTGAAAACAATTTACCTTTATCTGTTCCGTTTTCGGATAAATGAATAAATACAGGAATATTGCCTTTGCTGTTGACAAGTATTTCTTTTAAGTCTAATAATCTTTCTGCAACAACTTTATCTTTAATAATTATAAGCTTCAAACTTTCAGTTAATTCATTAGCAACTTTTTTTAAAGGAGTAACTTTTTTTACCTGCATTTTAATCGCGTCGCCGCTGCTTTCAAGATTTCCAACTATAAATACTGTTTCTTCCTCTTCAATAAAAGACTGATATTCTGCATACACTTTAGAAAACATCAAACATTCACAAGAACCGGTGAGATCATCTAATTTGAAAAATGCCATTAGTTTACCGGCTTTATCAATCTTGGTTTTTAAATCTGTTATTACACCGCAAACCCGCACATCTTCCATTTCTACAATATCCTCTGTTTCACCAAGATGGACAGTCGCAAAAGATTTAAATTCAACTTCATATTTTCTCAAAGGATGATCGGTAAGATAAAACCCGATTACTTTTCTCTCCTGTGAAAGAGTTTCTTTTTCCGTCCAGCTTTCTGTTGAAGATAGCTTTGGTTCTGAAATTACTACTTCCTGCGAATCGCCAAAAAGAGAATCAGAAGAAGCCAATTTTGAGTTTTGGATTTTGTGTCCAAAATCCAAAGCTGTTTCTGCTGCATTAAATAATTTAGCTCTATCCTTTTCAAAAGTGTGAAAAGCGCCCGCCAGCACCAATCCTTCCAAGGCTCGTTTTGTTACAATTCTGTTATCAGTATTAGCGCAGAAATCAAAAATGCTGTTAAAATCTCTGCCAAGTCTGTCTCTTGCGGCTATAATTTCTTTAACTGCGGGCATACCTACATTTTTTATTGCAGACATTCCGAATTTTATTTTACCATTTTCAGCTTCAAAGTGAAGTGACGGATTATTTACATCTGGGGGCAGAACTTCGATTCTTAGTTTTCTACAATCTTCAAGAAACTTTGTTACTTTATCAGTATTCTCAAATTCATTCTTTAAGTTTGCTGCCAAAAATTCTGCGGGATAATATGCTTTTAAATATGCTGTTTGATATGCAACAAAACTATAAGCCACAGCATGACTTTTATTAAACCCATAATTGGCAAACTTAAATATTGTTTCAAAAATTTCGAGGGCAGCTTTTTTATCAACCCCGTTTTTGATTGCGCCTTCAACAAAAATAACTTTTTGCGCCTCCATCACCTTAAGATCTTTTTTCCCCATAGCTCTTCGCAAAAGATCTGCATCTGCAAGACTCATTCCGCCAACTTTATTGGCAATTTGAATAACCTGTTCCTGGTAAACTATAATTCCGTAAGTTTCTTTTAAGATCGGTTCAAGAATCGGGTGCGAATACTTGACTTCTTTTCTCTCAAACTTTCTGTCAATAAAATCATCAATAAACTCCATCGGACCAGGACGATAAAGTGCATTCATCGCCGCAAGATCATTTAAAGTTGTTGGATGAAGCTGCTTTAGATATTCTCTCATCGGACCAGATTCAAACTGGAATACGCCTGTTGTTTGTCCTTTTGCAAAAAGCTGGAATGTTTTTTCATCATCAAGCGGAACACTGTCTATATCTATTTCTACATTATGATTTTTTTTAATCATATCAATTGTATCGCGAATTATAGTTAGTGTACGAAGTCCCAGAAAATCCATTTTCAACAAACCGGCATTTTCTATGTCTTTCATCGTAAATTGTGTAACTATATCCTGCTGAGATACTGCATTGGCAAGCGGAACATAATTGCTAACATCTTCCGGAGTAATAACAACACCGGCAGCATGCTTGGATGCATTACGATTCATTCCCTCTAAAACTTTTGCATACTTAATCAAATTCTGAATATCGGTCTCTTTGGAATCCTTAACCCATTTTAATTCCGGTACTTCTGCAAGCGCCTGATCAATAGAATAAACTTTACCAAATTTTGACGGGATATATTTTGTAATTTTGTTAACCGTTGGAATAGGAATTTTTAATACACGTGCAACATCTCTTATAACAGCTTTTGATGATAAGCGATTAAAAGTTATAATCTGACTTACGCATTCGTTGCCATATTTTTCTCTAACATAATCAATAACATCACCGCGTTGGTCATCGGCAAAATCAACATCAATATCAGGCATTGACCTTCTGGCAGGATTTAGAAATCGTTCAAATAATAAATTGTAATCAAGCGGATTTATATTTGTAATACCAAGAACATAAGCAACTAAACTGCCCGCTGCACTTCCTCTTCCGGGTCCAACAGGAATATTTTGATTCTTTGCAGCATTAATAAAATCCTGTACAACTAAAAAATATCCGGCAAATCCCATTTCTTTGATTGTTTTGATTTCAAAATTAAATCTGTCTTCAATTTCATCTGTTATCTTTGAAAACTTCTTTTCAAGTCCCTGTCTTGCAAGAAGCTCCATATAATCTTCAAGAGATTCTGCTTTAGATTCTTTTGGTATCGGGAAGTTTGGGAAATGATGTCCCTCAAAATCGATTTTCAAATCAATTTTTTCATCAATCTCAAGAGTATTTTCTGTAGCGCCTTTATACTTTTTAAATAACTTAACCATCTCTTCGGATGATTTAAAGTAAACCTGGTCTGTTCCATATCTAAGTTGAGTGTAATCCGCTCCGTTTTTGTCTGATAACAATAATAAAATGTTATGCGGAATTGCATGATCCGGTTCAATATAATGACAATCATTTGTTGCGACTAATTTTATCCCCAATTCTTTAGAAAGCTTTGGCATCCCTTCAAGAATTGGTTTATCTATATCCATCCCGTGATCTTGAATTTCAAGATAAAAATCATCTTCAAAAAGATCTTTAAATTTTTTAGCAACTTCACGTGCTTTTTCATAATCACCGTTTACAAGATGCGTTGATACAACTCCGCCCGCACAAGCAGAAGTGCATATTAAACCTTCTTTATATTTTTCAAGTAACTCAAGATCAATTCTTGGTTTGTAGTAAAATCCCTCGGTATGTCCTAACGTAGAAAGACGCGAAAGATTATCATATCCCTGCTTGTTTTTTGCAAGAAGTATTAAATGATTATAATGTTTTAATTTTTTCTTGCTGGATATTTCATCGGATTTACCCCGGTCAAACCTGCTGCCGTCAACAACAATGTAGGCTTCCATTCCTATTATCGGTTTGATGCCGGCTTTTTTTGCTTTACTGTAAAACTCTGCCGCACCGTACATAACACCATGATCTGTAATTGCAACAGATTTCATATCGTGTTTTTTTGCTGCGTTGATTAATCCTTCAACTGTACAGGCGCCGTCTTGTAAGCTGTAATGTGTGTGATTATGAAGATGAATAAAATCAGACATCGTATATAAAAATGTTAAAATAAAATGAATAGTTTTTTTCGTAAGTCTTGATACGAAGTTAAGTAAATCAACTAAGAAAATCTAAACAGTAAAAATAATCTTTATTTGATAATTCACTTGACAAAATTATTTTTTATTTTAACTCTGCAAATAGTTATTTATTACTTTGATTTAGATACAAAACATTTTTTATCTGGGATAATGATGAAAATATTTTTGGCTTTTTATTTAACAGTTTTATCACTTTTGTTTTTTAATGCCTGTAATACAACAGAACCGCCTCCTGTAAATGAATACTCTCTTAATCTTAAACTTGAAGATGTAAGCTGTACAGAAGCCTGGATACAATTTTCAAGCACTAATATCCAAATTCCAAATAATATTAGTCTTTTTGTAAATGGTAATGTTAAAAAAACATTTACTTTAAATACTAAAGACTCATTACTCTACATAGATTCCCTCTTAGCCAATCAAACATATAAAATCACTGCAACAATGCAACAATCTAACAATGCAAGCAATGAGCTAACCTTAACAACAATGGATACAACAAGCCACAATTTCAACTGGCAAACCTGGACATTTGGAGGGCAGGCGGGAAGCTGTGCTCTTTACGATGTTGCAATAATAGATGAAAATAACATTTGGGCAGTGGGTGAGATTTATATGAATGATTCTCTTGGAAATCCTGACCCAATCGCATATAACGCAATTTACTGGAATGGACGTGAGTGGAAAGTAAAAAAAATTGCTGTTACATATAACGGAAATCAAACTATAGCACCTTTAAAGGGAATATTTGTTCTTCCAAGTGGAGAAATAATTTTCTCAAGTGGATTGCCATATTTACCACAGGGGAATGGTTGGAAATTATATCATTTATGGGATATGGGTGTTCTTGATCAGAATGATGGAAGTGTGGATAGAATCTGGGGTACTTCATTGAATGATTTATATTTTGCAGGAAGTAAAGGAACTATTGTTCACTATGGTGGTTCACTGGTTGGTTGGACAAAGATTGAGAGTGGAACGACAACAAATATAAATGATGCTTGGGGAGTTTTTGAAAATGGAACAAGCACTGTTTTCTGCCCGGTCTCTTCAATATTCAATCCACCTCAGGATAAAAAGATATTAAAAATAGTTGATGGAAAGGTTTATTCTGTGAGCTGGAGTAAAGACAGAATATTATATAGTTGTTGGACTAACAGTAATAACTTTCTATATGCATGTGGTGAAGGTGTTTATGTATATAATTTCGGTACTTGGGAACAAATAACTTTGCCTGCAATAACAACCAACTCTGTTCGTGGTAATGATATTAATGATATTTTTATAGATGGAGATTATGGCTTTATTGCACACTTCAACGGAAAAAGCTGGCATATATACAGCAACAATTATCTTAAAGGTTATTCAAGATTAAGCTTTAAGGGTGATATAGTTGCAATAGCAGGAAATTATCAAGGGAAAGCAATTATAGAAATTGGCAGAAGAAATTGATTTAAAATAAATAGTCGTCACTGAAAAAGTCATTTATTGTCTGTAATGATAAAAGATTTGAAGTCTAATTGTTGCTCTAAAAGAAAATATTTTTCAATAATCTGATTTTTCAGCCAGTTCAAAATCGGCAAAAAGAAAACTGCATATAGTTTCCTTAAA
>JBAQCL010000071.1:0-68743 GCA_049294175.1 Ignavibacteriaceae bacterium | reverse complement strand
ATCAACTTGATCAACAAGAAATATCAAAAATCTCGGAACTATGAGTTTTCAATATGTCAATGAACAAATATATTTATAAAAATTAGTCTGAATAATCTCAAACGCATATTGCGGACAGATTATTCTTAAAAAAAATTTGATCTTACTAATTCAAAAATAAAAAACTTGATTTTTCAGATGTCTCCTTATATTTATGAAAGTTCAAAAACCAATGGAAGCAACAATTAACGCGGAAGATTTATCGGTATGGTTTCCCGGAACTTTTCTTCCGCAAAAAATAATGGATTGTGTTCTTTTGGAGTCCATACAAACTCCATACATTTTAGCTGAAATCATAGGGACTTTTTCACATTGAATGAGTTCTGATAAGAAGAATAACACTTTAAAAAAGAAAACCCCGAAAATAAAAGTGCTTATTTTCGAGGTTTTTCGAGCTGGTGAACGGATTCGAACCGCCGACCGGCTGATTACAAATCAGCTGCTCTACCAGCTGAGCTACACCAGCATTTAAGCGTGGTAAAATTAATACTTTTCAGTTATCTAAACAAGAAACTTTTTTATATTTTTTTGTTTATTCTTTATCTAAAATTTCTAACTCTTCCACCAAAAATAATTCACAAGAACCTCCTCCTGTATCGTCTCTTCTTAACGAACTTTTCCAGTACCAGCCATCTTTTCCCCTTACCTCTACCAAATAGCCTTTAAGCTCAACTAAGCTTCCTTTGTAAACTTTGTCTAATTCATTTTCAACTGTCTCATCATTCGGAATTATATGGATGTTAGCACTGTTTAAAGAAATTTGGTTAAACTGAATTGGCAATGGATTGGCTTCCCAATGATACCATCGATTACTTTGAGTCACTTTAATCTGATCCATAATTGATTGATCAGACATAGAACCCCAGCCAAGAGCTAAATCAACCGGGGATAATTTAGTTTCTTTTCCGATAGAAAAGTTATTCCTGCTCAACACACGTGCCTTTATCTTATATTCAGCTAATGCTTTAATTGTAAATTCATCCTTTTGCCATACTTTAGCATCTACAAGATTAGTTTGCACTGGTTGATCCGGAGCAGTAATGCCCGGTGGATATGTAATTACTTTTTCCGGCCAAAAAATGTATCCACATATAACAGCCAGGATAAATATAGCTATTATTGATTTCTTCATCAGGCTTTCAATACTTTATAAACGAAATTGTAATTATAACTATTTTAAAAAATTTATTCTTTCTAATCCTCTTTTACTGTATCAAAATTCCCTTCCAAATCAAAAATTCTGAATTGTACCATTTTTTGTCGAATTTTTTTTATGAGCTCGAATGTCAAACCTTGATATTCAAATTTGTCTCCGGTATTTAAAATTTTTCCTGTTTTATCCGCAACAAATCCCGCAACCGTGTTATACTCATCTGATTCTTCCAACTTGTAATTGAACGTCTCGTTAAATTCATCAATATTCATTGAACCAAGAACATAATATTTACCATCCGGTAATTTGATATAATTCGGAATCTCACTTTTTGTTTTATCTTTTATTTCTCCAACAATTTCTTCAATTATATCCTCCATCGTAATAACGCCTTCGGTACCGCCATATTCATCAGTAACGATTGCAATTCGCTCTCCTTGTTTTTGCATGTCCTTAAGTATTTCCGAAATCAATTTTGTCTCGGGAACAAAATATATCGGGCGTATAAGTTTACGTACAGATATTATTTGTTTTTCTATCAACGTTCTCATTACATCCTTTGTATGAAGAACTCCAAGAATGTTGTCTAAAGAATTTTCATAAACCGGAATTAATGTATGACTACTTTTAATTATGTTACCAATGTTTTTCTCATCCTCGTCTGAAATATTTATTGCTATCATTTCGGTTCTTGGAATCATAACTTCATTTGCTTTAAGATCATTAAATTCAAAAATATTTTCAATAATTTCTCTGTCTGCTTCATCAATTGCACCTGATTTGACACCATCAGAAATTATATCAAGTATTTCATCCTCAGACGGACGTTCTTGAGAAAAATTTATCTTCTCCTTAAAGGGAAGCAAAATCAAATTACTTAAAAAAGTAATTGATGCAGTTATATATTTCAGAACTCCGGAAAGCAATAAAATAATTTTGATAGAACGTGTGCCGATAAAATTTGAATATCTATAAGCGATTGCTTTGGGTACGAGAAAGATAAATATCAGTATTAGAAGTGTAATTAATACTGATGTTATTATGACTGTAATTGTTATAGATATTGTTCCGGATTCAGGAAACAATTTATTACAAAGTGCTAAGAACCAGTTTGAAAATAGAAAGTAGCCGGTAATGGATAGTAATACATTCAAAAAAGTTATTGCAAGATGGATGCTTGAATAAACTTCTTCTTGATTGGCATTTAGCTTTTCAAAATAAGAGACGTGTTTGCTTTCGTTTTCTTTTAATTCTTCAATTTTGCTTTCACCAAATGCAGCAAGAGCAATTTCTGCAGCAGCCAGAAAAAAATTAACAACCAAAAGAAGTATAAATACCACAAGTAATGTTTCCATCAAATCTCATGTGCTCATAATAATTTTTCAATGTGTAAAAATAACACTGTTGTTTTAAATTTACATTATACAAATTGTGTAATCAGCTAAATTGATGATATTTTTAACATGGATAAAATATTAAGTTCTATGAAACCCAAACAAATTAAAATAGTTGATAAAGATAAACTTCTTCTAAAATGGAATGATGATTCTGAAACAATTTTACCTTTAAAGTATTTACGCGATGAATGTCCATGTGCGGGTTGTAAAGGCGAAACAATATTATTTAAAACCTATCGCCCTCCCACTCCATCCGTCTTTTCGCCTGAAATGTATAAAATTAAAAACATTGAAGTGGTTGGCGAATATGCAATTCAAATTACATGGAAAGACGGGCACGATACCGGAATTTATTCATGGGATTATATTAAAATTCTTGAATCCAGCACAGATAATAACCAGCAACAAAAGTATAATACATTGTTATGATTTCACAACGAGAGCTAAAATACTTTTCTTCTTTGCTTGTAAAAAAATTCAGGACTGAAGAAAAAAGATTTATTGTTGAGGGTCTTAAAATTGTTGAGGAAGGATTAGCAAGCAACTTAAATTGTGAAGCTGTTTTTGCAACGCCTGCTTTTATTGATTCTTTCCCTGATTTGATTAATACAGTTCAACATAAAGTCAAAAAGCTAATTCAATTAAAATCCATAGAATTTCAAAAGATTTCAGATACAAAATCTCCTCAAGGAATTGCGGCAGTTTTTAACAAATCATACCCGCATAAAAAATTAAATGAACTTGAAGATAAACTTATTGTAATGATTGATAATGTTTCTGATCCGGGTAATCTTGGAACAATTTTACGCACCTGTGATTGGTTTGGAATAAATAACGTTCTTATTTCAAATCAGTCTGTTGAATACCTGAATCCAAAAGTAATCAGAGCTTCTATGGGATCAATTTTTCATCTTAATATTTATGAAGCTGTTAGTGAAAATGATTTGTTATTACTCAAAAAAAATGGTTATCAAATTGTTTGTTCAGACCTTAAAGGCAAGGATGTTTTTAGTTATTCCACAAATAGCAAAAGTATCATTAGTTTTTCGAATGAGTCATCGGGACCATCGGAACAAATTAAAATAGTTGCAGATGATTTTGTTACCGTACCGAGAAAAGGTAAAGCAGAGTCACTAAATGTATCGTCTGCGGCAGCAATTATTCTTGCCAAAATAACAAATTAAAAAGGCTCGTATAAACGAGCCTTAATAAATTTAAGAAGCGAAATATTTATTTAATCAGCAGCATTTTCTTAACATCCGAATAAGTCCCGGCATCTATTTTATAGAAATAAACTCCTGTACTTACTTTATTACCAAATTCATTATCTCCATTCCAGTTTACTTCATAAGTCCCATTATTTTGTTCCTGATTAACAAGTGTTTTTACTTCTCTTCCAAGTATATCGTAAATTTTTAAAGTAACTATTGATGGCGAAACAATACTATACCTTATAATTGTACTCGGATTAAAAGGATTTGGATAGTTCTGTTCAAGATTGAATTCTTTTACAATACTTGGATTCTCCTGATCAACTTCAGTTAAAAGATCTGCTTCAGGCGTTGGTAATTTAACAGAACTGTAAATCTTAAACTCACCCGGCAGTAAACTAATTGGTTCAGTTAAGTTTGTAACTTCAACGCTATCCCCACTAAAATAATCATACCACCATCCGGTTTTACTAAAGTTTTGATTTGGATTTAAAGAAATTACTCCGAAATTACCAATTATAAATATATCCATTGACGGATCATAAAGATTGATTTTTTTAATGGTGCTTGATGCATCTATTGAAAAATCATCTGTACTAAAAACATCATAACTTTCTTTTAAATCAATTAAAGTCTTAAAAACTTTATATAATTTCTTTCGTCCCGAGTCGTTATAATAATCCCATTTTATTGGCTTCTCTCCGGTTCTTCCGTTTACATCAATACTTATATCATAACCAAGTTCGCCAAACTGCCAGATCATTTTAGGTCCGGGCACAGTAAAGAAAAATGCTGCTGCAAGCTTCATTCTGTTAAGAGCTTCACCCAGATATTTTATATTGTAAGTGCCTGATGAATTTCCGTATTGAAGATTTTTGTACATCAACCTTTCTTCATCATGGCTTTCCATATAGCCAACTAAATTAGGATTATTCCAACTACGATTTTTATAAGAGATACCGGAAAAATCCCACGTTCCACAATCACCTGATTGATAGCCCATAGTTGCCTGATTATAATTACAGTTATGATTTCCCCAAAGCATCATACCATAATTTGAAAGAGCAATTTCTTCATTGTTTGCCGCAAAGTGTTCCAGTATTACATAAGCTGAAGAATCAACCTGCCAAATTTTGTTTGCCATTCGTTCTAAAATATTGATTCTGGATTGATCATAATTACTCCAGGTTCCTACATCTGTATTGTACACCTGCGTAAAGCCCTTGGAAAGATCAAAACGAAAACCATCAACTTTAAAATTTGTTAACCAAAATTCATTAACCCGATCCACAAAATATTTTGTAGCATTACTTTCGTGGTTAAAATCATTGAAAACATTAAAAGGATGTTTAGCAATTGGATTTAAATAAGGATTATTTGTTGCAGGTCTACTATTTACATTGTCCCACCAAAGCATTGCAAGCGGTGAAAGATTATCTGCTTGGTTTAATACCATATCAAGTATTACAGCTATTCCATTTTGATGACAAACATCTATAAATTCTTTTAGCTTATTTGCCGTTCCGTAATATTTATCCACAGCCGTATGATAAATTGGATTATATCCCCAGCTAAGATTTCCACTAAATTCCATAATCGGCATTAGTTCAATTGCATTTACTCCAAGAGATTTGAGATAAGAAAGCGTATCAATTAAAAACTGATAATCGTGTTGTGCAGAAAAATCTCTGACAAGTAATTCATATACAATTAGATTTTCTTTAGGCGGCTTCTGAAAATTTTCAACTTGCCATTGGTATTGCGATTGTGTCGTTTTTAAAACGCTTACAATACTTTCAGTTTTTCCTGTTGGATAGGATTTTAAAGCTGGATATGTAATTGAGGTAATATATTTATCATTCCACGGATCAAGTATTTTTTCTGAGTATGGATCACCGGTTCTTATATCTCCATCAACATAATACTGGAAGGCATATTCTGTTCCCGGACTAAGAGAATTAATTTCAACCCACCAAATTACACTATCGGCAGAAACAGAATCACGATTCATAAAATAATTTGTATTAACTATCCAATCATTAAAATCTCCTATGGCGTAAATAAACTCTTTATGAGGAGCAAATAGCGCCAAAGTTGCTGTAGTTGGACCTATATAATTAATACCGGGTCTTATTCCGTTGGGTAATGGAACATTATTGATTTCTGGATTGCAAAACATCATAAACGAAGTTGAGTCAACATTGCCTGTTGTATCAGTGCCAATAGCTACAACGCTATGCGGACCAACGGAGTAGTTTGAGTGTACAAAGTTATAAGATAATGTTTTAGAAGTTGATTGTGCTACCTGGTTTCCATCAACAAAAAGTTTTAAAGTAGATACTTTAGTGCTAAGTTCAACCGCGCTTAGATTTATTGGAACAGTTGTTCCTCCTTTAACAAATGCGGGTGATCTTTGTGGATCACCATAAGTTACGGATACCTCTGGACTCTGTACAATTAAATTTAATCCCGGGTCGTATAAATCAATATGAATATCAGGGCGTGATTGTTTTGAAGCATCCGCACTTCTAAATACAAGATCAAGTTTTATAATTTTTTCGTTAGAATTATTTACATGATAAAACTGACGCGGGAAACTGATTACTAATTTATAAAAATTTGTACTTACCCGTGTTAATGCAGGCTGACTTGAACTGCCCCAGCTTCCAATTACATACTGCCACTCTTTAATTTTAATTCCTGCAGAATCTATCGTAACTCCTGTATGGGCATAAACAATTCCAGTGTAATTTAGCAACTCTGTGCCGCCTGTTTGGGTCGCATCAAAATATACAGTAATGCTGTCATACTGTGTAGAGATAGATGGATCAAGAAATGCAACCTGTGAAAACGCTAATTGGTTAATTATAAATATTAAAAGTAAAAGATTGAATAAATTTTTCATAAGCTATTCTTTAAATCCTGTTAGTTGAACAATTATTTCCCTGTCTCTTGCCCGGTTATCAAAATCAACAAAAATTATCTGCTGCCATGTACCCAAAATTAACGATTTATCTTTAAATGGTACAGTAAAAGACCCTCCCTGTAGTGAAGCCCTGATATGTGAATGCCCATTATCGTCGTGCCATGTATTATCGTGATAGTAATTTATATTCTGCGGAATTATTCTTTCAAAAAAATCCGGGTAATCTTTTAACAAACCGGGCTCGTACTCAATAGTGGTAATGCCCGCAGTTGAGCCTGGAACAAAAACTAAAGCATTGCCTTCTACAAAATTATTCTTAATTACAATTTCCTGAACATCATTTGTAATATCAATAATATCACAATTGCCTTTGCTTTTTATAAAAAAGGAATAAGTTCCAACAGTACATTCCATTCTATTAGTACCTCTGTTTTACATTAAAAAGTTAAATATTGTTATAGCGATAAACAATGATTCTATTCTTCCATTTTTTCTTTCGTTTATTTTCATCTGATTTTGAATGCCTTTTTTAGAATTTGTTTGGTTATTCATCTCTTAACGGCTAATTTTTCAGTGTAAATTTTAATCATTAGAACAAATCGGAAGACTTATGAACTCACAATATTATATGGATTTAGAGCACAAATACGGCGCCCATAATTATCACCCGCTTGATGTTGTAATTGCCAAAGGAAAAGGTGTTTGGGTTTGGGATGTTGAAGGTAAAAAATATCTTGATTTCCTTTCAGCGTATTCTGCTGTAAACCAGGGACATTGTCACCCGAAGATAATTAATACCCTTATAGAACAGGCACAAACTTTAACATTAACATCGCGTGCATTTTATAATAATGTTCTTGGGGAATATGAAAAATTTGTAACGGAACTTTTCGGTTATGATAAAGTTCTTCCAATGAACACAGGTGTTGAAGGTGATGAAACAGCGGTTAAACTTGCACGCAAATGGGCTTATGAAGTTAAAGGAATCAAAAAGTATGAAGCAAAAATTATTGTGGCTAATGAAAACTTTCACGGCAGAACAATGATGGCTGTTTCCGCTTCAACTGATCCGGAATGTTATGATGGATTTGGTCCGTATTTACCGGGCTTCGTTAAAATTCCTTATAATGATATTCCATCATTAGAAAAAGCATTGGAGGACCCTAATGTGTGTGCATTTTTAGTTGAACCGATTCAGGGTGAAGCCGGTGTTTTTGTTCCCGGTGACGGCTACTTAAAAAAAACTAATGAACTTTGTAAAGCAAAAAATGTTTTACTCATTTGCGATGAAGTACAAACAGGATTAGCAAGAACTGGTAAAATGCTTGCTTCTGATTATGAAAATGTAAAACCCGATATTTTAATTCTTGGTAAAGCGTTATCAGGCGGAGTAATGCCGATTTCCGCGGCTCTTGCAAATGATGAAATTATGCTTACAATTAAACCAGGTCAACACGGCTCAACATTCGGTGGAAATCCGCTTGCGGCAAAAGTTGCAATTGCATCTTTACAAATTTTGATTGATGAAAAGTTAGCTGACAATGCATTTGTAATGGGAAATTATTTCCGTTCGGAAGTTCAAAAGATGGTGGATGAATTTGAACATCTTACTTTAGTAAGAGGTAAAGGATTATTAAATGCAATTATCATCAAACCAACAAAGAGCGGAAAAACTGCGTGGGATGTTTGTGTTGAATTAAAAGAAAACGGAATGCTTGCAAAACCAACTCACGGAGATATTATTAGATTTGCACCTCCGCTTGTAATTACAAAAGATGAAATTGATTTTGCTCTGGATATTATTAGAAAAGTTTTGAAGAATTTTAATTGATGATATAAAAAAAAGAGATGACATTTTTTAAAAGGATGTCATCTCTTAAAATTATTTTTAGATTTTATCTTTAATAATATCTCTTGTTTCCTTTATTGATTTTGAAAGTTTTAATATCCTTTCCTCAACACTTTCAAGATCGTTATTTTTAGCAGAAAGTTCAATCCCAAGAGCCTCATCTCCAACCAATGTTGCACCAACAGAATAACTGGAGCCCTTTAAAGTATGTGCAATACCGACTATTTTTTTTGCATTTCCTTCCGCAAGATGTTCTGTCAATGATTGAAGTTTTGCTTTCGCATCCTCTATATAATCGCCAAGCAAGTCTTTTTCAAAAACAGGGTCACCTAAACTGATTTGTTTTAGTCTATCAAAATCAAAAGAGCTATTCCCTTTTTTTTCTTCTACTGGCACTTCCAAATTCATCTGATCTAATTTTAATAATTTATCAATTAACATAACAATTTCTTTAGCTACAACAGGTTTTGAGATGTAATCATTCATTCCGGCTTCAATGCATTTTTCTCTATCACCAACCAATGCGTGTGCTGTGATTGCAATTATCGGAACATTGTTTTTAGGCGGTTCCATTTCTCTTATTTTTTTCGTTGCAGTAAAACCATCCATCTCGGGCATTTGCACATCCATCAAAATCAGGTCATAATTTTTTTGACCAAAAACCCTGACCGCTTGCTCACCGTTCATAACCGCATCAGCCTGGTAACCTGCTGAACTTAACATTCTTATAACTACTTTTTGGTTTATCAAATTATCTTCTGCCAGCAGTATTTGGATTTTTTTTCTTTTCTCGGAATATTTTTTTAAATTTGCTTCTAAAAATTGAGCCGATACTATTCCAACATTAGAAACGCTTCGGGAAACCTCTTGCCGCTGGTTTGCTGTGAATGGTTGTTTCTTTAACACGACGCTAAAATTAAATTGACTTCCCTGTCCTTCAATACTTCGAACAGAAATATCGCCTTTCATAAGGTTTGTAAACTCCTTACAGATAACGAGTCCCAAACCTGTGCCGCCAAAGTTTTTACCTTCGGTTCCATCAATCTGAGAAAATGGTTTAAATAATTCATTAATCTTATCGGCAGGAATTCCAATTCCGGTATCTACAATAGCGTTATGAACTCTTACACAGCCGTTTTCTAAAGACTCTAAAGTTACAGCAATTTTAATTTCTCCTTGCTGTGTAAATTTAATTGCATTACTTAATAAATTAAGATAAATCTGCCTTAACTTGGTTGGATCACCGACAAAGTTAAGCTCTTTTGAATCTATTGTTTCAATTGTTATGTTTAATGATTTTTCTTTGGCTTTGGGAGAAATTATGGAAATCGCTTGCTCAATAATTTTTTTAAGATTGAAATTGAGATTTTCCAATTCAAGTTTACCGGCTTCAATTTTAGACAAATCTAAAACAGCATTAATAGTTTCAAGAAGTGATTCTGCCGATAATTTAGCATTCTTAACAAAACTGTTTAGCTCCTCTTTATCGGAATAAGAATTGGATTCGATCAAAGATAAAAATCCAAGAATCCCGTTCATAGGAGTTCTAATTTCATGACTCATATTTGCAAGGAATCTGCTTTTTGCAGAACTTAGTTTTAGTGCTTCTTTAGCAAGTGCGTCTGATTTTTCTTTTTCTGATTTTAGTTCAAGTTCGGCTTGTTCTCTTTTTTCAAGAGCTTCAAGTTCAGAAGTAACATCGCGCATTGTTCCTTCATAATAATATTTCACATTATTATCATCACTAACTATCCTGGCATTTAATTTTACAGATAATTCTTTTTTATTTTTATCAACAAACTGAAGTTGATAATCTTCAACAGAACCATATTGTTTAAGTTCTTTTATTAACTTTTCCCGATCTTCAGTGTTTTTATAGTAATCATTAAGATTCGTTATCATCAATTCTTCGGGTAATTCATAACCAAGCATTTTAACTAGGGAATGATTTACGGTAATAAATTTTCCTTCGTAAGTTGATTGGAAAATTCCGTCAAGGGAATTATTAAAAATATCCTTGAATTTTTTTTCCGATAATTCAATTCTAAATGCATTTTCAGCTATTTGTAATCTCATTCTAAAATTAATTGCACTTCCAAGAACTGAAAGCAAGCTTAGAAATAGAACAAAGATTAATGATTCAAACATATTTGGCAAAAAGTAAATTTGCTGATCATTAAAAAGTATTGCAACTGCAAAAACCAGGTTATAATAAATAGCCACTAATATTTGGTTTTTAATTTCCCAGTTAAGAAACATTGCAGATGTAAAGATCATCAAACCAACAATCTGGCTGTTAACAATTAAAGAAGTCGGGATCAACAAAATCATTATGGAAGAAGAGATGATGATCGTTAATAGCAGAATATGAACAAGTATTATTGAATATTTAGTTGCATTTTTTGAGCTAAGAAAAACAAGAGTAATAAATGCTACAAGAGTGGCTGACAGTCTTACAAAATAAATCTGGGATGCAAATTCAGAATGTTGCCTCACTTCAAAAATCATTGCAAAAATTCCGGAGATCGCCACCATTAATGCAATAACTTTAAGAGGTGTTACTAAATATTTTCCGGTTTCTTCTTTTATATGCATAGTTCTCTCTATTTCAATCTGCTGATCTTTCTGCAATATGAAATCAACAAGCGTTTTATTGAGGTTCATATTTTAACTCATAAATGATAACAAATTTACGTAATATTAATGATAAATTGCCTTGCGGGTTTTATTTTTATTAAACAATTATTGAGTTACTTGCATGATAGATTTTTTTTATTCTATTGACCTGTTAATTTTTTATTTTTTTAATCATACGCTATCTATTGGCTTTCTTGACAAATTCTTTTCAATTATTACAAATGTAAATAACTGGTATATAACATATGTGCTACTACTTTCAATTAGCTGGATTAAAGGCGGAAGGAAAGGTAAGATTGCAGTATTGGGAATTATTTTACTTATCTTATTTGCAGATCAAACAGGTTATAGAATACTTAAGGAATTTTTTGCCCGACCCAGACCATGCCATGCTTTGTTAGATGTTTTAACTCCTGTTGGCTGTACCGGAACCTATTCGTTTCCATCAAATCATGCTTTAAATAATTTTGCTGCCGCAATGTTTTTTTACAGATTATTCCCAAAATTAAAATGGCTTCTATTTATCACAGCATCTTTGATAGCAATTTCCAGAGTTTACCTTGGTTTGCATTATCCTTCGGATATAATCGGCGGAGCAATAATTGGTTCAGTATTTGGTTATATTTTTGCTGCAGGTGTTCTGTATCTTGATAATTATCTAAACCAAAAAAAATTAAAACGCTTTGATTTTTAATTGAAGGGAAGGTTTGATTGATGAAAAAAATAATAGTGTTTTTGATGATTTTGATATTTTTGAACCCTACCTTGGGACGTTTCAAAAATTTTAATTGCAAGGCTTTTGACATAAGCGATACACTTAAAATAACAACCATTCAATACTCAGATAGTTTGGCTGATAGCTCGGCATATATAAATATCGATTATCCACAAATAACAGGATTTGAGAATAAACAGGTTGAGGATAAAGTTAATTCTTTTTTCAAGAATGAATTTGAACAATCAATTTTATGGTATGATGAATTAAAAGAAGATTCCACTGACACAAATGGCGAAGGATATAATTTTACCTATAGTTTTGAAACCGGTTTCGAGGTACAATTTAATTCAGCAACATTCTTAAGCATTTCTCTTGATCATTATCAGTACACAGGAGGTGCACACGGTAATTTTTATTCTGTTGGCTACAATATTAATATGAATAACGGAAAAATTTTAACACTTTCGGATATTATAGATAACGATTCATTTGATTTACTGTCTTACGAATGCGAACAAGCAATTCTTGATACCTTCGAGGTAAGTTCACTTTTGGAGGCTGGATTGTTTGAAGATGAAATAGCAATTCTTCCGGACCAGGATTTTTATATTATTCCCGGCGCTTTGGTTCTGCAGTTTGATCCTTATGAAATAGGACCATACGCAATGGGAGTAATAAATGTTAAAATTCCATTTGATAAAATAAAAGATATTATAAAACCTAAGCTTCCATTTTCAACAGATTAAATATTATGACTGAAAAATTAATTATTCGTAAAGCAGAAGAAAAAGATATTCCTAATATTATTTCCTTGATTAAGGAATTGGCAGAGTACGAAAAACTTCTTCATTTAGTTGAAATTACTGACGACAAGTTAAAAAAGATTTTGTTTGGTGAAAATAAATTTGTTGAAGTTCTTATTGCGGAATATGACGGAATTTTAGCCGGGCAAGCACTTTTTTTTAACAACTTTTCAACCTTTGTTGGCAAACCGGGAATTTATTTAGAAGATCTTTACGTAAAACCTGAATTCCGCAGCAAAGGCATCGGGAAAAAATTATTGCAAAAAATTATTTCACTCGCCAAAGAACGTGATTACGGAAGAGTTGAATGGTGCGTGCTTGATTGGAATAAATCTGCCATAGATTTTTACAAAAACATTGGCGCTGTTGAACTGGAAGAATGGAAAATTTTTAGGCTAACTTCCGATAAATTTTGATGGAAATTGCTTGATAAGTCCATCAATTTGTAGTGTACATTTTATTTAAAGCTTTTAATAAAATTCATTATTTTTACACTTTATAATTGTGCAAATCTGTAAGATTCTTACAACTTAAAAAAGGATAATTAATGCTTAATAAAAATAGAAGAGTAGTTATAACCGGGATGGGAGCTTTAACTCCAATAGGATTAAATGTT
Source organism: Ignavibacteriaceae bacterium (assembly GCA_049294175.1). GTDB lineage: Bacteria > Bacteroidota > Ignavibacteria > Ignavibacteriales > Ignavibacteriaceae > IGN3. Next base: position 55,394 of record JBAQCL010000071.1, on the reverse strand, counting down.
AATGATTTTTGGAATTCAATGATGGAATCCAAAAGCGGTTCTGCATTAATCAGACAGTTTGATACTTCAAAAGTTGATACAAAATTCGCCTGTGAACTAAAAGATTTTGATGTGATAAATTATCTTGATAGAAAAACTGCAAGGCGTTTAGATCCTTTTGCGCAATATGCTCTTATTGCCGCTCAACAAGCTGTAGAAGATGCTGATTTAAAACCAGAAAATCTTTCTGAAGATGAAAAATCAAGAATTGGTGTAATATTCGGCAGCGGCATAGGAGGAATTCAAACTTTCTATGATCAGTCTGTTATAAACCGTGAGCAAGGACCAACTAGAATTTCCCCTTTCTTCATTCCGATGCTTATTCCCGATATAGCCGCTGGACACATTTCAATCAAATACGGATTTAGAGGACCAAATTATTGTACGGTTTCTGCTTGCGCCACAGGCAACAATAACATGATTGACAGTTATCTTCTTATTAAAACCGGAATGACTGATATGATGGTAACGGGCGGAAGCGAGGCTGCAATAAATGAGCTTGGAATAGGCGGGTTTAATTCAAACAAAGCTTTATCAACAAGAAATGATTCGCCTGAAACTGCAAGCAGACCTTTTGATGTTACAAGAGACGGATTTGTTATGGGTGAAGGCAGCGGCGCTCTTATACTTGAAGAGCTTGAACATGCAATAAAACGAAATGCAAAAATTTATGCTGAAATTGTTGGTGCAGGTTTATCGGCTGATGCTTATCATATAACGGCTCCTCATCCCGAAGGAACCGGAGCAATTTTATCTATGAAGATGGCTTTATCTCAGGCAGAATTAAAACCTGAAGAAATTGATTACGTTAATATGCATGGTACATCAACTCCGCTTGGTGATATTGGTGAAACAAAAGCTATTAAAAAAGTTTTTGGCGATTATGCTTATAAGATGAGTCTGTCTTCCACTAAAAGTATGACGGGGCATTTATTGGGTGCTGCCGGAGCTGTTGAAGCTATTGCTTCAATTCTTGCGGTTATAAATGATAAAATTCCCCCAACAATTAATTTTGCAAATCCTGATCCAGAATGCGATTTAGATTATACTTTTAATAAACCTCAGGATCGTAAAGTTAATTATGCCATCAGCAATGCTTTTGGTTTTGGCGGGCATAATACATCGGTAATATTTAAGAAATATGAATAACCCGATTTGTTAAAATGTTTTATTTGGATATTAAGATTAAAATTATCAACAAAGAAAATCAGATTAATTTTATTTTTTAGTTTTTTCCTCTTCAAAAATTGAATCCGGTATTCCATTGTTCACTTGATAATTGGAATACGAAATTATCACGTTCCCTTTAGTTAGTGAATTAATTCTTTTATTTTTCTTTTTAGGTTGATCCAATCCGGTTTCATCATTAAATCCTTGGGGCATATTCATTTTATCAATATTAAAAGAGAAAATAATTTTAGAAGGCAGGGGATATTTTACTTTTTCATCATAAGAAAAATTTATAGTAAAGGTACCATTTATTTTCGTAGTTGATTCAACTTTGCTAATTACTTTTCTTTTCTGATCGATCCACATAGTTGATAAGATTATATCTCCTTGATCGCCGGTCGGAATAATTTTTACAATCGATGTATTAATTCCATCAAGAATTACATCCTGTTCATAGATAGCAGTATAGTTTTTCTTTAATAGTAATGAAGGAGTAAAACTCAGCCCTTCCTTTGGGAGAAGAGCAAATCCTTCAGACTCAAGGTGAACTTTATCAGGTTGCTTAAAATAAATTTTAGCCTTTGAATCGGGTACTTTTAGAAATTCTACATCAACTTTAATAGTAACATCAACCCGATAGTCTTTAACTTTATTAAAATTAGTAATCACTTCATTAATAATTTCATCAGGATTTTTTGATTGAGCAGTTAATAAATTAGCTATCGCTAAAAACGATAATATTAAAAATTTCATCTAAACCTCTGTTAAGTAAGAATGTCTTTTCGTTTAAATAAATACAAAGTAAGTAAATAGAAAAACAAAATATGGACTAATAAAATAGATGTGGCTTTTAATATTTCTGAAATATCTATTGGATCATCGAAGAACAATCGCCAGGACATAATATAGTTTGTAAACAAATATGGTCTTATCGTCTGAAAAAAATCAATCTGAATACTGCTTATAATTAAAAAAACTATTATCACAGCCATTGTGCTAACAATCGGTCCAATTGCATTTTCCACAAGAGACGAGAACAAAAAAGCTAACGCGGCAATAACCGACATCCCAAGCGATGCAAAAGCATAAGCGCATAAGAAGCGCCATATAGCATCTGTTTTTTCAAAAATTATTATTGCTTGACTTCCTAAAACAAGAAGTTCTCCAGTCCCGAATATTATTATTCCTATTACCATACTCATGAATGCAAGCCAAAGAATCAATAAGTTTGTATAAATAATGGCAGCAAAAAATTTTGCAGTTACAACCTGTGTTCTTGAAACCGGTCTTGTTAGTAATAAACGATAAGTTCCGGCTGTGGCTTCTCCCGCCAACAAATCTCCGGCAACAAGTGCAATTAAAAACGGAATGTGAATTACAAGACTGTTTAAAATCAGGTAAGATAAAAAGTATCCATTTAACAGGCTGCCCACAAAAACAAACGAATCCCGGATACTTTGTGTCATAAAGTCAATAGTATTGCTTCCTTGAAAAATCATCACGATATGAAGAATAGAAACAAGAACACCAATAGCAATAAATCCTATATAAGTTCTCCATTTTTTAAATATCTTATACAGTTCAATCTTTACTAAAGTAATCATCAGGCAGCCTCTTCAGTAATTTTCAAAAAGTAATCTTCTAGAGACCTTGTAGGAATTACCGCGCTCACCTTCACTTTACTTTCAACCAAATATTTCACCACCTCAGAAATTTCATTGCTTTCTAATAAGAGTACAAAACGGTTTTCTACTTGCCTGTCAAGTTTATCACCCCAGACAGAACTTGAAATTATTTTTTTTGCTAACTCTTCATTATCAACTTCAAATGATACTTTGCTTTTACTTGAATCCAGTAAATCCTTTACAAATCCTTCAACTTTTGTTGTCCCTTTATTAATTATTATCATTCTGTTTGCAACTAATTCTATTTCAGAAAGAATATGAGTAGATAGAAAAATTGTTTTCCCTTTTTCTTTGCTCAAATAAATAATAAGCTCCCTGATTTCCTTCATCCCTTGAGGATCCAAACCTGTGGTTGGTTCATCCAGTATAATTAAATCAGGATCATGCAATAGAGCCTGTGCAAGTCCTAATCGTTGCTTCATTCCATGAGAGAAAGTTTTGACTTTGCTTTTAAACCTCTTTTCCAAACCAACTAATTCAAGAATTTCCATAATTCTTTTTTTAGATATATCGGGCAAAGATATTTTCCCAAGAATTTCTAAATTCTTGTATGCCGATAAATAGCCATAAAAATCAGGTTTCTCTACTATAGCTCCAATCTTCCGGAGTATTTCAATACGATTTTTTTCGAGTGGTTTGTCAAAGATTTTAATGCTACCTTCAGATGGTTTAATTAAAGATAAAAGCATTCTGATGGTTGTGCTTTTACCAGCACCATTTGGACCTAAAAAGCCAAATACATCACCCTTATAAACATTAAGATTTAGACCGTTTACAGCCCTAAGTTCTTTAAAGTCCTTTGTAAGGGAATTGATCTCAATTACTTTCTCACCTTCCAAGGTTGTTCTTTCTTAAAGTTTGTGTCATATTGTAATTAAAGATACAAATGAATTGAGTAGATATTCATACTATTTTTTTGAACGGTAATTTTTCCTGAGAAAGAATCATCAAATTTCGAATGCTGCTAAAAATAATTTATTGTCAAGAGTAAGAAGATAAATTTTTATTTGTTTTTTTATAAAAAAATTTTCATTTTCAATATGAAAATTAAGCGATCAAAAAATATTTTTTTATTACGGCAGCTTTAGTTTTTTTTTACATTTTTTTTTAATAGTTTCGACCGAACAAAGATGATGAATGATGTGAAAACATATTACAAAATTTTACTCCATTTTACTCATTCAATTTACTTAGATAGCAACAAATCTTTTTTATAATAATTGTTTTTTTAATTAACCAATCCTCTGGAGAGTTGGATGCGGATTAACAGACTATTTACCGAACAGGGAAAGGATCCCCTATCATCATTTGAATTTGTAAAAAGAGTTTCTGAAATAAGAAACCCTGATGGCTCCATAGTCTTTAGATTGGAGGATGTTACGGTTCCCAAGCAATGGTCGCAGGTTGCAACAGATATCATTGCTCAAAAATATTTTAGAAAAGCTGGGGTACCAAAACTGCTTAAGAAATCCAATGAGAAAGGTATTCCCAAATGGTTGCAGCCATCTGTTGCTGATACCGAAAGATTACAGGAATTACCTGAGAACGATAGATTAACATCTGAAACAGATACAAGACAAGTATTTCATCGATTAGCCGGGACGTGGACTTACTGGGGATGGAAAGCTTCTTATTTCGATTCTGAAGATGACGCAAAAGCTTTTTATGATGAACTAATGTATATGTTGGCTAATCAAATGTCCGCACCAAACAGTCCGCAATGGTTTAACACAGGATTAAATTGGGCATACGGAATAACAGGACCATCACAGGGTCATTTTTATGTTGATTACCAAACCGGTGAATTGACCCAATCCACAGATGCCTATACTCACCCTCAACCACACGCTTGTTTCATTCAATCTGTAAATGATGATTTGGTTAACAGTGGCGGAATTATGGATCTTTGGGTTAGAGAAGCCCGATTATTCAAATACGGTTCAGGAACAGGTTCAAATTTTTCTGAACTAAGAGGATCAAAAGAACCTCTGAGCGGTGGCGGCAGATCATCAGGATTGATGTCATTCCTTAAAATTGGTGATAGATCAGCGGGAGCGATAAAATCCGGTGGGACGACAAGACGTGCAGCTAAAATGGTAACGCTTGATCTTGATCACCCGGACATTGAAGAATATATAAATTGGAAAGTTGTAGAAGAACAAAAAGTAGCTGCTCTTGTTGCCGGATCTAAATTATGCAATCTTCATTTAAACAACATTATGAAGGCTTGCTATGACGAGCATCCGGAAAATGACAGGTTTAATAAAAAGCTGAATAAAAAATTAAATCACGCGGTCCTTGAAGCAAGAAAAGCTCAAATTCCCAACAACTACATTGAGAGAGTTATTCATTTAGCCAAGTTAGGATTCAAATCAATCGAATTCCCGGTATATGATACTGATTGGAATTCAGATTCGTATGCAACTGTTTCAGGACAAAACTCCAATAACTCTGTTCGCATAACAAATGAATTTATGAATGCTGTAATTAACGATGGGAACTGGAATCTTTATTGGAGAGTTGAAAAACGAAAAGCAAAAAAAGAAAACAGAAATCCCAAACCGTGTAATACTCTTAAAGCAAGGGATTTATGGGATCAAATCGGATATTCTGCATGGTCAAGCGCAGATCCAGGTATTCAATATCATACTACTATTAATGAGTGGCATACCTGCCCAGCAGGTGGAGAAATTAAAGCTTCAAATCCTTGCAGTGAGTATATGTTCCTTGATGACACTGCTTGTAATTTAGCTTCTCTTAATCTTGAAAAATTCTACGATTCTTCTACACATAAATTTAACATTCAAGCATACCGCCACGCAGCACGTATCTGGACCTTAGTTCTTGAAACAAGCGTATTAATGGCACAATTTCCAAGTAAAGAAATTGCTCAACTTAGTTATGAATACAGAACACTTGGTTTAGGTTACGCTAATCTGGGCTCATTACTTATGCTTCAGGGAATTCCTTATGACAGTAAAGAAGGATTTGCAATTTGCGGAGCTTTAACTTCAATCATGCACATGACTGCTTACGCAACATCCGCAGAACTTTCAAAACAAACCGGACCTTTCCCGAGATATGAAGATAATAAAGAAAACATGTTAAGGGTATTAAGAAATCATAGAAGAGCAGCATACAATGTACCAAATGAGGAATACGAAGGATTGTCTATCTATCCTGTGGGTATCAATCCGCAACACTGTCCTTCCGATCTATTAAAAGCAGCCAGAGAAGATTCTGATAAAGCAGTCGAGATGGGAGAACTTTACGGATTCCGCAATGCTCAGGTTACCGTAATTGCCCCAACCGGTACAATTGGACTTGTTATGGATTGCGATACAACAGGTGTTGAACCTGATTTTGCTTTAGTTAAATTTAAAAAATTAGCCGGTGGCGGATATTTTAAAATAATCAACCAATCGATTCCGCCTGCATTAGAAAAATTAGGATACAACAAAGATCAGATTAATGAAATTGTACGATATGCAAAAGGTTCCGGGTCTTTGGAAGGATGCCCATATATCAATCCTCAATCTTTAAAAGCAAAAGGTTTTACAGATGAAGTTATTGCAAAGATTGAAAAAGCGCTTCCTTCTGTTTTTGATGTAACTTTTGCTTTTAACAAATTTACCATTGGAGCAGAATTTTTAACAAAGACATTAGGCTTTGCTGAAGATGAAATCAATTCCTTTGATTTTGATCTTCTTACAAAACTGGGATTTTCTAAAATGGAAATTTCTTCAGCAAATGATTATATCTGCGGAACAATGACTATTGAGGGAGCTCCATTCTTAAAACACGATCACTACCCTGTTTTTGATTGTGCAAATAAATGCGGAAAGAAAGGAACCAGATTTATTCGCCCTATGGCGCACATCAGGATGATGGCTTCCGCTCAACCTTTTATTTCAGGTGCAATTTCAAAAACAATAAATTTAACAAATGGCGCCGGAATTGAAGATGTTAAAGATGCTTATATGCAATCATGGAAATTAGGAATTAAAGCTAATGCTATTTACAGAGATGGATCCAAATTATCACAACCACTCAACGCAATAAGCGATGAAGATATTGAAACCTTGATTGAAGAAAAAGAAAAAAATGATATTGTCAAAGTTGCAGAAAAGATCATTCATAGATATATCGCAAAAAGAAGGAGATTACCTGATAGAAGATCAGGTTATACGCAAAAGGCAAAGATAAACGGACAATCTGTTTATATAAGAACAGGTGAATACGACAACGGGCAAATAGGAGAAATTTTTATTGATATGCACCGCGAAGGTGCTTCTTTCAGAAGTTTGTTAAACTGTTTTGCAATATCAATTTCTTTGGGCTTGCAACATGGTGTCCCTCTGGAAGAGTTTGTTGATGCATTTGTATTTACCCGATTTGAACCAAGCGGAATTGTAACCGGTAACGAAAAAATTAAGATGGCAACTTCAGTTATTGATTACATCTTTAGAGAACTGGCTGTTACTTATCTTGGCAGAAATGATCTTTCACATGTTGATTCGGACGAGATAAAATCCAAAGCTTCACGTGGAATAGTAAAAAAATTAGCCGATCCTGAATTTGTAAGTGAAGAATTAATTAGTGAACGCCTTGTTGAATTAGATAAAAATCATCTGGATTCTTACGGTTATTCTCTTTCATCTAACACAACAACAGTAGCTAAGGAAAAAGCCACCAGCTCAGTTAACAATATGACTACAAAAGTTAAGCAAGCGATTGAAAATGGCTATACAGGTGATATTTGCCCTGAATGCCAAAGTATAACAATGGTTAGAAATGGAACTTGCCTAAAATGTATGACTTGCGGTGCAACAACCGGTTGTAGTTAAGAGCATTCTTCCTAAATAAAGAGATAAAAAAAGCTGTTCAGAGATGAACAGCTTTTTTCATAAAATTTTATAATTTCAATTTAAAACGTTTGTACTATCCACTCTTCTTGCGCCCATAAATCTTTTTGAATAGTATTCATAGTCTAATGAGGAAACCGTAACTCCTAATTTGGAAGAGGAATGAGCAAAAAGATTATCACCGATATAAATGCCAACATGACCCGGACGAACTCTTCTGCGGGTGTTAAAGAAAACCAAATCACCAAACTTTAGCTCAGCCCGATCATTTATTTCTATCCCCTGTCTAAATTGTTCTCTAGCAGATCTATTTAATTCGCATAAGTTTGTGTTTTTAAATACACTCTGGGTAAAGGCACTACAATCAATACCATTAAGTGAGTTTCCACCATATTTATACGGAGTATTTAAATATTTAATTATTTCCATTAGAACAAGATCACGCTTGGTAGAAACAGAAGATTCAATATTTGAATCCGAAGACTTAGCTTCAATTTTTTTCATTATCTCGGAGATACTAAGATTTGCTTCATCATACGGCAAATTGCTGGGATCCTGAAATTCCGGAACGTCTTCATCGGAATAAGTTAGAGTATCTTCAACAATATTAAGATTATCCGCCGAATAATATCTTGAAGAAGATTCCTTAGACAAATTTTTGTCATCAGTTTGAGAACCGTAACGCAGCGTGCCGGAGGAGGACGAGCACGAATTAATAATAGTAACAGTAGAAAGTAAAATAAGAATTAATAAAAAACGTTTTTTGATTTTCATCAATTATCCTAAATATGATTTTAAATTTTTACTTTTAGAGGCTTGTCTCAATCTTCTGATTGCTTTTTCTTTTATTTGTCTAACCCTTTCTCTTGTTAAGTTAAATTTTTCCCCAATTTCTTCCAGAGTCATTGCATAATCAACATCAATCCCAAAATATAATCTTAGAACCTCAGCTTCACGTTCAGGCAAAGATGCTAAAGCATTTCTTATCTCTACTTTTAAAGATTCGTTAATTAGCTGATTATCAGGAGCCGGCTGTTGAACATTTTCCAGAATATCTAACAGACTATTTTCTTCACCCAGAGCAAATGGAGCATCCATCGAAACTTGTTTACCCGACAACTTCATCGTATCGGATATTTCTTCAATATCCATTTCAAGTTCATTTGCTAATTCTTCAGCGCTTGGTTCGCGTTCAAATTCCTGTTTTAAACTACTGTATGCTTTTCCAATCCGATTTAAAGCGCCTATGCGGTTTAATGGCAATCTTACGATTCTTGATTGCTCAGCTAAGGCTTGTAAAATTGATTGCCTTATCCACCATACAGCATAAGAAATAAACTTAAAACCCCTGGTTTCATCAAACCTTTTAGCTGCTTTAATTAATCCAACATTACCTTCATTAATTAAATCACCTAAAGATAATCCCTGATTTTGATATTGCTTTGCAACACTTACTACAAATCTTAGATTAGCTTTTGTAAGAAGTTCCATTGCTTGCTGATCGCCTTTTTTTATTTTGATAGCAAGCTCAATTTCCTGCTCAGGGGTCAGAAGTTCTACTTTACCGATATCCTGAAGATACCGATCTAACGACTGGCTTTCTCTGTTAGTAAATTGTTTTACAATTCTCACTTAAGTCTTTCGATTGTTGTACAGTATTAAAACATTTTTTATGAATGTTTTAACAAAATTTTTTATAAAATTATTATCAATCGTTTTGCTTTACCGAAAAAATAGAGAGGAAAACATTTAAAATAAAGTGCTATTTATACAATCCTAAAAATACAAGCTTTACTTAATCAGACAATTTGAGAAGGATGAATCGTTTCGCAGCTTAAATCGTTATACTTATCAGGAAATTGTGTTACAATTGTTAGTTTGTTTTGTTCAGCCAAAATATAAAATAAAGCGTCTCTAATATTCTTAAAGTGTTTAGACACTTTCGGCACAAGCAAACTATACCGTGAATGAATCCCAAGAACATTTAAAGCATAAAATAGATTATCAAGCTTTTCTTTTTCAAAATCCGAATTTACGGCAAAGTACATTTCAGAAGCATTAAGTACGGATGTAAAGCAAATACCTTTTTGCATTATGTCGATCAGAAATGAATTTTTGTTAGTTTTGCTTTTAGTTAAATGCTCAATAAGAATATCTGTTTCTATCAGATACTTTTTTAAACTATTTTTTTTCATCAGATAATCTATCGGCAAAATTAGTTCCGGAAAGTGATGTTTCGGCAAGCAAAAAATTTATTATAACATCATCAGGTAATTGTTGTAAGTTTTTAATGTTTTCAAAAATCACTGGATCAATTTTATAATTAATTAAAATTTCAGTACATGATTTTTTACTATTATCACTCATTAAGAAAACTAATTCCTCTTAAATTATTATCTACCCGGAAAAAATCAGCAACCGTTTTACCTGCATCAGAAAATGTTTTTCTAATACCTAAATTTTTTGATACCTGATTTTTGCAATAATATAAAAGCGGTACATATTCACGGCTATGATCGGTACTTGGTGTTGTCGGATCATTACCATGATCAGCCGTTAATATTAGCCGGTCTGATTTATCAAGTACATTTAATAAAGCCGGCAAAAAATCATCAAATTGTTTTAATGCATTTGCAAAACCTTCGGAATCATTTCGATGCCCGTAGTAAACATCAAAATCAACAAGGTTTGTAAAGATAAAACTGTTTCGGGAGTTTGAAGCATAATTTAAAATTTTTTCAAATCCTTCTAAATTTGACTTAGTTTTATCTTGAACCTCAATTCCTTTATAATTAAAGAGATCATTTATTTTTCCGATAGCAATAGTTTTAATACTATTTTTTAATAAAATATCTAAAACTGTATCGCCTGGTGGATCAAGCGAAAAATCTTTTCTATAAACAGTTCTCACATACTCACCACTTTTTCCAATAAAGGGACGTGCAATTACTCTACCAACATTCAGTGGCGCTCGTAAAACTTTGTTTCTTGTCAAATCACAAATTTCTAAAAGTTTTTCGAGCGGAATAACATCTTGATGGGCAGCAATTTGAAAAACGGAATCAGCAGAAGTGTAAATAATTGGATAACCAGTTTTTAAATGCTCATCACCTAACTCTTTAATAATTTCAGTTCCACTTGCGGCTTTATTACCAAGAAAACCTTTAGACTTTGTAATTTCTAAAAACCTATCTGTAATTTCTTTAGGAAATCCATTAGGGAAATAGTCAAAATCCTCTTCAACTAAAAGTCCGCTTAACTCCCAATGCCCTGTTGTACTATCCTTACCTTTTGATTGTTCAGCCATTTTACCAAATGAAGCAAGGGGCTTGTCTGAAGGTCTTACTCCGGGAATAGATTCAATATTACCGAGTCCAAGTTTTTGCAGATTAGGCAAAGATAATCCACCAATCTTATTTGCCATATTTTTTAAAGTATTACTGCCCTTATCTCCATATAAGTTAGCGTCAGGTAATTCACCGATACCGACACCATCTAATACAATAAGAAAAAAGTTATTCATATAAAGAAGGATAAAGATTAGTTAATATTTCTGACTGCGTTACCGCCCTTTTCAACGGCTTTCTGTAAGGCTAATTCTGCATTATGAAAAACTTCGTCGCAATCAAGTTTACCAAGCGTTGAAGCAATACCGATAGAAACGGTATAGGTATTTTGCTTTGCAACAATTGTTATTGGCTTTCTTGCAATTTTAACTCTAAGTTTTTCAGCCCAGATAAAAACATTTTTTGAATCCATATTAAAGAAATAAACCGCAAAAAGTTTTTCATCAATTCGTCCAAAAATATTTAATGGACTCATTTCTTTTGCAATTGTCTCGGAAATTACTTTCAATACCTTCGGCAAAGGATCACCATCAAATAATGATTCCTGTTCAAGAAAATCATCTATTTTGATTAACGCAAGTGCACCCGGTACATTTACAGATTGGGCTTTATTTAAATCAGCACTTAATCTTTCTTTAAATGTTTCAGCATTTAAAGCACGTGTTTCAAGATCAAGAGCGATAAGACTTTTAAGAAGCGTTTTTGATGATAAGGAATAGATTATATAGGAAATAATATTAACAGAATTTTTAAGAAATTTTACATCCGCATTTGTATAGATATTTTTTTTCAAACTTTCAAAACATAATACTCCAAAATTCTGGCTTCCATAAATAAGCGGAACAGCGAGAAATGAACCATCAAAAGTCAAATCTTCATTTTTAGAGTATCGTTTATAACTATCAGTCGATGTATCATCAATTTTAACAGGAATACTTGATAATATCGCTTTGCCAACAAGTGTTCCAGCAAGATCGATCTGAAGTCCCTGTCCAATATATTTTAATGATGTTTTATTAATTACTTTTATTGCCTCAAATTTTTGCTCAACAGGTTTAAAATAAACAAATACAAATGTATCCCACTCAATCAAATCGCTTAAGGCATTTTGCATTGAATCTAAAACTCCCTCTTCTGTATCAAAGTTAGTTTCGGGTCCAATTAAATTTAATAAGCCTTTTAATCTTTGCTGCGAAATTGAATCAGAATGTTTTTCCTCAAAAATCTGAATGATCATTGTTACAACACGGACAAACCTACCAAGAGAATAGATTGTTTCAATCCCAAATTGATCCCCGACTTTTGAATCTACAGCAAGAATAGCTATAAGTGATCCTTCATAAAAAAGCGGAACGCCGACAAAGCTTCTAATACCCTGAGGTCTGTCATAATATCTAATTACATCCGATTCAGCAGCAGGTGAAATATCGCTTAAAAGTTCCGGTTCACTTTTCTGTACTATTTTACTAAGAATGTCATCTTCAATATCAAATTTACGTTTTGCTATTTCGCCGGGTGAAGAAGAAACAAATTTTTCAATAGTTAGTTTTTCTTTCTTCCTATTGTACCAGAAAAATATTGCCGTATGTGCAGAATAAGCATCCTTAATTACAGTTAACATTTTTTCAAGTGCAAAAGCAAATTGTCCATCGTGCCCAATTTCAGAGGGTAGAGATTCATTTGCAATTTCTTCAAATCTCTCTCGTAAATCAGGTGGAATGAGTGTGGTTTTGGGAGATTTTAAAATTTCAGGTGTGTAATTTTCAGCAGTTATTACTTCGACATTAGAATTTTTTGATATAATCTTAAATGATTCGTCATGTTCAAGAGGTGTGGGAGTTAACAAGTTATCATCTAAATCATCTTTTTCATTTATTGAATATCTTCCATCAAACCGAACTGAGTCTCTAAGAAAAATAATAAATGCCACATAAATAACAATTAGGGCTATTGCAATAACACGAATGAGAAGATCGTCTGTAAAAAAAAGTACGGCAGCAAGAAAAGGTACTATTAAAAAGATTAGAATTCTTTTTTTTTGTCGTTTATCCATGTTGATAAGTTCTTACAGCAATTAAATTTTATAACTAATTTAAATTAACATTCAAATAATAACAAACTTTACGGAATAATGATAAAGTCTTTTAGTAAAATAATGATGATAATATTTTTTTTATATCCTTATTTCCTGTCCCATCAATTGAGGAAAAGAAAAAAAGGTTTTCGTCAAGAAGCAATTCGGGAAAAAAATTCTTTAAGCTTTTTACAATTTTAGAAAATTCAGATTGCTTCAGTTTATCAGATTTATTTAGTAAAACTATATACGGTAACGCCATATCTTTAAGCATTTTGTTTAATTGCACATCAAGTTCAGAAGGATTATGGCGGCTATCCAATAATTGAACTGTTAATTTTATGCTTTTAGAAGTGGAGAAATAATCATTAATTAATTTCCCCCATTTTTTTCTTTCAGACATACTTGCTTTTGCATATCCGTAACCGGGCAAATCAACAAGATGAAAATTATTGTCTATCAGGTAGTAATTTATAGATCTGGTTTTACCTGGAGTTGAACTGATCTTTGCCAAATCTTTCCTGTTAAACAGAGAATTAATAAACGAAGATTTGCCAACATTCGATCTTCCGCAAAGTACAACTTCTGGGAAAGTTTGCTTTGGCAACTCGGTAATATTAAAAGCAGACGCTATAAATTTTTGGGAATTAAACATAATAAAAAAGAGTAACCGGCAAACCGATTACTCTTTAAAGATAAATAATTATTTATTATTACTTACTATTCTTCTCAGATTTTTCTTCAACGATATTAGCCTCTTCAATATCCTGACCCGCCTTCTCTTTAGCTTTAGCTCTAATATCTCTTTTCTCTTTTTGTTCTTCAGCTTTCTTATTGGCTACATCATTATAATCAACCAGCTCAAGAATCGCCATAGGAGCTGCGTCACCAACACGACTACCAAGTTTTATTACTCTTGTATAACCGCCCGGTCTTTCACCAATTTTAGGAATAATTTCACTAAAAAGTTCTTTAAAAACTTCTTTATCGTTTATAACATTCATTACCTGTCGCTTAACGTGCAAATCATTTTTCTTTGCTTTGGTAATAAGCTTTTCAACAAAAGTTCTTGCTTCTTTAGCTTTAGCTTCTGTTGTTTTAATTCTTTTATGTTTTAATAACGAAGTTGTTAACGAATTGAGCAGAGCACCTTTGTGACTGGCTGTTCTGTTTAATTTTCTTCCTTTAACGTTGTGTCTCATTCAGCAACCTATCTCGATTAGTGTGATTCTGTTTCTTCTTTAAGATATTTATCTACATCCATTCCGAAATCCAGTCCAAGAGTTTCAACAATTTCCATTAATTCTGCTAAAGACTTTCTTCCAAAATTTCTAAACTTGAGCATCTCTTGCTCATCTCTTCTTACCAATTCAGCTAAGTTTTTAATATTAGCAGCTTTCAGGCAATTGTGTGATCTTACGCTTAGTTCAAGATCATCAACAGGTGTTAAAAGAATTTTTTTAATTCTCTCTGTTTCACTATCCTTTTGGTTAACATTATGTTCTTCTTCCTGGTCCATATCAAAGTTTATAAACAACTGAATATGTTCTCTTAAAACTTTTGCAGCCTGTGTAAGTGCGTCATCAGGAGTAATTGAACCATCTGTCGTAACTTCCATCGTCAACTTTTCATAATCATTTTTATCACCAATTCTAACATTTTCAACATCGTATTTAACAGTTTTAATCGGAGTAAAAATAGAATCAATAGGAATTACTCCAATAGTTTGATCAGGAACGATATTTTCATTAGCCGGTACGTAACCAACACCTTTACCAACTCTTATTTCAACATCAAATTTTGCACTTTTATTTAAAGTAGCAATGTGAAGATCAGGATTTAAAATTTCAACTTCATTGCTTGCTTTTTGAATGTCGCCGGCAGTCCATACACCTGCACCAGAAAATGATAAATCAATTTTATTTGGTTTTTTTGATAAAAATTTCATTCTAACCTGTTTAAGATTAAGAATGATTTCTGAAACATCTTCAACCACTCCTTCGATAGTGGTGAATTCATGCAGCACACCACTAAACTTTACGGAAGTGATGGCAGCACCCTGCAATGAAGATAGTAATACTCTGCGAAGTGAATTTCCTAATGTAACACCATAACCTCTTTCCAAAGGTTGAAGTGTAAATCTACCAAATGAATTTGTATAATTGGCTTCATCAAGAACCACAATTTCAGGCATCCTTAAAGATGATACGCTCATTATTATCCTCTATTCTTATTCTAATTAAAAATTTTATTTCGAGTAAAGCTCAACAACTAATTGTTCATTGGCATTTAAAGGTACATCAGCTCTTTCAGGTACTTGTACAAAAGTCCCGGAAAGTGTAGCCTTATCAACAGTAAGCCATCCGTAAGTATTATCTTTTACTCTTTTCAGTGAATTATGTATTGCATCTAACTTTTTACTTTTTTCTTTAATCTGAACGATATCACCAGCTCTTAATAAATAAGCGGGAATATCAACAAGATTATTATTAACCATAATGTGCCGATGTCTTATTAACTGCCTTGCTTGCTTTCTGGAAGAAGCAAAACCAAGTCTAAAAACAACATTATCCAAACGTCTTTCAAGAAGTTTTATAAGGTTTTCACCTGTTCTACCTTTTTGCTTAGCAGCTTTCTCAAAGTAATTTCTAAATTGTGTTTCTAACAAACCGTATGATCTTTTAATTTTTTGCTTTTCTCTTAACTGAACTCCGTATTCAGAAATTTTGGATCTTCTTGATAACCCATGCTGTCCTGGAGGATAGTTTCTTACCTCAATAGGACATTTTTCTGTATAACACTTTTGTCCTTTGAGGAAAAGCTTTTGTTTTTCTCTTCTGCATAATTTACAAACTGAATCAGTGTATCTTGCCATTTAGTGAATCTCCAATAAATTAAACTCTTCTTTTCTTAGGGGGTCTGCATCCGTTATGAGGAATTGGTGTAACATCTTTAATTGAAGATATCACAAGACCAGCTGTGTGTAAGGCTCTGATTGCGGCTTCCCGTCCGGAACCTGGCCCCTTAACAAAAACTTCTAATTTTCTCATTCCAAGATCATATGCTTCTTTACCGGCGGCTTCTGCTGAAACCTGAGCGGCAAAAGGTGTGTTTTTCCTGGAACCTTTGAAGCCGTTTTTACCGGCTGATGACCAGGAAACTGTGTTCCCATAAATATCTGTAATGGTAACAATCACGTTGTTAAATGTTGCTTTAATGTGTGCAACACCGTTAGAATCAACGTGAGCTTTTTTCTTTACTTTTTTTGCAGTTTTAGCCAATTCTTAAATCTCCGTTTATCAAATATTATTTCTTAGAGGGTGCCTTTTTCTTACCAGCAACTGTTCTTCTTTTCCCTTTTCGTGTTCTGGAATTAGTTCTCGTTCTTTGACCTCTTACTGGCAAACCTCTTCTATGCCTGATACCACGATAAGAACCAATGTCCATCAATCTTTTTATATTTTGCTGAACTTCCGATCGAAGAGCTCCTTCAACTTTAAATTCAGAAGTTATAATAGATCTAATTTCAGCAACTTCTTCGTCTGTAAGATCAGCAACTTTTTTATCATGACTAATCTTAGCTTTTTCTAAAATTGTTGCGGCAGTAAACTCACCTATACCATAGATGTACTGTAATCCGAACAACACTTTTTTTGTTTTTGGTAAATCAACTCCAGCTATACGAGCCAATGATATACTCCTTTGTTTTAACCTTGACGTTGTTTGTGTTTAGGGTTTTTGCAAATAACTCTTACAACACCCTTACGTTTAATAACTTTACATTTATCGCAAATTTTTTTAACAGATGATCTTACTTTCATTTTAATTATTCCTATTTATACCTGTAAGTAATTCTGCCCTTAGTCAGATCGTAAGGAGAAAGTTCAATTGATACTTTATCTCCTACTAATATTTTAATAAAGTGCATTCTCATTTTCCCGGAAATATGCGCAAGGATTTCATGTCCATTATCAAGTTTTACCTTAAAAGTTGCATTTGGTAATGTCTCTGTAATAATGCCATCTATTTTAATAGGCCCTTGCTTTGCCATTTAACAAACCGTAAGTATTTCCGGTGTACTACCATTAACTAAAACTGTGTGTTCAAAATGTGCTGATGCTGATCCGTCAGCAGTTAATATTGTCCATTTATCTCTTGCTGTAACAACATCATAAGTTCCGATATCAACCATAGGTTCTATAGCTAATGTCATCCCATTTTTTAGTTTTGGACCGGTTCCTTTTTTTCCAAAATTTGGGATTGATGGAGCTTCGTGTAAATATCTGCCAACTCCGTGTCCGCAAAGATCTCTAACAATAGAAAATCCGTTCGCTTCAACATAAGTTTGAACAGCATTAGAAATATCGTGTACCCTGTTTCCGGAAACTGCTTGTTCAATTCCCAAATAAAGTGATCTTTCAGTTACCTCAAGTAATTTCATTTTTTCAACTGAAACCTCGCCAACAGGAACTGTTACAGCCGCATCTCCATAATAATTATTTTTAAGAACACCAATATCTATTGAAATTATCTCGCCATTTTTCAAAACACGATTACCAGGAATTCCATGCACCACCTCATCATCAACAGAAGCACAAATAGAACCAGGGAAACCCGGTGCGCCGCCCTGCGAGTAACCTTTGAATGCTGGAAGCGCATCATTACTTCTAATGTAATCTTCAGCTATCTTATCTAACTCTAAAGTCGTAATCCCCGCTTTAACATTTGATTTAAGGAGCTGTAAAGTTTCAGCAAGAATTTTGCAGCTTTCTCTTATAAAATCAATTTCTTTTTTTGTTTTTATTAAAATCACGATTAACTATCTACGCGCTTTTATTTTACCGGATTTCATAAACCCATCATAATGCCGCATTAATAGATGAGATTCAATCTGCTGCAAAGTATCTAATGCAACACCTACAATAATCAATAAACTTGTACCTCCAAAAAACTGGGCAAATGATCCTGACACGCCCCAAACAGATACAAATGCCGGAAGTATAGCGACAATGGCTAAAAATATTGAGCCAGGTAAAGTAATTTTAGTTAAAATATTATCAATAAATTCAGATGTTTGTTTTCCCGGTCTAATACCCGGAATAAATCCACCTTGTTTCTTCATATTATCTGCAACATCCTTTGGATTAAAAGCAATTGCAGTATAAAAATATGTAAAGAATATAATCATCAAAGCATAAATTGTAGAGTATATTGGCGAACTGTATTGAAACCAACCGGAAACCATTTGTAAAAATTCATTATCCGGGAAAAATGACAATACTGTTGTCGGAATAAACATAATTGACTGTGCAAATATGATAGGCATAACTCCGGCAGTATTTACTCTTAAAGGAATATACTGTGTTACACCTCCGTAAACTTTTCGTCCAACTACCCTTTTAGCATACTGAACAGGTATTTTTCTTGTACCCTGAGTAACTAAAACAACACCGGCAATTATAAAGAACATAAATGCAAAGATTATTATTTCAATAATAATTGATCTTTGACCGGCAGTAATAAGTCTGTACTCATCAAGTAACGAAAATGGAAATCTTGCAATAATACCTATAAAAATAATTAAAGAAATTCCGTTACCAATACCTTTTTCCGTAATCTGTTCACCCATCCACATCATAAACATTGTACCGGATGTAAGAATAATAATCGTTGAAATCACCCACCCAATTCCCTGCACTTGTTGTGGAATAATTGGCATTCCCTGAACTTGAATATTTAACAATCTAACCGTAACGCCCCAAGCCTGAAGAGCTGAAATTATTACCGTACCATATCTTGTTAGCTGGGTAATTTTCTTTCTTCCCTCTTCACCTTCTTGCTGCAATTTTTGGAAATAAGGAACTACAGCGCCCATAAGTTGAAGAATAATAGAAGCTGAAATATAGGGCATTATTCCAAGTGCAAATATGGCAGCATTATGAAATGCGCCTCCAACAAACAAATCATACAATCCAAAAAGATTGTCTGATGATTGATTCTTTACACTTTCCGATAAAAGAACAGCATCAACACCGGGAATTGTTAAATGCGATCCCAGACGTACAATAAACAAAAGAACTAACGTATATAAAATTCTTTGTCTAAGTTCGTGGATCTTGAAAATATTTCTGAAAGTATCTGTAAATTTTGACATTTATTTATACGCTATATCTTTGTTACTGTGCCGCCGGCGGCTTCAATTTTTTGCTGTGCTGATTTACTAAAGGCATCTACTTCAATATTTACTTTAGTATTTAGATCACCTTTTCCCAAAAGTTTAACAGGTTTTTTTGTGCTGGAAATCAGTCCTAATTTTTTCAATTCAACTGCATTCAAAATTTGATCTTTAATTGCTTTTTGCTCTGCTAATTTTTGAAGCGAATTAATATTTATTACCTGATATTCAACTTTAAATATGTTTGTAAATCCAAATTTGGGAACTCTTCTTTGCAAAGGCATTTGTCCACCTTCAAACCAGGCTTTATGTTTAGCACCTGATCTGGACAACTGACCGTTCATTCCTTTTGTGGATTGACCGCCGTGTCCTGAACCTTCGCCTCTGCCAATTCTTTTGCGATTTTTTCTTGAGCCTTTTGCGTATTTAAGATTGCTTAAAATATCCATTTAAAACCTTACTAATCTTTTAATTCTTCAACTTTAACCAAATGAATTACTTTTCTGATCATTCCTCTAATTTGAGGGGTATCAGTATGAATTTTTTCCCAATTGGGTCTGCCTAAACCAAGAGCTTCGATAGTAGCTTTTTGATCTTTAGGTCTGTCTATAACACTTTTTGTTTGTGTAATCTTAATCTTTCCCATTAGTTCCTCAGTTAGAAGTAGTAAACAAATCTTTAACTGTAATGCCTCTTTTTGAAGCCATCTTTCTTGCATCAATCTGCTGAATTAATCCGTTAAGTGTAGCCTTAACCTGATTATGAGGATTGCTTGATCCAAGAGATTTGGTTAGAATATCAGTAATACCTGCAGCTTCAAGAACAGCTCTTACACCGCCGCCGGCAATTAAACCGGTTCCTGGTGAAGCAGGTTTTAATAAAACTTTACCTGCACCATACTTCCCTAAAATTTCATGAGCAACTGTGCCTTTAATAATAGAAACTTTAACAACATTTTTCTTTGCATCATCAATGCTTTTAGAAATTGCATCAGTAACTTCATTGGCTTTTCCTAATCCAACACCAACAACACCGCTTCCGTTGCCAACCACAACAATGGCGTTAAAACTAAATCTTCGTCCACCTTTAACAACCTTAGCAACTCTATTAATGTGAACTACTTTTTCTTTTAGTCCTTCAGTTTCAGTTGATTTTACAGCTTTCAAATAAATCTCCAACAATCTTAATAATTAAAAATTTTTGTGTACGTCTTTTGGCTGCCGGAAGAGGATTCGAACCTCTACAGACGCCTCCAAAGGGCGTAGTCCTACCATTAGACGATCCGGCAATAATCAAAATTTCAAACCAGCTTCGCGTGCACCTTCAGCAATAGCTTGCACACGTCCATGATACCTGTACCCGTTTCTATCAAAAACAACGTTTAAAATATTTTTTTCTTTTGCTTTTTTAGCAATTAAACTTCCAACAAGTTTGCTCTTGGATAATTTGCCTTTTGAGTTTTTAATTTCGTCTAAAATTTCTTTAGATAAAGAAGATGCAGCAACTAAAGTATTACCGGTTGAGTCATCAACAATCTGGGCATACATCTGATTAAGGCTTCTGTATATTGTAAGTCTTGGAACTTCAGCAGTGCCTGAAATTTTTTTTCTAATTCTTGTCTTAGATCGTATTCTTGAATTTGTTTTTTTCTTTATCATTTTTCTTATAAACTCCGTTAGAAATTATTTACCTGCTGTTTTGCCGGCTTTTCTCAAAATCTGTTCGTTAGAGTATTTTATTCCTTTTCCTTTGTATGGTTCTGGTTTTCTTATTGATCTTATTTTTGCAGCAACCTGACCAACCAATTGTTTGTCAATACCGGAAACAATTATTTGTGTCGGTATTGGTGCCTCTAACTTTATTCCTTCAGGAGGCATAAAATATATTGGATGTGAGTAACCCATATTAAGGAGAAGATTATTTCCTTTAAGTTCAACTTTATAACCAACGCCAACAATATCCAAAGTTTTCTTGAACTCTTGCGAAACTCCAAGAATCATATTCTGGATAAGCGCACGTGATAAACCATGCAAAGCACGGTTTAATTTTAAGTCGTTTGATCGTTTAAATTCTATCTCTGAGTCCTTCATTTCGATTGTTATATTAGGATGAATAACTCTATGAAGTTCACCTTTAGGACCTTTTACTTTTACAACGTTTTTATCAACTGTAACAGTTACGTCCTTAGGAATTACGATCAGTTTTTTTCCAATTCTAGACACTTTTATTCTCCGTCAAAAAATTACCAGATGTAACAAATTACTTCACCGCCAAAAGCTAAAGCCCTGGCTTCTTTATCAGTCATCAATCCTTTTGAAGTAGATATGACAGCAGTACCCAATCCATTATAAACTCTAGGCAGTTCGCTAGAATCTTTATAAACACGCAATCCGGGTTTGCTAATTCTCTTCAACCCTGTAATAGCTGATGCACCATCCCGGTATTTCAACTGGATCTTAAGGATATTCTGCTTGTTATCTTCAATAATAGAATAATCGTGAATGTAACTTTCTTTCTTTAATATTTCAGCTAATCCCTGCTTCATTTTTGAAGAAGGAATTTCAACTCTTAATTTCTTTGCTTTCGAAGCATTTCTAATTCTTAGCAAAAAATCTGATATCGGATCAGTTACCGGCATAATAATACACTCCTACCAACTTGATTTTTTTAATCCTGGAATTTCACCTCGGAGAGCCATTTCTCTGAGGACTAATCTAGATACACCGAATTTACGATAGTAAGATCTACCTCTACCAGTAAACATACAGCGATTTTTTAACCTAACAGGAGAGGAGTTTTTAGGAAGTTTTTGTAATCCTTCATAATCACCTTTCTCTTTAAGCTCTTCTCTAATTTTTTTATACTTCTCGTTGAGCTTTCTTCTTTTTTCATCACGGGCAATAATACTTAATCTTGCCATTAACTCTCCTTTAAATGCTTATTTAATTTCTTTTTTTCTAAACGGAATACCAAAAGCTTTTAATAATTCATAAGCTTCGTTATCAGATTTAGCTGTTGTAACAAAAGTAATATCCATACCCATTACTTTTGTAATCTTATCGACATTGATTTCCGGGAAAATAATTTGCTCTTTTACACCAAGAGTATAATTACCTCTACCATCAAATGATTTATCTGACAAACCTCTAAAATCTCTTACTCTCGGTAAAGCAACGTTAATAAGTCTATCTAAAAACTCGTACATTTTTTCTTTTCGTAAAGTAACCATTGCACCAATGTTCATTCCTTCACGAAGCTTGAAATTTGAAATAGCTTTTTTAGCTTTTCTAATGCTGGCTTTTTGTCCGGTGACTGTCTCAAGTTCTTTAACAGCTTCTTCCATTATTTTTTGATCAGCTACTGCAGCACCTACACCCATATTAACCACAATTTTTTCAAGTTTGGGAGCCTGCATAATGCTTTTATAATTAAATGCTTTCATCAAAGATGGAATTATTTCTTTGTTATAGACATCACCAAGTCTTGGACTTATTTTTACTTCCACTTCTTTAACAGAAATAGCTTCTTTTGAGGGTGCTTTTTTCTGCTGTGGTTCTTTTTCTGTTTTTTTAGTTTTCTTTTCAGCCATTTTTTATAACTTTATTAAAATAAATATACTTATGGTAACATTTCGCCAGAAACTTTGCTTACTCTTGCGATTTTCTTTTTACCTGTTTTTTCATCTAAAATTATTCTTGCACCAATTCTAGTTCTTTCGTTGGATTTTGGATCCAATATCATCACATTGGATGAATGAATGGGTGCTTCTTTTTCCAAAATTCCACCTTGCGGACTTTTACTATTTGGTTTTGTATGCCTTTTTCTAAGGTTAATACCTTCAATAATAACCCTTGAAGTTTTTGGAAATACTTTTAAAATTTTACCGGTTCTGCCTTTATCATTTCCGGCAATAACCATTACATTATCATTTTTTCTAATTTTCATTTATTATCAATCCTTATAAAACTTCTGGTGCTAAAGAAACGATTTTCATAAACTGTCTTTCTCTCAACTCTCTTGCAACAGGTCCAAAAATACGTGTTCCTCTAGGCTCATTCTGATTGTTGATAAGTACCGCAGCATTTTCATCAAATCTGATATAGGAACCGTCTTTTCTGCGTACTTCTTTTTTAGTTCTAACAATAACAGCGCGAGAAACTTCACCTTTTTTTACTGTACCATTTGGTATTGCAGTTTTTACAGCAACAACTATTGTATCTCCAACAGTAGCATATTTTCTGTCGCTACCGCCAAGTACACGGATACATCGTACTTTTTTTGCGCCCGAATTATCCGCAACAATTAAATTAGTTTCTTCCTGAATCATTTTTTAAAATCTCCTTACTTGGCTTTTTCAACAATTTCTACAAGGCGCCATCTCTTATTCTTGCTGAGTGGCCGAGTTTCCATAACTTTAACTTTATCACCTATTTTACATTCCTGCTTTTCATCGTGTGCCATTAACTTAGTTGTTTTCTTAAAGTACTTTTTATAAATGGGATGTGGAATTTTTCTTTCAATAGCAATTGTAATTGTTTTATCCATCTTATTGCTAACCACAACACCGATTCTTGTCTTTCTTAAACTGCGTTGTACCATCTTTAAGCTTTAGCTCCTTCCTTTTTGTCTAATTGAGCTGCTTTACTTTCTGCCGATATTCTTTCATTAAGAATTGTTTTCATCCTGGCAATATCTTTTCTTGCAAGCTTAAGTTTAGCGGTATTATTTAATTGCTTCAGTTGATGTGAAAAACGAAGATCAACAAAATTTTTTTCTTCTTCGTCAATTCTTTTAATCAACTCTTCACTGGTCATTTCTTTTATTTCATGAAGTTTCATTTTTATCTGCTTCTATTATTATTCTAAATCTGGTCTATGAACAACTTTTGTTTTTATAGGAAGTTTATTTGAACAAAGCTTTAAAGCTTCGCTTGCTAAATCTTTACTTACCCCGGCAACTTCAAACATAACTCTACCAGGTTTTATAACTGCAACCCAAAATTCAGGTGCGCCTTTTCCTTTTCCCATTCTTGTTTCAAGAGGTTTTTTAGAAACCGGTTTATCAGGAAAAATTCTAATCCAAACTTTACCGTCTCTTTTCATTTTTCTGGTTAAAGCAACGCGGCAAGCTTCAATTTGTCTGCTTGTAATCCATGCCGGTTCCATAGCTTTTAAACCAAAATCACCAAAAGCAACTGTGCTTCCACGATATGCCTTACCGGCACGTCTTCCGCGCTGTGATTTTCTGTACTTAACTCTTTTGGGCATTAACATAAAAAAAAACTCCTAAGCGATTTTATTCAGTAACTCTTTTGCCTAAGATTTCACCCCGGCAAATCCAAACTTTAATTCCTATAGAGCCGTACAATGTTTCAGCTCTTCCGTTTGCATAATCAATATCTGCTCGTATAGTATGTAAAGGAATTCTTCCTTCTTTATATTGTTCAGTTCTTGCCATTTCTGCACCGCCAAGTCTTCCCGCACACATAATCCTGATTCCTTCAGCGCCCATTCTCATAGCAGCCGTAATTGAAGTTTTCATTGCTCTTCTAAAAGAAACTCTGCCGGCAAGTTGATTAGCAATATTTTCTGCAACCAAGTAAGCATCTAATTCAGGTCTTTTTATTTCTGATATCTGAACTTTAACATCTTTTTTAGTAATCTGTTTTAATTCTTCTTCAAGCTGAGTAATTTCTTTACCGCTCTTTCCAATTACAACTCCTGGTCTGGAAGTATGGATTGTAAGAATTATATTCTTTGAAGTCCTGTCAATTACAATTCTTGAAATCCCCGCTTTCTTTAATCTGTTTCTAACATAAGCACGAAGTTTATCATCTTCTTTTAACTTATGTGCATAGCTTTTATTTTCATACCAGTTAGAATCCCATCCTCTGATGACTCCAACTCTAAATCCTACGGGGTGTGTTTTCTGTCCCAAAAATCTTTCTCCTTAATTAATCTTTACTTGCAACAACAATAGTTAAATGACAGGATCTTTTTCTAATTTTATAAGCACGTCCCATCGGAGCCGGTGAAATTCTCTTCAATGTTGGTCCCTGATTAACGTATGCTTCTTTAACAATTAAATCTTGCGGTTCAACACGAGTAGCTTCATCTGAATTTAAAAGATTTGCAATTGCAGATCTTAAAGTTTTTTCAGCATTTCTTGATGAATGCTTTGCAGAAAAGTGCAAAACTTCCAAAGCTTTATCTGCACGCATACCGCGGATGAGATCAATTACAAGTCTCATTTTCCTTGGTGAAGAACCTATATATTTTGTTACTGCTCTAGCTTCCATTTACTTTCAAATCCTATTTTTATGCTTTAGATGCTTTTTCTGCCTTTGTTCCCGGGTGTCCTCTAAAAATTCTTGTGGGTGCAAACTCACCCAATTTATGTCCGACCATATTTTCTGTTATGTAAACAGGAATCATTTTGTTGCCATTATGAACAGCAATTGTATGACCGACAAAATCTGGAAAAATTGTAGAAGAACGAGACCATGTTTTTATAATCTTTTTCTGATTTGTATCGTTTAGCTTCTTAATTTTTTCAGCTAATTTATAATCAATATAAGGACCTTTTTTTACGGATCTTGGCATAAGCTACTCTCTAATTACTACTTGCGTCTTTTAATAATTTGTTTATTAGATTCCTTTTTATGCTTTCTGGTTTTCAATCCCTTGGCTTTTTGTCCCCAGGGAGAAACAGGATGACCACCACCAGAAGTTTTTCCTTCACCACCACCCATTGGGTGATCTACTGGATTCATAGCAACACCTCGTACATGTGGTCTTTTACCTAACCATCTTTTTCTACCGGCTTTACCTAAACTAATATTTTCTTGTTCAGAATTTCCAACAACACCATAAGTTGCCATACAATCTAATCTGATTAACCTTACTTCTCCGGACGGCATTTTAACCTGGGCAAAATCACCTTCCTTAGCCATAAGCTGCAAAGCTGATCCTGCACTTCTGCCTAACTGACCACCTTTGCCTGGTTTCAATTCAACATTATGAATAAAACTTCCCAGAGGCATTTCCTTTAAGGGTAAAGCATTACCAACAAGAATATCACTACCTGAACCTGAAACAACTTTACTTCCAACTTTCAAACCTTCAGGAGCTATGATGTATCTTTTTTCGCCATCAACATAATTCAACAAAGCTATTCTGCAACTTCTGTTAGGATCATACTCGATTGAAAAAACTTTTGCTTCAACTCCGGGTTTATTTCTTTTAAAATCTATAATTCTATATTTTCTTTTATGACCGCCACCAATAAATCTTGTTGTAATCCGACCGTGATTATTTCTACCGCCAGATTTTTTTAGTGCAACAGTAAGAGATTTTTCCGGAGTAGATTTTGTAATCTCATCAAAAGTAGAGTTTGATCTAAATCTAGTACCTGGCGTATTTGGTTTTAATTTTTTAATTCCCATTAGTAAATCCTGTTTTCCTATACTCTATACTTGCTCAAATAATTCAATTTTTTCGCCTTCTTTAAGAGTTATTATTGCCTTCTTAAACTTGGCGGTCTTGCCTTCAAACTTTCCGCTTTTTCTAAATTGTGATTTAGTTTTTCCCGGATGATTTATAGTTCTAACTTCAATAACATGTACATCAAATTTCTTTTCAATAGCATTTTTTATCTGAATCTTATTTGCTTTTGGATTAACTAAGAATCCGTACTTACCTAAATCAGCACTAATATTTGTCATCTTTTCCGTAATCAAAGGTCTTACTAAAACTTGATTCATAATTAATTTACCGCCTCTCCACCTGGAGTAAATGTTTTTTCAATTTCTTTAACAGCACTCTTTTGCAGAATTAAAACCTGATTGTTTAGCAAATCGTATGTCGATGCTTTTGAAGCTTCAAGTATCTGAACTTTGGGAAGATTTTTGCCTGATTTATAAACATTCGGTTTATTTGTATCAGTTAATAAAAGAATTTTTTTTCCAGAAACTTTAAGCGCACTCAGAATCTTTGTAAATTCTTTTGTTTTAGCCTGCTCAAGATTAAAATCTTCTACAATAACTAATTGCTCATCTTTAACTTTATAACTTAAAGCTGATTTACGTGCAAGTCTTCTAACTTTTTTAGGAAGATCCTGACGATAATCTCTTGGGCGAGGCCCAAAAATTGTACCTCCACCAACCCAAAGTGGAGATCTTGTTGTGCCGGCTCTTGCACCACCACGTCCTTTTTGCTTCCATGGTTTTTTACCACCGCCCCTTACTTCTCCCCTCTCCTTAGACTTATGTGTTCCTTGTCTTTGGTTAGCCAAGTAAGCTTTAACAGATAAATAAATTGCATGGTCGTTTGGCTCTATAGCAAAAATATTATCAGGTAAATTAACTTTATCACCTGATTGAGAACCATCTATTTTTAAAACATCAAGCGTCATTTTTTAAACCGAATTACTTCTTAATCAATTCTAAAATTGTATTCACAGCGCCTGGGACAGCGCCTTTAACAAAAATTAAATTTTGTTCCGGAATAACTTTAACTACTTTTAACCCTGAAATCGTAACATTTTCATATCCCATTCTTCCAGCCATCCTTGTACCTTTAAAAACTCTTGAGGGATAAGAACTTGCACCAATTGAACCGGGAGCTCTAAGTCTATCGCTTTGACCGTGAGTTGTACCGCCAACTCCACCAAAGTTATGACGTCTCATAACACCCTGAAAACCTTTACCCTTGTTTCGTCCTCTAACTTTAATCTTCTCTCCTTCAACAAAAAATTCAGCACCAATCTGATCACCAACTTTATAATTAGCTAAATCAAAATTTCTGAATTCCTTTAGAAGTTTAGCCGGTTTTAAACCGCTGTTTTTATACTGACCTGCAAGTGGTTTTGAAGTATGCTTCTCTTTTCTTTCACCAAATGAAAGTTGAAGTGCTTCATAGCCATCTTTTTCTTTAGTTCTGATGTTAACAACCTTGCAAGGACCAGCTTGAATAACAGTAACGGGGATAATCTCTCCGTCTTGCCCGAAGATATTAGACATTCCCAATTTTTTACCAATTATGCCAGACATCTTATCTCCAATGTTCATTATAACTTAATCTCGATATCAACGCCCGCCGGTATATCTAACTTACTTAATGAATCGACGGTTTTGTTATTTGAATTATGTATATCGATTATTCTTTTGTGTGCCCTTGTTTCAAATTGCTCTCTAGATTTTTTATCTACGTGAGGTGAACGCAATACTGTATATATTGTTTTCTTTGTGGGAAGGGGTATAGGACCTGAAACCACAGCTCCTGTACTCCTCACAGTTTTAATAATCTTCTCAGTAGATTTATCAATCAAAATGTGATCGTACGATTTCAATTTAATTCTAATTTTTTGACCGGGCACTTAATCAACTCCTTTTATTATATTAGATAAGAAAAGGGAGCATCTACTCCCTTTTCTAGAGTTTTTCTATAGTCTTACTCAATAATCTTTGTTACAACACCAGAACCGACTGTCCTACCGCCTTCACGAATAGCAAATCTTAATTTTTCTTCCATCGCTATTGGTGAAATCAGTTCAATCGATAATTTGACATTATCACCAGGCATAACCATTTCAGTGCCTTCGGGCAATGTTGCAACACCAGTAACATCTGTTGTTCTAAAATAAAATTGTGGTCTGTATCCATTAAAAAATGGTGTATGTCTTCCACCTTCATCTTTTGATAGGACGTAAACTTCACCTTCAAATTTTTTGTGAGGAGTAATAGAACCTGTTTTGGCAAGAACCATTCCTCTTTCAATTTCGTTTTTGTCAATACCTCTTAAAAGGATGCCGGCATTATCACCAGCCATAGCTGCATCTAATTCTTTTCTGAACATTTCAATACCGGTAACAACTGTTTTCTTATGAAGACCTAAACCAATCAACTCCACTTCTTCTTGAATCTTAACCTGACCTCTTTCAACTCTACCTGTAGCAACTGTCCCACGACCTGTAATTGAAAAAACATCTTCAACCGGCATCAAGAATGGTTTATCTGTACTTCTTTCAGGAACAGGAATATAGCTGTCAACAGCATCCATAAGTTCCCAGATACAATTATATCTTGGATCAGTAATATCTGCATTTGATGCTCCGGCTTCCAAAGCCTGAAGAGCAGATCCTTTAACAATTGGAATTTCAGTACCAGGGAATTCATACTCAGTCAATAAATCTCTTAATTCTTCTTCAACTAATTCAATCAATTCGGGATCATCAACCATATCCACTTTATTTAAAAATACAACTATTCTTGGCACGCCTACCTGGCGGGCAAGAAGAATATGTTCTCTTGTTTGAGGCATAGGACCATCTGTAGCTGCAACAACTAATATAGCGCCATCCATCTGGGCAGCACCAGTGATCATGTTTTTAACATAGTCAGCGTGTCCGGGGCAATCAACATGTGCGTAATGACGATTAGCAGTAGAATATTCTACGTGAGCAGTAGCAATCGTGATACCTCTCTCTTTTTCTTCAGGTGCGTTATCAATACTATCAAATGTTCTAATTGCAGATAAACCTTTTCTTGCAAGGGCCATTGTGATGGCAGCCGTTAATGTGGTTTTACCATGATCTACGTGACCAATTGTACCTATGTTAACGTGGGGTTTACTCCTGTCAAATTTTTCTTTAGCCATCGGAATCTCCTTTAATATTTTTCTTTTTTGTTTTTAAATGCCAGTTATTAATGAGCCGTTGATTTTTTACCTAATGTTTTTTCGGATATTTCTTCAGCAATTGATTTTGGCACTGCAGCATAGTGATCGAATTGCATTGTGTAGATTGCTCTACCCTGAGTCATCGATCGTAAAACTGTTGCATATCCAAACATCTCTGAAAGCGGCACAGATGCTTTAATAACCTGCGCATCTTTTCTTGCAGAGAATCCTTCAATTTTTCCTCGTCTGGAGTTTAAATCTCCCATAACATCGCCCAAGTATTCTTCTGGCGTAACAACTTCAACTGCCATTATTGGTTCCAATAAAACAGGATTTGCTTTTTTAGCACCTGCCTGAAATGCCATTGAACCTGCTACTCTAAATGAAATTTCATCCGAATCTACATCATGAAAAGATCCATCATATATTCTTGCCTTAATATCTACCATCGGAAATCCAGCGATGATACCATTTTTCATGGCGTCTTGAATTCCGTGTGAGACGGCTGGAATATATTCCTTTGGAACAACACCACCTACGATTCCATTAATAAATTCAAATCCTTTTCCAGCTTCATTAGGACTTAACTCTATCCAAACATGTCCATATTTTCCGCGACCGCCAGATTGCTTAACAAATTTTCCTTCTGCTTGAACAGACTGGGTGATTGTTTCCCTATAAGCAACTTGTGGTTTGCCAATATTAGCTTCAACTTTAAATTCACGCTTCATCCTGTCTACTAAAATCTCAAGGTGAAGTTCTCCCATTCCACTTATAAGTGTTTGCCCTGTCTCATCATCAACTTTAACTTTAAATGTTGGATCTTCATCTGATAGTTTTGCTAATGACTCAGATAGTTTATCCTGATCAGCCTTTGTTTTAGGCTCTATAGCAATCTGAATAACCGGTTCCGGGAATATCATTCTTTCTAAAACTACAGGATCTTCTTCTGAACAAAGGGTGTCGCCAGTACGAGTAAATTTTAAACCAACAGCTGCAGCAATATCTCCGGCTCTCACTTCAGAAATTTCTTCTCTATGATTTGCATGCATTTGAAGCAGTCTGCTAATTCTTTCTTTCTTTCCACTTATAGAATTATAAACGTAAGAACCAGCTTTTAGTGTACCGGCATAAATTCTAAAAAAAGTAAGCTTACCAACATAAGGGTCATTCATAATTTTAAATGCCAACGAAGTAAACTTTTCATTTTCATCAATTTTTCTAAGAACAGCATCATTCAATCCAATATGGTGTGCCTCTAAAGGTGGCGTGTCTATCGGAGAAGGCAAAAAGTCAACAATAGAATCCAGAAGTTTCTGAACACCTTTATTTTTAAATGATGATCCGCATAAAACAGGAACAATTTTTAAATCGATTGTGGCACGTCTTAAAACAGCTTGAATTTCCTTTTCACTAATTTCTTTACCTTCAAGGTATTTTTCTAACAAAGTATCATCAATGTCTGAAACTGCTTCGAGCATTTGCGTACGAAATTTAGTTGCAGTTTCCATTAAATCATGGGGGATAGGAATTTCATCGAATGTTGACCCGAAAGTTTCATCGTGATACATTCTTGCATTAAATTTTATAAGATCAATAACACCAACAAACAAGTCCCCTTCACCAATAGGTAAATTTATCGGGATAGCATTAGCACCTAAACGCTCTTTCATCATCTCCACAGCATTATAAAAATCGGCACCTGTTCTATCCATCTTATTTATAAATGCAATTCTCGGAACACCATATTTATCAGCTTGACGCCAAACTGTTTCTGATTGTGGCTCTACACCACCAACAGCGCAAAATAATGCAACTGCTCCATCTAAAACTCTTAGTGATCTTTCAACTTCAACTGTAAAATCAACGTGCCCGGGAGTATCAATTATATTGATTTGATGATTTTCCCAAAAACAAGTAGTTGCAGCACTGGTTATAGTAATTCCACGTTCTTTTTCCTGTTCCATCCAATCCATAGTTGCTGCGCCATCATGCACTTCACCAATTCGATGTAATTTACCAGTATAGAACAATATTCTTTCGGTCGTTGTCGTTTTCCCGGCATCAATATGAGCCATAATACCAATATTACGAACTTTATCTATGTTTATCTTACTTGCCATCTAAATATTATATCTTCTTTCAATTACCATTTAAAGTGAGCAAATGCTTTATTTGCTTCAGCCATTTTATGAGTATCTTCTTTTTTCTTAACTGCCGAACCTTCACCGTTTGAAGCTGAAATCAATTCCGAAGCTAACTTTGCAGACATGGATTTTTCACCTCTTGAACGGGAATAATTTTTTATCCATCTCATTGCAAGAGCAATTCTTCTTTCAGGTCTTACTTCAGTAGGTACCTGATACGTTGCCCCACCTACTCTACGACTTCTAACTTCAATCATAGGTTGGGTGTTTGATATAGCTTTTTTAAATACCTCAATCCCGGGTTTTTTAGTCTTATCTTCAATAATCTGAAATGCATCATAAACTACATTTCTGGCAACAGCTTTTTTGCCGTCATACATTACACAGTTAACAAATTTAGCAACTAATACATCGTTAAATTTGGGATCTGGTTTAAGGTATTTTTTTTCTGCTCGTCTTTTTCTCATTTTTTATTTCGCTTTTGGTTTCTTAGCACCGTACTTTGATCTGCTTTTTTTTCTATCTTCAACACCGCTGGTATCTAATGTGCCCCTAATAATATGATATCTTACGCCCGGTAAATCTTTTACTCTACCGCCTCTAATCATTACAATCGAATGCTCTTGTAAGTTATGACCTTCGCCAGGAATATATGCTGTTACTTCCATATTATTAGTCAGTCTTACTCTCGCAACTTTTCTCAAAGCTGAATTAGGTTTTTTAGGCGTTGTTGTATAAACCCTTGTGCATACCCCTCTTTTCTGAGGACAAGCATCAAGTGCCGGCGCCTTATTTTTTGATAAAATTCTAACTCTGCCTTTTCTAACTAACTGATTTATAGTAGGCACTAAAATCTCCTTAAAATATACTTCTCAAAAAAAATTCAGACATCAAATATAGTTTTCCATTCAAATTTTGTCAAGAAAACTTAAATTATTTTTATTTTTTAACTACTTTACAATATTGAGATAGAAAAAGCATCAAACATTAAGAATTATCAACTATTTGTTGATTGAACTTCTTCTTGATTTTCAGTTTGTTCCGAAACTTCTGCTTCTTCTACTTCTAACATTACATTTCTATACTTTTTAATCCCCGTTCCAGCAGGAATTAAATGACCCATAACAACGTTTTCTTTTAGACCAAGAAGATGATCCACTTTTGCTTCAGTTGCTGCATTGGCAAGAACTTTTGTAGTCTCCTGGAATGATGCAGCGGAAATAAAGCTTTCGGTTGATAAAGCAGCTTGTGTAATACCTAAAAGTATATGTTCAAAAGTTGCTGATTCGGCATCTCTAAAAACTACTTCTCGTTTATCTTTCTTCTTAAGATCAGAGTTTATTTCTCTTAACTTAGATTTGGCAATTAACTGACCATCTTTAAGTTTAGAATCACCTTTATCTTCAACATAAACCATATTAACTATTTTATTGTTTTCCTCAAAAAATTCATTACGATCAACAATATCTTCTTCCAAAAATTTTGTATCGCCAGGAGAAACAATTTTAATTTTTTGAAGCATTTGTTTTACAATTACTTCGATGTGCTTATCGTTTATTTTAACACCTTGTAATCTGTAAACATCCTGAATCTCATTTACCAGATATTCCTGCACAGCACTTGTACCTTTAATTGCTAAAATATCATGAGGATTAATTGGACCATCCGTTATTTTTTCACCGGCAGGTATTTCATCACCCTCTTGTACAAGAATGTGCTTTTGAAGAGGAACATTATATTTCTTTTCATCTGATTTATCAGGAGCAACAACCATAATTTCTCGTGAACCTTTTTTGCGGGCTCCAAATTTTACAAACCCCTCTATTTCTGCTACTACAGAAGGTTCATGTGGACTTCGAGCTTCAAAAAGTTCCGTAACTCTTGGTAAACCGCCTGTGATATCCCTACTCTTTGTAGTTTGCTTTGATATCTTTGCCAGGATAATTCCTGCCTCAATATTTTCACCTTCATCAACAGAAAGATATGAACGTACCGGGAGGTTAAACGATTTTTTATTTCCATTCTCATTTTCAATAAGAATGCTTGGCGTTAAGTATTTATCTTTTGATTCAATTACAACTTTTTGTACGTGACCGGTTTGATCATCTGTTACTTGCTGAAGTGTTACACCATCAACAAGATCAACAAACTTTACACGTCCAGAAATATCAGATAAAATTACAGAGTTGTATGGATCGTGATTGTACAATGGTTGTCGCTTCTTAATCGCTTGACCATCATTAACCACAAGCTCAGCACCATAAGGCACATCATATTTTTTCAGTTGTCTATTATTATCATCAAGTATTTCTATCATACCTCTTCTACCGGTTACAACTTTTATAGTCATATCAGGTCCGCCAAATGGATCCTTCTCAATCTTTTCAACAGCATTAATTTTATCAAATCTAACTATACCATCTATACTTGATTCAACCTGTGATTGAGATGCAATTCTTGATGATGTACCGCCTAAGTGGAATGTACGCAATGTAAGCTGTGTACCAGGCTCACCAATGGATTGTGCAGCAATAATACCCACAGCTTCACCAATCTCAACTTGCTTTCCGGTTGTTAAATTTCTTCCATAGCATTTAACACAAACACCACGTTTTGATTCGCAAGTAAGTACGGTTCTTATATAAACAGAATCAATGTTTGCATCTTCAATTCTTTCCGCAATTTCTTCTGTAATCATTTCGCCGGCAGAAATAATAATTTCTTCAGTTTTAGGATCGTAAACATCTTCTTGAGCAAATCTTCCCGTAATACGCTCTGCAAGCGGTTCTCTTTCTTCTTCAACATCTTTCAATGCTTTGATTTCAATTCCCAGAATAGTTCCGCAATCAACTTCTGATATAATGACATCCTGAGCAACATCTACCAATCTTCTTGTCAGATATCCTGCATCAGCGGTTTTTAAAGCTGTATCTGCCAAACCTTTTCTTGCACCGTGCGTAGAAATAAAGTACTCTAATACTGAAAGACCTTCTTTAAAGTTAGCAACGATCGGATTTTCAATAATTTCACCTGCTTGTCCTGATAAAGTTTTTTGAGGTTTCATCATCAAACCTCTCATTCCAGCTAATTGTCTTACCTGCTCTTGTGATCCTCTTGCACCGGAATCAACCATCATATGCAAGGAATTAAATCCTTTATTGTGTTGCTTAATTTTATCCATTAGCGCTCGCGCAACATCATTAGTAGTGTGCGTCCAAACGTCTATGATTTTATTATATCGTTCCGCATCAGTTATAACACCCATTTCATGTTCGTTAAGAATTCCTTCAACCTTTTTGTTGGCTTTTGTAATAAGCGCAGTTTTTTCTTCAGGGATAATCATATCACCAAAACTTACGGATAAACCGCCTGCGGTTGAATATCGGAATCCTAAATCTTTTAAATCATCAAGGAATTTGGCAGTAACTTTATTGCCAAGCTTTATAAACATTTTGCCAATTATCCCACCAAATGCTTTTTTGATTAATAACTGGTTGATATAACCCATTTCTTTAGGAACAATCTGATTAAATATTACTCTACCTGTTGTAGTTTCAATCAGTTCTCCATCAACTCTAACTTTTAATTTTGCGTGTAATCCAAGCGCCTTATTATCATAAGCAATAATAACTTCTTCGGGTGAAGAAAATACCATTCCTTCGCCTTTATCACCCTCTTTAAATTTAGTAAGGTAATAACATCCTAAAACGATATCCTGAGTAGGAACAACTATTGGACTACCATTTTGTGGTGAAAGAATATTATGACTACTTAACATTAACAAAGCAGCTTCTAATTGAGCTTCGTAAGATAGCGGAACGTGAACAGCCATCTGGTCACCGTCAAAATCCGCATTAAAAGCTGTACAAACCATCGGATGTAACTGGATTGCTCTCTGATCAATTAATATTGGTTGGAAAGCCTGAATACCAAGTCTATGTAATGTTGGAGCTCTGTTTAATAGGATTGGATGCGCTTCAATAATCTTGGATAAAATTTCCCAGATAATCGGATCTTTTCTATCAACAACTTTTCTTGCGCTTTTTACAGTTTTATTATGTCCTCTCTCAATCAGTTTACGAATGATAAAGGGTTTAAAAAGTTCAACAGCCATATCTTTTGGCAGACCGCATTGGTGAAGTTTTAACTCAGGACCAACAACGATTACAGAACGACCTGAATAGTCAACTCTTTTTCCCAAAAGATTTTGGCGGAATCTTCCTTGTTTACCTTTAAGCATATCACTTAAAGATTTCAAAGGACGATTATTATCACTTCTTACAGCACTTCCTCTTCTGGAATTATCAAACAGGGCATCAACCGCTTCCTGAAGCATTCTCTTTTCGTTTCTTAGAATCACTTCCGGAGCTTTGATATCGATAAGTCTTTTTAGCCTGTTATTACGAATAATAACTCTTCTATAGAGATCATTAAGATCACTTGTTGCAAATCTTCCACCTTCCAGCGGAACCAAAGGACGAAGCTCAGGAGGAATTACCGGGATATAACCTAATACCATCCACTCAGGTCTGTTAGGAACTTTTCCTTCTTCTTCTTTAAAAGCTTCAATTACGCGAAGTCTTTTTAGATAATCTGCTTTTTTCTGTTGAGAAGTTTCGCCTTTTAATGACTGCCTTAATTGCTTAGAAAGTTCTTCAACATTAGTATTCTTTAATATCTCTCTAACGGCATCACCGCCAATTTTAGCCACAAATTTTTTGGGATCAGTTGCATCTAATTTTTCATTGCCATCTGGTAATGAGTTCAATACTTCAAAGTATTGATCTTCGGAGATGAGATCCAAACGGCTTAAACCTGTTGGTCCGGGATTTAATACTACATAAGATTCATAATAAATTACCTTCTCAAGCTCTTTTAAACTTAAACCGATAATGTTCCCGATTTTTGAAGGTTGTGCTCTAAAAAACCAAATATGTACAACCGGTACAGCTAGGGCAATATGTCCCATTCTTTCACGTCTAACACTTTTTTGTGTAACCTCTACACCGCAACGATCGCAAATAATACCTTTGTACCTAATTCTTTTATACTTTCCGCAAAAACATTCCCAATCTCTTGTTGGGCCAAATATTTTTTCACAGAATAGACCATCCTTTTCAGGTCTGAATGATCTATAATTTATCGTTTCAGGTTTAGTTACTTCGCCATATGATCTTGATAAAATATCATCAGGACTTGCCAAGCCGATGGTAAGACTGGTAATATCTCTCATTGCATTTTCTTGAATTCTAAAAGCCATTTTTTTTATCTCCTAATTTCTGAGTGAAAAATTTGTTTAACGTTTAACCTATTTTGATATCCAGACCTAAGCCCTGGAGTTCCTTTATAAGTACGTTAAACGATTCAGGAATGTTTGGTTCCTGTATGTTTTCACCTTTTACAATTGCTTCATATACTTTTGCTCTACCAGCAACATCATCACTTTTAATTGTTAAGATTTCTTGCAAAATGTGCGATGCACCATATCCCTCAAGCGCCCATACTTCCATTTCTCCAAATCTCTGACCACCAAATTGCGCTTTTCCGCCAAGTGGTTGCTGGGTAATAAGTGAGTATGGTCCTATCGATCTTGCGTGAATTTTATCATCAACCAAGTGGCTGAGTTTTAACATGTAGATATAACCGCAAGTAACTTTTTGATGAAATTTTTCGCCTGATCTTCCATCATATAAATCTGTTTTACTTCCGGATTCAAGTCCCGCTTTTGCCAACCATTCTTCAACATCTTCTACCTTTGCACCATCAAATATTGGGGTAGCGAATTTTACACCAAGTGTTTTTCCAACCCATCCAAGAGCAGTTTCATACAACTGACCAAGGTTCATACGGGAAGGTACACCAAGCGGATTAAGAATAATATCTACTGGTGTTCCATCGGGAAGGAAAGGCATGTCTGAAGGAGGTACTATTTTAGCAACCACACCCTTGTTTCCGTGTCTTCCTGCCATTTTATCACCAACGGAAAGTTTACGTTTTTTTGCGATGTAAACTTTTGCTAATTGAACAATCCCAGGAGGTAATTCATCTCCACTTTGAACTTTAATTCTTTCTCTCTTAAAATCTTCCTCAATATCTGTTTTAATAATAAAATAGTTTCTAAAGAGAGTATTTATAAGATTATTAGTCTTTTTTGTTTCAAACCAATCAAGTGTGTAATCCAGTTTTGTAACATCATCCATTCCTGAGAAAGTTTCTTCTTTTATCGTAGATCCACTTCTTAAAACAACACTACCGTCTAAGTCTCTAATTCCTGTTGTGGTTTGATCTTTAGTTATTCTTGTTACTTTTTCAACAAGTTTATTATAATGATCCTGAAGTTTATTTTTCAGTTCAAGATCAAGCTGATCTAAAGCTGCTTTTTCTTGTTTCTTAGATTCATTATCTCTCCTCTTTCTGCTAAAGAGTCGTGTTTTAATTACTGTTCCCTTT
Source organism: Ignavibacteriaceae bacterium (assembly GCA_049294175.1). GTDB lineage: Bacteria > Bacteroidota > Ignavibacteria > Ignavibacteriales > Ignavibacteriaceae > IGN3. The sequence continues at coordinate 16,766 of JBAQCL010000071.1, read as the reverse complement.
AATCCCGGAGGCGCTTTCAATGATGCGTCTTTTACATCACCAGCTTTATCTCCAAAAATCGCTCTCAATAATTTTTCTTCAGGGGTAGGGTCTGTTTCTCCTTTCGGAGTAATTTTTCCAATTAAAATATCGCCTTCTTTAACTTCAGCACCTTCTCTTATAATTCCATATTCATCAAGATTTTTAACAGCTTCCTCACTAACATTTGGAATTTCACGCGTTAATTCTTCTTCACCACGTTTAGTTTCACGTACTTGTAATTCAAATTCTTCTATGTGAATAGATGTATAAATATCTTCACTTACCACTTTTTCACTAATAATGATAGCATCTTCAAAGTTGTAACCTCTCCAAGGCATAAAAGCTACCAATACGTTTCTTCCAAGTGCTAATTCACCGCCATCTGTCGCAGCACCATCAGCAAGAACATCACCTTTTTTAAGTTTTTGTCCTTCTTTAACAATCGGGACCTGATTGATACAGGTTTCCTGGTTTGTTCCGTGAAATTTGGTAAGATAATAAGTTACTTCTCTAATTTCATTAAAACTTGTTAATGCTTCAAAGCTATTTGGATTAATATCATATTTTACAACAACTTTGTTTGCATCAACATATTCAACTACACCACTATCTTCTGCTAATAATAAAGCTCTTGAATCGTGAGCAAGTTTCTTTTCCATTCCAGTTCCAACAAGCGGTGCTTCGGGTTTTAGTAATGGCACCGATTGACGTTGCATGTTTGATCCCATCAACGCTCTGTTTGCATCATCATGTTCAAGAAATGGAATTAAAGCAGCAGCAGCACTTACGATTTGTGCAGGCGCAACATCCATAAATTGAACATCATCAGGATATACAATTGGAAATTCACCTTTAAGTCTGGATTTTACTCTTTCATTTAAAAATTTACCTTGCTCAGATATCGGTGCATTAGCCTGTGCGATAGTGTAATTATCTTCTTGTTCAGCAGTCAAATATTCAACATCACTACTAACTTTTCCTTTGGTAACTTTTCTGTATGGTGTTTCAAGAAAACCATATCTATTAACTCTCGCATAAATAGTAAGTGAAGAAATCAATCCGATATTCGGACCTTCAGGCGTTTCAATTGGACATAAACGACCGTAGTGCGTATAATGGACGTCACGGACTTCAAATCCAGCTCTTTCTCTTGTTAATCCGCCTGGTCCCAAAGCAGACATTCTTCTTTTGTGAGTCATTTCTGCTAACGGGTTAGTCTGATCCATAAACTGTGAAAGTTGATTCGTACCAAAAAATGCATTAATAACACTGCTTATGGTACGGGCATTTACTAAATCTTGCGGAGTGAAATTTTCAGTATCGCGCATATTCATTCTTTCTTTGATGGTCCTTGCCATACGCGCCATACCAACATTAAACTGCTGTCCCAATTGCTCACCAACAGTTCTAATTCTTCGGTTTCCAAGATGATCAATATCATCAACCGAAACCGCACCTTCCTTCAAATCGATAATATAAGTCATAATTGAAATTATATCTTCAACCGTAAGAACTGTTGTAGTTTCCGGAATGTTAAGTTTCAATTTATCATTCATTCTATGGCGACCAACATCACCAAGATCGTATCTTTTATCATTGAAAAATAATTTTTCAATTAAAGACTCTGCAGTATTTAAATCTGGAGCCTCACCTGATCTTAATTGTCTGTAAATAGCATACAGAGCTTCTTCGCGTGTATGAGATGTATCTTTTCTTAAAGTATTAACTACAAGATTTTGATCGCTGGACGATTCTGATTTGATAAATTTTAAAACATCAACTTCAGCATCATTAATTCTTTCAAGATCTTCTTCAGTTAGAACTGCATCTCTTGTAAGAAAAATTTCACCGGTTGACATATCAAAAATATCACTGGCAATCATCCTTCCTAAATAATTTTCTAATTTTGCTTTTTTAACCGGCACATTTTCAATCAGATTAAATAAATTTAATATTTCATCGTCGGATTGAAAGCCTAATGCTCTTAACAAAGTAGTTGCAGGAAATTTCTTTCTTCTATCAATATAGACATACATTACATAATTAATATCGGTTGCAAATTCTACCCAGGAACCTCTTAATGGAATAATTCTGGCAGAATAAATTGGAGTACCATTAGGGTGTACTGTTTGAGCAAAAGCAACACCCGGAGATCTATGCAACTGAGAGACAACGACTCTTTCTGCACCATTTATAACAAAAGTTCCTTTGTGCGTCATAAACGGTAAATTGCCGAGATACACTTCCTGTTCAACAGTATTGATGAACTCTTCTGTTTCTGGGTCTTTAGCTGAAAGACGAAGTTTAGCTTTTAATGGGGCAGCGAATGTTAATCCACGCTCAAGACATTCTTCAATAGAAAACCTGGGTTTTTCAACATAGTACTCTAAAAAATCTAGTCGGTAATTTTCTTTATTATCAAAAATCGGGAAATTAGTAGTAAAAACTTGCTGTAACCCTTTGTTTTCTCTTTTAGAGGGATGGACTGTAAGCTGAACAAAATCCTCAAAAGTTTCAGTTTGAATGCCTAACAGATCAGGTATTTCTATTACTGATGGAATACGGCCAAAGGAAATACGATTATTATCCAATTGAAAACCTCCTAATGTTTAACTAAAGCTATAAAATAGCATCTTTATCAACACACACTACATAAAACAAAAGCGATAAGACGGAATTTACCGTCCTATCACTTAAAAAAAGATTAAAATAGAATTAATTTTTATTTAATTATTTTAAAGTAACAGTAGCGCCGGCTTCTTCAAGTTCTTTCTTGATTTTTTCGGCTTCGTCCTTAGATGCACCCTCTTTAACTGTTTTTGGAGCACCATCAACAAGATCTTTAGCTTCTTTTAAGCCTAATCCTGTATGAGCTCTAACAACTTTGATAACATTTATTTTTTTATCACCCGTTGTTTGAAGAATTACATCGAACTCGGTTTGTTCTTCAACAGGTGCTGCGGCAGCGCCACCAGCAGCCGGGCCAGCCATCATAACAGGTGCAGCTGCAGTTACGCCAAATTCTTCTTCTAATGCTTTCTTCAATTCTGAAGCCTCAAGAAGTGACATACCTTTTATAAGTTCAAGTGCTTGTGCAACTTTTTCTGACATTTTCATTTCTCCTGATATTTAAATTTCTTAATTAATTATGCTGCTTTTTTCTTAGAAACTTCGTCAACGACACTGACTAATTCTCTTATTACTGCAGCGATAGATGCAACAATACCCGAAGCAGGAGAATTCAAACCGCCAAGAATTCCGGCAATTAACTCTTGCTTTGAAGGTAGTGCCGCTAACTCTGAAAGCCTGCTGCCATCGTAATATTCCGTTTCGATGTAGCAACCTTTTAAAGAAAGCTTTTGCGAAGCATCAAAATACTTCTTAATTATTTTTGCAGGTGCCACCGGGTTTGTTGAAGCGAATGCAAATCCGGTCATACCTTCGAGATGATCTGCGAGCTTTTCAAACTTTCCTGATTCTACTAATGCGCGTTTGAATAAAGTGTTTTTAAACACTTTATAATTAACACCTTCTTTTCTAAACTGATTTCTAATATCACTTATGTCCGCAACATTTATTTTAGAATAATCAGTAAGATAAACAGCAGTAGAATTTTCGATCAGTTCTTTTGCTTCGGCAATTATCTCAGCTTTTTCATTTTTGTTCATTTTTCTCCCGTATCACAATTAATTATTTCGGGTCGGTTAGAAGCTATTATTTTTATATAATTATGAGTGCGTAAAATCTTTTTACTGAATTACATTCAAATCATCTTTTGTAATTTTTAACCCGGGACCCATTGTACTTGATAAATACAAACTCTTAACATACTGACCTTTAGCAGAAGATGGTCTTAATTTAATTATAGTGTTAAGAAAAGCTTTTGTATTATCAACAAGATGATCTGTTTCAAAATTTAATTTGCCCAATGCGGTATGTATAATACCTGTTTTTTCAACTCTAAATTCAATTTTACCGGCTTTAACTTCTTTTACAGCTTTGGCAACATCCATTGTTACGGTACCGCTTTTGGGGTTAGGCATTAAACCTTTTGGACCCAAAACTTTACCAAGTTTTCCGAGTTCAGCCATAGTATCCGGAGTTGCGACAACAACATCAACATCTGCCCAGCCGCCTTTAATTTTTTCAAGATAATCTTCAAATCCGGCAAAATCTGCTCCGGCATCCAAAGCTTCTTGAATTTTTACTCCTTTTGCAATTACTAAAACCTTAACTGTCTTTCCGGTACCATGCGGTAATGAAACAGTTCCTCTTATCATCTGATCAGCATGTCTTGGATCAACACCTAATCTGATGGCACAATCTAAAGTTTCAACAAATTTAACTTTGGATTGATCTTTTAAAAGAGTTATTGCTTCAGTAATTGAATATTCTTTTTCAATATTTACGGATTTAATAATTTCTTTGTTTCTTTTTGTAGCTTGCATACTAAATCACCAATCTAATTTAAATACTTTGCAATTTTAATTTTACTATTCTTCTACTGTAATGCCCATACTTCTTGCAGTGCCGGAAATCATACTCATGGCATGATCAATATCAAAAGCATTAAGATCAGGCATTTTAACTTCAGCAATTTCTTTTACTTGCTTTTGCGATACTTTAGCAACTTTTATTCTGTGCGGTTCAGCCGAACCTTTTTCCAGTTTTGCAACTTTTTTCAATAATACAGAAGCCGGAGGTGTTTTTGTAATAAATGTAAATGATTTATCACTAAAAACCGTAATTACAACGGGAATTATTAATCCATCTTTATCCTGAGTTCTTGCATTAAACTGTTTACAGAACTCCATAATATTAACACCCTTTTGACCAAGCGCAGGTCCAACAGGTGGTGATGGATTAGCTTTTCCAGCGGGAATCTGTAATTTAATGTAGGAATCAATCTTTTTAGCCATTTTTTAACCTATTTAATATCTTAATATTATTTTTCTAATTCAGCTTGAACAAAATCAATTTCGACAGGAGTTTTTCTTCCAAAGATGGATACCATTACTTTAATTTTCATCTTTTCTTCATTTACCTCTTCAACAAAACCTGAAAAATTATTGAATGGACCATCAATAATTTTTACTAAATCACCACTTCTGAAAATTGTTTCCATTCTTTCTGTTGTTTCATCCTGAGTAATTCTACCCACAATCCTTTTAACTTCTTCAGGCTGAAGGGGATTTGGATTGCCTCCGGTTCCTAAAAACCCCATAACGGATTGAGTATTAAGAATGAAATCTTTTACCTGGTTATCTAAATCTGCATTAACAAGGATATAACCGGGAAAGAAATTTTTAGTTTTACTTTTCTTTTTACCATCTTTAACTTCAAAAACCTTTTCCATTGGCACCAAAATTTCTAAAAGCTTTGCTTTTAAACTTTCATTCTCGTTCAGACCAGCCTCAAGCAAAGATTTAACTTTGTTTTCATGCCCGGAAAAAGTTCTTACTACGTACCATTTAGCTTCCATATTTGGCAATACCTAAAATATTCCTTTCATTACCTGGCTAATTAACATATCAATAACATAAGTGAACGCTGAAAGAACAATACAAACTATAATCACAATCTTTGTAGATTCAATAAGTTCCGCCTTGGTTGGCCAGGTTACCTTTTTCATTTCTTTAACTACATCTTGAAAGAAAGTTATAATTTTTTCCTTCATAATACCCTTTCAAATTTCAGCACGTCAGGAGGGACTCGAACCCCCAACCTGCGGTTTTGGAGACCGCTGCTCTAGCCAATTGAGCTACTGACGTATTGAATTATTTTGTTTCTTTAAAAATTACGTGTTTTCGAGCAACAGGATCATACTTTTTATACTCAACTCTGGCAGGATGAAGTCTTTTATTCTTGGTGGTTGAATATCTGTATCCGGTCCCGGCGGTACTTTCCAAAACTATTATTTGTCTAATATTACTCTTTGCCATTTAATTCTCCTTAAAAACTAATCAAACCTTTATCATTTGAGCTGACGACCGGGATTGAACCGGTGACCTCATCCTTACCAAGGATGTGCTCTACCAACTGAGCTACGTCAGCGGGGCTCCAAAAAAATCTAAAATCCAACTACAATAGTCAGTTTTGAGCGGGAGACGGGATTCGAACCCGCGACCAACAGCTTGGAAGGCTGTGACTCTAGCCAACTGAGTTACTCCCGCATAAAAAATAATCCAGAAAAAAACGGGGAAAATTCAATTTTCCCCAATTCACTTTGTGGGCGGCGAGGGATTCGAACCCCCAAAGGCGTTTGCCAACGGATTTACAGTCCGCCCCGGCTCTCCAACTCCGGCGTCCGCCCATAGCATAGTAATGCTAATTTAAAAGCGAGCAACAAATATATTTTTATTCAAATAAAAATGCAAATATCTTTGTTACCTATTATTAAAGTATATCTTTTTTGAAAGAAAGGAAATTTTTTAATGTTTCCAGAGTTCTCTATCCAAACTACGGTATTGGATTGCTTCGCTGATATGTTGTGGAAGTATATCTACTTCATTTTCCAAGTCTGCTATTGTTCGGCTGACTTTTAGTATTCTGTCATAAGCTCTTGCCGACAAACCCAATTTTGTCATAGCCATTTTTAATAATTCTTCACCTTGTTCATTTAGCTTACAATAAATCCTGACCTCTTTTGATCCCATATCTCCATTATTAAAAACATGCTTTAGTTCTTTAAATCTTCTAAGTTGAATTTCTCTTGCAGCAATCACTCGATTTCTTATACTTTCAGATTTTTCACCATACGATTTTGATGAAAGTTCTTTGTACTTAACAGCGGGAACCTCAATGTGAATATCAATCCTATCTAATAAGGGACCTGAAATTTTTGCCATATACCGTTGAATTTGTGGAGGCGAACAAGTGCATTCCTTACTTGGATCTGTATAAAAACCACAAGGACAGGGATTCATAGCAGCAGCAAGCATAAAATTAGCCGGAAACTCTAAAGATAATTTTGATCTGCTTACAGTTACACGTGCATCTTCAAGCGGTTGGCGTAAAACTTCTAACACATTTTTTTTAAATTCTGGTAACTCATCTAAAAATAAAACTCCAAAGTGAGCAAACGATACTTCTCCCGGTTTTGGAAACGAACCGCCGCCAACAAGGGCAGCATCTGAAATTGTATGATGAGGATTTCGGAAAGGTCTTTCGGTTATGATTGCTTTATTCTTTGGCAATATTCCTGCTATTGAATGAATCTTAGTTGTCTCTAAAGCTTCATCAAAAGTTAGTGGCGGCAGTATAGACGGAAACCTTTTTGCAAGCATTGTTTTGCCGGAACCCGGTGGTCCAATCATTAAAATATTGTGTGCCCCGGCAGCAGCTACTTCTAAAGCTCGTTTAACATTTTCCTGACCTTTCACATCTGAAAAATCAAGATGGTAAGAATTAATTGCAGAAAATAATTCGTTTTTATTTGTAAATGTTTTTTCAGCCTCAGAGTCTCCATTTAAAAAAGAAATAACTTCACTTAAATTTTCAAATCCAAATACATCAATATCATCCACGATTGCAGCTTCATTAGCTGAATCTTTAGGTAAAATAATTCTTTTTATTCCCTTTTTCTTTGCTTCGACAGCAATAGGAAGTGCACCTTTGATATGCCGCAAAGTTCCGTCAAGTGATAATTCCCCAAGAAAAATTGAATCGGAAAGAAATTTGTTTGAAACAATTTCTTCAGCGGCAAGAATTCCTATTGCAATGGCAAGATCGAATGAACTTCCTTCTTTTTTAATATCAGCCGGGGCTAAATTGATTGTGAATTTTTTTAGAGGAAATTTTATGCCTGAATTTTTAATGGCCGCAATAACTCTTTCGCGACTTTCTCTTACTGCATTATCAGGTAAACCAACTATTATAAAACCGGGAATTTGTTTTTCAACATGAGTTTCAACTTCAACTAAATAAGCATCGATTCCATATGTAGAGCTAGTTAGAGTTTTGGATAACATTTTTTAACCCAAATTTTTTCAGACTTGCAATTAACAATGAGGCAAGATTTTTACCCCATATTAAAATCGCACTAAACTAATAAATTAAATTAGATAGAGTTTTCTATTTGTAATGCCTTAGAAAATCTATTCTGTCCTGTAACTGAGCAACTGGAGTAAGAAGCTTATCCTTTCCATATACAGCATCTTCTCTGTTTGTAAAAGCAAGTTCATAATCTTTACTCATAACAATTGCTTCTTCAGGGCACACTTCTTCACAGAATCCACAGAATATACATCTCAACATATTTATTTCAAATTTTACGGGATATCTTTCTTTTTCTCTTTCAGTTTCTGCAGCCTGAACTTCAATTGCAAGTGATGGGCAAACTCTTGAACATAACCCGCAAGCAACACAACGCTCTTCGCCATTTTCTTCTTGCACAAGTACGGGTCTTCCGCGATAAGAAGCAGGCGGAATAAATTTTTCTTCCGGATACTCCATCGTAAACTTAGGCTTAAACATTGTTCTAAGTGTTAGCGATAGACCTTTGACAATTTCCGGTATGTAAATTCTTTCACCGAAAGTTAAATCTTTAATTCTTTTTTTCGGCGGTATGTTATTGCCTGACATCAAAACTCCTGTTAGTAATTACTTTCTATATTCACAGATATATAATTAAAAATTATATTTTAAAAATCATGATCAAAACAGCAACCCAAATAATGTTTATTAAGGATAGAGGAAACATTACTTTCCAACCTAAATTCATTAGCTGATCATATCTAAATCTTGGGATGCTCCATCGTACCCAAATAAAGAAAAACAGTAATGCACCGATTTTAATAAAGAATCCTAAAATTTGTAAAACTATAACCAATCCAGCTGATAAGCCCCATGTTTCAATATATGGAATTTGCCAACCACCAAGATAAAGAGTAGCAATCATTATACTTGCAATCAACATGTTCGCATACTCGGCTAAGAAAAATGCTGCAAACTTCATGCTGCTGTACTCAGTATGATAACCGCCAACAAGTTCCGGTTCAGCTTCGGGCAAATCAAAAGGTAATCTGTTTGTTTCGGCAAATGCGGAAACAAGAAAAGTTATAAATCCGATTGGTTGAACAAATACATTCCACATAAAGCCTGATTGTGATCCTACGATTGCAATTGGTCTGAGTGATTCAGCAAGCAGAACAACTCCCCCAATTGAAAATCCCATTGATATTTCATAAGAAATCATTTGTGCAGATGACCTGATTCCGCCAAGTAAAGAGTATTTGCTTCCTGATGACCAGCCTGCAAACGTTATTCCATAAACACTTAGTGATGTTAGAGCAAGAACATATAAAATACCGATATTAACATCGGCGATCACTAAAGGAATTTTATATCCTGCAATAGTTATTTCGGGACCGATTGGTAACACAGCATATGTAGTAAATGCCACAAATAATGCAATAATTGGTGCAAGCGTATGAATTTTTTTATTAGCAGCATCGGGAACAATATCTTCTTTAAATAAAAGTTTAAACACATCAGCAAAAGATTGTAGCGCCCCGTACCAGCCGACTCTATTTGGTCCACGTCGGTTTTGCGCCCAAGCAGCTATCTTTCTTTCAAAATAAACCAGGTAAGCAGCAGTTAATAACATTGAGACAAGAACGATTACAATTCTGATCAACAAGAAATTGTAAAAGCTTATTATTGACCATAAAAAATTCCAGATTGCATCCATTAAAATTATATTCCTTATAACCTAAATTTTTACAGTAGATTTTGAAGTTACTGATTTTAATTGCACACCGAGTTCGCCAAGTTTATCGTAATCTAATCCTTTAAAAATACTGACAGAATTTGAAATATCGGAAAACACTTCCTCCGCCATATTGTATTTGAATTTCTGTCCCATTGCTGAAGCTAAGCCTGTAATTATTTTCCAGCTTGATCTTGCATCGTAATGTTTGCCTTGTGCCCAACGATCAAACTTAGTTCCAAACTTATCTAACCTGCTCATTGCCATTCCTTCCAGGGCACGATCAACATCAAGAGTTGCAACTGCAGGACGAATTCTCTGAGCTTTTCCCTCAAAATTAACAAACGTTCCATTTTTTTCTGCATATGTTGATACCGGAAAAACTATATCGGCAAGGGCAGATGTTTTGTTAAAGTTTGTTGCATGTATAATTAATAAATCAAGCCTGGCAAGAATATTTTCCAACTCAGGATTATTATTAATTATATCATCTTCCAAAACATAAAGTGCTTTAATTTTTCCTTCGCGTATAGCTTTAATTATTCCGTTATAATCAAGCCCGCTTTTTGATGGAGAAACACCGACTAACTCAGCACCGGTTGAATTTGGAGTTACGTCTTCATTTTTAAGAATATCATCTCCAAAAGAGAAGTCTTGATGTCGAACAAAATCTAAATGTCCTGTTCCTAAAACCGATTTAGCAAATTTTACTGCCATATAATTATCTTCAACAGTTGCATAAGCTGATCCGAGAACTGCAACTTCATCTTTTCCAAAAACTCTTAATCTTGATGCTGCTTCAGCATAAGCTTCATCCCAGCCAACTCTTATTAAATTACCTTCAACTCGTAAATGTGGTCCATCCACCCTGTCTTTTGCATTAACAAATTTAAATGTATTCAATCTTCCGTGATCGCACATCCAATAACTATTAACTTCTTCGTTATATCTTGGAACTAATCTTAATACCTCATTATTTCTCACCCAAATTTCTGTGTTACAACCACGAGCGCAACCGTTGCAAATTGAATTTGTGTGCGACATATCCCAAACACGTGCTTTAAATCTGAAATCACGATTTGTAAGTGCGCCAACCGGACAAATATCTACAACGTTCATTGAGTATGGATTATCAAGCTGCTCGCCGGGATAGGTTACAATTGTAACTCTATCTCCTCTTTTAACAAATGTTAATTGCGGCTTTTTTGCAATCTCATCACAAAAGCGGATACAGCGTGAACAGGAAATACATCTTTCACCATCAAACATTACATTGGGACCAAGCTCAACACGTTTATCTTTATGAACTTTCTCTTCAACAAATCTGCTTTCACCAACACTGTGCTGATATGCATAATCCTGTAATTTACATTCACCTGCTTCATCACAAATAGGACAATCAAGCGGATGATTGATTAATAGAAATTCCATTACAGCATTGCGGGCTGAAATTGCTTTATCTGATTCAGTATGAACAACCATTCCATCTGCAGCAACCGTAGCACAGGCAATTACAAGTTTTGGCATTTTCTCAACTTCAACCAAACACATCCTGCAATTACCCGATACGGATAATTTAGGATGCCAGCAAAAATGTGGAACGTCAATTCCGTTATCTTTTGCTGCTTCAATAATTGTTTGACCTTGTTTGAACTCTAAATCTTTTCCATCAATATTTATTTTTGGCATAATCTACTCTGATTTTTTTTTGAGCTTTTAATCTTAAGCTGCTTTTTTAATTGAATAATCTTTTGAATGAATAATTATTTTACTTAAAGTTTTTTCATCTAAAATTTCCCGTGAAAGATCTAAAATATCTTCTGTTGATACAGTCTCAATTTTGTTAAGAACATAATCAACCGGAACAATCTTTCCATAATGCAATATTGAATTTGCCAATCGTATCATCCGGTTGGTAGTATTTTCAAGACTCATTAATGTATTGCCTTTTATGTACTCTTTTACACGGTTTAATTCTTTCGGTTTAACTTCTGTTGTTCTTAACTTATTAAACTCACGAAGAACAATTTCATTTACTCTTTCCGCCTGCTTTTCATTTGTTGAATAATAAACTCCGAATGCAGAAACATCTAAATAAGAATTTAAAAAAGTATTGATCTGATAAGTCATTCCAAGTTTTTCTCTAACAGCCTGAAAAAGTCTGGATGAACTTCCATCTCCGAGCAAAGTAGAAAGAACTTTTAATTTATGTCTTCTTGCGTCATTAAATCCGTAAGTTGTTTTTCCGATAATTGAATGTACCTGCTGAATTTCTTTTTCAATAACCAATTCACTAACAGAATGTTTAACAAAAATTTTTCGTTTTTGATTTGAGGTTGTCTTTCTTCCCTTAAAATATTTTTCGGCAAGCTTAACAGCTTCTTCATGCTGTATAGCACCGGAAACCGAGATCAACAGGTTATCAAGTCTATAATTTGATTTATGAAACTGCTGAAGAATATTGGAATTATAAGAAAGAATATTTTTTTCTGTTCCGATTATAGGGTAACTTAAAGAACTGCCGGTAAAAACTAATTCTTCAAATTTATCAAAAATTAATTCTTCGGGATTATCATCAATATCATTCAATTCATCTATTACAACGCCTGCTTCTTTTCTGATATGCGAATCTTTAAACAAAGGATTTTGCACCATATCAGAAAGAACCGCAAAAGTTTTTTTAAAATTTTCTGATAAACCTCTGCCGTAATAACAAGTTTGTTCTTTGGAAGTAAAGGCGTTTAGATAACCGCCGTAAGATTCTATATCATCAGAGATTTGTTTTGCCGTACGTGTTTTGGTTCCTTTAAATAACATATGCTCGATGAAATGCGAAATTCCATTGTTACGTGGATTTTCATCGCGTGCGCCAATATTAAACCAAAATCCCAAAGAAAATGATTTTAGATAAGGAATAAATTCTGAGACTACTTTAACTCCATTCGAAAGCGTCGTTACTTTACAATTATCCACAGTTTCCATTTATTAATGATGAATAAAATGAAGTTCAAATATAGATAAAGAGGTTTAGTCAATCAAGAAAAGAAAATTAGTCAATCGAATAAGATTTATTAATAACTTTGTCATGCTGGGCATAATAGTCAAAAGGTGTTGCTGGAATTTATATAAGTAATTAAATTATATAAATTTAAATCAAATAATAATTCTTCAACTCCGCTCAGATGAATAAAAATTTTCTTTTTATACTTCAACCAATCCAGTAAATTTTTCCTGGTACTTAACAAAAAACTCGCCAATAGCTTTGTAAGCTCTTTCAAGAATTTGCTCATTAGGTAAAAAGACAACCCTAAAATGCCTTGTCCCCGGCAATTGACCAAATCCACTACCCGGAACAATCACAACTCCGGTTTCTTTTATTAACTCACCGACAAAATGTGAATCGGGTTGTTTCATCTCCAATTTAGGAAATGCATAAAATGCGCCTTCGGGTTTAACGCAGGAAATTCCCGGAATTGCATTTAACATTTCAACAGTTAAGTCTCTTCGTCTAGTAAGCTTTTTCATTCCTTCAATAAGATGATCATGATTTCCTTCGAGTGAAGGTTTAATACCATACTGCTCAGGATGATTTGCAGATAATCTTGCTCTAAGAATTTTATTAATCGCTTCAAGATAATCACTTAAATTTTCTTTCCTTCCACTAACAATTCCCCAGCCAATTCTAAAACCGGGAACCATATAATTTTTAGATAACCCGCCAAAAGTTATACAGGAAACATCTTTGTTTAATGATGCAATTGAGATATGTTTTTTCCCATCAAACAAAAGTTTATCATAAATTTCATCAGCAAAAATTACAAGATTATGTTCTAATGCCAGATCAACAATTTGCTGTAAATTTTCTTTTGTATAAAGAGAACCTGTTGGATTGTTTGGATTGATAAGTACAATTGCTTTTGTCTTATCATTTATTTTTGATTTTATATCTTCAATATCGGGCAGCCAGCCATTTTCTTCATCCAGATAATATGGATTTTCCATCATCTGAAGTTTGCTTGATATTGCTGTATAAAGCGGGTAACCGGGAGTCGGGGTTAAAACATTTTCTCCATCGTTTACAAGTGCGGTTAAACAAATTTCAATCGCTTCACTTGCGCCCGTTGTTACAAAAATATCGTGAACATTTGTAATACCTTTTCTTTCAGCTTCCGCTTCAATTGCTTTTACAGCTTCATTGACTCCTGATGAAGGAGCATAGCCGTTTAAGTTTTTAAGCATTGCCTGGTATGTCGCATCAATTAAATGTTTTGGCGGAATAAAATCATAAAGGTTGGGGTCACCTATATTTAAGTATAACATTTCTTTACCGCTTTTTGCAACTTGATTTGCAAGTACGACAATATCTCTTACTGCATAGGTAATGTTTTCTGTTCTAACTGCCGGGATAATTTTTGAATGCATGATATTTTCTCCGAATAAACTGATATTTATATATTAAACTTAATAAAAAACACCGCTAATTCAGATATAAAAAAAGCGTAATCATTTCTGATTACGCTTTTATCATTGGGAGAGGAGAGGGCTATTATCTATTACTCATCGATAAATTAATTTATTAATGTCTTGAATAAAATACTAATTTCTTTCAGTGGTTAATATATATTTATTAAGGTTATTTGTCAAGTTTAACTCAATTATTAAGTAATTACCTTGAATGGGTACAGTTTTATTTAGGATAAAGTTGCGATTTACTTTAACACAACCATTTCTTGGTTTGTATAAAATTTCCATCAACAAGAGCGGAATCCAAAACTAACCGGATGCCGTGACTATAATCAGCATAAGTTTCGCTATGTCCGTTATAAACAGGTTGAATAGGAACTCCATTTAATTGATGCCAGCCATAAATTACAACAGGCTTTGGTACATTAGTTTTTAAGTTTTGATAGATATAGTTTGAAATTATTACATCTTTATTTGTTCCGCCTACCAAAGTACCATGTGGATATTCAGGAATAACAGGAAACCTCAGGGTTTTTACAGAATCATTATGCTGTGCAAAAACCGGAACTGTTATCATTTCAGCGGATGGCGGAATTGGTTGTGGTCTTAATTTACAAGGAGCGGAAGTATAAATCTGATCAACCATTTTTTTTGTTGGAAGTGTGCAATTAAGATTATTGCAAACTCTTTGAGCAAGCAAGGGAGTCATTGGATACAAGAAATAATCTGAAGCAGATCCGACAGCAAGATATTCAGGAATTACAAAATACTTTACTGAATATTATTACCCCCAATATTAACATTGGCAGTGATAGCGCTTAATTGACTCATAAACCCTGGAATGTTACCCGTAATTACTTATGCATAAATTTGTTCTTCCCTTTCCTCGCGAGGCATACTCCAGATTAGATTTATAAAAGCTGAGCCAGACATTCATCCGATGCTCTTGGTGGAACAGGCGAAGTTTGAGTATAAGAATTAAACCAGGTTAAAAAACAAAAATTGTACAAAAAATTATTTTCATTTAGTCACATTTTATTATTTGAGCAATATCATTTTTTTAGCTTCAACATAGTCGCCAGATCTTAGCTGGTAAACATAAATACCGCTTGATTCATTATCTGCTTTCCAAGTTGTTTCATAAATTCCAGCAATTTTATTTTCATTTACAAGAGTCCTAACCTTCTGACCAAGAATATCATAAATAGTTATAGTAACCAACTCTTCTTGCGGTATGAAGAATCTGATTGTAGTTGAACTATTAAATGGATTGGGATAGTTATCAGATAACCAATAATTATTTATAAAATCATTATTCCCAAATTTTGGGATATAAATTGAGTAGTTTCTCCAACTATTAATCCAATCTGTCCTGTCCCAAAGTTGCTGAACCTGTGAAACAAGATTATTATCTAAATCGTAAGTAAAAATATTCCGACTATAATTTACAAATGTCGTACCTCTTCTACTTTGTTCAAGAACTAAAGTTCTATTTCCTTTTGCATCATATGAATAAAAGTCTTTAGATAAAAGATCCCATTGATTAATATTCCAGTAAAAGTTACTATCCTCAATTAATAAATTATTCTTATCATATAAGTAATCCTTTTTATAATTATTTATCCAGACTGAATCTTGCCAATCTTGCCCTATAACTTCCGTATTATTATTACTTTCATCATAGCTGTACAAATATTTAATTGTATAATCTAATTTAAGCCCGTCCCAATCTTGTAAAATAAAGCTGATTTTATTGTTTGCATTATCATAAGAATAACTTCTAACATAATAAGTAATCCAGTCCGTATTATCCCAGCCTTGATAACGTTCTTCCAGAAGATTATTATTTTGATCAAATTGATATATCCATCTACTCCCATTAAAATAACTTCCATTAATAAGATGTGTCTCAAGTATTTCAATTACATTGTTATTCTCATCATATGAATAAATATTTTTAGTTGATGACTTCCAAATCCCAAGGCTATCAATCCAAAACTCTATTGAATCCTGAATTAAGTAATTATATTTATCATATTTATAATGCAATCTGGAAATATTATACCATCCCTGCGAAGTGTTCCACAATTGTCTTTGTTCAATAATTAAGTTACCATTTTTATCATATGTATTTATTTTTCTCTGCTGCCAATCAATTTTATCAGGTTCATAATAATTATACATTTGATAAATCCACTCAATTAAATTTTTAAGATTATCGTAATTGTAAATCCTCTTATCATGAGTTTGCCAATCAGCGCCATTCCAATACTGCCCAAATTTTGCAGCTAAGAGTACATTCCCATAAACATCATTTAATTTTGTGCTTTTTATTTTATTTGGAAATGCCGGGATAGAATCTTTAGCTTGATAATTATTTTTATTTTGATTCAAAAATTTTTGATTAGTGAATAAAAAGATGTTTTTTTGAAGATCATGATCAAAGACTTTTAAATTATTCTGGCAATAATCTTTTTGAACAAAAATTACTATCAACTGAAAAATTAACAGATGTAGATAAAAATTTTTCATTTTCACAAATTTATTTCAATAAGATCATTTTTTTCGTTTC
>JBAQCL010000070.1:0-21775 GCA_049294175.1 Ignavibacteriaceae bacterium | reverse complement strand
GTTACACCGTTATCTGTGCTATGCTCTAGCCAAACGCGATTCATACTCTCGTAACAGATATGTTTTACTCCATCCGGTGTTTGAATGAATTTTTGCTGGCTGGGGTTTGAGTATGCTGTGGTTGAGTTTGACTTATTAGTAACCTTGTATAATGCCGAATATGTTTTATTCTCTGTTGGTGAAATCGTTCTTGTCGTTGGTGCATTTAAATCATCTGTCCAACCGGAAAAAGTATATGTGATTGATCCAGGAGTATATCCATTACCAAAAGTCGAAATTTGTCCGCTGTTTTGTTCAACAATGTAGCTTGTAGCGGTTGGATTCCCATCAAATTCTGTTTGATTGACTCTGTCGATTTTAAAGTTCTTACGAAGACCTGCTCTGACTATGGCTTTGTTTTTGTCATCTTCTAAAACTGTGTAGTTAAAATCTCTGCTATAACTTTGGAATATCCAAGCACCATTTCCATATCGTTCACGATCCCAGGAACTCAAATTATTACCAGAGGTATTCCATTTTCTATTATAATTTTCGTAGTCTTGATCAATAGCCCCCACAGGTACCTGAAGATTATAATTTGCAACTTTATTTACTGGTGATGTTTTTGGTACAGTGTAATTATCGACAAAGATTGACCCCCCAACAAATATGTTTTGTATCTTTACTGTTATCTTACAAAGCACATTCGTGCTGGATTCTTGATGAACTGTCCAAGGATTATTTAGGTCTTCAGAAAGACTTATGAAGGTAAAAATAATAGTGTGATTTCCAGGACTCAGACTCAAGTTTAATGAAGAGGGCATATAAGAAGTGCCACCACTTGGTGTTGGAAATGGCTGTTGATCATCTATCTTAGTAGTTAAATGTGGAGCAACCAATCCGCCGGTATTAAAATATGTAAAACTAAATGTCACTGTCTTTGACATTTGACCCCAATCTAGAACAACTTCACTTGGTCCGCTAAAAGTAAAAGATTGTCCTAACAACAGTTTAGTCATCATAACCAAGACGACTAAGATTTTTTTGAAAGGTAACATAATTTTTCCCTTATTTACATTTAAAGCGGTCAATAATTATATTTGAAGTGCAAATAAAAAACGCAGTTAAACTGCAGGTTAGGTGAGCAGCCTAATATTTATTTGCACTTATGGGGTGGTGTGACCGCACCATCCCTTTTCTTTTTTAATCTCTTGTTTCTCTTAATCTCCTCCTATTTGTTGTTTGATTTTCCCTTAACGATTGCATTAATAAAATCATTTTCGTAATTGCCACTAAAAAAGATAACCTCATTCTCAAAAAAGAGGGTTCTGTATGTAGCGAACTTTGATTCATAAAGCGTTGCTAAATCTGTTCCATTCCAGTGTCCTATTCCGGTTAAACCATTAACATAATCAGAGGTATTACAGAAAAAATCTTTCTCTGTCTTACCGCTTACTCTTCCCAAATAGTTTGTGTTGCTCAGGTCAATCCAGAGTTTTAAAGCGGACCCATTATATTTATAGATTTTTTTATCATAACCAAATATGTATACCCTATTGTCAATTTTACCGAGATATCGACCCGACGAACCTGCATATATTTCTTTTAGAATATTGTTTTTTAGAGTATATAATCTTTCAGGTGTTCCAGTATTATCAAAATTAGCTCCGCTAATAAAAAAAGCACCTAATTCACTATCATATTTAATATTATAGAAATTAACACGAATGTCCGGGATTTTTAGATATGTCCACTTTTTCCCATCGTACCTAGCAATCACCCCCCTATAATCATCAAGACTGTTTGCCATACCCGTTGCATAAATATTATTTGGGGCAGTACCACATAGCTGTTGTATAACAACATCATTATATCCTTCCATTCTTAGTACGGTGTCTTTTGTCCATTCGGAACCGTTAAAATGATATAACCATCCTGTTGATGTTGACATCCAGATATTATTTTGTGCAAAACCACAAAACGATGTTGCCGATAATATGTATTCATTATACGGGGTGAAATTTGTTCCGTCATAATGCCAAAGTGATTGGCGCCTGTCATCTGAATCACCGCATATCCAAATGTCTGCAGGTGAACTACCCCACATATCCTTCATTACAGAGTTTGCAACTGGGATTGTATCCACAGTCCAGGTATAATCTCTTCTTCCGGGTTTAAGGTCATCGGTTGGTTCGGTGGTATCACAGGCTAACTGCAATATTAAGAGTAAAATTATCCACCACGGGCGGATTGAGAATAAAACAAAATATTTTGGTTGTAATTTCATAGCAATAGCCTTAGATAATTTTTTTTGCAGTTAAGAAATAAGGAAAATTTAGAAAGTAAAAAAGAGAAATGTTTAATTGTATAAGGATAGATATAACAAAAACCGCAAAATAATTTTGCTGTTTTTTCAGAAATAGCGCTGTAAACCGGCTCAACAATTTTCATCGGTTCCCCTAATGAAATTAAAAAAATAAAGTTAAATTATTCCTCAGCTAACCTCCAATTATAATTTTTGTTACAAATATAATTCCAAAACCAAAAGCATAAAAATGATAAAAAAATAATGTCATTATTTTTTTTCGGTAAGTATAAGATGAATATGCAGGATAAAAATTACTTAATTACTCACCTTACGCAAAGATAACGATTATGTCATTCCGAACTTGTTTCGGAATCTTTTTTACGCAGATTTTTAGATGCTGAAATAAATTCAGCATGACAACTGCGTAATGCGAGTTAATTACTATAAAGTATTGCGCAAATTCTATCACTAAATTTCTTTTTACATTATTGAGTTTGCCTTAGTAACAATCTATTTTTATAATAATGATTTCTGCAAAAGAAAATATTCTAGAATCTTCTGTTCAATATATTAAATCTGTTGGACCAAAACGCGCAGAATCATTTGCGGCAATTGGAATAAATACAATTCGTGATCTTCTTTTTTATTTTCCATCCCGTCATCTTGATCGCACAACTGTGTTAACCGCAGCCAAAGCTTATGGATATGCAATAAACGGTTACGATGGAGAAGCCACCATCGTTGCAAAGGTTGCTGATAAAGAAAAAAGAAATCTTGGCAGAAAAGAAATACTTAAAGTTCAGTTCCGGGATGCAACTGGATTTTTTGAATGTGTTTGGTTTCAGGGTGTAAAATATTTTTATTCTGTTTTTAATGAAGACGATTATTTTGCAATCTCCGGCAAGCCGGATATAAATTATAACAAACTTCAATTTGTTCATCCTGATTTTGATAAGATAACGGAAGAAGAAACGCAAAGTTTTCTTAACACAGGAAAAATTATTCCGTTTTATAGAATTCCAAAAGAACTAAAGCAAAAAAATATCGGCGATTTAAGTTTACGCCGCATTATTAATTATGCAGTTGAAAGTTATGCAGATAAACTTGAAGAAACTCTTCCACAAGAAATCATTGCACAGCATAATCTGATTGATTTAATAACCGCTGTTAAAAATTATCATTACCCGCAAAGCAAAGAATTATTTGAGAAGGCAAAGCGCCGCTTTAAGTTTGAGGAAATGTTTTACATCGAACTTCTTGTTGCGATGAGAAAAAATAATTATCAAACAAAACTCATCGGCAATAAAATGGAAATAAAAACAAAACTTGTTTCCGATTTTATCAAAACGCTTCCGTTTAAGCTAACACATTCACAGTTAAATGTTTTAAGTGAAATAAAGAAAGATATGCTTTCCGAAAAGCCGATGAACAGACTTTTGCAGGGAGACGTAGGAAGCGGAAAAACTATTGTTGCATTAATTGCTATGTTGATTGCGGTAGATAACGGTTTTCAAACTGCGCTTATGGCTCCTACAGAAATTTTAGCTGATCAGCATGCAAAAAATATTTCTATGATGATGAGTAAACTTTCTTCAATCTATAAAACAAAAGAAATAAAAGTTTGCCTGATGCTTGGCGGACAAAAAAAATCTGTGCAGAACACAAAACTTTCCGAAATCGAATTACAGGAAGCAGATATAATTATCGGCACTCACGCAATCTTTGAAGAAAAAGTTAAGTTTAATAATCTTGGTTTGGTTGTAATTGATGAACAGCATCGTTTTGGGGTTAAGCAAAGAGCATTGCTGCAAAGTAAAGGCAAAACTCCCGATGTACTTGTTATGAGTGCGACGCCAATTCCCCGAACACTTTCGATGACGGTTTATGCCGACCTGGATTTATCAATCATTAATGAAATGCCGAAGAACAGGATCCCGATTAAAACAGTTTTACGCGGTGAAAAGAAACTACCGGAGATTTATGATTTCATTATTGACAAAGCGAAACAAGGTTACCAAACATTCCTGGTTTATCCTCTGGTTGAAGAATCGGAAAAGCTCGATTTAAAAGCCGCAACAATATTTTATGAAGACTTGAAAGAGAATCATCTCAAAAATCTAAAACTGGGATTGATTCACGGCAGAATGAACTGGCAGGAAAAAGAAGAAACGATGTTAATGTTTCAAAAAAAGATATTTGATGTGTTAGTCTCAACAACTGTTATTGAAGTCGGTATTGATATTCCTGACGCTAACATAATATTAATTAATGATGCTCATCGTTTTGGCTTATCACAACTTCATCAATTGCGAGGAAGAGTTGGGAGAAGCAGCAAACAAGCTTACTGTATTTTAATTACTAAAGATGAAATTGCCGCAAAGCAAAAATCCAATGAACTTGAGTTAGATTATTTATCATCCACTCAGCTAGAAAAATACAAATCGTCTGTTCGGCTTCAATCAATGGTAAAATATTCTGACGGATTTAAGATTGCAGAAATAGATTTAAAGCTGCGCGGACCGGGAGATATTTTCGGAACGAAGCAAAGTGGTTTTCCGGAATTGAAGTACACCAACATTGTTGAAGACACCGAATTAATTCTTGAAGCCAAGCAAAGTGCATTCAAATTAATAGAAGTTGACCCGAAATTAGAAAAAAATTTTTCTGCCGTCATCCGCCAAAATCTTATCAGGCACTACTCTGAAAATTTTTCTTACGCAAAAATTGCTTAGACTTAAAAACCACGATCTCTATTCCATATCCATAAACAGCACCTGTAATCATTATCATTTAAAATATAACTCGTAAAATCTTTTTTAAAAATTATTTTTAGCAAGAAAAAGTCGTTGATGAGTGCTTTAAAAATATTTTTTACTCGGCTTGCAAACTTGTTGACAAAAATTTTATAAACGTTATATTTGCTATCGAAAAAATTATTGTAGGAGAAAATATTTTATCACCCTTCTTTAACAAGAAGTTGAACGTTGCATTAGCGTACAATGTAAAACCAGAAAGTGAATCTCTCTCCGCCGTAGTGTCTCCAGTTGTTAATAATCACTCTCCAAATTTACATCAACAAGAATCACCATCAGGCAGCGAAGTTGATGCTTATGCCGAATGGGATACATGGGAAACAATAAATGCAGTTAAAGATGCAATTGCGTGTTACAATAATGTTATATTGATAGAAGCAAATGAGGAAGCTTACAATAAATTCCGTGAAGTTAAACCCGATATAGTTTTTAATATTGCAGAAGGTGCAAATGGTGTAAGCCGCGAAGCACAAATTCCTGCTATGCTTGATATGCTTCAAATTCCATATACCGGTTCCGATGCACTTACACTTGCAATTTGTTTGGACAAAGCCCGCACGAAAGAAATTTTAAGTTACTATAAAGTTCCGACAGCAAAATTTTTTGTTGCTGATAGAATAGAAGATGCAGAAAATCAAAATATAGAATATCCATTAATCGTAAAACCGATTAGTGAGGGTTCCGGCAAAGGAATTTATGCTTCATCATTTGTTCATAACAAAGAAGAACTTATAAGAGAAATTAAAAGAATAACTTCCGAGTATAATCAGTCAGCTTTGGTTGAAGAATTTTTATCCGGAAGAGAGTTTACAGTTGCAGTTCTTGGAAATAACGGTGATACAAAAATTTTACCGGCAATTGAGATGAGATATGACAAATATCCTAAGGGTGTAACTCCTATTTACTCTTATGAAGCAAAATGGATCCTTGATACCAAGGAAAATGATTTTGATGTTTTTGATTGCCCTGCAAATATCGACAAAGGTTTAGAAGAAAAGATTAATAACGTGTGTCTTGATACTTACAGAGTTTTAAAATGCCGTGATTGGAGTAGAATTGATTTACGTCTGGACAGACATGGTGAGCCAAGTATTATTGAAATAAATCCATTACCGGGAATAATACCTGACCCGAAAGAAAATTCAAGTTTTCCTAAAGCTGCCAGGGCAGCAGGTATTGATTATAATGATATGATAAATCATGTATTAGCATCAGCAGTTAAGAGATATAATCTTTTATGATAACCAAAGCAAAAATATTGATCTGTTATAATTCGCCAGTAAGTATATTTTCCATTTACAACGGAAAACCGGCGGATAAAAACTCTGATAATAAAGATTTATCAGAACATTCCTTTGCTTTACAAATGAACGAGATTGAAAACAATCTAAAAACATTTTTTACGGAAGTAAAATCTTTACCGATTGATAAAAACGTTTACCGAACAATTAATGAAATTACTTCTTATAACCCGGATGCAATATTAAATTTTGTTGAATCGGTAGAAGGTATAGCTTTTTATGAATATTGTATGGCTGGATTGTATGAGCTTTTAGGATATAACTATACGGGAAATATTCCATCAACGCTGGGGAATTGCCTTAACAAGCAAAGAGCCAAGGAAATTCTTTATTCAAATGGAATTAAAACTCCAAGAGCAATTACGTTAACCCCAAAAACAAAGTTTACGGAAAAAAATATTGATCTTAGTTATCCGCTTATCTTAAAACTTGTTGACGAAGATGCCAGCATCGGTATTTCTGAAAATTCAGTTGTAAAGAATTTTAAAGAACTAAAAAAGCACTTTACGTTTTTAACCGAAACGTATAAGAAAAACCTGATTGTTGAAGAATATATTGAAGGTAGAGAATTAAACTGTGCCGTGCTTGGTGGAATTACTCTTCCAATATCCGAAATAGATTTTACGGGTTTGCCTGATAATTTACCTAAGATAGTTACTTATGACGGTAAATGGATTGAAGGCAGCACTTATTATAATTATACAAAGCCGGTATGCCCGGCAGATATAGATGCCGATACAAAGAAAAAAGTAGAAGATACAGCTTTACAGGCTTATAACGTTTTAAATTGCAGAGATTATGCACGTGTTGATGTTCGATTGGCAAATGACGGAACACCTTACGTGATAGAAATTAATCCAAATCCTGATGTATCGAGTGATTCCGGTTTTGCAAGAGCAGCCGCAGCATCGGGTAAATCTTATTCCGAACTTTTATTTACCATAACGAGTTTAGCATTACAGCGGAAGTACAATGATTCGAAAAATAAAGCTATCTGACGAAGTTGATATTGAAAATATGCTGACAAGAATTCCAAACTTTAATGAGGAAGAAGTTAAAGTTGCGATGGAACTTGTTAACATTTCTGTAATGAATCCAGACCAAACGGACTATCATATTTTTGTTTATGAATATGATGGTAAGATTGCAGGTTATCATTGTACAGGTAAACGACCGCTGACAGATGCGGTTTATGACCTCTACTGGATAGTTGCTGACCCTGAATCCTCAGGTAAAGGAATCGGCAAAAATCTTTTAGAACATGCTGAAGAGTTTGTAAGAAGCAACAACGGCAGATGGCTGCTTGCTGAAACTTCTTCAAAAGAAAGTTACAAGTCCACACAAAACTTTTATCTTAGAAATAAGTATTCGATTATTTCGGAGATAAAAGATTTTTACTCGGCAGGCGACAACCTGCTGGTGTTTGGAAAGTATTTCAATAATAAGAATCACTGAGGAATCGTTATGGAACTTTGGCAGCAAATGGTACGCGACAGTGTACACACTGTTGATCAACTCGTAGAAAAATTCGGGATCGATCGCAAAGTAGCGGAAGATCTTGATGAATTTTTTCAAGCACGTATCAATCCATATTATTTAGGTCTAATTAGATCTCCCGGAGACCCGATCTGGCGTCAATGTGTTCCGGATAAAGCTGAACTGGAAGATTTTGATGCGGCAGAAGATCCTTTGATGGAAGATGCAATGAGTCCCGTACCCAATATCACTCATCGTTATCCCGATCGCGCTTTATTTCTTGTTACAAGCCAGTGTGGATTGTATTGCCGTTTTTGTACAAGAAAAAGAAAAGTTGGCGATCACGATAAAATCTCGATGAAGGGACTTGAAAGCGCTTTTAAATATCTTGAAGAGCATACAGAAATTCGTGATGTTATCCTTTCCGGCGGCGATCCTTTAATGCTTACCGATGCTATGCTCGAAAAAATTCTTCAAAGAATAAGAGCAATTCCTCATATCGAAATAATCCGGCTTGGTTCAAAAATGCCGTGTGTACTTCCACAGCGTATTACGCCTAAGCTTGTAAATATGTTAAAGAAGTATCATCCTATTTATTGCAACACACATTTTAATCATCCGTGGGAAATTACTCCGGAAAGTTCAAAAGCCTGCCAGATGATGGCTGATGCCGGTATTCCGATGGGTAACCAGATGGTTATTATGAAAGGCGTTAATGATGATCCTGCAGTTGTAAAAGAATTAATGCAAAAACTTCTTAAGATCAGAGTCCGCCCATATTATATGTATATGGCTGATGAAACCAAAGGCGCTAATCATTTTAGAACTTCTATTGAAACCGGGTTGAACATTATTGAAAATTTACGCGGACATACAAGCGGACTTGCAATTCCTCATTTTGTTATTGATGCGCCCGGAGGCGGCGGTAAGATTCCTTTGCTGCCAAATTATGTTCTGCATCATGATGAAGAGAGAATAATTCTTAGAAACTTTCAGCATAAAATTTACACTTATAAAAATTATGCAGATGCAAATAATCCTGAAGGTTTTGGAAGCAAAAGCAAGAGTAACGGTAAGAATGGCAAGAACGGAAGTAATGGTAACGGAAACGGCAAAGGAAAGAAAGATGATATGAAGCCGAAGAAGATAAAACTTCCTGAACTTTCTGAGATAGAGAATTAAATAAAAGCCTCGATGAAAGTCGAGGCTTTTTTGTTTGATTGACAAATTTGAAGCGCTATTAAATAATTTTCATTAATACTTTGTGGCATTGATGGTTTTTTCTATAAGATTAATATTGAATGGACCCCAAATTTGATTGTCGTAGTGCTCATTACCCCCCAGCAAGTACTCGGCGTAATTCATCGGCATGGATAACAACAACCGATCCATTTGCTAAAACAAATTCTGTCTCTTTCAGCCTGGGATCTGCTAATGTAGTTTTAAATATATCTGTACGCCATAAATCTCCATTCCCCCAGGGAACTTTTCTTGTCCATCGACCATTTACTATTTTTGCTCTTGTCATTATCTGGCTCTTTATTTTGATTATGAATACATTAACAAAATAAAACAACAAACACGCAACATCAACAATTAAAAACATAAAGAAGGACACGATAATATCAGGACACGACAGCGTCGTGTCCCTACGGAAATAATTTATAAATTAATAGTATTCATCCAATTGCCATTTTAACGGGTTTAGCTCTATGTATTTTCTTATTCGATGCAAATCATTATCGTTTCGAATCATGTGCTCAAAATAATTTCTTTGCCAGATGGGTTTAGTATTCATTACACCAATTTTTTTTATTCTTTTTGTACATACCGATTTGAATTGCCCGATAATTGAACCCAATGAATTTGATTGGATCGTAGGGGCGAGTCGCTGACCCGTCCCCCTTTTTATTTCCCCGTTTTCTTTTGCATCGATTGGAATGATTAAATCATTATTTGGGGCGACCCAACGGGTCGCCCGTACGTTTTCATTATATTCTATAATAATTATTCCGTGAATGTGGTTCGGCATAATAACATAATAATCCAAATCAATATTTTTCCTTATCTCTTTTGTTTTTAACCATTCTTCTTCAGCAATTTTCCCATATTCATTCAATTTCATTTTGTTGTTAACAACACTCTCAAATAAATGTTCTTTATTGTGTGTACAAATTGTAATGTAATACCAATCGGGATTTGTGTAATCGTATTCTTTTAACCGAATACTTTTTCTATGGTGGAATTTGGAGTTGTACATTTATCCTCCAATATGTTAATCAACGGGACGCGAGGTCATAAGGACACGACAGTGTCGTGTCCCTACATTAATATTTTCAATAAATCTTTTTCTAAACTTTCAATTGGAGTTTCTACAATTCTTCCAATTTCATTTCCGTCTTTATAAAAAATAATTGTGGGAACAAATTCTATTTCAAATCCTTCAGCTTCTTTGGATAAGCCTTTCTTTTCCCTGTTAACTCCAATTAGAGTAATTGAGTTTACATTGTAGTTAAGTTCATTTAGTATCTTAAATAATCTTGGCAGTTGTTCCCGGCTATCACTGCAAGTTGAACGAAAAACTATTTTTATATTTATACTATCAAGTTTTCCTTCAAGACTATCAAGAGTTTCATAATCAAGCTGGTAGTCGTTGTATTCTTCTGTCCAGGTATTATTAAAAACCGAATCATTCATAGCGCTAACTGGACAGTAACCAAGAATAAGCGGTTCACCATTTATTTCATCAGGAATTAGTTTGTAATCCTGTGAATAGATTTGAATTGTGGTAATTATGATTGCAAGTGGAATGAGATATTTGAGCATATTTTTTTCTCTATCTATTTAATTGCCACGGCTTTTAAGTCGTGGATTATATTAGAAAAACATCGCTGGACTTTAGTCCAACAACTACAAAAATAATTTTGGCTAAAGCTACATTTTATTCTTTTATTTTACCACGAGCTAAAGCTCGTGCCAATAAATAAATCACACTTCATCCTTCGACTTCGCACGGGATGACAATAGTTTTTAATCTTTTTTAATTCTTAAATCAATTCCCCACATTAATTTATTCCGTAGAGTTTCAAAATAAGTTGTAAGTGAGGTATGTACTAATTTTAACGGTCTTTCACTTTTCCTGATTTTTATTTCCATCGGGGGTGGAAATGCATACGAGCGCTGCCCGTCACAATTAACTTTTACTTCTTTGTAAGGTGAATCTGCCTTGATTACTATTTCCTGCGAACTGGGAAGAACCAAAGGACGCACAGTTAAACTATGCGGTGAAATTGGGGAAAGAGTAATAACATCTGTTTTAGGCGAGACTATTGGTCCGCCCACAGAAATTGAATAACCGGTTGAACCAATTGGTGTGGCAACAATTAAACCATCGGCAGAAAAAGTTGTAACATATTCACCATCAACCCAGATAGTAATTTCAACCATTTTAGGCCAGCCGCCTTTATCAATCACAATATCATTTATAGCATAAAATTTATCGTCTTTGTAACCTTCAACTTCACCGGTTATTAGCATACGTTCTTCAATATTATAATTGCCGTTTTTAAGATCAGCAATAACTTTGTCCATCTGGTTAATATCCGCTTCCACCAAAAATCCAAGCTTACCAAGATTTACACCGAGAACAGGTTTATCATAAAACTGAGCATTAAAAGCAGTGGCAAGCATGGTGCCGTCACCGCCGATAGAAATAATCACATCACTCTTTTCATAAACTTCTTTGTCATCAGTAACAAAGTCATCAAACAATTCTATCTTTAATTTATTCTTATCCTCAAAAAGTGATTTTGTAAGCAGGTAATCGATATTATTATTTTTTAGTTTTGAAAGGAAGGATGATACAACTTCAAATACATTTTCTTTTGTAATATTGGCAATTATTCCGATTAACATATTATTTCTCAAAACCGTTTTTGTTTAACATCAAATTACAATTTTTTACGGATAAAATCGTTTACAATAAATTAGATAATATTTTGATTCCAATGCTCGGAGATATTGTATTAATGTCAAGAGTGAAATCAGAACAGGATTTTGAATTTAATTACTACTTAATTAACTGACTATAAATTCTCTTCATTTGTTTCGCGGTTTTTTCATAAGAGAAATTTTCTCTTTGTATAGAAACCTTTCTAATTAATTCCTTTCGTAGTTCAGGATTAAAAATAACCATTTCAATCTTTGCTTTAATATCACCAATATCTGTAGGATCAAAATAAATTGCGGCATCGCCTCCAACTTCCGGCAATGAGCTTGTGTTACTCATTATCACGGGGCAATCACAATTCATAGCCTCTAAAGCCGGAATACCGAATCCCTCATAAAGTGTTGGGAAAACAAATGCAAGTGCGTTAGTATAAAGCGTTGCTAAAGACGCATCATCGGCTTTTTTTAATAATATTTTACTCTGCAGTTTTTTACTTTCAAAAAATTCTAATTCTTCTTTGGAAAAATTTCCACCTCCTGCAGTAACCAAATAGATATCGCTATATTCTTTAAGTAATGATTCCACTGCTAAAACGAAATTGATAAAGTTTTTATAAAAATCTCTGTTCCCTACGTATAAGATATACTTTTCGGGTAATAACAATTTATCTTTCTTCAAGCTCATCTGTTTATTTACCGAAGCGGCTAAATAAACAACTTCTATTTTTTCATATGAAATGCCATATATATTCATCAAATCTTTTTTTGTATTGTTTGAATTTGCAATAATTAATTTAGCCACATTTAAAAGTGATTTCTTATTTTCTATAGTTCTATCAATTTTATTTCTAATTTCCGGATGCAATTCATGGATAATATCATGTACAGTTATAACAAAGGGTTTGTCTTTTAAGTGTTTTAAGAAATAAGGATTATAATAAGTGGGATGAAAAATATCATAATTTCCTTCTTTGATTTGAGGAATCGTATATTTTCGATTAATTAAATCTAATATGGTTCTTTTAAAATAAAATTTATTATTCGGGAAAAATTTTTTTACTCTTAATTTATTATCATTATTTATATAAAAATTATTAGAGTATGCCAAAGATAATTTAACATCAATATCGGTTTGCTTTTCAAACTCTTTTATTAAATGATAGTGGTATCGTGAAATGCCTCCGTAATTTTGCATAGCAAAACATTGATGGTCATAAAGTATTTTCATTGATTGCTGCTTTTTAAAAACTTTAAAATTTTATTAATAAATGATTATAATTATTTATTCCACAATCCTTTAGCCTTCCCCGAAATTATTTTTAGATATTGTATAGGCGTCCAAATTGATGCAAAAATTAAACTGATATTAGTAGCCACGATAACACCGGTAATTCCCAATCCTGCTGTTTTTGCAAGCAAAATAGAAAGTGGAATATTAATTATTGCAATACAAATTGAGTAATAAAGTTGTATTCTTACTTTGCCAACACCATTTATAAAATAAGCAAAAATGTTATTCCAGTTTGCAATAATCACAAATATTCCGGTAAAAACTGAAAGCATAAATGGAACTTTAATTTCGGGTCCGACCCAAATTTTATAAATAAAGTTTGATGCAAAAATCATAATTACTGCTATAATTGAAAGAAGTGCCCAGATTAATACTAATTTTTTAACTGAATTTTTAATCCAATCAAATTCCTTTTTAACATATGCTTCGGTAAAAGCTGACCAGAAAGGGGCAAGGGCAACATTAAAGACCAAAGGCACCATATAGAAATATTTGTAGGCTATATTATATACAACCACTTGTTCGGGTCCATATAGTTGCGCTATTATAATATTATCTGTTGTAAAAACGATTAAGCTTGAAATCTGTATAACAAAAAATTGCATCCCAAGTTTTACCAAATTAGAAGAATATTTAAAATTTATGAACGCAAACGAAGGTGATATTTGTTTATAGTGAGTTGAAAATAAAATTATGGAAGCAAAAATAAAAACTATAACCGGAATTGAACTTGAGATAAGTGAAAAAGCTAAAAAAGATTTAATGGCTGTTTTAGATAGAATAACCACTGTGATTAAAGTTATAGAATTAACAATTAAGCTAAGGGCTCCGTTCAAAGCCGGTCTTTGGTCAGCATTAATAATTGAAGTTAACAGCTTTAATAAAAACTGGATTAGGAATAAAATAAGTACCCAAAGAACCAAAGTATTTAGTAATTCAAAATACTCGGGAGGAGCTTTAAGCAAATCTGCCCAGTTTAAAAATCCGTGTATCATCATATAAACAGAAAATGCCATAACAATACCGATTGCAAAAACTACATAAGCAGTACTAACATAGATACGTGCTAATTTTATATCATTTAACGCCAGAGCTTCGGCAAGTTTATTCCGTAAACCGTTACCAAGTCCAAAATCTAAATTTATAAGCCAGTTAAGAATTGATGCGAGAGTTAACCAAATACCGTACTCGGTTTTTCCAAGATAGTTTATGGTAACCGGCACAAGCGCCATTATTGTAAAGAAATTGAAAACGTGCAGTACAAAAAGAATTACTATATTTTTCTTGGCTTTTTCTGTACGAGATGAGTCTTTGAAATTGAAAAGATCTTTTAAGTATATATTTACAATTGGAAGTTTCAAACGGAGATGACCATTTTTTAATAGTGAAAATCAAATTTTCAATTTACTTTCAAATATATATAAGAAACATAGTCTTTGGGAAGTTATAAACAGTATTTTTAACATTATTGACTTTAAGTTAAAATATTTACGACTATCTACTCATTCAGTTTTCCATTTGTTTTTTCGCCATTTTTTGACAAGAAAGACCAACCCCAGCGAACTAAGAATTGCTTTCATTCTTGTTCTGAATAATCTTATATAATGGTTTATATAGGCTTTGTTATCCCAGAGTTTATAATTACTAAGTATTTTTTTTGTTTCTTTTATTGAACCAATTTCGTTAGCCCAAGAAGTTCCCCCCGCATTCATAACCGTTACAGGGTCTCCCTGAATATAAACAGATATGGAATCCATATTATTGTATCGACTTTTGATTTTACAAACAAAATCAAAATCCATAGCATATTTAAAACCGGCATCAAACTGACCTACATCCTGATATAACTTTTTTCTTATAAACATGGTCGGATGATTATACGGCATTGCTTCTCTCAGGTCACAAAGCAAGGGTTTTCTTATATTGGAGCCATATAATTTATCAACAAATAAAATATTTCCATGAGCAAAAAGAATTGATTCATCGTTAAATACTGAAATCATTTTCTCAAACACATTATTTGAATAATAATAATCATCACTATTTAGAATACCTATAATATCACCGCTTGCCATATATATTCCCTTATTAAATGCGTCAGATATTCCATAATCTTTCTCGCTAATAATTCGTAAATTTGACATTATTTTGTTGAATAAGTAGGCTTGCTTTATTTTTTGGATAGTGTTGTCCGTGCTACAGTTATCAATGATTATATGCTCAAAATTTTTATAAGTTTGATTAATGATTGATTGAACACATTTGTCAATATTCTTTTCGGAGTTATAAGTAGGGGTAATAATTGAAATTTTCATTGTGGAATTTAATTTAATTGCTTACTTCAGGTAATTTTACATTAGATAAATTTTTGTAGTCCAAGTTATTTTAAGATTTTAACAAATATAAATCATTTTAATAAGAATAGTTTTAATTGATTAAATCTAAATTTGACATAACAATTGATGCGAGAATGATAAATCATTCTGGTATTGGAACTTACATTAAAAATATGATTCCGAACTTGATTGGCAATTATAATTTAGCATTACTTGGAAATAAAAAAATACTGGAATCATTTCCCTGGTCAAATCAAATAAAAATTATCCAAGCGGACTTTCCCATTTATTCAATTAGTGAACAAATTAATTTACAGGGACTTATTCCTGAAAGTACGGTGTTTATCTCTCCACATTATAATATACCTCTCCGAAAAGTTTCTGCAAAAAAAAGATTAGTAGTAATTCATGATGTTAACCACCTGGCAGGTCTCAATAATATTTCGTTTATAAAAAAGATATATGCAAAATATATGATTGAAGCTGCAGTAAGAAAATCTGATAAGATAATAACTGACTCTTACTTCTCACAAAAAGAAATATTGAAACATGTTCGCACCAATCGAAAAAAAATAGAAGTAATTTATTGCAGCATAAATAATGAAGAAATTAGAAGGCTTGCAAGCAAAGTAAATTTTGAAGAGTTTAGACAAAAACATAATTTGCCAACAAGCTACTTTTTATACGTAGGCAGCATAAAAGGTCACAAAAATTTATTATCAGCCTTAAAGGCTTTTAAGCTTTTGATTAAAAAATATCCCAATTATAAAATGGTGGTAAT
Source organism: Ignavibacteriaceae bacterium (assembly GCA_049294175.1). GTDB lineage: Bacteria > Bacteroidota > Ignavibacteria > Ignavibacteriales > Ignavibacteriaceae > IGN3. The sequence goes on along the minus strand of JBAQCL010000070.1, from coordinate 5,542 downwards.
TGGTGTTAAGCCCGATGAGTTTTTAAAAAATAACGAAACCAGTGAATTAAGGGAAGGAATAATAGTTCCGGGATTTATTCCGGATTCTGAATTACCTGCAATTTATTCAAATGCATTATGTTTAATCTTTCCCTCTCTTTATGAAGGGTTTGGCTTACCGCCATTAGAGGCTATGAGCTGCGGATGTCCTGTAATTGCAAGTAATCTTTCATCCATCCCTGAAGTTTGTGGTGATGCTGCTTTATATTTTGATCCGCACAAAATTGATGAAATAGTTAAGACTATGGAACAAATAATCGAAGACAAAAAAACTGTTCATCAATTAATAGAAAAAGGATTTATTAATCTCCGTAGATTTACCTGGCAAATTTTTGGTCAAAATATTAAAAAAGAACTGGATAGTTTAATTTCAGAATAATATATACAACTTTGAAAATAGCAATTGTACACGAATGGCTTGTTAATTATGCAGGTTCCGAAAAATGTTTGGAGTCTTTTACCAATATTTGGCCGGATGCGGATGTTTATACTCTTGTGGATTTTTTAAATACCGAACAAAGAGAAGTAATCCTAAAAGGTAAACATGCCAAAACATCTTTTATCCAGCATTTGCCTTATGCAAAAAAGCAGCACAGAAAATACCTTCCATTATTTCCAACAGCTATCGAGTCGTTTAACTTATCAAAATATGATTTGATATTATCAAGCTCTCATTCTGTTGCAAAAGGGGCAAGAACAAAAAAAAATCAACTTCATATTTGTTATTGCCACACTCCAATGCGGTATGCCTGGGATGAAGTAGATTATTATTTGAAAGAGGCAAAATTAGATTCCGGAATTAAAGGATGGGTTGCTCATCTTGTTGTAAATTATTTGCGAAAATGGGATATCAAATCTTCAAACAATGTTAACTACTTTATTGCAAACTCGCAGCATATTGCAAACAAAATAAAAAGAATTTATAATCATGACGCAGATATAATTTATCCGCCTGTGGATGTTAATAATTTTTATTTAGAAACAAATAAGGAAGATTTTTATTTAACAGCATCAAGGTTAGTTCCATACAAAAGAATTGATTTAATCGTTGATGCCTTTGCAAATATGCTTGACAAAAAATTGGTTGTTATAGGAAGCGGACCCGAAAAGGAAAAAATACTGTCCAAAGCAACTCCCAATATAGATGTTATAGGCTACCAGGATTTTGAAAGTCTTAAAGATTATATGGAAAAAGCAAAAGCATTTGTGTTTGCAGCAGAAGAGGATTTCGGGATTATTGTTGTTGAAGCGATGGCTTGCGGAACTCCTGTTATTGCAGGCAATTACGGCGGCACTGCAGAATCTGTTATTGACGGTGTGACGGGAATTCTTTTCAAAGAACAAACTGTAGATTCAATTATCGAAGCAGTAAAAAATTTTGATGTTATTTCTCATTCGGTTAACTATGCTGAAATTAGATCGCATTCGCAAAAGTTTAGCAGGGAAACATTTGAAATGAATATAAAAAATTATGTTGAAGAGAAAGTGAAATTTTTCAAAAAATCACGCAATAAGAAATGAAATGATAGTAAATAAACAATCCATCTATTATCAACGATTAATTACTGATTTAGTTTTACTAAATTTTTGTTTTCTTTCCGCCGCAATTTTGGCTCAACCTTTCGATATCCTGATACAAAGAAACTATATGTTCATCCTGCTGTTAGTACTTAATATATTATGGTTTTTTAATGCAAGTATAATAGGTTTTTATAACGAACTTTATTTAAGATCAATTGCAACACAATTACTTAACATCGGCAAAAGTATTATTGTGCAAATAGGAGCCGCTATTCTATTTATCTTTCTTGCAAAAGAAGATCTTTTTACAAGAAATTTTATTGTGTTTTACGGAACGTTTTTATTTATTACCGTCAGTTTAAGGACGGTAATATTTAAAAAAATACTACGCACCCTCCGGGAAAAAGGGAAAAACATACGGAATCTCATCATTATTGGCGCCGGAGATATTGCAAAAAATTTTAAGAATACAGTTATTAATAATCCTGAATTTGGTTACAGGTTTATTGGTTTTATAGATAACAATAATAATGATGCAGAAATAATCGGAAAGATAGATGAGCTTGACAATAAAATAAAATCCAACCAGGTTGAAGAAGTGGTAATTGCATTACAAAATGAATCAACACAGCAATTAGATGATATAATAAGAATTTGTAATATCAACGCTGTAAAAGTTCATATAATCCCGGATTATTTCCGGTTTCTTTCAAGCCGCTTTCACGTAAGCGCTATTGGAAATTTTCCCGTAATTACAGCTAGGGATGAACCTCTTGAAGAAGTTAACAGAAGATTTGTTAAAAGAACATTTGATATTTTATTTTCAACAATGGTAATTGTTCTTATTTTAAGCTGGTTATTTCCCATTATAGCAATAATTACAAAATTAACTTCTCGCGGTCCTATTTTGTTTTTACAATATAGAATCGGGGCAAAGAATGAGAAATTTAAATGCTATAAATTTCGGACAATGAAAGTTGATAAAAACAGTGATGATTTATTTAAACCTGTAATTGCCGGCGATGAAAGAGTTACAAAAGTGGGAAAATTTTTAAGAAGATCTAACATAGACGAATTACCGCAATTCTTTAATGTACTGAAAGGTGAAATGTCCGTTGTCGGTCCCAGACCACATGCAATTCCCTATCAAGAAATGTACGGACTGGTATTTGAGGAAATAAAATTAAGACATACTGTAAAACCGGGTATTACCGGCTGGGCACAAGTAAACGGTTTAAGAGGTGATGTTGAGGATGAGGAATTAAATCGCTTAAGGACAATACAAAGAATAAAGTTCGATTTATGGTATATCGAAAATTGGTCAATGAAGCTTGATATACAAATTATTTTAATGACAATCTGGCAAATGATTATAGGCGATACAAAAGCAGTTTAATTTGGAAAAACAATATTTATACAACACATCTTTTTTAGAGAACTAAAATATCTTACTCTTATTGCAATTTACAGGTAATCTTTCCGGCTATAACAGCCATTTAATATTTTTGATGATAGCTGTCCAGATATAAAGCGTTAGATCTGACTGTTTAGATAATTTTAGACAGGTAATTTTTTCAGTAAAAGTTTATATGTATATGGTGAATTTTCCCTGTTAATATTACATTTACTATATAATAATGCTAAGGAAATGAATAAAATTAAATTTGCACAATATTTGACACATTCTTTGTTTAAATAACCGGTTAAAATTCACTTTAACTTTATCGGCACATAAATTTGAATATAATGGATCTAACATTGAACTTTGTAAACCTCTAAGGGAGAAATAATGCTATGATGTTAAGCGAAAAATTTTTTAGACTTTCAGTATTTGCCGGATTTTTAATCATACTGCTCGTACTGCTTTTTGGCTATTTATTTTTCGAGCCGTTTCTCACGGAAGAAGACATAACCATTAAAGTTACAAATAAAGCAAAATTTGGTAATGAAATTGGAAAGTACTTTGTTTTTACTGACGACGAAGTATTTTTAAATGCTAATAATTACTATCAAAGTAAAGAAAATGCTGATGAGCTTGATAAGATGATTTATCCCGGAAGCAGTTTTAAAGTTAAAGTAGTGGGAATTTACCTGCCCTGGCTGCCACGATTTAGAAACATCACGCAAATTTTAGAAATAAACGAAATTCCGGTTTCGCGTGATCCGATAAAGTTAGAGTGATATTCTTAAAATTCAAATAATTTAATTATTTTTCATTTATCGAATAATTTATTTTCAGAATATATAAGGGATTCTTAAATGGCTGTTCTTATCACTGATGAATGTATTTCTTGTAACGCCTGCGAAATCGAATGTCCAAATAACGCAATTTATAACTCAGAAGATTCTTGGATTCTTGGTGGCGAATCACACGAGCCTTTTAGTTCAGATCACACATATATCGCTTATGATAAATGTACTGAATGTGTTGGCTTTTATGATGAACCACAATGTATTCCTGCTTGTCCTACTGAAGCAATTACTATGAATACCGACAGACAGGAAACAAAAGAGCAACTTATGGCAAAGAAAGAACATTTGGATAAAGTCGGCAGATAATCTTTTTAGCCCCGGTTATCGGGGCTTTTTTATTTTAACAGACTTCTTATTATGTGACTCACACCTATTATTAATTAAACTTCTTTGATTATTTTTTATCCTATTAAATAATGAATTGAGGATTATGACTTTATTCTTTGTGATTTTCTTAACTATCTACACATCTATAAATTTTTATGTGTTTCTTCGCGGCTGGCAAATTCTGGTATTCTATCCTGTGCTAAAACCAATTTATGCAATTTTATTTGTCATATTTGCCTATGGATATATAATTGCAAAAGTTCTCTACAAATATCTTAATCCGGTTATATATGATATTTTACTTGGAATTGGTGCCGTATGGTTTGCTTTTTTGGTTTACTTTCTTCTTTCCATTTTATTCATAGATATTGTCCGGTTATTTAACGGATGGTTTCACTTTTTTCCGGCAATAATTACAAACAATTATGAAAATGCAAAAAAGATTACCGCCCTTATGGTTATAGTGTTAGTGGGACTAATAGTTTTTCTTGGCAACCTGAACAAAAGAAATATTGATATAAGAACAATTGAAATAAGTATTCCCAAAGGTGAAAGTAAACTTGACAAATTAAATGTTGTTATGGCTTCAGACATTCATCTTTCTCCAATTGATGGTGAAAATTTACTCGAAAGAATTGTAAGTAAAATAAATTCGCTTAATCCTGATATTATATTTTTTGCCGGCGATATTGTTGATGAGAAAGCTAAAGTTTTGGAAGAAAGAGGAATTGGAGAATCATTTACAAAATTAAAATCGAAATACGGCGTTTATTCAATTAATGGAAATCACGAATTTATAAATGGAGTTGAATCCTGTGATAAATATGCAGAAAAGTATGGAATAAAATTTCTTAGAGATTCTTATGTAATGATTGATAGTGGTTTTTATCTTATTGGAAGAGAAGACAGTTCAATGCCGCAATTTACAGGCAAAAAAAGAAAGACTTTGGATGAATTGGTAAAAGATATTTCAAATAGTTATCCAAAGATATTATTAGATCATACGCCATTTAAATTAGAGCAGGCACAGCAAAATGGAATTGATCTACAACTTTCCGGTCACACACATCACGGGCAAATATGGCCCGGAAACCTTATAACAAATATGATTTATGAATTAAGCTGGGGTTATAAGAAAAAAGGCGACACACATTATTACGTTTCATCTGGAGCGGGAACCTGGGGTCCGCCTGTAAGGACTGGAAGCCGTTCAGAAATAGTAAATATTAAAATAAAGTTTTTAGATTAAAACAAATCTAAAAACCCAATTCCTAAAGGGTGTGTTGCGTAAGTCTATGTTATTATTTTTTGTTGATATTAACCACACCTAGCCTAAAGTTAGGCGGTAAAAATAAGTTTCCCAGTAAATCGTTCAATATTAGGTGAGCTTTTTTTACCGTTC
>JBAQCL010000069.1:0-33099 GCA_049294175.1 Ignavibacteriaceae bacterium | reverse complement strand
GCTAACGGAAGGATTTTCGCCAAGTTAAGTGCTGTTCCGCAGAGTTTATCCCGATGAATATCGGGGCTCCACAGCACTTAACTAATTTCTTACTTTAACCATTTACACAAAATTATTTACACTCCCAAAATATTTGAAATTTGTGTCTGATTGTTTTCATTTACCAATATCGAACCTTTAGAGTCTATGGTAATTCCAAGTTTCTCTAATCCCATTTTATCAGAATTTCCCGTTCGTCCTTGTGCCCATAAAAGATAATCAGTTCTTATTTCCTTATTTGATTTTAAATATAAAGTAACACCATTATCGTCAGCAACAACTTTTTCGTATTCTTCGTTATGTCTTAAAATCTCTCCATTTTCTCTAAGATGGTAACTTAGTGCATCAATGATTTCATCATCAAGAAAAGCAAGAAGTTTATCACGTGTGTTTATTAAATTAACTTTAATTTTCAAATTTCTAAAAATGGACGCATATTCACATCCAATCACACCAGCGCCATACATTGAAATTGTTCGAGGATTATCTTTTAAGTTTAAAATTGTATCACTATCCAAAATTCTTGGATGTGTAAAATCAATATCAGGAGGATTATAAGGGCGTGAACCGGTAGCAATTACAAAATAATTTGCAGTATAAGTTTCCTCAGCACCGTTTGAAAGTTTAACAAGTATTGTTTGTGCATCTAAAAAAGTTGCTCTACCCCATCTATTATATAAACTAGATTTCTTTCATAAAAGCTTTTTCTAAGATTAAACTGTTCTTTAATTACTATATCAGCTTTTTTTAATAATAATTGAAAATTTGCTTCTTGAAAATATCATTTTCATTTAACATCAAGCTGGCATGTCTTAATGCTTTACTTGGAATTGTGCTTTTATGAGTACAACTTCCACCAATCATTGAAAAGTAATCACACATAGCAACACGTAATCCCTCTTTAGCGCATTTCATTGCCGCTCCCTCGCCGCCAGGTCCGCTGCCAATAACAATTACATCATATTGGTTTTTCAGTGTTACTTCCTTAGGATTTTTTTATGGTTCTAATTTAATTAATATAAAATAAATGTGCCCTAAAATAAAAGAAAATATAAACAACATTTCTATTGATTAATATTATTAAATGTTATTACACCCGAAAAAGTATTTTTTATGAAACTATTGAAAATCTTAGTTATTTTAAATAACTTATAAAAACATTTTAGTTTTTAAAAAATAATTCGATCTTTTATTTATTAATTTTATGAGAAAATCATGAAAAACTTTTTAGCACTCCTTACAATCGTTCTTTTTATTTTTTTTGTATCCGCTTGTAATGTTCAAGCACAATTTGCCACAAAGAAGGTAATTGAATTAGGCGGTTCTGTTTCTTATTCGAGTACAACATCGGTTACTGACGGTACAACCGCAGATGAATCAACATCACTTTTTCAATTTATGCCTTATGCAAATTATTACATTCTGGATGGTGTTTCATTAGGAATTAGCCCTGGAATTAATGTATTGAAGATAGCAGGTTCATCAGAATCAATTACAAATTATTCAATATTTTTTGTGCCAGGTTATACATATTCAACTAGAAGTAATGTATATCCATTTATAGAAGGTATGATAGGTTATACTTCACTTTCGCAGGATACTACTTTAGATTTAAGCGGTATTAGTTTTGGAGCTAAAGGCGGTGTTAAATTAGTTTTGGGTAAAAGTGGAGTGCTTAGCATTGGTTTATCATACATCCTATACAATTTAAGTCCTAAAGATGCAGATAAAAGAAGTGGGTATAATAATCTTGCTTTGTCCTTGGGTTATTCTATATATTTAAATTAATAAAGGAATAGTTTCGGCTTTTATTTTTACTAAATAAAAAATTAAATAAGTTTATATACAATAACTGGCAATCAAGGCGATTAGTAAATCAACTTTTTTGCCGGTTTTTTTTATTTATTATTTTTTTAGCGCAGCCTTTGTAAATTGAGAATCATCTATATCAGCATGTAAGATTATGGATTCTATAATATATTCTGTTCCATCTCCATTCTGCATAAGATCATGATATAGAATCCTTTTAGGATACCAGCGTTTTTCTATGCGGAATACATCAAGCAGTTCAGTTCTTTTTAAGGGTTTTCCACTTTTTGCATATCTTTCCTCTTTTAATGGGAGCCACCTTTCTTGGTCAACCCAAATTTTTCTACTATAATATGTAATGTTTTCCAGTTTACCAGTGAGCATAACAACATAACAATTACGGTCATTAATCTTTTCCGAACCTATTACCTTTGCATTATACATATCCAACAATTTTCTATTTTCAGTGATGTCTTCGTATGATAGATCCGAACCCATAACAGATTGTTTTAATAAATGTCCGGAAATAGTAATTATTCTGTCCGTAGGTTCTGGGAAATATAGCCAAACCTGCTCTCTAAGTTTCAACATTTTCTTTCCCTTATCTCGCGGTGGGTCAATATATTTAACAAAGGCTTTGTCCTTTCCTTCAATCCAACTTTTCGATTTAATCAAACGAGTACCACTTCTGCCATGGATAATCATAGTTGTATAACTTATTGCTTTGTCCAGAACTAAATTTTTATCTATCTCTTTTAGCACATCTGATCCTGATGGAAACTGTGCAAATCCAGTTATAGTGATTGAAATAGCGAATGCAAAGAGAACAAAAAATTTATTCATACTTCCAATTCCTTAAAGAGTGAGGCTGTTTGTCTTTTGAATATCTGGATACCTGAGAATGCAGTGCCAATCAGAGTAGCTAAAAAACCTGGAATGAAACCAATATAGAAACTTACAAAACTCATTTTTGCCCGTAAAATATTTGACATTATTATTGAAGAATTTCTAATATTTTCTGTTATATCAATTCCATATTCCTGCAGATAAAAGGTTATTGCTAACCCAAAGACAGTTCCAATCAGAGAACCTACGATACCAATTAGAACTGATTCGTATAAAAGTGATTTATAAATCCGTACTTTTGCTTCTCCAAGAGCTAATCGAACCCCAACTTCGCCATATCGTCGTATGCCAGACATAAGCCCTGTGTTCAAAAGTACTGTTGACATCGCAATTAGAAAAATTCCAACAATAATAAATTCAACTACAGTAATATATTGCAAGTATTCACCTAATCCATTCTGATCCTCAAGCGTTAACATAAGAGGGGAATATTTATCACCTTTAATTAAATACTGGTTGTTAAAATCAACCTTTATTTTTTCGGCTTCAGAAGGAATGTAAAATTTGTTTTTATTAAACCCAAGTATTTCTCCTGCACCATCAGACATTTCAAGATTAAACTGCATATCCAATATATCTGTAATTATAGCTCCACGGTCCATTACTCCTATCCCAAACTTGACCGTACCGCATATTACAAAATTTTGTACTGCCATCGCACCACTTGAAGAAGTTGAGAGAAGTGTAACCGAATGACCAATATCTATTTTCATCCTTTTGGCTAATTCTTCGCTGATAAGGATATCCCCTGGCTTTTCTGGTATGTGCCCCTGTATAATAGATTTATCTAAATTAAGTCTCTCTGGCTCCTTACTATTTTTATTAAGCAGATTAACTGCCATTCCGAATACAGTATTTTGAGCTTTTGTCTCCCCATTTTCATCTGGCACATCCAGTAGCCCTATAAATTTTATTCTTGGTGTCCAGTTATAACTGGGATATTTATTATTTAGCGTCTCGATAAGCTTTTCTACGCCAGTAAGAGCAAGTTCGTTAGGTATCTGATTTGAAAGTTTATCGTATGCGCGTGTCATTAACTTAAGATGACCAGTATCAAACCTGGCATTTGAATCAATCAAGTCATCTAGTTGTCCGTTAATAAAAGAATAAAGAACTGTTGTTAATAATACTCCGAATGTAACGATTATTATCGGGAATAAACTTCTATGATGATCTCTTAACAAGCCTTTAATTAAAAATTTTATCAAGTTAATTCCCCCTTAGCGCATCGGTCGGTTTTAGTTTTGTTATTCTGTGCGATGGTAAGAAGCTGACAACGGTTACCGAAATAAAAAGGATAAGGCTTGTTACTATATATAGTTTTAGTCCGTACTTGGGATAAAGGGTTCGTAGGATTGCAAATTGTGTATTTTCTATAATTTGCGGAAGGACGATTCCTTCTTTTGCTAAGTAAGCAAGAAGAGGGAACCCGTAAAGAGAGCCTCCAATAAAAGATAGTATTCCAGTAAGGCATCCTTCAAGCGTATATAAAACAATTACATTCCATTTGGTCATTCCAAGAGCCAGCAGTGTCCCAATTTCTTTACGCCTCTTAAATATCGCAAGCACTTGGGTATCGAAAACTGCAAGAAGTGCCATCCCTATTAAAAGAACAAACATAAAAGTTGAATATATTCTTTTTCTGTCAATATTTTCATTAAGATCTTTAAGAAGATATTTATGATCTTTGAAAATCCAATCACTATTGTTTATTGGAATTTCGCTTATGTTTTTATTTAATGTAATTAAAGTTGCCTGTTGGGGAGCTTGCATCATATCGCGGAGTTTTTTCAAAGGTATCCAGATTTGGTCATTATCAATTGATTTGACATCTGTATTAATTACCTTAACAATTTTAATATCTCCAGCATCAAAAGTACCTTTGATATTTTGCCACCTGACACTGACGATATCATCAGCTTGCAACCCTGTGCTCTTTGCCATCCTGGAACCAATGATACCCGGTATTATGCTGGAATCAGTTTCATTCTTCAGAATAGATACTGGAAGATTTACGATCTTTTGATTCGGATCAATACCTTTAAGTCGTACTGATTGTATGTGGTTACGAGGGAATATTGAAGCGGAAGCAATTAATACAGCCGCGGCATTTCCTTTCTCGATCTCCATTTTTAAGGTAGCAGGAATTTTTGAATGTGATATTTCAAATGAAAACGGATTATATGGATCATAATCCTTTTGCCAAAATTGACCACCTCCTATATTTGAGTCTATTTCAGCATCTCTAACCTGTTGTAACATCCCATCGTAAAGACCTTCGGTTAAAACAATTAAGACAAAAGCAAATGAAAGCACAATTATATTCAACCATGTTCTCACTCCTGCGTGTGTAATATTTCTGAAGGCTAATTTTAATAGAAGCATTTTAGCATCGGCTTATTAATTCATAATAATATCATCAATAACTTTACCGTCGCTCAAAGCAACTTTTCTGCGTAAATACCTTATAACTTTTTCATCATGAGTTGCAAAAATAAATGTAGTTTTCAGTTCCATATTGAGTTTCAGCATAGTTTGAAGAATATTATGGGAATTTGCAGCATCGAGGTTTGCCGTAGGCTCATCAGCAAGAACGATTTTTGGCAATTTTACCATAGCTCTTGCAACAGCGACTCTCTGGCTTTCGCCTCCCGATAGTTGATTTGGTCTTGAGTTTACTTTATCTGAAAGACCGACCCATTCCAGAGCACGCATTACAGCTTCATCACGTTCCTTTTTGCTTTTCTTTAAAAGAAGAAGCGGAAATTCAACATTTTCAAAAACCGTATAGACGGGTAAAAGATTATACGTTTGAAAAATAAATCCAATTGATTCATTTCGCAATTTTGCTGCTTCCTTGTTTTTTAATTTTTTTACGCTATTATTCATTACAATTGCGTCGCCCCCGGTAGGGTTATCCAACGCACCTATGATATTTAGTAAAGTTGTTTTTCCTGAGCCACTCGGACCGACAAGTCCGCAAAACTCCCCGGTATTTATAGAAAGATTAACATCATGTAAAGCTCTGAAAAATTGCTTTCCCATAGCATAGTCTTTAACGAGGTTACTTATTTGTATTATTTGAGAATCTCCCATTAAATGATCCTTTTCAAATATGGTTCAGTAATTAAATATCAGCATCAGTTGTAATCCATAACCTGTAAGTAAGTAGTTTTTGTCATTCAAAAATAAATTACCACCATTCTCTGGATAATGGAATAGTGCAAAATTAATAATAAAGTCATCGTAAATCCTCTGGAATTGCAAATACTGATAAAGGTTTTTATTATGCCATTCGTAATACTCCTGAAGCATTATATTGTTAAACACGTCAAAAGAATATGTGATCATCATTGCTGATAAATTTCTATTTTGGTCAGTATGCCAAAAAGAGTTAGCAACAGAATTGTTCATATGTTCTGCCAGGATATAAATTCCATTTCCTTCTGGGATTGTAAAATCCGCTCCAATTGTTGTCATCCTATTCCATTTATAAACAGCCATATTTGAAATATTCTGCTGCCAGGCAGATTCGAACCAAATGCCAATTCCGATATCCCAACGCCCATCCAAAGCATAACGGTTTTCTCTGTAATAGTACAACGTTGCATCAACTTTTCTTGTATGAAAAGTAGCTGCAATTTCTCCAGCAATGGCAGGCAATTGAAAACGCCCTCCAAATTCAGGAGTATTTTTTTCAGTTGGTAACAGTTCATAACCTTTGTTTTCTTTGTTGCCATAAAGACACCATAACCACAAAAGAGAATTATTCAAGAAACTGTACTTATAGCGTAAAGCATAAACTCCATCAGTTAGTTTAAGCGGATCCCTTGGGTCTATTCTATCGAACCACATAAGAGGACGTAAAAGCTGTGCTGGTCCAAAGTTTATTTTTTGAAGTCCAAGTTGTGTTTCGGTTTGTTCGGTCGTATAGCGTAAAATTATTCGATAGGGTTTAAATACATAATTATCGGAAACGAAATCAGTTTCATAATAAGTATTGAATAATACCTCTGTATTTAAAAGATCATTAGTATCTACTAAATAACTATAGTTAAATTGTGGGATGTAACGTATGCCAATATTCCCATCCCACTCATTTTGATATCTGATTCCTGTTCCCCATGATGAAATTTGACCATTAAAGTTAAAGCCTTGACCTTTGGAAACCCCAATTGGCATCAATAGAAAAATCACAAATAGAATTATCTTGGATTGATGGATAGTAAGATTAAACACTTTTATTTAACTGTCTATTTTCAAAACTTAATTTATAAACTAAATAATACTGTAGAACTATAATCATTATTTTCTTCTTTGTAAAAATTAATATATAAAAATGCGTTATCCTAAAATTACTATTCTCTTTTTACTTTAATTATTCACCTTATAAAAGGTTAATATTCTCTCATCCCGTCCTGTAAGCTTTCGGGATCAGAATCTTCTTTTATTAAGATTTTTAGATACTGAAACAATTTGTTATCCGTTAGCTAATGGAAACGGACGGTTTGACAAATGCTTAAGGTTAATAATTAAATCAGGAAAAGTTATAAGAGGGCAATGAAAGGAATTATTTGATGGCAAAGCAAAAACAAAGAAGAAAAACAAATATCATACAAAAAAATAATCGAAATTATTAAATGGATGGGTTAGTTGGATTTAAATAAGCCAGTAACATTATAAGTTTCTTTTTTTATTTAAAGTAAAATTAAGCTTTAAGCTATCTACTAATTCTTGTTTTTTAAATTCAAGTGTTATTGGCAACATAATTCCGCTATCGGGGTCCTTAACATTTGTAGCTAATTGCAATATATTCCCATTTATTCGACATGGAAAAATATATGTTTCTGAATTAGATATTATAGTTAATTTTCCGTTTTCTACACTCCATGTACCGCTATCGTTAGTTATCTGCCCTTGTGCGTTTTGATATCTTTGGAAAGTCTTATTACTATCTATGATTATAGTGATTACTAAATTTTCTTCTTGAGAGGTTGTTTCTTTTTTACCAGAAGGATAATAAGCTATTATTTTTGTTAAATCCCATGTGCCAATAAGCTCGTCTTCAGATATAATATAATTAGTAATTCCATCATCACAACCAATAAATATTAAGGTAGTTAAAATGATGATAAAAGAAAAAAGTAATTTTTTATGATGAAACATTTATGTTCCCTATGTACTCAGATTTTATCAAAACTCTTACAAAGAATTTTTTGTAATAAAAGCTAAAATTTATAATAAATTATTGTCTATTACAATATTGGATGCTGTAAATTAAAATAAATAATATAACTCATTACAAATAATAAACTTTAAGTTAAACAATTTATTAGAGTATCCTTTTTGATAACAGTCGGATGTAGCCTCACTTCCTTTATACAATACTTCTATTTTATAGTAATCTTCTGACATTTTGTGGAGTTCTTAAAAATTATTTTTTATCAATATTAGAAAGCCAAGCAAGTAAATTTAATTAATTATTTTCAGAAAATTAAAATTTATTATCTATTTTTACATTATTAAAATTTATTGGTGTTAAAGTGAAATTAAAAATATTCTTATTCTTTTTTGTTCTACTTCGATTTGCAGTGGCTCAGGAATTTTCGATAGAACGAATTGAACCGCCAAACTGGTGGGCAGGAATGAAATATGATACCGTTCAAGTAATGATTTACGGGAAAAATATAAGCGATGCAGAAATTTACCCTTCGCATATTGGTGCTCAAATTATTGGTGTTCACAAAGCTGAAAGTCCAAATTATCTTTTTATTGATCTTACGATAAATAAGCAATTAGATTCAACTGTAAATTATGAAATTGGATTTTCAAAAAAAGGATACGATACCGTAATAACCTTTCCAATTTATCAAAAAGAGGTTCGAAAACTTGCCTTCCAGGGATTTAATCAATCGGATATAGTTTACTTAATTATGGCTGATAGATTTTGTGATGGTGATACTTCTAATAATAGTCTAAATAATAAGTTAGAAGAATTTACTTCAAAAGATTTAGATGGAAGAAAGGGGGGGGACATTGCTGGTATTATCTCAAAACTTGATTACCTAAAAGAACTTGGAATTACATCTCTTTGGATAACCCCGATGCTTGAAAATAATATGTGGATGAGCTATCATGGTTATGCAGCAACTGATTTATATAAAATAGATCCACGCTTTGGGAGCAATAGACTTTTTAAAGAACTTGTAGATAGAGCTCACTATAGAGGATTGAAAATAATCATGGATCACGTCTCCAACCATATCGGAATAAATCATTGGTGGATAAAAGATATTCCTTTCAAAGATTGGATAAACGGAACGCCGGAAAATCATCTTCATGCAAATCATAATAAAATGACTTTTCCTGATCCGCATAGTCCGGGTGAATCCGTTGCTTTGACATGGGATGGCTGGTTTGAAAATTATATGCCTGATTTAAATCAAAGAAGTCCATATTTAAAAAAATATCTCATACAAAACACACTTTGGTGGATTGAATATCTTGGTATTGATGGAGTGAGAGAAGATACTTATCCATACGTTAATCAATATTTCTTATCTGATTGGGCAAAAACTATTCTTGATGAATATCCTTCATTGAATATTGTGGGGGAAATCTGGACTGGGGAATCAGCTTTTTTAGCTGCTTACCAACATAATAATAAGTTTGGACTAAAATTAAATTCAAATCTGCCTTGTGTTACTGATTTTGCTTTATCCGATGCTGTTCGAGATTTCCTTAGTAGTAAAAATGGATTGGAAGGTATTTTTAATGTGATTGCAATGGATTACTTGTTCTACGAACCAGAAAATCTTTTAACGTTTATTGATAATCACGATATTGCTCGTGGTCTTTACCTGGCAAAAGGTGATGTAGATAAATTTAAAGTTGCTTTAACTATTTTATTTACTACCAGGGGAATACCCCAAATTCTATACGGAACCGAAATTGGGATTGTTGGTGATGAAAAGCATGGCAATATACGCAGTCCATTTCCCGGCGGATTTAATGGCGATACTCACGACGCATTTTATAGTTGTGATAGAACAGAATATGAAAATGATATTTATAATTTTATACAACAATTAATAGAATTACGCACTGAATACAAATCATTATCTCAAGGAACGCTCTATCATTATTATCCCTTTAATAATGTTTATACATATTTCAGAGAATTAAATGATGAATCTACAATGATTGTTGTAAACGGAAATGATGAAGATGTTAAAGTGGATTTGTCGGCTTACAAAGAATCACTTAATAACACAAAAAGTTTAATTAATTTAAAAACAAAAGAAGCTTATAATTTTAGTGATAGCTGTTCTATTTTAATTCATAGCATGTCTGCACAAATATTTTTATTGAAGAAATAATAAAAGGTAAAGCCTATGTTAGAAATTCAGAAAAAACTCACAAATACATTTTATGCAATGCTCGCTTTACCTGCTACAGCAATGGGCTTTGCATTATCAATTCAAATATCTGCATTAAGCTGGATACTCAGCACGAAATATAAATTAGATATTCACGATGTAGGTCTTGTTTGGGCAGCCGGACCTATTGCGGGAATACTTGGACAGGTAATTATTGGAATCATTAGTGATAAAGTCTGGCTCTGGAATGGAAGAAGACGACCGTTTATTTTAATTGGTGGTTTTCTTGCCGCATTAATGTTGCTGGCACTACCAAACATAGATATTATTTCTTCTTCACTTGGAATTAGTGGTATTCTTGGCGTAGCTATTGTAGTAGCACTCACGCTGGATCTTGCAATAAATGTAAGTTTTAATCCAACACGCTCTGTAATTGCTGATGTTACTCCTGAAGGGACTGAACGAACCAAGGGTTATACATGGATGCAAACAATTTCCGGTACCTTTGGGGTATTAGCATATGTAATCGGAGCAATCTGGGATAATTATGTTTTGATTTACTCTGGAGTTTTTCTTGTTCTTATTCTTTCCATTGTTCCTACATTTTTTATTGAAGAACCAAGGTATCTATCCGGCGAAAATGAAAAGGATTCAAATGAAAAATTAAAATCATCTTTTGGTGAAATATTAAATTATATTCAACCATTATGGGGATTTTTATTATACGCCGTTTATGCTATTACGATGCGATTGCTGAATATTAAGTTTGATAATTATTATGCAGAGATAGCTTGTTTTATCATTACACTTTTTTTCATTTTCAAAGTCCTGTTCCAAAAAAGCGATGGGAAATCTGCTTCTGAAAAGGGAATTATTGGGTTTAAAAAAGTTTTAGCAGCCCATTCTTTTACATGGATTGGTGTGCAGACAATGTTTGTTTACATGTTCGCTTATGTTCAATACAAAGTTTTTGGATTTGTAGATGGTAGTGTAATTCCTGATGATGTTTCTGTTCAGATGGGCAAAGTTGTTACAATTTCATTTTTAATCTTTAATGCCATTGCTGCTATTCTTCCGGCGTTTGTTCTTGAGCCAATAGCAAGAAAAATTGGAAAAGTAAAAACTCATTTTATTTGTATTGCTTCTATGGCTGTTGGATATGCAATTATGTTATTCTTCGGCTATTCTCCAATCGTTATCTACATTGTTATGGCAATACTTGGAATCGGTTGGGCATCAACAATTAGTTTACCTTTTGCAATTATGTCGCAGCAAGTTGATCAGACAAAAATGGGATTGTTTATGGGGCTCTTTAACCTTTCAGTGGTACTTCCACAATTAGTAGCAAGCTTTGGAATTGGTTTAGCAATTAGTGAAGCAGGTGATAAAAGTTTAATATTTATCATAAGCACTGTAACTCTTGCTATCTCTGCATTTTTATGGATGCTTGTTAAAGAAGAAAACGTTCATGAAACCGGTTTAAATGCTCAACCAAAAGGTAGTCATTAATTTTATCCATTTTAGGGATCGGTCTTTTGACCGATCCTCTTTTATTTTTCTAAAATTAAATCAAAATAATTTATTAATAATTTGTGTTGAATTGAAATAAGTCAATTATAGAAAGGTTATAATCAATGTTGTTTCTTTCTCTTGCAATGATTTGTTCAAGTAGTCTTGCAATCATTCTTAAATACGGAAGTGTGAAAAAAACAAATATTATCCTGTTGATTAATGGAAATTATGTTACGGCTGCTACACTTGCGTTGATTTTTATACTTGTAAATGAGGGATTTCACTTTTCATTAAACGCTACATTATTTGCAGCTGCTTTAGGAATATTATTTGCGGAAACTTTTGTTATCTATTCAAAAGCTATAAGCTTAGCAGGCACAGCGCTTGCGACAGTTAGCGCACGGTTATCAGTGTTAATTCCGGTTTTATTTTCAATAATATTTTTTGATGAAAAACCTAACCTTCAAATGCTAATAGGATTTTTATTGGCATTAGTAACTTTATATTTCTTTTATCTTTCTTTAAAGAAACACGGAAGCACATCTAATTCTGCTGCAAAATATTTCTACTTGTTACTTATTTTACTTGGAATGGGCGCAGTTGATTTCTCAATGAAAGTTTTTGAGAGAAACTTTCCTTTGATAGAGAAAGGTACTTTTGTTTTTTTGATATTTTTATTTGCATTTATTTATACATCTACCCAGTTATTTATAAAAAAGATTTCATTTGATAAAGAGACTTATAAACTTGGATTATTTCTTGGATTGCCAAATGTACTTGTTGTTCATTTTCTGCTTGCTGCATTAAGCGAGCTGCCTGCGATAGTTGTTTTCCCGATACAAAATATCGGTGTAATTGTTTTAACAGCTTTACTGGCATTTATAATCTGGAAAGAAAAAATAAATCTTTATGGAAGAATTGCTCTGATAATCGGGATAGCTGCAATAATTATGTTGAAATTATAATTTAGCAGGGAACGAACTCCTGTCCGTTCCGTTTGTATTAAATTTTGGTTGTTTTCGGATCGGTCAGGAGATCATCCCTACATTTGATTTTAATCTACATCATCAACAAGCAGAACAAACAATCCGGCAAGAATCATAGAGCCTCCGCCAAGTAAAAGTGCATAAATTGCTTCTCCTCCAACAACGTTTTTAACGAAAAAACCAAGTATAGCCGCCGCTGTAATTTGAGGAATAACAATAAAGAAATTAAATATTCCCATATAAACGCCCATCTTTTCAGGTGGAAGGGAACCAGCGAGAATAGCATAAGGCATTGCAAGAATTGATGCCCATGCTAATCCTATTCCAAGCTCCGAGATCAAAAGAAGATTTGGATCCTTAATTATATAAAATGATGCGAAAGATAATCCTCCAATAATTAATGAAATCATATGTACGGTTTTTCTGTTAGTTAGTTTTGCAATCCACATAATTACAAAAGCCATAACGGCGGCAAAACCATTGTAAACAGCCATCAGAACACCAACCCAATCTGCACCTTTGTTGTAAAGTTCAGAAGCAGGATCAGTAGCGCCGTAGATATGATGAGTAACCGCAGGTGTTGTGTAAATCCACATTGCAAAAAGCGCAAACCAGGAAAAGAATTGAACAACCGCAAGTTGCTTCATCGTCTTTGGCATTTTGTAAAGATCATTCATTATAGAAACTAATCCGCCGGAAGTTTTGTTTTTATTTGTAAAAATTGCGGCTATCAGTTGAAGTAAACCAAAAATGATTGATCCAACAAACAGGACATATAAACCGTAATCAGTTTCGTGAAGCATAAAATAAAGTATTGCTGAACATAATAGTCCGATAAAAATCCAGATGAATCCGTTTTTATTAAATGATGAAGCTGAAATTGCTTTTGTATCAACAGGGTTAGATTTTACTTGATTTAATTTATTATCATCATCGTTAAATTTTTTTAATTCTTCAGGTGAATATTCCTTTGTTGAAAATATTGTATAAAGAACAGCTAACAGAAAAACTGCTCCACCAATGTAAAATGAAAATTTAACAGAATCAGGAATATGTCCTTCAGGAGCAGTGTTGGAAATTCCAAACCAGTTTGTCATCATATAGGGTAGAGCCGAAGCAACGATTGCGCCGATTCCGATAAAAAAACTTTGCATGGAAAATCCAACAGTTCGCTGTTCAGATGGAAGCATATCACCGACAAATGCACGGAAAGGTTCCATTGAAACATTTATTGATGCATCCATTATCCAGAGCATTCCGGCTGCAACCCATAGAACAGGAGAGTTAGGCATTATGATAATTGCAGTGGAAGCAAGTATAGCTCCAACAAGAAAGAAAGGTCTTCTTCGTCCAAGCTTATTCCAGGTTCTATCACTCATATGCCCGATTATTGGTTGAATAATTAATCCTGTAACCGGAGCGGCAATCCAGAGGATTGGGATTGCATCTATACTTGCGCCAAGAGTTTCAAATATTCTGCTTACATTTGCATTTTGAAGAGCGAATCCGAATTGAATTCCAAGGAACCCGAAACTCATGTTCCAGATTTGCCAGAAGGAAAGACGAGGTTTGCTCATATATTTTCCTTAGTATAATTAAATTAGTAGTAATAAAAATAATAAATTGCTTTTAATTTAGATAATGAGATATAATATAATTTCAGTCTTACTAATCGTCTTAAGAGCCATCAAAAAAAATAAGTTAAACGTACGTAATCATTATTTGCAAAAATGAATATAAAAGAAATTGTAAATACAGTAATAAACACACCAAGTTCAGCATTCTTTTACACTCCGCCAATTTATGGAAAGAGCAATTCATATTTATTCCTAAAACCACAAGAAAAAATAACCATTAAGTCTGTTAGAAATATTGATGAAAAATTAAAACAGGTTGATAAACTTATTGGAAATGGATTTTATGGATATTCATTAATGAATTATGAAGCAGGTTATTTATTTGAAAAATCTTTAAACAAATATCTGCCAAAAGATGAAAAACTTATTCAATTCTTTTTTTATGATAAAAAAGATGTTCAATTATTAAAGTCATCAAATATCAAATTTGATTCTGCTGAAAAATTTAAGATCAACAGATTTAAATTAAATACATTAAAAAAAGAATTTTCAAATTCAATAAAAAAAATAAAATCATTTATTGAAGAAGGTGATACATACCAGGTAAACTATACAGTAAAAGGAAAATTTAATTTTGAAGGATCGTTATCAGGATTATTCTCAAATCTTGTATTTAATCAATCTGCTAAATACATCGCACTAATAAATAACGATTCAAAAATAATCATATCGCTTTCACCGGAATTGTTTTTTGGAGTAAAAGGAAGAAAAATAATTTCTAAACCAATGAAAGGAACTGCAAGAAGAGGGATTGAAAATAAAGATGATTCATTATTAAGATATGAGTTAGAGATTAGCAAAAAGAATCGTGCCGAAAATGTTATGATTGTTGATATGATTAGAAATGATCTGGGTAAAATTAGCAAATTTAATTCTGTAAAAACCACTAAGCTCTTTGAAGTTGAAAAATATGAATCCGTTTATCAAATGGTTAGTACAATAGAATCCAAATTGAAAAGTGAAGCGCATCTTTCTGATGTTATAAAAAATATTTTTCCGTGTGCATCAATTACAGGAGCACCAAAAATTAGTACAATGCAAATCATTAAAGAGATCGAAAAAGAGAACCGTGGAATTTATACCGGTGCAATTGGATTAATTGGAAAAAATAAAATTACGTTTAATGTTTCCATAAGAACTTTGTCAATAAATAAAAAAGATGGCAAAGGTGAAATTGGTTTAGGAAGTGGAATTGTTTGGGATAGCAAATCAGATGAAGAATATTCTGAAACTTTACTGAAAGGTAAATTTTTATTACATCAGTTTAAACCTTTTAATATTTTGGAAACTATGCTCGTTAAAAATGGCAATATTATTTTGTTGGATGAACATTTAGATAGAATGCAGCAAACAGCAGAATATTTTCTTTTTTGTTTTGATCGGGATAAAACAAAAAATAAATTGCTTAAAATTGCAAGAAGTTGTAGAAATGATTTTAAAAGATTAAGAATAGAATTAAGTAAAAACGGAAAGATTTCTCATAGTATTTCAGAACCTCCGTCGAATAGTGATGATGTTAAAATTATCATTTCTAAAAAGAAGATTGATTCAAAAAATAAATTTCAATATTTCAAAACGACAAATCGTAACATCTATAACAGCGAATTTAAAAAGTATTCTGCAAAAGGATTTTTTGATGTAATATTTTTTAATGAGCGCAGGGAATTAGCAGAAGGTTGCATCACAAATATTTTTATTGAAAAAAATGGAATTGTTTTGACTCCGCCAAAAGATGCCGGAATACTTCCCGGTATTTATAGAAAATATTATCTAAACAATAATTCTTCAATTATTGAAAGAAGAATACAAATGTATGACTTATTAGAAGCAGATAAGATAATTTTAACCAATTCTGTGCGTGGTGAAGTGATTGTAAACAAGTTATTTATTACTGAAAATGAATTTATTGGTTTCAAAAGACAACCTAAAGAACAATAAAGTATATTTATTTTATTTTCCATATTTTGCAAAGAAATAATTTATCAATTCAGAAATGTCTAAATCCATAAGTCCTACAACTAAACGAAAGAAAGAACATATCGAACTTTGTCTTGATGATAAAGTATCTTTTCGTTCTAAAACTAACGGATTTGACAAATACGATTTCATTCATAATGCAATAACAGAAGTTGATATTTCTAAAATATCTTTTCGCACAAAATTATTTGGAAAGAATATATTATATCCGTTTCTAATCTCTTGTATGACAGGAGGAACGGAAGAAGCAGAAAATATTAATCGGAGGTTAGCAGTTATAGCCGAAGAACTCAAAATACCGATTGGTGTTGGCAGCCAAAGACAGGCGCTTGAGGATAAGCATTTTCATAACTCTTATAATATAATTCGTAAAACTGCTAAGAGCGTTCCTGTTTTGGGAAACATCGGTGCAGCTCAAGTTGTCCAAACAAATAAATTATCAAATATACTTTCCTTGATTGATTTACTTGAGGCTGATGCTTTTGTAGTTCATCTTAATCCTTTACAAGAGTTGCTGCAAAAGGAAGGTGAACCAAACTTTACCGGATTATTAAAACAATTGGAAAATCTTGTAATAAAATCAAATATTCCTATTATTGTTAAGGAAGTTGGTGCCGGGATAAACAAAGGAGCAGCAAAAAAACTTTTAAATATTGGCATAGCCGGAATTGATGTTGCAGGAGCGGGCGGTACAAGCTGGGCAGGTGTAGAGATTTTAAGAAGTAAATCTGGCAGTGAATTTTGGGATTGGGGTTTGCCAACTTCATATTGTTTGAAGGAAGTTTACTCGCTTAAGAAAAAGTATGATTATATTTTAATCGGTTCAGGGGGAATAAATTCTGCAAATGATTTGGCTTTGGCTTTTGCCTTAGGTTCGGATTTAGTTGCTTCGGCAAGAATTATTTTACAAACATTAATGAAACAT
Organism: Ignavibacteriaceae bacterium; assembly: GCA_049294175.1. GTDB lineage: Bacteria > Bacteroidota > Ignavibacteria > Ignavibacteriales > Ignavibacteriaceae > IGN3. The sequence goes on along the minus strand of JBAQCL010000069.1, from coordinate 15,929 downwards.
AATGAGCAGACAGTTAATGAATTAATAACAGCTTGGTTTGATTATCTTAAAAATGTTATGTTTCTAACCGGATCAAAAAATCTTGATGAACTAAAGAAAAATAAAGTTATAGAAAAGGAAGCGCTATATTGATTTCTTCTGAAATAAATAAATATGTAAAAGTTTATGATAAAGAAAAAAAAGTAATTGATGATAAACTTTCATTGGTTCTAAAAGGAAGAGATCCAATTTCTTTATACGATCCGGCATCATATATTTTAAAAAGCTCGGGAAAACGACTAAGACCGTTTCTTGTCATTCTCTCAGCCAAAGCCGCCGGAGGCAAAGCGAAGCGGGTATATAACGCAGCAATTGCAGTTGAAATGCTTCATAATTTTACTTTGGTGCATGATGATATTATGGATAATGCAGATCTTAGAAGAGGTAATTTAACTCTTCATAAAAAATTCAATTTAAATACGGCAATATTAACCGGTGATTCATTACTGGCAGTTGCTTATGAATTTCTATTAAAGGACTGCAAGCAAAATTCTAAACAAGCAATAAGTTCTTTTACAAAAGGACTTGTTGAAGTTTGTGAAGGGCAAAGTCTTGATACTGAATTTGAAAGAAGGCAAAATGTTTCTTTGAATGAATATATTGGGATGATTAGAAAAAAAACCGCATCTTTAATTAAAATGTGTTGTGAATTAGGCGCTTATCTTGTAGATGGTAATGCAAATGATATTAAAGCTTTATCTGATTATGGAAAGTATCTTGGAATCGCCTTCCAGATCCAGGATGATTACCTTGATATAACCGCGGATAAAGTTGAATTCGGGAAAAGGATTGGCGGAGATTTGATGGAGGGGAAAAAAACATTTTTATTTATTGAAGCTCTTGAAAAAGCAAAGGGTACTGACAAAACCGATTTGTTAAAAGTAATTAAAAATAAAGGTATTCATCCAAATCAAATTCCAAAATATAAAAAGATATATAAAGAACTTGGCGTTCTGGATGATGCAAAAAATGCAATCCGTAATTATTCTAATAAAGCATTAAAATCCATCGATAAATTATCTGATAAAAATTCTATCGGAATTTATTATTGGCTATCTGACTTATTAATTAAGAGAAATAAATGATGATTGAAAAAAATGTTAAAATTATTAATAAAGCGGGGCTTCACACCCGCCCTGCTGCTACTATTGTTAAACTTGCGGCAAAATATAAAAGTGAATTTTATATTTATCGGGATGGAATGGGGATTAATGGCAAAAGTATAATTGGTGTGATGACACTTGCGGCAGAAATTGGCTCAGAGCTTAAACTAACTTTTGATGGACCTGATGAAGAAGAAGCCTGTGATGAAATTGTTGCTTACTTTGAAAGAGGCTTTGATGAGTTATGAAAACATTTAAAGACATCTATCAAAAATCCGATAATAAAATAGCAGGTATTGCTGCTGCACCCGGAATTGTAATAGGCAAAGCCTATCTTTTTTCAAAAGAAAAATTAGAAATCAGTAAATTACCGATTACAAATATTGATGAAGCGATTAAAAATTTTCACGAGGCACTTAATCAATCTAAAAAAGAACTTAATAAAATATTTGGAATTGCACGTGAAAAAATGGATGAAGTTAGATCTGCTATCTTTGAAGCCCAGTTAATGATTCTGGATGATCCGATTTTGATAAAGAATATTGAGGGTAGAATAGATAAAGAAAAAATTCAACCTGAGTTTATTGTAGCCGACGAAATTTCAAAATATCAGGAGTTGATGATTATTTCGCACGAATCATATATGAAAGAGCGCGCGCAGGACATAGAAGATATTAAACATCGAATTATTAGAAATTTACAAAAGAAAAGATGGCAATCCAGAATTGAAAAAAATCTGATTGTTATTAGTGAATCATTAACACCTGCCGATACACTTTTATTTTCAAGGCAAGAGACACAGGGATTTGTAACCGATCACGGTGGATTAACTTCTCATGCAGCTATCATATCAAGATCGTTAAATATTCCGGCTGTTGTTGGAACTCACAATGCAACGCAATTAATTAATGATGGAGATTTGATAATTGTTGATGGATTTCACGGTTATATAATTACTAAGCCGACAGAAGAACAGCTTACATTTTTTACAGATAAGCAAAAAAAGTTAATAGAAATACAAAGAGGTCTTGAAGAGTTAAAAAATCAACCGGCTGTAACAAAAGATGGACGAGAAATTAATCTTGAAGCTAATGTTGATGTTACAGGTGAAATTGATATTGTTATTACAAGCGGTGCAAAAGGTATTGGTTTATATAGATCAGAACAAATACTAAATGAACTTGGTTCGTTTCCGGATGAAGAAGAACAGACTAAAACTTATTCAAATCTTGCATCAAGGATTTACCCGAAAGCATGCACTATAAGAGCGTTTGATATTGGCGGTGATAAATTTCGGTTTAATGATTATAAAGAACCAAATCCTTTTTTAGGTTTAAGAGGAATAAGATTTTTATTGGAAAATCCAACACTTTTTAAAACTCAGATTAAAGCAGTTTTGAGAGCAAGTGAAAATAAAAATGTTAAATTTATGATTCCGATGGTTTCAACATTAGATGAAGTGCGACAAACATTAAAAATAATTCAGGTATGTAAGAGTGAATTAAGAAAAGATAAAATAAAATATGATAACCAGATGAAAATAGGCATTATGGTTGAAGTTCCTTCTGCTGCCGTTATGACAAAGGAATTTGCCGAAGAGATTGATTTTATAAGTATCGGAACTAACGATTTAATACAATATTTAATGGCAGTTGATAGAGGGAATGATCTCGTATCAAATCTATATCAGGAATTTAGTCCGGTTGTAATTAGAACAATATCACATATTGTTGAAAGAGCAAAACAAAACAAAATTCCTGTAAGCATTTGCGGTGAAATGGCTGCCGATACTTTAGCTATACCTTTGCTGGTTGGATTGGGGCTGGATTCGCTTAGTATGTCTCCAACAACAATTCTTTATGCCAAAAGAATCATTAGAAATTTTGAATTTAAAAAGGCTAAAACACTAGCAGAGGAATGTTTACAATGCAAAACAGAAATTGAAATTCAAAACAAAGTCAAAAAGTTTTTTGATGATAATAACATAACAAGAACAAGGAATATTATTTAAATGGAAATAAAAGAAATTGTAAAAAAATATGACCCGCAAAACCAGTTTCAGGTTTTAATAAATTCTTATCAGCAGATTGAGTTTGCATGGAATAATAATTTTGATTTATCTGCAATTGATGTTTCAGAGATTAACAATATTGTTATAAGTGGTCTCGGCGGTTCGGCAATAAGTGCCGATTTAATTAAAAATTTTCTTGGAAATGAATTAAATCATCCTTTGGCTGTTAATAGAAATTATAATTTGCCAAAATTTGCCGGAAGCAAAACATTGTTTATCGCTTCGTCATATTCAGGGAATACTGAAGAAACTATTTCTTCATTAAACCAGGCAATCAAACTCGGATGTAAAATTGTTTGTATAACTACGGGCGGAGAGGTTGAAGAAATCGCAAGTAAAAATAATATTCCTTATGTTAAAGTTAAGAAGGGATTTCAACCAAGATACGCTCTTGGATTAAGTTTTTTTTCATTGCTAAAAGTGTTTCAGCAATTAAATCTTATAACTGATCAAAAAGATATTGTTGAAAAAATAAAAAATAATTGGATGGCTTTGGGAGTGGAATATTCTAAAGAGGGAAATGCCGCATTTAGTATTGCTGAATCCTTAGTTGGATTTATTCCGGTTATTTATTCTGTTGCAGATTCAACTAATGCGGTTGGTTACAGGTTTAAATGCCAGGTAAACGAAAACTCTAAACTGCATGCCTTCCATCATGAAATTCCTGAGATGAATCACAATGAAATAATCGGATGGGAATCATTTCATGAAAAAAAGTTTTACGCAAAAATCGTAAATATTTATGATCAATCTTATCATCCTCAAATCAAAAAGCGTTTTGAAATATTGAAAGATATTTTTACAAAAAGCGGCGCAGAGGTTATAACTTTGGAAAGTAAGGGAAATGATTATAAAGTTAGAATTATGGATTTAATTTATCTTGCTGACTGGATATCCTATTACCTTGGCGTACTGAGAGGTTATGATCCAAGTGAGATTGATAATATTCATACATTGAAAAAAAGATTGCAAGAATAATTATTCTTTGTTCATTTGTTTTTAATACAAATAAATAAGCTTAATGATATTTAATTAGTCATTTCCTGCCTAATTATCTTTACTATATGATTACAGTTTTAGAATTAATAAAACTTTCCACAGAATATCTTGAGAAAAAGGAAGTGGAATCTCCGCGTGCCAATGCAGAGATTTTATTGGCTGATATTTTAAATTGCAAACGGATAGACCTTTATCTCACTTTTGATAAACCTCTTGCCGAAAATGAATTACAACTTTATCGCGAATCAATTAGAAAAAGAGCCGCACGCATACCATTGCAATACATTATTGGAAACGTTGATTTTTATGGATTAAAATTTAATGTGAACAATAGTGTGTTGATTCCAAGACCTGAGACAGAATTACTTGTAGAAAAAATAATAACCGATTTTAAAGACATAAATGATTTGAAAATATTGGATATCGGAAGTGGTTCAGGTAATATCTCTCTGTCTTTAGGAAAGAATCTTAATAGTTCTACAATTATAGGAATTGATGTTAGTGAAAAATCGATTGAGGTTGCAAATCAAAATAAAGTTATAAGTGATGTGCAGAATGTAGAATTTAAACTTTTTGATGTTATGAAAGATGATCCGTCAATTCTTGGCAAATTTAATGTTGTAGTTTCAAACCCTCCATATATTTCCGAAGTAGATTATCATTCTTTGAAACCCGAATTGAAAGTTTATGAACCAAAAATTGCACTGACGGATAACTATGATGGTTTATCCTTTTATAAAAAAATAATTTTTCTATCAAAAATGCTTTTGTATAATCCCGGTTATTTATATTTTGAATTAGGTAAAGATCAGCACAAGGATGTAAATCAACTTATGATAGATGAAAAATTTTCAAATATTAAAGTGATTAAAGATTATGCCGGAATAGAAAGAATTATTTGCGGTGAATTAAGATGAGAGCGCTTGTGCAAAGAGTTGCCGAAGGTGGTGTTTATATCCAAAAAGAAAATTATAATGCTGAAATTAAAAAAGGTATGATTATCTTATTAGGAATAAAGCATGATGATAATGAAAATGATGTGAATTTTGTAGCGGATAAATGTAGTAATTTAAGAATCTTTGAAGATGATAATCAGAAAATGAATTTATCAATAAAAGATATTGATGGAGAAGTATTGGTTGTTTCCCAATTCACTTTATACGCTGATGCTCAGAAAGGAAATCGCCCCAGTTTTACAGATGCTGCACGACCTGAAATCGCTATTCCTTTATATGAAAAATTTATTGAACGGTTAAAATTCAATTTAGGAAATGATAAAATTAAGTCGGGAATATTTGGAGCGATGATGCAAGTGAAAATAATAAATGATGGTCCGGTTACAATTTCAGTTGAATCAAAAAAGTAAGAACTATTTTGAAACCTATATTGATGATATTTATAGATGGTGTCGGTATCGGGAAAAAAGATCCTGATTCCAATCCATTTTTTAAATTTGGATTTGAAACCTTTGATAAAATCTTTGACGAAATTCCTCATTTAGAAAAAACAAATTTAGAGAGAAATGAAATTTATTTATTCCCATCTGATGCACGAATGGGAGTTGAAGGATTGCCGCAAAGCGGAACAGGGCAAGTATCAATATTTTGCGGAGTTAACGCTCCCAAATTTGTGGGAAAACATTTCGGACCTTTCCCGTATTCCACTACAATTCCTATCATTGCCGAAAAAAATATTTTGAAGTATTACAAAGATCAAAACAAAAAATCATTTTTTGCCAATGCTTATCCAAAAGTTTTTTTTGATTATATCGAATCGGGTAAAACAAGATTAAGTACAACTTCATTAAGTTGCCGGTTAACAGGCATCAAACTGAATTCCATTACTGAAGTTGAAAAAGGCGAAGCGCTGACTGCCGAAATAACAAATGAGAGATGGAATAAAAAAATGAATTACAATCTTGAAGAAATAAAACCTGAAACCGGCGCAAGAAGATTATTAAATATTGCATCACAAAATGATTTTACTTTGTATGAATTCTTTTTAACTGATCACCTGGGGCATGGAAGAATTTCGGATGAGTTTGATAAAATTTATTATAACCTTGATAGATTTTTATTAACAATATTAACTGAGTTTAACAAAAACGAAATGACAATTATTGTATGTTCTGACCATGGAAATTTTGAAGATATTTCCGTAAAAACACATACAATAAATCCGGCGCTAACAATAACTGCTGGAATTAAAGCCGAAGATTTAGCAAACAGCATAAAAGATTTAAGTGATATTAAACCATCAATAATTAAATTTTGCAATTGAGGGATTATCCGTTTATTAAATTCGCACTGTTTTTTGTATTGGGAATACTGTTAAATAAAATTCTCAATTCCACACCACTTTTATATCTAATCGTAATTATCTCACTCATTTTTCTTTTTTTGATTTGTAATTATTATTTAAAAGATATTTATAAAAATGTATCGATATCTATTCTAATGTTTGGCGTTATTTTATTTACAGGCTCTTTTTTATCAGGAACAAATACAAAAATTATTAATTCACCTTTAACCAAATATCAAAAAGAAAAAAATGCTCATTTATCTGGTACAGTTAAGACAGTAGAATTAGAAAGATCATTTGAAGTTGTATTTAATGTTATAACAGATTCAATCTCTTTTGATAATAAATTATTTATCACAAAAGATGAATTGATTTGCAAATTCAGAGGCGATTCATTAAAAAGAAAAAATTTATATGCAGATATTAAGCCCGGCAATAAAATATTCCTAACCGGAACTTTCCAAAAAGGAAGAGAGAAAAGAAATCCGGGTGAGTTTGATTACAACAAATATTTACTTTCCAAAGAAATTGTCGGATTATTTATTTCGTATGATACTGACAGCATTAATATTTATGATAAGAACGCAGATTACTTTAAAACAGCTTTACTCAATGTTCGAAAATATATTGATAAAATTATTCACGATTTGCATCAGCCGGAAACAGCCGGACTTTTAAGAGGTTTACTTTTAGCTGATAGAAATGAAATTGATTTTGAGACAAAGAATGATTTTATCAATTCCGGGGTAATTCATATTCTTGCTGTATCAGGGCTTCATGTAGGCTATGTGTTGATCATATTTCTTTTCGTCTTTGGAAGATTCGGAATTTACACAAGATCACTTCTTACTATAACCGGGTTACTTCTCTTTATGTTTATAACCGGAGTGCCGCCATCTGTTTTTCGTGCTACACTTATGTCTATAATTATTATAATTGCATTTCTTACAAATCGTACTACAGACTTAATAAACTCGATTGCAATTGCGGCGGTTATAATTTTAATATTTAATCCAAACGAAATTTACAATCCCGGCTTTCAATTATCTTTCGCGGCTGTTTTATCAATCGGAATTATTTATCCATACTTTCAAAAACGTATAAAAATATTAAAATTAAAACACAAAGCCATCGAAAAAATTCTATTGTTTTTAGGAGTTTCATTAAGCGCTCAAATCGGTACCATACCTTTTACATTATCCTATTTTAGTAAATTATCGTTAATCTCATTACTGACAAACTTAATAGTAATACCAGCAGTCGGAATTATAATTGGAATTGCATTTATCACAGTGATTATCGGCTTAATTTCATACCCAATTGCGATATACTTTGCAGCAGCTAATGATTTAATTGCAACCTTGATGATGAAGCTAATTAATTTTTCCGGCAATTTGGATTTTTCTTTTTTATGGATAAGAAATTACTCGTTATTTGACTCCTTGATATTTTATTTCGTTTTAATATTAGCAGCGATCTTTTTAAAAAATATTCAAAAATATTCTGTTATAGTTCTAACATTTATTGTTGCTTTAATTATGATTATCTTTTTGTCAAGACTTGATGACAAACAATTGCTGGTTGATAATAAGTTAAGTGTTCTTATGATTGATGTTGGTCAGGGGGATTCATTTTTAATTAAATTTCCGAATGAGAAAATAGCTTTGATAGATGCGGGAGAAGCAAATCCATTTATTGATAACGGGGAGAGAGTTATTATTCCTTTGCTTGATTATCTTGGAATAGACAAAATTGATTATGGTTTTATTTCTCATTTGGATCTGGATCATTATGGAGGATTTGTTTCATTACTTTATAACAATCGGATAAAGGAAATTTGCAGACCGAAACCTGATTCTTCTGATAAGTCAATTAGACTTGAAAAGTTTTTGGATAAACTGTCTATTGCGCCAAATTATTATCATAAAGAAAAAATCACTATTGGTAAATCTGTCATCAATATCCTTAACAATGCAGATGATGAATATTTTGATAAATTATCATCAAACGACAAAAGCGGATTCATAAAAATAGTTTATGGTAAAACCAGTTTTTTATTTGTAGGAGACGCTGAAATTCCTGCTGAAACATATTATCTTAATCATTATAAACAAGTTCTTGATTCAGATGTTTTGAAGGTTGGTCATCACGGAAGTAAAACAGGCTCGACTTATGAATTTCTTAAAGCAGTTTCTCCTAAAATATCTTTGCTAAGTGTTGGAATAAAAAATAAATTTGGGCATCCTTCTGATGTAGTTTTACAAAGATTGAAATCTTTGAAATCTGAAATATTAAGAACAGATTCACTCGGAGCAGTTTTAATACAATCGGATGGGAAAAATATTGTAAATGTTGATTGGAGAAATTCTTTTTAAAAATGAATGCAAAAGGAGTATAAATGTCACAACAAGTTTTAGTCGGGATTATTATGGGAAGCGATTCCGATCTTCCGGTTATGCAAGAAGCATCTAATATTTTAAGTGAATTTGGTATCGCAAATGAAATGAAAATTATTTCTGCACATCGCAATCCTCATCTTCTTGCAGAATATGTTACAGGAGCACATAAAAAGGGAATGAAGGTTTTTATTGCCGGCGCAGGCGCAGCGGCTCATCTACCCGGAGTTACAGCCGCTTACACTCCGTTACCTGTAATTGGAGTTCCAATAAAATCAAAATCGTTAGAGGGTTTGGATTCATTGCTTTCAATAGTCCAGATGCCTTCCGGAGTTCCAGTTGCAACTGTCGCAATTAATGGTGCTAAAAATGCCGGAATACTTGCAGCGCAAATTATCGGAACGGGAAATGAACTGATACTTGGCAAAGTTGAAGAATTTAAAAGAAAGCTATCCGAAGAATCAGCAAAGAAAAATGAAAAGATAAAATAATTGAAGTACAATCCATTTTTTTGTAACTGATCGGGTAATTGTTAGTTCAAATCTAAAATGATAATTTAGAACGCACATTTAATAAAAACAGGAATATTTATGAAGAAACTATCCGTAATTTTTATAACCACATTAGTGCTGATATCTTGTTCAAAAACCTCCGACCAGGATTATTTTAATGAATCAGAGAAACTGCTTAAAGAAAATAAAGTAACTGAAGCAATTACAAATTTGGAAACATTATTAAGAGAATATCCTGAAAGTAAGCTGGCTTCTAAAGCTTTAGTTCATCTTGCCGCTGTATATCAAAACCAAAAGGTTAAAGATTTACAGGAAGCAGAATCTTATTATAAAGCTCAAAAATATTTTAGGGAAGTGTTTGATAAATATCCTAACAGTGAAGATGCGCCCAACTCATTATTTATGTCGTCATTTATTTTAGCTAATAATCTTCAAAAATATGATGAAGCTACTGTCAGTTATAAATTGTTTTTAGAAAAATATCCGAACAATTCTCTTGCGGCTTCTGCAAAAGATGAGCTTGATAATATGGGATTATCACCGGAAGAGATTCTGAAAAAAAATGAGGTTGCCAGCCATTGAGTAAATCTTTATCTGATCATCGGCGTTATTTAGATCCTCAAATAATATCTAAACTTAGTAACCTTGAATTACGTGCCCGTTTAGTTGTGGAAGGTTTTATGGTGGGGCTTCATAAAAGTCCTTATCATGGTTTTAGCGTTGAATTCAGTCAACACCGACCTTATATGCAGGGCGATGATTTGAAGGATATTGATTGGAAGGTTTACGGCAAAACGGAAAAATATTTTATTAAGCAATATGAAGAAGAAACAAATCTAAAAAGTTATATTCTGCTTGATACAAGTAAATCAATGGATTTTAAATCAGGCAGCAATATTTCAAAATTAAATTACTCAATTATTCTTGCCGCTTCTCTAAGTTACTTAATGATAAAACAACAAGACGCAGTTGGATTGGCGTTATATTCAGAGAAAATAAATAAACTGCTTTTACCAAAGGCTTCACGAACTTATCTGCAAGAAATATTAAAACAACTTTCAACTGTTACTGCAGAAGAAAAAACAAAAACTGCATTTTCACTTGGAGAGATAGCTGAAAAAATAAAAAGGCGTGGTCTTGTAATAATTATTTCAGATTTATTTGATGATGTTGATTCAGTTATAAAATCACTAAAGAAATTTTCCTTCAAAAAGAACGAAGTAATAGTTTTTCAAATTCTCGATCCGGCTGAAAAAAATTTCTCTTTCGGCAAAGATGCGATATTCAGAGATATGGAAACGGCAGAGGAAATTACAACTCAGCCTTATCAAATTCAGAAGGCTTATAAAGAGGCGATGAAAGAATTTACAAGTAAAATTAAACGCGAATGCTTAAACTCTAATTTCGATTACAATCTTATAGATACTTCCACACCTTTTGATACGGCACTTTTCACATACATTCAAAAAAGGTCCAGGCTGCATTAAAAAAGTTCTGTTATTTCTTTAAAATATTTTTGTGATAATTCTTTTGACAGCGCTTCGGTTTTAGCTTCTGTAATAATTCTTATAATTGGTTCTGTGTTTGATTTTCTTAGATGAACCCAATAATCTGAAAAATCTATTCTTAAACCATCCTCGGTATTTATTTTTTCATTTGAATATTTTTCTATCATTACAGAAATAACTTTGTCTGGACTTACATTATTTAGTTCAACTTTTTTCTTGATAATATAATATTGTGGAATTTTATCCTTCAACTCCGAGATTGTACAGTTTTCCTCTACTAATTGCTGAAGTGTAATCGCAATTCCAACTAAAGCATCTCGTCCATAATGCAGAGCTGGGTAAATTACACCGCCGCTTCCTTCGCCACCAATTATCGCCTCTACTTCTTTCATTTTTTGTACAACATTTGCTTCACCAACAGGGGATCTAAATACTTTGCATCCAAATTGTTTTGCAACATCATCCACAGCTCTTGTTGTAGATAAATTAACTACAATATTTCCGGGAGTTTTTGATATTACATATCTAACTGCTTGTGTAATTGTATTTTCTTCACTAAATGGCTCGCCTTTATCAGTGATTAGAACAAGTCTGTCAACATCTGGATCAACAACAATTCCAAAATCAACATTATTTTCTTTTACAGCTTTCAATGTTTCAATAAGATTTTCCGGAAGCGGTTCTGGTAATCGAGGAAATATTCCGGATTTTTCACAATTCATTTCAATAAAATTGCAACCGAGTTTTTCTAATAATTTCGGTATTGAATAAGCGCCTGCACCATTAACACAATCAACAAGCACTTTGAAGTTTCTTTCACGTATTTTATTAATGTCAATTAATTTTAGATTTAACACTTCCTCGATGTGCTTATCTAGCGCTTCAAAATATTCTGTTCTTTTTCCAATTTGGTTCCAGCTTTTATAAATCGGCTCATGATTTAATGATAATTTCATCTTTTCGTGTTCTTTGGGACTCATAAATTGACCCGTGCCGTTCAATAATTTTAGAGCATTCCATTCGTTAGGATTGTGAGATGCTGAAATTGCAATGCCGCCTTGTGCTTGTAATGTTTTTACAGCAAACTGAACTGTTGGTGTCGGAACAATCCCGATATCTATAACATCTAATCCTTTTGCCAATAAAGTTCCCGTTACAATTTGATTAACCATATCTCCTGTAATACGCGCATCTCTTCCAACAACAACCTTACCTTGTCCAATAAAATCAGCATACGCAGAAGTGTATTTAACAATAGTCTCCGGTGATAATCCATCTCCAACAATTCCGCGAATTCCTGATATACTTACCATTAGTGTTGACATATTTATCCTTTTGTATTTATACAAAAATAACGATTTAAATGAATATCTTTGTGCGGGAGAAGTGAAAGAATATGAAATCAGAAATAAAAAAAATCGATAGTCTTTTAATTAAACATTTCGGAATTCCATCCAGACAAAAAAAACTTCCAGATCCTGTTGATATTCTTATAGGAACAATTTTATCTCAAAACACAAATGATAAAAATTCATATAGAGCTTTTCTAAATCTCAAAAATAATACTAAAAGTTGGGATGATGTTTTAAAACTTAAGGTGAAAGAATTAGAAAAACTTATTCGTATAGCAGGATTAGGAAAACAAAAATCCAATGCAATTTATTCTTTAATTACAAATCTCAAAAAAAATAATGGAAAGATTTCATTATCATATTTAAATAAAAAATCGGATGATGAAGTTCTTGATGAATTAACATCACACAAAGGTATTGGTATTAAAACAGCCAGTTGCGTTTTGCTGTTTTCGATGGATAGAAATATTTGTCCGGTTGATACACATGTTCATCGAATATTAAACCGTGTAGGATTAGTGAAAACAACATCACCTGATCAAACATTTAAAAAAATTAGAGATTTTATCCCGGATGGTAAAGCGCATTCATTTCATACAAACCTGCTTAGACTTGGACGGGAATATTGTTTGCCCGGAAAACCACGTTGCAGTATTTGCCCGATTGAAAGAGTTTGTAGATATAATGATAAAAACTTTGAGCCTGTAAAATCTATAAACGAAAACAGTTTCTTTTTGCTAGATAGTATAAAATAAATATTACTTGATAGCAGTAAACTATTAAATTGATTTAAGAATCTATCCTGTTCATAATTAAAAATATTTAAGTAATTCCAAGTTGTTAGAAAAAAAAAGCTTTTTCTCTTACAAATGAAAATGTTTTGTAAAACTTGTTCAAAAATCAATCTTTATTACGCAATTGCAATGGCAGTAAAGTTGGTACTGATAGAAGTCATGTTTTACGAATCATACTTAAATGATTAAAGAAGTTTTAAATAATTTACACTGTTACACAATAAGTCTGAAATTAAAACTCACAAAATCTACCGTAGATTTTAGAAAACCCTTCTGCAAAGTCGAAGAAAATAAAATTCCTATCTCATATATAATTAATTAAAAGGTAAACAAATGAAAAAAATATTTCTTGTACTGTTAGTAATACTTGGGTTTGCTTTCCAAACAACATTTGCAACCGACGGTTACTATCGACATGGTTATGGAATTAAATACTCTGCATTAGCGGGTTCAGGTGTTGCTGTATCTTTAAGTTCACTTGGTGCAATTACAAATCCTGCAGCAATTTCCTATTTAAACAACGGATTCGAAGTAAATGTTTCATATTTCAGTCCTGACCGTCACTATTCCGTTTATGGTAATCCCAGCGGTTATCCAGGCACATTTGGCTTGATGCCGGGAAGAGTTACAAGTGATTCAAAATCTTTTTATTTCCCAACACTTGGTGCCAACTTAAAAATAACAGATAAGTTCACGATTGCTTTGTCATTATATGGCAATGGTGGTATGAATTCAGATTATCAAGCAATGACTTTTGGCGATCCAACATCACCAGGGACAGGCGTTAATATTGAACAAATGTTCGGAAATTTATCTTTTGCCTACAAAGTATCTGAAAACCATTCTTTTGGTGTTGCCGGAATATTCGGATGGCAAAGATTTGCAGCGAAAGGATTGATTGCATTTAGTGGTTTTTCAAGTGATCCTGCAAACTTAACAGGAAATTCTTTTTCAACTGCTTACGGTTTTGGATTTAAAGTAGGATATCAGGGCAAATGGTTAGACGATTTAAGTTTTGGAGCCGCTTTTCAATCAAAAATTTATATGAGTGAATTTGATCGTTATGCTGGTTTATTTGCTCAAGCTGGTGACTTTGATGTTCCTGCAAACTGGCAAGCCGGATTTGCTTTTACACCTGGTGATTGGAAATTCTTGGTTGATGTTAAACAAATTCTTTATGGTGATGTAAAATCAATTGCAAACCCGATGTTCCCTAATCTGATGACTGCACAACTTGGTAATGAAGAAGGTGCAGGCTTTGGATGGAAAAATATTTTGATATTTAAATATGGTGTTATGTATTCTGGATTTTGCGGTTGGGATTTGATGGCTGGTTATTCCATTAGTCAGAATCCGGTAAGTGAAGAAAATATTATGTTTAATATTCTTGCACCCGGAGTAATTGAAAACCAGGTTACTTTAGGCGTTACAAAAAAATTAGCAAAAAGTCATGAAATTTCTGTCGCGTTTATGTATGGATTTGAAAATTCAATCGAAGGTGCAAATGCTTTAGAAGCTCCAAATCAACAAACTATAGAAATTGGAATGAAGCAATGGCAGGTTGAAGTTGGATATGCTTTCAGCAGTTTCTAAATAATTTCTTTTCAGGGTAGGGAAGGGTATCGTTTTGATGCCCTTTTTATTTAACGGATTATTTCTAAAAAGGGTATAAAAATGAAAAGCAAAATTGTATTATCCTTTTTTGTTATGAGTTTGATTGCATTTGCAGCAGAAACTGAACATGGTATTTATATGCGTACGGTAAAAAATATTAAGGGAAATTACAATGAGGTTTGCAATCAGGTAAAACAATCAATGCAATCTGCAGATTTTAAATTACTTGCCGATCATGATATAACATCCCCTGGCAGAGTAAAAAAAGATAAAAAAACTTGTGCGGATATAAGGGCAAATTATTTGTTTTTACAAGTGATGACTATGTTAAAATGTTAACTTCATTTGGAAATAAATATTTGGCAGCATCTTTTTTGCGCGTTGGAGTGCATGAAACAAATGAAGGCATTCAAATAATTATCGCTGATCCTAAACTATAAATAGAATAATTTTTAATGATTTAAATGATGATTCTTTTAATAAAATTGTAAATAAAACACTCCCTTACAAAAATAAAATTATTGATGCGATTCATTCACTTAAACTGGGTGAAAACGTTAAAGAAGTGAGAGACCCTAAAAGAAGTACAGACGATTTGAGAGACGCTTCAGAAGATATGTTTATGATGGTTTGGGATATGACATTATTTGAAGATGAAGATCAATTCCCTGTAATATATACTCAGAAAAATGACAAAGGTGTTGAAGGCTTGGAAAGTCTTAAACAGAAAATGCTTACTAATATCAAAAACTTTACTCCAAATCAAGAAGATAAAGATTATAGATGGACTTCAGATCCTAAAGAAGATTTAAAATGGAAAGTTATTAGTGAAGTTTATTCACCGGATAAAAAAGCAATACTTTTAGGTATTACAAGAAACAGGACAGAAGGTGTTTCTTTTTACATAGTTGGTAGTGAGACAAAAGAAAATAGTTGTCCCGGTTTAGATCATTTAACTGCATATCCGATAGAAGTGCTTTTAATGATTAAAGATGATAACATTGTAGTTCAGACACCGAGAGAAATGTTTAGGATGGATATGTTTTTCTGGGATGCTGGTATGGCTGCTTTTATGAACCACATGAGTATGCCGGGCATTCTTGATTCATCTATTTAGTCGTCACTGAAAAAGTCATTTATTGTCTGTAATGATAAAAGATTTGAAGTCTAATTGTTGCTCTAAAAGAAAATATTTTTCAATAATCTGATTTTTCAGCCAGTTCAAAATCGGCAAAAAGAA
>JBAQCL010000068.1:0-2273 GCA_049294175.1 Ignavibacteriaceae bacterium | reverse complement strand
GTCCTGATGTTCATACTGATTTCGGGGATGGGGAATCAGAAGCGGTACTGGAGCTTCCCGTAGAGGATGTTCGCGTGATAGTCACCCGTGCCGCCGTTGGCCCGATCGTCGTTCGTGGCGTAGGTGTATTTGAGGCTGAGCGTGGTGCGACGGTCGAGCCGGCGGCTCCAGCCGACGGAGGCCACCTGCGCCTTGCTGTCGGTGCCAAAGGGTACGGAGACGGAAGAGTTGTCCACGTAGTTGCCCAGGGTCTTGTACTGCATGTAGTCGAAGAACAGGTCGCTCTGGTCATCGATCATGTAGGTGCTGTTCACGCTGAAGTTGAGGTAGTTTGCATCGCTGTGCTTGACGACGTTGAGCGCCGCGCCGCCGACTTTGCTGGCGGGGGTCACCAGGGTGTCGTTCACGTAGTTGACCGTGCCCTGCACGGACCAGTGCGAAGTCGGGGTCCAGCTCATGGACTCGGAGAGGATGTGCTGGGTGTTGTCCATGCTCTCATCGAAGCTCAGTCCGATGTCCTGGGTCGTGATCGTCGTCTTCTGGTAGTCATAGCGCGTGACCGTGCGGAAGGTCGGCGTCAGGCGCCAGGTCAGGCGGATATTGAAATCGTTCGTTTCCAGATCCTGGTTGGCGATGTAGGCGGGATAACGGTCGGATGTGCTGATCGTGTTGTCGCGCACGCTCCGGTAGTCGTTCTGCCGGCCCTTGATGTAATACTGGACGGCGACGCTGGTCCCGGGCCGCACATAGAAATTGGCGGTGGCGGCGTACTTTTGCGTGGCGCGCTCGAGCTCGGTGTCGCGATCGATGGAGACGCTCTGAAGCGGAGTGCCGGGCTCGAAGATCTTCGACTCCATCAGCGCCCCCTCCGAGTTGGACCAGTCCGCCTTGAAGTTGAGGGCCATGTTCTTCACGCCCGTGTAGCGGGCCTCGAGGCTGCCGGCGTAGGTCTTCCAATCCTTCTCGCTGTCCGCCTCGGTCTCCTCGTTGATCGGCGCAAAACCCGTGGAGGCGCCGCCGAAGTTGGTCTCCTCAAACTCGATCATGTTGTCCGACTCGGTCTTCTCGAAGCGGAAGCCGGGGGTGATCCGCAGCGTCTCGGTTGGCATGTAGAGGGCGCTGAGGGTGGCGACGGTCTGCGTCATCTGCGATTCACCCAGTTCGTTGCCCGGGAGCAGGCCGAAATAGCCTTCGTCACGCTGCTGGCGGGTCGGGTAGTTGTTGGTGTAATCGGCATCGGGGCTGGTGCCGAAGATGCGGCTGCCGCTGAGGACCGTGTCGATCTTGGTGCGGGAGACGGCGGTGGTGAGCTTGATCTGCTCCGTCATCTGCGTGATGTAGCTGCCGCGCATCTGGAACAGGTCGTAATCCTGCCCTTCCTTGGCCGTGACGTAGCGGTCGGTGGTCGGCTCGAACGGCGTGCGGCGGCTGTAGCGGCCGTTCTCGTAGTCGCCCTTGTCGTAGCGGACGCCCAGCGCCCAGTCGCTCTTCTCCTCGCTCTTCGAGACCTCGGCGTTCAGGATGTGCCGTTTCTCGTCGAACTTCAGGTAGGTCGGGACGATGTTGCGGCTCAGCGCGGGGCTGATCGCCAGCCCGGTGTCCATCCAGCTGGTGGAGTCCTTCTTGCCCTTCCTGGTCAGCATGTCGTAGCGGACCATGAAGTTGACGGCCTCGGGCTTGGTATAGCCGGCCTCGAACCACAGGTTGCTCCGGTCGACATGCAAGTCCTCGTCATACAGCTGGATGCGGAACCCGTTGGTCGGCCAGTAGCCGCCGGTGCCGTCATAATAGGTCCGGAACATCTTGTAGCCGAACTTCAGGTATCCGACCTCGTCCTTGGTGACGTTCAGGTCGAGAAGGTAGTCGTTATCCACGGCCATGGCCCGGCCCTTGAGTTTCAGGACGGTGGTGTCGTCGAGCTGCTTGGTGTAGAACAGATCCTCGACGCCGATCCCGCCGTCCTTGTCTTTCTGGAAGGCCTTCTGGAAGCCCGGGCGATCGCCTCTTTGCCGGGTGTAGCCGGCGGAGAAGTCGATGTAGTTTTCGTAGGCCGGCTCGGTTTCGGCGGCGTTCAGGAGACCGGACAGGCCCAGGAGGCCCGCCCCGGCGAGCACCAGCATGGGCCGGCGGATTGTTTGGAGAATGACGTTGGAGTTCATCGCTGTTTCCCTGTTGGCAGGTGTTGGGTGTTAGAAGCGGAGTGAGGAGCTGACATGCGAGCCATGGATGGCTTCGTGGCAGCCACCGGACCAGCAGGTGCCGCGGGAGAGGAA
>JBAQCL010000067.1:0-52708 GCA_049294175.1 Ignavibacteriaceae bacterium | reverse complement strand
TGTATGAACCTTCAATACCCTGAATTGCAACTGTTATTACTTCGGAAAGAGAATTTTTATTCTGTTCGTTTTGAACAAATTTGTTTTGAAGATTTACTGAATCATCAATGATTTCATAAAATATTTTGGATACATAATGAGAATCTAATCCATATTCTCTACCGGTTTCAATCAATCTAGTAAGTAACTCTTTCTCTCGTACTTTATCACGTATTGAGGAGTGTTCCTGATTTTTTAGTTTTACTATCTCTAAACTCAATTCTCTTCTATCAGAAAGCAGTTTTAATATTTGTTCATCAATTTGAATAATTTTATTTCGAATCTCTTGCATTTTAGTCCTTAGATAATTGCTTACTCCAGATTTTGTAGCAGTTATAAATATTATTAGTGATTATTTCTTTATTTGGGATGTGAATATGTTGTAAATTTAAATGTAAATCAAGTTTTGTAATAAGTATGCATTTTATTTATGATAATATTCATCACTAAATTTTTTGTTTTTATTTGTTAATTGTAAATTTGGATATGCGCCCGTAGCTCAATTGGATAGAGCATTTGACTTCGGATCAAAGGGTTGAGGGTTCGAATCCTTCCGGGCGTACTTTTTTCAATTAACAATTTACAATGAACAATGTACAATTTAGAACAAAAACTAGATTGTGCATTTTTGTTTTATTACTGATAAGCGAATAGGATTTAATTTTGCTTTTATACATCAACTATAGTCCATTTTCCATAATCCATTAAATAATGTTTTTTTCAGAAGATAAATATCGATTTATGTATGCTGCATTTCAGGAAGCTGAAAAAGCTTTTGAAGAAGATGAAGTACCGGTTGGCGCTGTTGTAGTTTACAATAATAACGTAATTGGTCGTGGCTATAATCAGGTTGAAAAATTAAAAGACGCAACGGCTCATGCTGAAATGATTGCGATTACATCAGCTGCAAATCATCTCGGTAATTGGCGTTTGAATGAATGTGATATTTATGTTACGCTTGAACCTTGCATAATGTGTACTGGTGCACTTTTAGCATCAAGAATACGGGAAATATATTTTGCGGCAAGCGATTCAAAATTCGGAGCTTGCGGAAGTATCTATAATCTGGCTGAAGAAAATAAAACAAATCATAATATCAAAGTTTATTCGGGACTTTTATCAAAAGAAAGTGAAGAAATATTAAAAACATTTTTTGATAAGAAAAGAAAATTACCTGATAAAATAAAATAGATGTTTAACAACATTATTGATTAAAAGATGATTTACATCTAATTTGCACAAAAAAAAATATAAAATATGCACATAATACTATTCGGTTCTCCAGGGGTTGGTAAGGGCACACAAGCAAAAA
The DNA here is from genome assembly GCA_049294175.1 of Ignavibacteriaceae bacterium. Classification (GTDB taxonomy): domain Bacteria; phylum Bacteroidota; class Ignavibacteria; order Ignavibacteriales; family Ignavibacteriaceae; genus IGN3. Next base: position 51,357 of record JBAQCL010000067.1, on the reverse strand, counting down.
TTATCTCTAAAAATTTTGACATACCTCATATTTCAACAGGCGATATTTTAAGAAAAGCAGTTAAAGATCAAACAGAACTTGGCAAAAAAGCCGGCGAAATTATGTCTCAAGGTCAGCTTGTACCCGATAATTTGATGATTGAATTAATTAAAGATGTGCTAACATCTGAAGAATGTAAAAATGGTTTTATTTTAGATGGCTTTCCAAGGACGACAATTCAGGCTGAAGCATTAGATAAACTTTTTGTGCAAATAAAAATTAATGATGTGGTTTTAATAAATATTACTGCTGATGAAGAAGAAATAATTAAACGATTGAATAATCGTAGAGCTTGTAAAGTATGCGGTAACATTTTTGTTTTGCAGGATATAGAAGGAAAGGATACTTGTCCGGCTTGCGGAGCAAAAAATAGTTTTTATTTAAGAAATGATGATAAAGAAGAAGTTATAAAAAACAGGTTAGACATTTTTGATTCCACAACAAAACCGGTGCTTAAATATTATGAAAATAAAAATAGAGTAATTAAAGTAAATGGATTTGATACAATTGAAAATGTGTACAAAAATATTATTGAATCTTTAAAAGAAAAAAAATTATATCATTGATCTTTTTGCTTTAAGAAGCCTTTTAGAATTTTACCGTTCTCTATTTTAAATATTCTTGTATTCCCTTTTCGAACGATATCATAATTATGAGTTGCACACAAAACAGCAGTTCCCCTTTTATTTATCTTTTGCAGTAAATCCAATATTTCATTTGAAGTTTCGGGATCCAGATTTCCTGTTGGTTCATCTGCAAGAATAATAAGCGGCTGATTTAGAATTGCACGGGCAATTGCTACTCTCTGCTTTTCGCCACCGGAAAGTTGATTAGGCATATTCAATCTTTTATGCGATAAACCAACTTCATTCAAAGCATCATTAACTCGTTTCTTAATTTCTTTTTTTGAAGTTGCAGTAACTTCAAGTACAAAAGATAAATTTTCAAAAACATTTCTATCCGTAAGAAGTTTAAAATCCTGGAAAACGATTCCAATTTTTCTTCTTAAAAGCGGTAGCTCAGATTTTTTTATGGTTTTAGAACTAAAGTTCCCAACATTTACAATTCCTGACTCAGGCTGGACATTCATATAAATTATTTGAAGTAAAGTTGTTTTACCTGAACCGCTTTTACCGATTAAAAATGCAAATTCTCCAGAGCCAAGTTCCAAATTTACATTTTCAAATAAAGGTTGATTAGCATAATAAAAACTTATGTTCTGTAACGATAACATTAAACCTTCCTCTTCATAATAAATTGTACGCGATCAGAAGTTGCTTTTCCTTTTTGTAATGAAAAAGCTTTGTAACAATTTACAACATATAAACCTGATTTTTCAGCCATCTCATAAAATGTTTGGAACGGGTAAATTTTTTGCCTGTGTATTTCAGTATAAATATTTCCATCGGGATATTGAATTTTAAAAATATTTTTGTGGATCCTACTTCCTGCTAAAAATTCACTTTCTCGCGAGTAAACAAAGCCTGAACTTTTCCATTTTCCGTTAGCAGTTTTTTCATGCTTATAACTATTATTTTCAAGGGCAACATCAAAAGTAAAAACACCTTTTTTATTTAATGAATTACTAATTCCCCTAAGTGTTTTTAGTAAAAGTTTTTTATTTGTAATATAATTTATGCTATCGAATGACGAGAATATTAAATCAAAATATTTGTTAAACGGAAGATCACTCATATCGCAACAAATTCTATTAAAAGTATGTTTTGATGTTTTTAACATACTTAGTGACATATCTGATGCGATATAATTTGGATAAAACTTTATAAGATATTTAGCCATTGAACAATTGCCTGAAGCTATTTCAAGCACGGCAGGATTTATTACAACTTTGTTTTTTGTGATTGTATAAATGTATCGAGCCCACCATTTATAGCTTACAAAATTCATTAAATGGGGATAAATATTTGATACGTGTAAATACGGATCAATTTTTACTGATTGATGCAAAATATTTTTTCCTTTTTCTGAAAATATCAATTGCATATTTATAAGATTGCAGCAAGCTGGAAGCATCAGCAATATTTTTCCCTGCAATATCAAAGGCAGTACCGTGATCAGGAGAAGTTCGGATTAATTTTAATCCTGCTGTAAAATTTACACCGGAATTAAAGTGCAAAAGCTTAAATGGGATTAATACTTGATCGTGATACATTCCTAAAATAAAATCATAATTTCTGTAAGTTTTATTTCCCCAAAAAGCATCTGGAACAAATGGACCATCGACTGAATATTTTCTTTTTAATTTTCTTATGGCAGGAGTAATTATTTTTATTTCTTCATCGCCTATCAAACCATTTTCTCCGGCATGTGGATTCAATCCGAGAATTGCAATTTTAGGATTAGGGATTTCAAAATCTTCTACAGCAGTTTTATATAATAATTCCACTGATGAAATAATTTTATCTGGAGATATTAATGTAGAAATACTTCTAATTGATTTATGAATTGTTAATAAAGCTGCTTTAATATCCTTAGATAAGAAAGTCATCAAATAATTATTTGAGTTTTCTGACTTTGCTAATAATTCGGTGTGTCCGGAAAGTTTAATTCCTGATTTATTAATTGCTTCTTTAGAAATTGGGGCAGTAATTAAAACGTCTGCTTTATTATCGTTTATCAGATCAATTGCTTTTAAAATTGAGTTATATGCAGTTTTACCTGATTGAGGATTTATTTTGCCAAAATGGATTTTTATATCCGGTAACGGAATGATATTAAGAAGAGAATTGGAATAATCTTTTGTGTTTTTAACAAAATTAAAATCAAAATTTGATTTTGTCTGTTTGTAGTAATGCTCAAAAACATTTTTGGGACAAATAAAAACAATTTGATTTTTATTTTGCTTTACTAAAATATTTTGAAAAGCCTTCACACATATTTCAGGTCCAATTCCATTAACATCTCCGCAAGTAAAAACTGCCCTTACCATTTCTCAGACACTAATAAATATTTTCCGGTTCCGTCATTATCAACAAAAACAAACGATCTTACGGGGTTATTATAAAACCAGCTTTCAATAACTTTATCATCGTTGGTTGTGTTTCTTTCTATATAATCAGGGGCGCCATATTTGATATAAATATTTCCACGATCTGAATTAGCGCCGCCTTTACCATCAATGGATTTAAATGTAATCTCGCAATAATCAACTCGTTGATAAAACTCATCCATTAATTCATTATAATTTGTTTTTGGTGTAGGATCTAATTTCTGCCAGTAACTGTAAAGTGCTTTCTGATCATCATCACTGCTTAACAATTCTTTTACTTTATCTTTAGATTCTACAATACTAATCAATTTTATTGCTTCTTCAGGGTCTTTTAATGAAATAGGTTTTCCTATCCATATAACATCAAAACTAAAAACTTTCTTTTTATTTAATTCGTTATCAGGAATTGCTTCTATTCGCACCGGACCTTCGGAAAGTTTAGCCGGGAACTCACTAAATAAAAAGCACTTTAGAAATGTTTTATCTTCACTCTTTTGTATTATGATTTTATCATTACATATTTCCAAACGTGATGATAAAGCAAATGAATCAGAATTTAATTGGTTTGAAATAAATGTGGTATCACCACGCGTAACATTAATTGTTAAAGATTTTATTGTTGAATCTGTAACGGGGATAGCGAGAATATCATTTGGTTTATTAAATGGAATAGAAGATGAGTTGTTAACTAATACATATTTTTCATCATTATCACAAATTTCTTCATTTGGTTCCAGCATAATTGGGTTAAGAAGTTTTTCGGAGTTTGAGATAATTAAATCAATCGGCGGTATTTTTCTTTCCCGTTTAGAAATCTTATCGCTGATTATCGATAGTAATTTATACTTACCTTCTTGAAGATTTATGTTTATTAATCCCTGCAAATTAGTAGTCTTGGAATTAGTTAAATCAAAATCCTTTACAGAAATATTTTTTTCATCAAAAGCCCGGGTTACAACATTATCAAGAGAATCCCTTATCTCAATGTTAACTGATAATCCCGAAACAAAATTATCATCGTCTTTTTCAAAATAAAGTTGAGAGTAAGAAATTTTATAAGTGTAATAAACACAATAGCCATCAGCTGATGGGAAATAATGTAACTCGGAATTGAAAAAAGCTCCGGATTGAATTAAATCGCGGTTAATTCGAAAATCAGGCTGCGCTAAAAGTTGCGAAACTAATAGCAAAGAATAAATAAATATTTTCTTCAATTTTTTAATATGAATCTCAGAAAAAAGGAGAATAAATTCAACTTAATTCAATATACTAAAAACATCGCTTAAAAGAATGAATATAATTAGTTATTCATATTGTTTAAAAATTCTTTATTATTCTTTGTCCCTCTAATCTTATCAAGTAAAAATTCCATTGCTTCAACAGAATTAAAATCACTCAATATTTTTCTTAGAATCCAAACTTTTGCAAGATCTTCTTCTTTCATAAGTAAGTCTTCCCTTCTTGTACCGGAACGGTTAACATCAATTGCAGGAAAAGTTCTTCGATCACTAAGTTCTCTGTTTAACACTAGTTCCATATTTCCGGTACCTTTGAATTCTTCAAAGATAACATCATCCATACGACTACCAGTATCAATAAGCGCAGTTGCGATAATAGTTAAACTACCGCCATCTTCAGTATTTCTTGCAGCACCAAAAAATCTTTTTGGTTTATGAAGTGCATTTGAATCAACACCACCTGAAAGAATTCTACCGCTATGAGGAACAACAATATTGTGAGCGCGTGCTAATCTTGTAATACTATCCAAAAGAATAACAACATCTTCCTTTGCTTCAACAAGTCTTTTTGCTTTTTCAATCACCATATCAGCAACCTGTACATGACGATCGGCAGGTTCATCAAATGTGGAACTGATTACTTCTGCTTTTACCGATCTTTCCATATCTGTTACTTCTTCAGGACGTTCATCAATAAGTAAGATTATTAATTTTACTTCAGGATGATTTCTTGTAATTGAGTTAGCTATTTTTTGCAGCAATACTGTTTTGCCACTCTTAGGAGGAGAAACTATCAATCCTCTTTGTCCTTTGCCAATCGGGGCAAGCATGTCCATTATTCTCATAGAATATTCACCGGGGACCGATTCTAAAGTAATTTTCCTCGTTGGATAGACAGGGGTTAAATTATCAAATAAAGTTCTGTCCCTAATATTTTCTGGCGGAAGATTATTGACTGCTTCTACCCTAAGTAAAGCAAAAAATCTTTCACCTTCTTTAGGCGGTCTCACCTGTCCGCTTACAAAATCACCTGTTCTTAAACTGAATTTTTTAATTTGCGATGGGGAAACATAAATGTCATCGGGAGAAGGTAAATAATTATAATCAGAAGATCTTAAAAATCCGTAACCATCGGGCAGCACTTCCAGCACACCCTTAGAAAAAGTTAAACCATCTTTAGCAGTCTGAGCTTCTAAAATCTTGAAGATTAATTCTTGTTTTCTGAGATCGCTGTAACCCGCAATGTTAAGATCTTTTGCAATATCATTTAGTTCAACAATCTTCTTTGATTTAAGGTCAGAAATATCCATCGGCATTTTAGGTCCTATAAATTGTTAATTGAATTTTTTTATTGTTATTTATCAAAATGGTTAAAACCTGATAAGCTCTCGGGGTATTTTCTAAATTGTTTGAAAGGAACTCGAGGTCTTAACCAAACTTACATCATCGGGATAAAATTGTCAAGATTCTATTTAAGATAAAATTGATTTTACATCACCTAAAAGGTACATACTGCCGGTTATAACCAGACAATTATCCTTTTCCCCTAATCTGTAACTTTCCAGAAATTCTTTGATGTTATCAATTCTTGAGAAACTAATATCATTTTTTACAGCATATTTTTCTAATTGTTCTAAAGAGGCAGATCTTTCATTAGATACCTCAGTAAAGAATATTTCGTCAAAATTTCCTTTCAGTAAAAACAGCATCTCTTCAATATTTTTGTCTTTCATTACGCCAAAAAGCAACAAAGATTTTTTATAGTTATGTCTTTCTGTACTAAATTCTTCTATAAAACTTTTGATCCCTTCGGGATTATGCGCGGAATCAAGAATAATTTTTGGGTCAGTTTGTACAGTTTCATATCTTCCTTGAAGATGTGTGTTCTTAACAACATTTTTTATTCCGTTAGTTATTACAGAAGGATCATCAATATCAAATGTCTTTACAACAGTTAATGCAGCCAAAGCTGCATTATACTTTTGATATTTACCTTTTAAAGGCACATTCCAGTCATCAAATTCAATTTCTTCCGTATAAAGATCAACTTTATCATTCTTTTCACTAACATATTCTTCTAAGCAATATAACTGTGACTTTACATTAAGACATTTTTTTTCTATAACTTTTATCGCCGGTTCAGGTATAAACCCAGTAAATGTTTTTGTTCCACCTTTTATAATTTCACCTTTTTCAAAAGCGATTTCCTCAAGTTTATTTCCGAGGACATTTGTATGTTCAAGGCTGATAGAAGTAATTACACAAGCCAATGGGACGATAACATTTGTTGCATCTAATCTTCCACCAAGTCCTGTTTCAATCACAGCAAAATCAACTTCTTCCATCATAAAGTATTCAAAAGCCATAGCCGTTGTAACTTCAAAAAAAGTAAGTTGGTGCTCATCAATCCAATTAGAATGTTTATCAACAAAATCAGCTACAAACTCATCCGGAATAAATTTTCCATTTATCATTATTCTTTCATTGAACTTGACAAAATGTGGTGATGTATATAAACCAACTTTGTAGCCTTTTTCAATAAGTATGCTTGCAATAAAAGATGCAGTGCTTCCCTTTCCATTTGATCCGGCAATATGAATAGCTTTTAATTTTTTTTGAGGATCATCAATATGATGAAGAAAGTTAGTTATATTCTCTAATCCTAACTTAACCCCAAAAGTATGAAGTGCAAAAAGTTTATTTAGTGATTCCTTAATATCCATTTTATAAAATATATGACGCTGTTAAATTTGAAATCTTCTGAATTCCATTATTAATACAATGATCTTCAATTTCTTTTACTATTTTTTCAGGAGCAGCTGGGTCAATAAAATTAAGTGTGCCAATTTGTACTGCCGATGCACCAACAATCATATATTCAATTACATCTTTCCAGTTCATAATTCCACCAATTCCAATAATCGGGATATCAACTTTTCTCGAAATCTCTAAAACTTTTGCCAGTGCAACAGGTTTTATTGCAGGGCCTGAAAGTCCGCCGTTAATATTAAATATTTTTGGCTTTCTTGTAAAGATGTTAAATGATGTTCCGACTAATGTGTTAATTGCCGAAACTGCATCACCGCCTTCATCTTTTACAACCTGCGCAAATTCAGATATGTAAGAAACATTCGGGGATAATTTGATAATCAAAGTTTTTTTGGTTACTGCCCGAACTTTTGCCGTAACATTTCCAACTGCGGATAAATCATTTCCAAATTGTAACCCACCATCTTTAACGTTTGGACAAGAAACATTTATTTCAAAAGCTTTGATGAAATCTTCATCATCAAGAATTTTTGTACATTCAACATATTCTTCAATTGAGCTTGCTGCAATATTACAGATTAAAGGCACATCAAATTTTTTAAGGAACGGAATTTTTTCTTTTATAAATTCTTCAACGCCAACATTTGCTAAACCAATCGCATTAAGCATTCCGGCAGGAGTTTCAAGTATTCTTTGTGGCGGATTTCCTTTTCTTGGCTTTAGACTTAATGATTTAGTAACGATAGCACCAAGTTTATTAAGATTAGAGAATTCCGAAATTTCATTACCATAACCAACCGTTCCGGAAGCCAGCATAATTGGATTTCTAAGTTTTAACGAGCCAATATTTACGGATAGATCAACTTGGCTCATATTACAACATCCTTAATATTAAAAACAGGTCCATCTTTACAAATTAGAAGATATTTATCTTTATTTGTTGTTGATTCAATTGGACAACCCTGGCAAATACCGAATCCACAAGCCATAGCAGATTCTGTTGAAACCTCACAATCTAAATGATACTTTAAACAAAATTCTTTTAACGATCTTAACATTGCATTTGGTCCGCACGCAAATACTTTGACAGAAGTTGATTTTATTTTATCAATATTATTTTCAAGAAGTTCAACCACGTTTCCTTTAAATCCTATTGAACCATCATCGGTTGCAGTTGAAATATTTTTCATTCTGTAAGTAATAACATCATCTTCGGTTCTTCCCCCAACAAAACTTAAAATATTTTTTTTATCCTTTAGATATTTTGTAACGTAAGGGAAAGGAGCAGAACCTAATCCACCTGCAACTAAAATAGCAGTTTCAAAATTTCCATCTAAATTAAATCCCTTACCAAGCGGACCGAGAATATCAACAAGGCTGCCCGAGATTTTGTTAGCAAGAATTTTTGTCCCTTCACCCAGAATGTTGAACATCAAAAAAATATTTTCTCCTTCAACATCGCAAATACTAAAAGGTCTTCGCAGCAACGGAACAACATTTTCAGAAACACGAATGTTTAGGAATTGTCCCGGTTTTATGGAATTTGCAATTTCCGGTGAATGAATTTTTTGGATGAAAATATTTTTATGTACCTGTATCGTTTCAACAACAGGAGAATTTATAATAGCCAATCTGAATCCCTTTTATAGGTTTTTCTGAGATTTGAAGCATTGGAAATAGCAGGCTGAGAAAATAAATAACTGCCACACAAAATTATATTGTTGTTTGATAATTTCCGAATAGTGTAATGATGTTTTATAGATAATCATCCATTTTATTCATTTTTAAAAAATCAACTATTTCTTTAACATTTTGCGCTTTATCTCTTCTGCAAACCAGAACAGTATCTTCATGATTTATAACAATAATATTATCAAGACCAATTACAGCCGTCATTTTATCAGGCGAATAAATATACGAATCAACAACCATATCAGTAAAAACTTTTCCTACAACTGCATTGCCGTTATCATTTTTTTCTGATAATTGATAAACCTCTTCCCAGCTTCCCACATCACTCCAGGTAAACATCCCTTTTGTAAGAAAAACTTTAGACGATTTTTCCATTATTCCATAGTCGATGGAAATTTTTTTTAACTGTCCGTAAACGCTAATAAGTTCTTCTTTAAAATTTTGTTTTGTCAAACTATCTTGAATTTTAGTCAATCCCTCGTAAAGATCAGGCATTAAATTTTTTATTTCATCAAGAATTGCATCAACATGCCAGATAAACATACCGCTGTTCCACAAAAAATCTCCGCTTTCAACAAAACGTAATGCAGTTGCATAATTAGGTTTTTCAGCAAAAGTATATACTTTATAAATATTTTGGGCAACTTCAGTATCGTTTATCTGTATATATCCATAACCTGTTTCAGGTCGTGTTGGATTTATACCGATAGTAACCAAGCCTTTTGATTCATAAGCAAATTTAGCTGCGTTTGTTAATGTTTCTATAAACTTATCTTTTTCCGTTATAATATGATCGGCAGGTAAAACAAATGTAACTGCATCAGGATCTTTAGCTTTTACAATTACAGAAGCCAAGCCAATACAAGCTGCTGTATTTCTTCCAAAAGGTTCTTCGATAATATTTTCTTCAGGAATATCTTTTAATTGTTTTATTACTTCCGGTCGCTGTAATTCATTTGTGATTATAAATATATTTTCATTTCCAACTAATCCAGATAATCTTTCAACGGTGGCTTGAATCATTGTCATATCACCCAAAATTTTAATCAACTGTTTAGGCAATTTTTTTTTACTTCTTGGCCAAAAACGAGAACCAACTCCTCCAGCCATTATAACAGCATATAATTTCATTAAGTTGTTTCCTTTATTTTGATTGTAGATAATCTATTTCCAAATTCTTCTGCTTTATTAAGGTAGTTACTAATATCAACCTCTTTACCACGAACAACAGCAACTATAACAATTAAACAAGCGCGTAAACTTTCGATAACTTCTTTACCCGGCATTAAATCTCTGCTTCTAATCAACAAAAGCGCTTTTGCAATTATACTGTGCATATTAGATAAGATTTCAAAACCAATACGTTTAGATAGTTCGGCATTTGTTTTCATAATCTTTGCATATTTAATAAGTTCTTCATAATCAACTTCCTCTATCGCAAGTTTCTTTAGCAAATTATCAAGAGGTTTTACAGGAGTGATAATTGTGCCTTCAAATTTCTGAATTAACTCATCATCATCTATTTCTTCAGGTTCATCATCAAGAATAATTTTTTCTTTTATTTTTTCTGTTTCACTCTTTACAAAAGGTTCTTCATCGGGAGTTCTCTTTGAAAGATCAATTTTGATTTCTTCTTTAGTTATGTTAAAACCATCTTTCAATTTTTCTATTGCTGACTTAAAAGATAATGGCGTACTTATGTCAAGCATATGTCCAAGATCTTTAATTAAATACCGGCTGTGTTCTTTAAACTGGTCTGATATCTTTAACAAATCAATTTGGTTTTGAGTAAGGAAATTATATATCTCGTTCAATCTTATTGCCAATAAGGATAGCTCAGTAATTTTTTTCATATTTATCAAATCATCACTTAAATTTTCCGATTTGTTAATCGCTTCTTTCAGCAATGCTACAACCTCAATCTGTTGGTTGTTCAACCGCAAATTGTTTGCAGCAATTGTGATGCTTTGATTTATATATTGTCTGATAAAGTCCATTTTTATTTTGTTACCCTTGGAACTCTTTTACTGATACCGCAGGTTATTTCATATGGAATTGTGTTTAGTAAATCTGACCAATCCCACGCATCAAATTTATTTTTATTATCTGAACCTAAAATTATAATTTTATCACCAACAGAAATTTTTTCATTTCTTACATCAAACATAATTCTATCCATTGCAACCGTGCCAATCTGATTGTACACTTTACCTTTAATTATTCCTTTAGCATTATTTGTCAGAGCCCTGGGATAGCCATCCGCATAACCTAAAGGGACTGAAATTATTTTTGTCGGCGTCTTTGCTTTAAATCTTCTACCGTAACTAACTGTTTCACCTTTTTCTAAAAGTTTAATTGTTGATACATTGGAAACAATAGACATAACGGGATATAATTTAATAGATTCTGAAGTTTGATGCGACGGATAATATCCATATAATGCAATTCCCGGTCTTACCATATCATAATAAGCTTCGTGAAAATCAATTATTGCACCGCTGTTAGCTGCGTGAGCCAACCCATAATTGATATTTAATTTTTTTAATTCTCTTATTACGGAGTCAAATCTTTTTATTTGCAATTTAGTAAAACTATTTCCTTTTATATCAGAAGTTGCAAAGTGTGTGAATATTCCATCAATCACAAAATTATTATTCTTACTTAAATTACAAATAAATTTTACTGCTTTGTCAAAATCAACGCCAAGCCTGTTCATTCCTGTATCAATTTTTACATGCACTTTAATTTTTTTATCATTTTTTGATTTTCTTTTTTCTTTCATCAAAATATTTAAGTGCTCAATTGTAAATACTGATGGTATTAAATTATATTTTAAAAACTTATAAGCTTGAAATTTATCTAAAGGATCAAAAACCAAAATTGGTTGTTTAATTCCAAGATTTCTTAACTCAACTCCTTCATCAGGAATTGCAACAGCATAATATTCGGGCTTTTTATTCCCAAGTGAATTTAAAAAATCGGTTACAAACTTTACATTATGTCCGTAAGCATCGGCTTTTACAACAGCCATTATTTTTCTGTTATCTACTTTTTTACGGATGTTTAAATAATTTTTTTTAAGATTATTAAGATTGATTACAGCTTTTGTAAGACGCATTGGCAAAATGGAAATTTTTTAATTAATCTATACGAAAAATATTGATAGTATAGTGGAATTATATTTTTATCTACACAAAATTAAATAATAATATGTAAACAAATTACTATCTCAAATGTTTTTATTTAGGAATTCTTGACATTCCACAAATGCAATGTTAATTTTGGTTCAAAATTTTTGAAAAATAATGCTCACTGAATTCGGAAAAGTTTTCATATTTATTCTCCTCGCAGCAATATTTGTTGTAATTGCAGTTTATTTCGCAAAACTTATTCGTCCTTCTCGCCCAACAACAGAAAAACTAAAAACCTATGAATGCGGAGAAAACATTGAAGGTTCTCCGTGGGTTAAATTTAATATAAGGTTTTATGTTGTTGCACTTATTTTCTTAATTTTTGATGTTGAAGTAGTGTTATTGATACCATGGGCTTTGGTTTATAAAGATTTTGGATTTACCGGATTTGCAATTGGTGCAATATTTTTAATTCTTTTGGGCTTGGGAATGGCATATGAATGGCGTAAAGGTGACCTTGAATGGGAAAAACCAAGAGTTATTCCTCCTGCAGTTAAACCGGGCAAAGATAAATTAATTGTAAATAAAGAGATGGTAGAGGTCTAAATAATTATGGGTTTGCTTGATAAAGAATTTTCTGATGGCAATATTGTTTTGACCTCAACTGAAGACCTTTTAAACTGGGCAAGATTATCCTCCTTATGGCAAGTTAGTTTTGGATTAGCTTGTTGCGCAATAGAAATGATGGCTACATCAGCATCTCATTATGATTTTGATCGTTTTGGTGTTATTCCTCGTCCATCACCTCGCCAGGCTGATGTAATTATTATATCAGGAACAGTTACTCTTAAAATGGCTACACGTATAAAAAGGCTTTATGAACAAATGGCTGATCCTAAATATGTAATTTCTATGGGCAGTTGTTCTAATTGCGGCGGACCTTATTGGGAACACGGTTATCATGTTCTTAAAGGAGTAGATAGAGTAATTCCTGTTGATGTTTATGTTCCCGGTTGTCCTCCAAGACCTGAAGCACTGCTTGAGGGCTTAATAAAGGTTCAGGAAAAGATTAGAAATGAAAGAATGGTTAAAAAGGTAAAATGAAAACGGCTGAAGAAATTTTTCAAATATTAAAAAATAAGTTTGAAGATTCTATTATTGAATTTAAAACTTCTCAGCCAACCGAGCCTGTTATTGAAGTTCTTCCACTTGAGATTGATAAAATTTGTGACTTTTTGAAGTCTGAAAATGAACTTCAATTTGATTCTCTTATGAATCTATCCGGTGTGGATGAAATTAAAGAAAATAAATTAAGTGTTTATTATCATCTTGAATCTACTTCTCTTACTCATAAAATAACTTTAAAAGTATCAACTAACCGTGAAAATCCTGAAGTTTCTTCAGTTGTTGAAGTTTGGCAAGGGGCAAACTGGCATGAGCGTGAAGCTTACGATTTGTTCGGAATAATATTTCTTAATCATCCGGATTTGCGAAGAATTCTTATGCCGTATGATTGGGAGGCTGGGTATCCTTTAAGAAAAGATTATGAGAATCCAGAGTTTTATCAAGGGATGAAAGTTCCATACTAATTCACCAAAGTTATGGCAAAAATAAAAACAGAAGAAATGGTTTTGAATATGGGTCCTCAGCATCCGTCAACCCACGGTGTGCTTAGGCTCGAATTAACTCTTGAAGGTGAAATAGTTACAAAAGTTGTTCCTCATATTGGTTACTTGCACAGATGCTTTGAAAAGCATTGCGAGGCAATGACTTACCCTCAGATAGTTCCTTATACAGATCGTATGGATTATCTTGCTTCTATGGGTAATGAATTTGGATATGTAGTTGCGGTTGAAAAACTTTTGGGAATTCAAGTTCCTGAACGCGTAGATTATATTAGAGTTATTATGGCTGAGTTACAAAGAATTGCTTCTCATCTTGTAGCCTTAGGTACTTACGGTGTTGATATTGGGGCTTTTACTCCATTTCTTTACTGTTTTAGAGACCGTGAAAAAATCCTCAATCTTTTTGAAATTACTTGCGGAGCAAGACTTTTATATAATTATATGTGGGTTGGTGGATTATCTCATGATATTCATCCTGATTTTGTTAGAAAGACAAGAGAGTTTCTAAAAGAATTCAAGTTAACAATAAAAGAACTTAATAATCTGCTTTCATACAACAAAATATTTATTGATAGAACGGGAAATGTTGGAATTTTGCCTGCTGAAACTGCGATAAATTATGGTGTTACCGGACCTAATTTAAGAGCTTCCGGAATGAAATGGGATATTAGAAAAAACGATCCATATTCTGTTTATGATAAATTAGATTTTGATATTCCAATCGGAGATGGACGTAATGGAACGGTTGGAGATAGTTGGGATAGATATTTCGTTCGTGTGCTTGAAATGGAAGAAAGCGTTAAAATAATAGAGCAGGCGTTGGATAAATTACCAGAAGGTGATGTAACTTCTGCAATTCCGAAAAGAATTAAACCTGTAGTTGGACATGTTTATTCACGCGTTGAAAATCCCAGAGGCGATTTGGGATATTTTATTATTAGCGATGGTTCTACAAGTCCTTATCGTATAAAAGTCCGTGGACCTTCTTTTGTGTCATTGCAAATTCTTAATGAATTATGTAAAGGGTACATGGTCGCGGATATTATCGCAATTTTGGGAAGTATTGATATTGTTTTAGGAGAAGTTGATAGATAATGTATGAATTTTTTTACAGCCTAACAGGCAGCGAAATTTTATCCGGAGTAATTATCAGCTTACTTCCATTATTTGTTGTGGTTTTGCCGTATGCCTTATTTGCAGTCTATTTTGAACGAAAAGTTTCAGCACATATACAGGATAGACTTGGACCAATGCGAACCGGCTGGCATGGCTGGAAACAATCGTTTGCAGATATAATAAAGCTTATCCAAAAAGAAGATATTGTAGCTAAAGATAACGATAAATTATTCTTTAATCTTGCACCGGTAATTGTTTTTACCGGCTCATATGCTGTTTTTGCAGTGATTCCATTTAGTGGGTTTTTTATCGGATCAAATCTTGACCTTGGTATATTTTATATCGTGGCAATTACTGGATTGGGTGTTGTCGGAATTTTGATGGCAGGTTGGGCATCTAACAATAAATATTCATTGCTCGGCGCTATGCGTTCCGTAGCCCAGATAATCAGTTATGAAATCCCTACAATACTTGTAATGTTAAGTGTTGTTATGATTACCGGAACGATGAACTTACGCACAATCAGCGAAATGCAAACAGGCTATATCTGGAACTGGATGATACTTGGTGGACCAGGAACTGATATAACAAAATTTCTTCTGATTCCATTTATGTTTATTGCTTTCCTTATTATTTACATTAGCACACTTGCAGAGGTTAACAGAACACCATTTGATATTCCTGAAGCTGAATCCGAATTAGTAGCCGGCTACCACACAGAGTATTCAGGTATGAAATTCGCAATGTTCTTCCTTGCGGAATATGCAAATATGTTTGCTGTTTCTGTAATTGTAGTTTCATTATTTCTGGGTGGATACCAATCCCCGATTGGTTATTTGGGTGATCTTTTTCATGCACCTTGGCTAATTCCTATCGAGCAATTTTTATGGTTTATTTCTAAAGGTATCTTTTTTGTTTTTGTTCAGATGTGGATACGATGGACTTTACCACGACTAAGAGTTGACCAGCTTATGACTACAAGCTGGAAATATTTAATCCCAATTGCATTTGTTAATCTTATAATAATCGGATTGATTACACTTTTATAATGAAAGAATATTTTCAAAATATTTTTACGGCGCTTTCTACAGTTTTTATCGGGATGAAGATTACCTTTAAACATCTCTTTGTTCCGTCCGTTACTATTCAATATCCAACTGTAAGACCAGAACTTCCCGAAAGAGAACGTAACAGACTTTATGTTAATATGGATGATTGCATTGGATGTGATCAATGTTCAAGAGCTTGCCCTGTTAGCTGCATTAATATAGAAACTGTAAAATCTATACCCGGTGAAGATCTTGGTAAAACATCAAACGGTAAAAAGAAAGCTCTTTGGGTTCCAACATTTACAATAGATTTTGCAAAATGCTGTTATTGCCAGCTTTGTGTATTTCCCTGTCCGACAGAATGTATTTATATGACTGATGTTTACGAATTCTCTGAGTATGAAAGAGAAAATTTCATTTATGATTTTTCTACTTTAACATCTGAAGAAAGACAAGAAAAAAGAGACAATTTTGCAAAATTTACTGCGGAAAAAGAAGCTGAAAAACTAAAAGCCGCTTCTGCTCCAAAACCTGAAATCAAAAAAGATCAGCAAGAGGAAAAATAAATTGAATATCTATGATTTAATATTTTATCTGTTTGCTGCCGTAACTCTTATTTCTGCATTTTTTGTTGTTACTAACAGAAACATCGTTTACTCTGCTTTCTATTTAATGTTTACTTTTTTTGGAGTTGCCGGAATTTACGTTTTGTTAGGCGCTGATTTTGTTGCCGTTGTTCAGGTAATTGTTTATATCGGTGGAATATTGATTTTGCTTCTATTTGGTGTTATGCTTACAAATAAAATTACACATGTTCAAATTAAATCCGGAACGATAAATATTTTACCGGCTACTATTGCTGTCGGATTTTTAGCAGGCGCATTACTTGCCGCATTGATAAATTCAAATTGGAAAACTTTACCAACAGAGCAACCTGTACCAACTACCGCTTTACTCGGAACTATGTTAGTTCAGGATTATTTACTCATCTTTGAATTACTGGGCATCATTCTTTTAATCGCTTTAATTGGTGCCGCATCAATCGCAAGAAGAGGAAAAATATAATGATAGAAGTTGGATTAAATCATTTTCTTGTAGTAAGTACTTTTCTTTTTTCGATGGGAATTTTTGCAATCGTCACTCGAAAAAATGCAGTTATGGTTTTGATGGGTGTTGAACTTATTCTAAACTCGGCAAACATTAATTTTGTTGCTTTCACAAGATATGGCAATTTTGGTTTGCAAGGACATTTGATGGCATTATTTGTTATTGTTCTTGCAGCCGCAGAAGCTGCAATCGCTTTGGCAATTGTACTGAATATTTATAAAACATTAGCAACCGTAAACATTGATGAAGTGGATAGCCTGAAAGATTAAAATATGACTGAAAACGGATTAATAAATATTTCACTCGCAATTCTATTTCTTCCTTTATTGGGATTTATTGTTACGCTTTTGCTTGGTAAAAAAGTAAAATCGATTTACTTTTTTGAAGTATTTATAATTTCAACAGTTCTTATTTTATCCATTCTGGTTGCATTCTTTAAGCTTTCTTACTTTATTGATGATAAGATAATTCAGGAAATTGAATGGTTTAAACTAAGCTCAACAATTTCTATTAAGCTTGGATTTTTAATCGATAACATTACGGTTTTAATGTTATTCGTTGTTTCTTTGATAAGTGCACTCGTTCATTATTTTTCAATCGCTTATATGAAAGGTGATGAAAGATATAACAGGTACTTTGCTTATCTAGGAATCTTCACTTTCTCAATGAACGGAATTGTACTTACTCACAATATTTTAATGATGTACATTTTCTGGGAATTGGTAGGATTATCATCTTATCTTTTAATCGGATTTTGGTTCGAGAAAAAATCCGCCGCCGATGCAAGTAAAAAAGCATTCCTCGTAAATAGAATTGGCGATATAGGAATGTTTGCAGGAATATTAATTTTATATTTTAC
Source organism: Ignavibacteriaceae bacterium (assembly GCA_049294175.1). GTDB lineage: Bacteria > Bacteroidota > Ignavibacteria > Ignavibacteriales > Ignavibacteriaceae > IGN3. Next base: position 33,722 of record JBAQCL010000067.1, on the reverse strand, counting down.
ATACAATACATTTTCTTTCGAGCAGATTTTTCAATCAATCAGCGCTGGTAAACTTCCATTCAATTCTGATTTCTGGTTAACCATTACAGGTATTTTACTTTTTATGGGAGCTATCGGAAAATCAGCCCAGTTCCCCCTTCATGTTTGGCTGCCAGATGCAATGGAAGGTCCAACTCCTGTTAGCGCCTTAATTCACGCAGCAACAATGGTTGCCGCAGGTGTTTACCTAACAATAAGAATTTTTGGCTTACTTACTGCAGATGCAATGATGTTTGTTGCTATTATTGGAATGCTGTCTGCATTTATTCCAGCTACAATTGCACTTACGCAAAACGATATTAAAAAAGTTCTCGCTTATTCCACAGTTTCCCAGCTTGGTTACATGGTAATGGCGCTTGGTGTTGGCGCTTATAAGTTTGCATTCTTTCATTTAATAACTCACGCATTTTTTAAAGCTTGTTTATTTCTTGGTTCCGGTTCAGTTATACATGCAATGCACCATGAGCAAGATATTAGAAATATGGGTGGATTAAGAAAGAAACTTCCATTAACCTATGCAACATTTTTAATCTCATCACTTGCAATTTCCGGAATCCCGTTAACATCCGGATTTTTAAGTAAAGATGGAATTTTAGCTGGGTCTTATGCGTTTGCTTCATTAACAGGTAATTGGATTTTCCCGGCAGTTGGATTTTTAGTCGCACTGTTAACGGCATTTTATATGTTCCGACTTATTATTCTAACTTTTCATGGCGAACCAAGAGATCAACATAAATATGAACATGCAAAAGAATCCCCTTTTGTTATGGCAATGCCATTAGCGGTTTTAGCTGTTCTTTCAATATTCATTTGGTACACTCCAAATCCATTTAGCCCTGATCAAGGTTGGTTTTTAAGCAAGTGGATAAATTCACCTGTACTTTCAACACCAAACGAAGTACGTTTTGATTTTATGAAATCAGAAAATGTTGCTCATCCTGATTTGCCTCATAGAGAAATTACATACTCTGAAGTTTATACCGAAGCAATGCACGCAGCACATTATCCTGCAATGATTTTATCTTTGATTGTTGCAGTATCAGGAATTTTATTAGCTTTTGTTTTTTATCAATGGAAGAAAATTGATGTTGATAAACTGACAAACTCAATAAAACCTCTATACAATTTCTCGTTGAATAAATGGTACATAGATGAGTTATATCAAAAAACATTTATTGCAGGCACACTTGGCTTAAGTAAATTTTTAGGTTGGTTTGATCTAAAAATAATTGATGGAGTTGTTAATGGTGCGGCAGAGCTAACAAGAATGTTTGCATTTTTTGTCGGTGCTTTCGATAGAATTGTAGTGGATGGAATCGTAAACCTTACTGCTTATATAAGTGGTTTTATTGGTCTTATCTTTAGAAGAGTACAAACTGGTAAAGTCCAGACATATATAGTACTCGTTATTTTTTCGATAATTATTTTGCTCTTTTTATTTAAAGTTTAGAGTTTGAAAAACAGGTATCAAGACAATGAATAACTTTCCAATACTTTCGTTCTTAACATTCCTTCCAATAGTTGGAATGCTGATCGTTTTATTTATACCAAAGAAACAAGAGTTATCAATTAAGGTAACCACTCTTGTTATTACGGGATTACAAGTTGTACTTTCCATCTTACTTTTGATGAGTTACAACTATTCCGCAGGTGGAATTAACGATGCAAGTTCATTTCAATTTGTAGAAAAATTCAGGTGGATTGAAATACCGGGATTTTCCTGGATCGGGAAAGTTAAGATAGATTATTTTTTAGGAGTTGACGGTTTAAGTACGCCATTAGTACTTCTTACCGCAATTGTAACTTTCATCGCAACTATCTCATCCTGGAAAATTGATAAATCCATCAAAGGTTATTTCATAATGTTCCTTCTTCTTGATACTGGAATGATGGGTGTTTTTGTTTCTCTCGATTTTTTCTTATTCTATATTTTCTGGGAATTGATGCTTCTCCCTATGTACTTTCTAATTGGTATTTGGGGCGGTCCAAGAAGAGAATATGCTGCAATAAAGTTCTTCCTTTATACTTTACTGGGAAGTGTTTTTATTCTCTTAGTGATGATTGGATTATACTTCAGTTCGATGGAAACACTTGCAGATGGATCAAGAGTATTTACATTTAATCTTCTTGAGCTAATGAATCCAGGCAATTACACTCAATATGGAATTTTATCACCGCTTAATCCGCACAATTTAAGATTTATAGCATACATTGCATTGTTTATTGGTTTCGCTATAAAAATACCAATGTTCCCTTTCCATACCTGGTTGCCTGATGCACACGTTGAGGCGCCAACAGCAATAAGCGTTATTCTTGCCGGTGTTTTACTTAAAATGGGAACGTATGGAATTTTAAGAATATCATATCCTGTTTTCCCTGAAATTACAAAAGAATTAGCATGGTACATCGGTTTGTTTGGAATGATTAATATAATCTATGGTGCGCTTTGTGCAATGGCGCAAAAAGATTTTAAAAAGCTAATAGCATATTCATCTGTATCTCACATGGGTTTTGTTATGCTTGGAATGGCATCACTAACTACAATGGGTATTTCAGGTGCAATTCTTCAAATGTTTAACCACGGAACAATTACGGCAATGCTCTTCTTAATTGTTGGAGTTGTTTACGATCGTGCACATACGCGTGAAATTGATGCATTTGGCGGATTAGGAAAACAAATGCCTATATATACAGGATTTGTTACCCTTGCTTTCTTTGCAGCAATAGGTTTACCCGGTTTAAGCGGATTTATTTCAGAAGCATTAGTATTTCTTGGTGGATTCGCTTCTGGGACAACCAGAATTTTAGCTGTTATTTCTACATTAGGAATATTATTAGGTGCTGCTTATATGCTCTGGACACTACAAAGAGTTTATCTTGGTGAACTTAATGAGAAGTGGAAAAACCTGACTGATTTATCTACACGAGAATATTTTATGTTGGTTCCGCTCGCGATAATTGTAATATTCTTAGGTGTTAATCCATCGCCAATGTTAAATTTGATGAATGCATCAGTTAATTCAATGGTAAAATTTATAAATGATGCGCAGGTTTTTTATAGTTCACTAAATCCATTTTAATTTTTATTCCTTAGAGTGATTACATTGATATTAAATAATTTGTTCGAAAATGTTCAGGCAATATATCCTGAGATAATTTTATCTTTAACTCTTGTTGCACTCGTTATTTTCGATTTAATATTTAGTAAACAAAAAAAATATCTCCCTTTAATATCAATAGCCGGGCTAATACTAACTTTTGTATTTGTTGTTTTTGAATTCGGTACTTCCAAAGCAGCTTTTTCTATTTCTGAAAATATATCTTTTCTATCAATTGATAGTTTTTCAGCATTCTTCAAAGTATTAATTCTTTTAGCTACTATTTTTGTTGTTCTCTTCTCCATGTCATCTAAAGAAGTTTTATCTTGTTCGGATAGGCACGGTGAATATTATGCTTTGATATTTGGAATGGTAATCGGGATGTTTTTTCTTACATCAGCAAACGATTTAATTTTAATTTATCTTTCGCTGGAATTACTTTCATTATCATCTTATGTTCTTGCTGGCTTTGTTAAAGATTCGATTAGAAACAGTGAAGCGCAATTAAAATATCTTATATACGGCTCCGCTTCTTCCGGTATTATGTTATTTGGAATATCAATACTATATGGAATTACAGGCAGTACAAATTTATTTGAGATAAATTCTTTATTAAGATTTCCAAATATTTCTCAACTAACTTTTTTGATCTCAGTCTTGATGATCTTTGCCGGCATTGGATTTAAGATTTCAATAGTCCCATTTCATTTCTGGACACCCGATGTTTATGAAGGAGCTCCAATTTCAATTACAGCGTTTCTTTCGGTAGCAAGTAAAGCTGCAGGATTTGCTCTTCTAATAAGATTTATAAAAGTTACTTTTGCAGCAAGCCTTAGCAAAGCAGGTTACTGGCAGCTTATTCCTTATATTGATTGGCAAACCCTTCTTGTTTTATTTGCAATTATTACAATGACGTTCGGTAATTTTGCAGCACTATGGCAGGATAATTTAAAAAGACTTTTGGCATATTCCAGTATTGCGCATGCTGGTTATTTAATGCTTGGCGTTGCTGTTTTATCTGATCAGGGATTAGTTGCTGTATTAATTTATTTTTCAATTTATCTTTTTATGAATCTCGGTGCTTTCTTTATTGTAATGTTGATCGCCAACAAGATAAATTCAGAAAACATCGATGACTATAAAGGTTTGGGTTATTCCATTCCATTTCTTGGAACTGCTTTAGCAATATTTTTAATATCACTTACCGGATTACCACCGACAGCAGGTTTTATTGGAAAACTTTATTTATTTATAGCACTGATTGATGCAAAGATGGTTGTGGTAGCAGTAATTGCATTATTAAATACAGTGGTCTCTTTATATTATTATATTAGAGTACTTAAAGCTTTGTTCTTAGTAAGAACAGATAAGCATGTTGAAATTGAAATATCACCTCTTAATTTTGTTATAGTTTTGGTTTTATTGGCACCCGTTTTAATTTTTGGTATTTATTTCTCCCCTCTTGTTGATCTCGCAAAGAATTCAATTCAAATACTGGGTTTTTGACCTTTTTACTATTGCATTTATCCGATGTAATTGTTAATTTTAATACGACTAATTTAGTCTTATTTATGCTAAAGCTATCAAAAAAATCTGAATATGCTCTTATGGCTGCAAGGTATATGGCTATAAAAAATCATAATTCATTTGTAACTGCAAAAGAAATTGCAGATAGTTATGATATATCATTTGAACTGGTAGCCAAAGTTTTGCAAAGCTTAGTTAGGAATAATTTAGTTACTTCATTTCAAGGTGCAAAAGGCGGTTATACACTTAAAAAGAATCCACTTGATATTTCACTAATAGATTTAATAAAAGCTGTTGAGCCAAATTATCAAATTACGGATTGCCTTAAAATTGATACAACAAAAAAGGATTGCACCCATTTGGATTGTTGCAAAATAAGAGACCCATTAATTGAAGTGCAAAAAAAAATTGACAAAGTTTTTTCAGATACAAAATTGTCGCAAATAATTTAGTGTAATAATTGATATGAAATATATCACACATTGATAAATGTCTGGAAACTTTAAACAAAATAATTCATCTAAATAAATATTAAAAATTAAATTAACTATGAGCACAAAAACCACACAATTAATATTTGAAGATCTTAAAAACGAAAATCAAATATTTTTAAACTACTTAAAAGCTAAGTTCCCTTTATTTCATAATTCAAATTTTTTCGATAAAGATTTTGAATATGGCATAGTGGGATTTTTAGAAAAAAAAGGAATTACTGTAACTTTTGAAGAGGGTGAAAAACTTTCCAAACTACTTTCTGATTTTTATGTTAATCAGGGAATATTTGTAAAAACAAGTAGTCACGGATGGAAAATAAATTACCCTGATTTTGTAACTTCAAAGCCCGGTGATCCGTTTTCTTTTTAATCTAATATTTTAGGAGAAAGTTATGTCAGCTATACAACAACTTGAATCAGAAATTACTGTTACTGAAAAAGCAGTTAATGAAATAAAGAAAATAATGGAAGAAAATAAAATTCCTTCAGATTTCGGATTGAGAATTGGAGTTAAAGGCGGTGGTTGCTCTGGATTTACTTATACTCTTGGGTTTGATCCCGACACTCGTGAAGGAGATAGTATAATTGAATACAGTGGAGTTAAATTATTTATTGATGGTAAAAGCCTTTTCTATCTATCGGGAACTCAATTAGATTTTTCAAATGGTTTAAATGGTAAAGGTTTTATCTTTAATAATCCCAATGCTACTAAAACTTGTGGCTGCGGTGAATCTTTTAGTGTTTAATATAAGGAGAATGTTATGCAAAGAAGAAAATTTCTTTACGCATTAGGTACAATCCCAATTGTATCTGCCTTAGGAAAAGTTGACAATAATATTCAAAATATTTCAAATAAAATAAGGAGTGAAAAAACGATGGCTAAATTTGAATTGCCTAAATTACCCTACTCATACGATGCTTTAGAACCATACATCGATAAAATGACGATGGAGATTCATTATACAAAACATCACAATGCGTATGTAACAAATCTTAACAAAGCAGTAGAAGAAACAGAGCTAGAAGGAAAATCATTAGAACAATTATTTACTACAATTTCTAAGGCTCCGGCAGCAGTTAGAAACAATGGCGGCGGGCACTGGAATCATTCCCTTTTCTGGACATTGATGAAACAAAACGGTGGTGGTCAACCTTCAGGTAAACTTGCTGAAGCAATTAATTCTGCATTTGGAAGTTTTGATGACTTTAAAACTAAGTTCAGTACTGCTGCTGCAACAAGATTTGGTTCCGGCTGGGCATGGTTAATTGTTCAGGACGGTAAATTAGCAGTTACCTCGACACCAAATCAGGATAACCCTTTAATGGATGTTGCTGAGGTAAAAGGAACACCTGTTCTGGGATTAGATGTTTGGGAACATGCATATTATCTTAAGTATCAAAACAGAAGACCTGAATATATAGAACATTGGTGGAACGTAGTCAATTGGGATAAAGTTTCCGAACTTTTCTCAAAGGCTTGATTTTAGATCATTTTAATGAGGTTGTCTAAAATAATTTTACTATTTAGGCAGCCTCTTTTTTATTTTTTATGATTGAACTCATTCCCATATTTCCTCTAAGGTTAGTTGTATTTCCAAATTCAAAATATCATTTACACATATTTGAACCACGTTACAAAAAAATGATTAAGGATTGTTTAGAACGTGATTCGGGTTTTGGTATTGTTGCCTCTTTTGATAATAAAATTTCGGATGTTGGTGTATATGTTAAAATATCTCATCTTCTTAAGAAATATGAAAACGGTGAAATGGATATTGTAGTGAAAGGTATAAAAAGATTTTTAATTAATGATACTAAATTACATACAGATGGATATTACATTTCAAATGTTGAGGAATATAAAGATAGCACTACGATAATTGATTTTTCCCTGGTAAAAAAATTACAATCTGAATTTGAAGAAATAATTGAATTAGCCAATTATAAGCTCGATGAAAAATATTGGAATCAATTTACTAAATGCAAATTAAAATCTTACAAGATTGCAGAAAAAGCCGGATTAGATTATGAAAAACAACAAGAGCTGTTAATCCTAAAAAACGAAAACGCCAGGCTTAATTACCTCATCAACCACTTTATTCATATTAAAAATAAATTAAGTAAATCCAAATCTCACAAAAATATTATTTTAAATGATGGTTATTTAAACTAAAAAAGGCGAGTATTAAAACTCGCCTTTGTATGAAATAGAAAATCCAACTTTATTAATTTGAGTATTTTTGGTAGATATTTAATCTATTTATAGCTCTTGCCAATGAAGCGCGGGCGCGTGTTAAATTAATATCACTTGCTCTTTCAGCTAATCTTTCTTCCGCTCGTTTTTTTGCCCGTTCTGCGCGTTCAACATCAATTTCACTAACTAATTCGATGGAATCAGCAAGTACAACAATTTCGTTATCAAGCACTTCTATGGTTCCACCTGCAGTAGAATAATAATTCACCTTAGAATCTAAAAGTTCAACTTTGATCATTCCTATATCAAATGTGCTTACAATTGGAGCGTGATTTTTTAAAACTTGAAATCCTCCTTCTGTACCGGGCACAGTAATAGATTTAATTTCACCTTTGAAAACAGATTTAGATGGAGTAACTATGTCAAGATTTAGTTCTTTCATTATCACGCCATTTGCTTTGCATTTTCTACTGCTTCTTCTATCGTACCTACATACATAAAAGCTGATTCAGGTAATTCATCATACTTACCATCAATAATACCTTTGAATCCTCTAATAGTATCTTCTAACTTAACATACTTACCAGCTTTGCCTGTAAATGCTTCTGCAACATGAAAAGGCTGACTGAAAAATCTTTGAATTCTTCTCGCTCTTCTTACAACAATTTTATCTTCGTCTGATAACTCATCCATACCGAGAATATTTATTATATCCTGCAAATCTTTATAGTGCTGAAGAATCTCTTTACAGTTCTTTGCAACATCATAGTGTTCTTGTCCAAGAATTCCCGGTTCAAGTATTCTTGATGTTGAATCTAATGGATCAACGGCAGGATAAATACCAAGCTCTGAAATTTGACGACTCAACACTGTAGTAGCATCAAGATGAGCGAAAGCAGCAGCCGGAGCAGGATCGGTTAAATCATCTGCAGGGACATAAATCGCCTGCACAGAAGTTATTGATCCTTTATCAGTTGAAGTGATTCTTTCCTGTAATGCACCCATTTCAGTAGCCAGGTTGGGTTGATATCCAACAGCGGAAGGCATTCTACCAAGAAGCGCAGATACTTCCGATCCTGCTTGTGTGAAACGAAAAATATTATCAATAAATAAAAGTACGTCTCTTTCTTCTTCATCTCTAAAATATTCTGCAATTGCTAAACCGGTTAAAGCAACTCTTAATCTTGCTCCGGGTGGTTCATTCATTTGTCCGAAAACCAATGCGGTTTTATCAATAACACCAGATTCTTTCATTTCAAGCCATAAATCATTTCCTTCACGAGTTCTTTCACCAACTCCGGCAAAAACTGAATAACCGCCATGTTGTTTAGCAATATTATTAATCAATTCCTGAATAATAACTGTTTTACCAACACCGGCACCGCCGAATAATCCGGTCTTTCCACCTTTACTGTATGGTTCCATCAAATCAATAACTTTAACACCTGTTTCAAACATTTCGCTTTGAGTAGAAAGATTTTTAAATAAAGGTGCTTGTCTGTGAATCGGATATCTTTTCTCTGATTTAATTTCGCCTAATCCATCAATACCATCACCAACAACATTTATAAGTCTGCCTAAAGTGGCAGCACCTACAGGTACTGTAATTGGTTTTCCAGTATCAAAAACATCCATTCCACGAACCAAACCGTCAGTAGAATCCATCGCCACTGCACGCACTCTATCTTCACCCAAATGTTGTTGAACTTCAACTATTAAATCTTCTTTTTTCCCTTCAGTAGAAGTTCTTGGAACCTTTAATGCATTATAAATTGTAGGTAGGTTGCCTTCTTCAAATTGAATATCAATTACAGGACCAATAATTTGAATTATTTTCCCGATAATATTGCTCATTCTTATTCCTTTATAATTAAATTTTGAGGTATAAAATTATACAAACAGCTCAATTTTTACAAGTTTATAGGTATTTACTTCAGAAGTATCATCTTTTTAGAGACAGAAAAATTATCAGTTTTTAGCCTGTAGATGTACATTCCGCTTGCTAAATCATCTGCCCTAAATTCTACAATAACACTTCCAGTTGGTGCAATATCATTGTAAAGCTCTCTTACTTTTCTACCCAATATGTCAAATACAATGAGCTCAACTTTTTGAGAGTGCGGCACTTCAAATTGAATTTTGGTACTCGGATTAAAAGGGTTTGGATAATTCTGTAATAATGAAAAATGAGTAGGTATCTCTGACTCATTTTCAACACTTGTAATAATCTTTATGGAATCTGTTCCACCTGCTTCATAATATCTTGCTGTAAATTCCTGCAAATACAAATTTGCTATCGGCTTGCTATGAATGATAAGTGTATTTTCATTATTGGAAGTTTCCGCTGAGCTTGACCAATTATGTGAGCCAGTTACTACAATTGGATCTGCAAAACTATTATCTCCATCAATGACTGCATATTTATGGTGTAATAATCCGGTTATTGCACTTCCTTTTAACAAGACATCAATATCATTACTCTGGAGGTAACTGAATTCGGAACCTGTGTCTGTGTTATTATCAAGAATAACATGAACTTTTTTGGCGTCATTTTTTTTGTCAATTAAAATTTGTGCGAGATCATTACGTGTAAAAGTTAACATAGCAATGTTTATTGATGTTGTAGCAGATTGTAACGCATCGCCAATATGCAAAGTAGTGTTATCAGATGGATCGAAATATAATTCTACTGGTGTACCCGCAATATTAAAACGATGAGGTGTGTTGTCAGATTTTCGTGCACCAAATTTTGACACTGAAGAATTCGGGGTATCTGAACTACTTCCCCACATTTCTTCAAATTCGATTCTATATGCATTAGCAAGAGATTTATCTTGAATCTCAATTACATTCTGAGCATCATTATTATTCCCTGGATCGGTTGCATTCCATGAGCCAGACCATATCCAATCATTTGTTCCAGATGTATCACTGTTATCAAATATTGCAAATTTATTATGCATCAGCCCATCACCCGCATTTGCTGTATCGTAATTATCAAAGATTAATGGAATTCCGTTATTTGTTAATGTTGTCCAAGGCGCAGTAGTACGATTATCATATTCACCTATCACTCTTATTTTAACTCCACGATTTTTTGCCTGGATCAACGCATTTGCTATATTTGCTCCAACGGTTCCGCTTAAGCTGTAAAGCGCAACATCTATTGAAGATTCAGCAGAGTTGATTCTATCAACAAATTTTTGATAAATATTTACGACCTGCGCGTTTTCACCTGTAGAAACAGAATTATCAACTGCATAATTAAAATAGACATTCATTGTTCCTGATGAAGTAATAGATGATGTTTCTACAATATAATCGGGGGTATAAGTTGTATCTCCATTATTTGCAGAACCTATTCTAACATGATAAATCGTAGAAGGCGCTAACCCGCTTACTGATATTTCGTGATCAACAACTTTATTTTCATCAGAAACGAAATTTCCATAAGAAGTTGTCTCTCCGAATTTAATTATTGAAGTTCCTTCAACATTAGTCTTATAATTAAAAGTTATGCTATTTGTTGTTATTAAAGTTTCATAAGGTGAACCTGAAATAATCTGTGGCCCATTTCCCTCTGCAATAATATCTTTGTATGAGCGAGGCATAATCTGATACAAAGTTTTGTATTGCCCAAGAGCACCAATTATATCAAAATTACCAGATGGTATAGCCAGATTTACTAAATCAATTCCAGAGTTGATACGAACTTCTAAGGTGTCATTGCCGGAAATCAAATTATAATTTGTTCCGCTTCCTGTTACAGCCCAGGTTGAAACAGAGGTATTATTTGTCGTTAAAACTTTTTCAATGTTATTAATTCTAATAAGCCTTGATTCATAAGGTTCAAACCCATTTTGATTTTGTGACACTATTTGAGGAATGGTTAAAGTTAAAGTATCAAAAATAACACCTTCTGCTGTTTTCTCAATATATTTAGCGGGGCTCAATTCAAAAAGATCATAATATGGAGATACTTTTCCAAGCACACTAATTTCATCACCAATAATAACATTATTTGAGATTGAAGAATCATAAACCGATAATCCTGAAGTATTATCCTGCAAATATGACGGTCCACCAAACTCATTTGCAACTGTAACAGTTCCCTTAGTAAATACCCATTTACCTAAATATGAGTTCACACCATTAGATTCCTTCACCTTTATTGAGGCTATGTTTCGTGGAAGACCATATACAAGTATTTTCGGCTCAACATTAATTGGATAAAATGAAACACTGTCTGTACTCGTAAGAATATTTACAGTAAATTCATCTGTCGAATCAGATGATGTAACACCTGGTATTTCAATTACAACACTGTCTGTTCCAGATAAAGAAAAATTATTAAAAAATGTGGTATCACCAGATTGTGTAATTGAAATTGTCGGATGTTCTGCATAAATATTTGCAGGATTCCACGAAAATAATGGAGGTCTAACAATAGCAATTCCATTTATTTCTGTATCTGCTGATTTTATAACAAATCTTAATGCAGTTGGATTATCAAATTTCCAGATTGATGGGGTTATTGAAGCAGTTCCAGGTCCATTTGTTGAAGTAATATTGTATGGATTAATTTCAATCTTACTTGATGAATTTTGTGGATTTGCCTGTACAGATGTATTTTCAAAAAAATCTGATGAATTATTGTTCGTATCCCAGGCATTTCCTAAAGTATCATCTGCAACTGCTAAAGCTCCACTTTTTCTTTCAAAAGACTTTTTATTAGAAGTTGTATTGCTGGGTTGAAGTGCGGTTCCTTCACAATTTGGTGTAATGACAGCAGCAGGATCCCATCCAAATGCATCAATAACAACTCCCCCATCTTTTAATTGGATATATGAACGCGCACCTGAGTTTGCAAGATTTTTACTAACAGGAAACATGGCATCGGGGGTAACCAAAACTCCTCCGTCTCCAATTAACAGAAATCCATAGGCTTTAATTGTTTTTCCCGATAATGAGAGTGTCCAGGCTGCATTGTTGGTACCATTTGCTTCGCCTGATGTAACAACCACATTTCCTCCTATAACAACTTCATTAGGAAGCGGATTATATAATTCAATATATTCACCAGTGTTAAATGTAGTTGATGCACCACCCATTGGCGCAACTTCGCTTATTACTATATGATTTGCTGCCTGTGCAAATAAATTATCCGCATATGATATTACAATAAAAAATAAAATAAACGATAAGAATTTTATTAAAACACTCTCACCTTTTTTATCCGCAAATTTCATTTTAAATCCTTTCGGTTTTCAATTAGAACTGAATTTCTTTTCTCTAAAACATTTATACAATTAATATATCATGAAATCAAATATTGTACATTTAAATTGAACTGGAAGGAAAACAAGAAATGATATATTGGCAATATTATTTTTTCTTTATATAAAATTATAAACATAAAAATTAGATGATCAGTTATTTATTAAATAACTGAAGAAAACTTTCTATCTTAAATCAGTAGAAAGCATATATCTTACAATCCTGTTATTACCACGATCAACTACATATAAAACTTTATCAAAATATGCTACAGCATATGGCTCAGAGAAGACCGATGTTCCACCGAAACCTATAAGTTTTTCTCCGAAAGAACTATATTTAAAAAGACTGTCCTTTCCTGCATCTGCAACAAAAATATTTCCATTAGCATCAACAGTTACGCCTTCCGGTCTATCAAAATTATCTGGTTGTGCAAATGCTACGCCGTCACTTGGGGTAAACACACTTTTATATCTTTCATCAATTGGTGTAATTTCATAAACCCACCACTGGGTTTTAAAACTGTTTGTACCCGTCAATGAAATAACTATGTCAATATTACTTTTATTAAAAGAAGAAATGGAACTAATTTGGTTAGCAGAAACCAGTCCAGAACTTGTTGCAGAAATATTTGGCACTCTTCCTATTAAAGTATCTCCTGAATTGAAATTATCGCTATTTATTGGTCTAAACATTAAAATAGAATTATCCGGATCATATATACTGGAATTATTAGGACCTGTTCTTGCGATATAAAACGAATTATCATAGAAGGAACAAGCTGCGGTGTACTTTCTTAATGGTGTATTTAAATCGTCCGGGCGTGGGAGTAATCTTCTAATCGGGGCTGATTCTAGTTGATGGTTAGAGGCAACCAGATTAATTTTATATACTGCACTAAACGTTTGTCCAAGTGTATCAAATTCACCACAAACTATCAGATTTAATTTATAATCCTGCGCAATTGATATTGGGCGTTGTATTGAAATACTTCCAAGTCTTTGTCCATCCAAGTTCATCATTACTACCGAATTGTTTTCTGTATCAGCGATATAAATCAGCGGTTCTCTTCCAACTATAACATCCTGCGGTTGATTAAATCCGGTCCAATCAGGATTCAGTTTTACATATACAGTATCACCAGAAATATTTCCCTGACTATCAGTGCTAAATTCCGAAATATCAAATTTATCTCCGCAGCTATAAAACACTAAAGTTGTTAAGCCAAGAAGTATTAGATATATAATTTTATTTTTTTTCATAATCCTAAAATCAAAGAAAATCTATGAACTGAGCCTAATTTTGTATAATTAGTAAATGCGTAATCAAAAGTTACATTGGCAAAGTTTAACGGAACATTAACCCCCGTTCCAAATGAATAATTTTGTTCATCAACGTTAAACTTATAACCACCGCGTGCATAAAACATTTTATTATAAGCGTATTCAACACCAAGTCCAAAATTTTCACTATTATCATTCGGATGATTTAACTGAACTGAAGTAGTAATTCTATTTATATCATCTTCATAAGGTTCAAAAGCAAAACCAATTCTAAAAATGGTTGGCGGTGAAAATGATTGCCAATCAGATTTTGTTCTATCTCCAACTAAAACAACATCACCGTCAGGAGCAAGATCATTTCCAAAATTTGAAACAGTTACTGCAAATCGTGTTGTGCCAAGTCCGGTCCAATAATATGTTCCTAAATCGATCATAACTCCACGCATTTTTAGTTTGTCCAGCGTCTCTTCGATATATTTTACGGAAGCACCTACACTAAATTGCTCTGTCATTTTTCTTGCATAAGTAACGGCTACAGCAATATCACTAAAACTGAAATATTCACCCGTGCCAAACGGAGCAAATTCTGTTGTTACTTTCATATTATCCATTGTTAGCGCAGTAAGCGAAACTCCAAAAGAGTTAGTGTTATCAAGATGATAAACCGCTCCAAGAAAATCATGATTTATATCAACAAGCCATTCATTATGTGAAAAAATAACCTGGTTGTCATCAAACTGAGATAATCCTGCAGGATTCCAATATAAAGCCGAGACATCATTGGATATTGCAACAAACGCATCTGCCATTGATGATGCTCTTCCGCCGACGCCAATCTTAAGAAATTGTGCCGTAGATATTCCGGCTCGTTGACCTCCAAGCACAGGAAACAACTGAGCATTTATATCAGCAAAAGAAAAAATTACTAACGATATGGTTACAAAATATTTGATCATTAAAATCTTAAACTAATTCCAAATTTTATATTTCTTCTTGTTAAATATCTTGCAGGATTATATGGATAAGCGCTAATGGGAGCCTGCAAATCCGGGTAACGTGGATCATTATAACTGCCCGGTAAATCATCGCCATATTCATAAGCTTTACCGGTAACAGGATTTATTATTGCTGAATTTTTAGTGTCAAGTAAATTATTAACTTCAATAGTAAAAGAAAATTTTAAACCGGATAGTTCAAAATACTTTTCAAAATTTAAATCAATCCAGAACCAGTTATCACCTATTTTAGTATATCTCTCATTTTTAATGTAATCATATTCCAGTCGTCCCTGCTCATCAATTGAGCCTGTAAAAACTGCCGGCGTATATCTTTTTCCCGATTCAAAGAAAAATCTTATATAAAGATTATAGTCATCCAAAATGCCGGGTGCAAAACCGAAAACCGGATTTCCGCTCTCGACAAAAAAGTTTGTTGATAACGAAGCTGTTACGGGTCTATCCCATGCTACTGATTGTTCTTTAATAGATTCAAGAAGATCACCTTGCGCTACCAATACACCTTCATCTGCGGATGAACTTTTACCTGTAACAATTGCATATGTAAACGAAGCTGTACTGTTAAACCATTTGCCTATTCTCTTTCTATACTCAAATTCAAGTCCTCTTGAGCGGGCATAGTCAGAGTTAACATAAGTCGTAAAGTTTTGAGAAGAGAACCTGGCAGACTTAATAATTGCTGTTCTTGTATTAACGTAATCAAAAATATCTTTATAATAAGCTGTAATTGTTAAAACATCATCTGAAGAAAATTGTGTCTTAAGACCAAGTTCATAAGCAACAGTGGTTTCCGGGTTAAGATTAGGATTTCCAAATTTCTGAAATGATGACTGCGCATTTTGCGGATCTAATTTTGCATAAACATATTGAGGCTTTGGCCATTTGCTAAAATGTCCATAAGAGAAAAACAAAGTTTGATTATCTGAAACAGGATGCGATATTCCAAGTCTTGGACTTAATCTTCCTTTCCATCTTCTATTTCCAAACCAGGCAAATGTATCATCTTTATAAGCTTGTCTTATTTCATCGGGGATTGTAACAACATCAGGATTATCAATTGCGTCATCAACATATTTACCTGGAAACCAATAGTCAAAACGCAAACCAAAATTTAAAATCATACCGGAAAAATTAATGTTATCCTGCGCATAAAAAGCGCCTAATGCAGGATAAACTTTATAAATATCATTATTCAAACCCAACTCACCAACCCATGGTTTATAAATATCAACAACTTGCATTTCCTGAAATTGCATATTAAAACCGGCTTTAAATTTATTTTTCTCATCAAAGAAATTTGTAAGATCACCTCTCACAGAATATTCCTGAACGTAGTGGTCGTGCCATGTGTAAGGATTTCCAACATCCCAAAAACCATCTCCGGGAATAACTCCAACGGTATCCCTATTTAGATTATAATATTCAATAGGAAATGTTACTATATCCTTTGGTTCCTGGTATTGGTTCCAGTTTAAACCGTTTGCATCTGCCCTAAGATTTGTAAAGAAACTATTAAACTTTAATTCATAAAACATTTTGGGGCTTACAGTATGGGTAACACCAAACGTGTGATAAATATTATTATGTGTATAAGTATTAGCGTTATCAAGAATATTTTGGAAGTTATATTGATAACCGGGACTTGGTTCAACATACTCAAGATTAGATTGAAGCGATTGCGAATTTTGGTTTATGTTTACTGACTGATTAAACGAATAATAAAACTTTAAAGTAGGAGAATATTTATAAGTAAGTTTTGCAGACCAGTACCAATTATTTTCAGACCGCGGTGCAAACTTAGTTCCATGAAAAGTTGAAGAATATAATTGTTTTGCTGTTGCTTTATAATATCCTTGTGTTATACCATCGGTTATTCCGCCATAAAAATTTGCGAAGAAAGTTACTTCACCGGGAATTTTTAATCCAAGTGCCGGTAAAATAAATTTAGTAATTGGTTCTGGACCGCTTAAATTAGCTTCCAGAATATCAGTATTAAAAATGTGATATGAATCCTTATTTCCAAAATTATCTCTTTTATATGATACAGCACCGGAATATTTATCTCCCCCCTCTCTTGTTTTAACATTTACAACACCTGAAGTAGCTTGACCAAACTCTGCATTAAACCCACCGGTAATTACTTCTACTTCTTCTATTGCGTTTGCACTAAGCTGTAATCCAAAGCCTGTTCCCGAAAGCGGATCTTGAACAGAAACACCATCTAACAGAAAAGCATTTTCATAAGCTCTTCCACCACGAATGTAAATAGAGTTATCAGATGAAACCACTCCAGATTGCTGACTGACTACATCTTTAATGTTTTCAAGAACTGCAACTTCCAATTCATCTTTTGAAATAGTTTTTTTACTTTGAGTTTCTTCAACATCAAGAAGCGGCTTTTCACCAACAACAACAACATCCTGACCAAGAGTTAAAACTGTTTCTTCTAATTTAACATCAAGCTCTTTTGTTTTATCGGAAACAATTTCTATTCCCGTATATTCAACAGATTTATAACCGATTAATGAAATAGTTACATTGTAATTGCCGGCAGAAATATTATTTATTTTAAACTTCCCATTAAAATCTGTAGCTGCACCGTAGTAAGTACCTTTTATTATTACATTAACACCTGGTAAAGCCTCACCGGTTTTTGCATCTGTAACTGTTCCTGACAAATTACCCGTATTCTGAGCAAATAATTGCAGAGTTATTAATGCGAAGAAAAGAATAACGGTAGAATATTTCATCATGGTGTAACTCCAAAATCTTCAAAAAAGATTTTAGTAAGCAACTTTTTAACATTTGCCTGTCCACCATTCGATTTACTGAGCGGCAATCCATAAAAGTATATTGACTTTGTATTATTAAAAAATCCTATGAAGCCTTTTAGTTCTTTATTAGGAAAATAATAAAGAGGAATTGCTCCATTTGGATTGAGATAAAACGATTTTATCCTAAACAGACTAGTTGAAATAGTTAATGTTGGATAAGAACCATTAGTAGTCTCTGCTGAAACGATAGTGCTTGGTAAAATAGATGTCCTTGAATAGAGACTATCAGAGTTAATTGGCAAAAAATTCTGTAGTAACAAAGGATCAACCGTTTGTGGAAACTGCATTGAAAAAGCAATCTTACCACCATAGTCAATATATTTCTGCACAGATGATGCAGCTAAATCCAAAGATGGATTATTATCACTATACCAAAGGACATACTTAAATAACTTAATAGTTTGTAAAAATGTTACATTTGTATATGGTGGTTTTTGATTAAGGAAATCATAAATGTCATACTTGCCACTTAACCCTAAACTGTCCATCATAGAATCATAAAATGCAGAGGCTCCATCACTTGTAGCATAATCATCCATAATGATTACAGAACCTTTTGGTTTCTTTACAAACCAAGTTTTGCCTTTCTCAGGTAATGAAATAAAGTTTGACGTTGCCCCAGAAATATCAACTGCCTGAACATAGATATGATTATAATCATCAAGCTTTAGACCGGGTAACTTTTGGGAAAATATATTTGTTTCTATACCTTCAATTAGAATTTCAGAAAGAGGATTTGCAGAGGAAAAATCCTTTGTCCTAATTGTAATTGTCCTAACACTTCCATCAAGTGAAATCTTGTTATCTACATTTGTGGTATCATTTAGAACAACATTAATTTTTTCAATGGTTTCAATGCCGTCAAGATCATCTGCATTCCAACCAAAAGACATAACAGGAAAAGAAACTGCAGGAAGTGTACTGAGAACATTCCACTCGATGGTAGGAGCAGTGTTTTTAAGCGGATAATCTAATGATGCGGGTGTAGGATCAATTAAGCCTATATCGTAAAATTTTTCTCCATTGTTATATATCCCATCGTTATTTGCATCAACAAAAGATTCCGGTCCATAATTAATGTTGTTTTGAAAAATATTATTATCGTAAATTCCATTCCCACCGTTATCAACTGAAGAAACCTTAAAATTATAGGTCGTATCACCTGCCCCAATTTTTAGCGAAAATTGAAGTTCATTTTTATTAGTAAATATCCAATTTATCCCATCAAAACTATAATAAAATCCTACAATTAATCCGTCTGTATCATCCCCCCACCAAGCAACTTTTAATTTGCTGGGTTGCGGCGAAATACTTGAATCCGGGAATAACGAAAGACTTGTTTCCGGTGGTTTATTACCAGCAGGGTTATCTGCAATATCCTCGTTGCATGAAACTATTGTAATCAGTGCGAAAATAATTATTGATATTAATAAATATTTTTTCATTTATGTTAAATTGAATACAAAATAATTATCAAAAGATGCTATACCTATTATTCTAAAAAATACTACTTCCACTTCTATAAACAGAAGTGGAAGTAGCAAATTAACTTATTTAATTAATATCATCTTCTTTACTTGATTGAAATTACCAGCTTGAATACTATAGAAATAAATACCTGTAGTTAAGTTGCTTGCATCGAATCTTATAGTATGCGTACCGGCTGATTGAGTTTGATTTACAAGAGTTCTTACAGTTTGTCCCAAAATATTAAAAACTTTAATCGTTACCATATCTTCCTTTGGCAAAGCATATTCTATTGTGGTAGATGGATTGAAAGGGTTTGGATAATTTTGAGAAATCGAATAATCTTTCGGTAAACTCGATTCAGAAGCTACCTCTGTTATATAATTTACAAAATCATCATTTTTTCTAGGAGCTAATTTATAGTTGTTATAAGAATAATATAATATTCCTTTTAGAGCACTGAAAGTTGCGTTTTCTACAACATTAATTGGTCTTTCCGTTCTTGTTCCATTTTGGTATGAATGATTACCATCTTCCAATTCAACTCTTGTGTCTCCTGAGCCATCACTCACATATATTTCACCAAAGTTTGAAGTACCGTCAGCGCTTAAACTTGTTATTGTAACATCATTATATTGGACTAGTACACTCTCCCATTCTTCTTTACCAAGTACCGCATTTCCTAAAGTTCCGATGGAACCGGTAGTAAGTACTTCTGGTTCTGGTAAAGAATTATTTGATGAAATTAAAGTTATAGAAGACAGGCTGTCTATTCTTGTAACGTCATAGTCTTCTCTTATCACACCAGTTAAAGTAACTTTGTCACCTCTATGCAAATTCAATATTTGTGTCCCCATTGGTCCAAGAGTACCGATCTGAATTCCACTCCAGGGACCGTTGCCATCCTGCATGTAGATTCTCATTGGAGTTGAGCTATAACCTTTGATATCCGAAGTATCAGATGTAACCACACCAGTTAAGCTAATATGATAACTATTATAAGCACTGTAACCACCTCCAAATGGACTATATTGCGCATCTTTAATTGTTAGGGGTCTATTAAGAACTAAGTAAAAATAATTTTGCTTCGAAGTATCAATTGGCGTTACGCTCTCTAAAGCCTGATCATCTTTAGCCCAGATGTAAAAATCAACAATAGCTGAATCTGCACTTACTCCAGGAATTGTAGCTTTATATAGATCGTCAGAAACAGAATATGTCATCTGTATAGAATTTCTAACTCCCTGATTTACAGAATAATAAACTCTTGCTTCTTGAACTGTGCCATCAAGATCAGTTATGTTTGCAGATATTTCTACGTCTTGATTCGAAGGAACTTCAACAATATTTCTTCTTATTGTTGTAACAAGTGGAGGACTTTGTAATACCGGACCAATATCTCCAGGATAAACCGGAACGATATAATACCCTTCTGTTCTTGTTGTTACAATACCGCGTAAATATTCAAGATAAGAACCATTATTTGGTGGTGCATATCCGGGAATAAGTCCAGCTGTGCCTGTTTTAAAATATTTAGATTGATTATAAATAAAAGCAGAATGTCCTTCAAAATCATTTATTTTAAAATTACCATTTGTATTCCTTTCTGAAGTAATAATATTTTTAAATATCACATACATCCCTTCATATTTTTCAGCATCAAAATTATAACCACCACTTGATGTAAATAAATCGGATAGGCTCAGTTCTATTGGTTCTGGACGTTTTGGTTTGGTTTCTATAATTGAGACTGGAACAGGTTCTGGTTTAATTAACAACACTAACTCTGTTGTTGTACTATATTCAGTAACAACACCTGTTAACTCAACAACCTGAGCACTATCAACTAAGTCAAAAAATGTACCTTGATAAGCAGCTGTTGTATCTTCTTGAATAATATTTAGACCACCCCAGAGTCCACCATCAGGGTCTTGTATATATGTCGCCCATCTTGAACCGGCAGAGATAATAACACTTCGATTCGTGTCTGGATTTACAACTGTGCTTACAAGTACAAGTCCTCGAACTCTAACAGTATCACCATTTAAAGGTGATGGAGGATCAGTCCCAAGTAAAGAGTCTGGAACCATTTGGATGTCCTGAATTGTTACCAGGGGATATTCTTGTGCAAAAGAAATCCCACTAATAATAAACAGTAAAATGATAAATATTTTTTTCATTTAACTCTCCTATTTATTTAACTACTAAAAATTTTCCTGTTTTAATATCACCTGTTTTACTGTTTTTTACAGTAAACAAATACAACCCTGTAGCAACTGCCTGATCGTAATCAGTAATCAAATCCCAGGCGTGCTCACCACCTGAAAATTGCTGTTTCCCATCGTTAGCGTAATTTTGAAACCATCTCAAATCCGAACCGTTGCTTTCAATGTTGTGTTGAATTTTTTTTACTATATCGCCTACAAGAGTATAAATTGTAATTTCACATTCTGCAGGAAGATTGTAGAAATATATTTTTCTTAATCTTTCAGAAGTGCCATCCCAAACAGCATTACCATAGTATGGGTTTGGATAAACACCAATTTCTACATCAGGATCTTCAGTGGATGGCGTCCCGGGTAAAATTCTATTTGAAGCTGTTAATGCACTTGATTCCAGGCTGTTTAAATTATTATCCGGATCGCCTTCATCAAATGCTGTAACAGAAAAAACATACTGCCAGCCATTTAATAAGTTAGATAATTCAAACTTGTAATAATAAGCTGTGGTATCCCCGTTAAAATAAATGGGTTCATCTAAACGAACAAAATCAAATCCCGTGTTATATCCGATATCATTTCCCGTACTATCAAATTCAGCGAGCAATACCAAAGATGATTGCAAATCCTGTATATTTGTAATATCAAATCCTGCTTGAGTTCTGTATAATCTATAACCTTCAAAATCTTTTTTGCCTGATATGGGATCGATAGAAGACTCAGATCGTTTATCCCAATAAATAGTAGCTTTCTGATTTTCCGGAACAACTTTTACAATTGGTGTGATTGGAGGTGAAGGAAGAATGTATCTTGTAATCTCCCCATTGCCATCTTGATCTTCACCTACATCTAATATCCCATTTCGATTTCTATCTTCACCATAGTAAGCTCTTAAAGCCCAACTTGAATTGCTATAAAGGTTTGTTTTTTGTTTTTCATTATCGATTGCAGCAGCATCAGTTCCATATTTTTTGGCGCAAACTATTGCATAAACTACGTTTATTGAATCTCCCGGTGCAATTGACGAGAATGGTCCCTTGGTTAATAGAAGTGATCTGTTAGATGAAGTTTTTAATGTTGCAGGATTAATACCGCTTCCCCATCTGTTACTTCCACCAAAAAAACCTTGCATCTTAGTATATCTACCTATATCATCTTGTGGAGCAAAAAAGTTTGGATCATCAGTATTATTAAATTGCCAGCTAACAAAATTTACAGAAGAAACTGAATCTTCCCCCAATAATATTTTGTTTGACAAGGGTGGTTTTGAACCACAATATTGAATGCCAATATAACTATCTGTAAAACCCGGATCACCGGTAGCATCAAACTCATAAGCAATTTTTATTGAATCATTATAGCCATCGCCGCCTTTGTTAAAAAATGAACTGCCGCTTGGTCTCCCTGTTATCTTTGTGTTTCTTACAACTGCATCTGTCCAGAGACCAACATAAACACTGTCAATATATTTATTAGTGGTATTTTTTATTGTGTAATTAAGTATCACGAAAAAATTGGCAAATGAAAAATCCCATGCATAAGTTTCTTGATGAATAGAAACTCCCAATGGATTATGACCTTCAATAGTTTCACCATTCAGCAATATTTTATTAGTATCAGCAAAATCCATTACGAAATCCTGGTGGGAAATTGCATAAGGGGAGTAATATGGTGAATCATAAAGTGAAGATCGTTCTGTAACAACACTGCCCTTGCTATTTGTAAACTCAAATCCACCACCTCTTGAAGAAACAGAAGAAGCATCAACCGCACCGGTTGTAACAAAAGGAACACTATTACCTCTTACAAATCCACCGATCCACAGACCGCCATCAAAAATATGTTCAATACCGCTGCCGATTGGAAACTCACAACTTGGCTGATCCGGCCAAAGTGAAAATCCATGTCCGTAAGTACCGAAGTTTGTAAGCGTAAGACCTATGTTACCGATGTTAGTGTATTTAGAATTATCATCATCTGTTGTTTTATTTAAAGTTGTTTGGCTTTCCTGACCAAAAACTTGGATAGATAATATGGTAAGAACCAATAGTAGAAAAATTGGGGAATTAAATTTCATTAAGTAAAAATATTTCGATGATAAACTTTTTTTGACTTTTGCGGAGTTAAAATAGTGATATTTATTTAATAATTAAATATGTCTGAAATTTTTTAACAATATTATAATGCAGTATTAAATATTGCCCTTGCGTGTTCATCTGCATGGTAAGAACTTCTTACAAGCGGTGATGACTCTACAATTTTAAAACCTATTTTCAATCCTTCCTCTTTATACATTTTAAATTCATCCGGTGTAACAAACCGATCTACGGGTAAATGTTCTTTAGTTGGTTGAAGATATTGCCCTATTGTTAAAATATCGCATCCGTGAGCAACAAGATCTTTCATTAAATCTAAAATCTCTCCCGGTTTTTCACCAATCCCGACCATAATTCCACTTTTAGTTTTCAATCCCCTGCTCTTAAACCATTTTATTAGTTCAAGGCTTCTTTCATATTTTGCCTGCGGGCGAACAGCGTGATATAAATTTGGAACAGTTTCAAGGTTATGGTTCAAAATATCCGGCGGGTATTCCATTATTATTTTAAAAGCTTCTTCATCACCTTTAAAATCAGGAATAAGGATTTCAACAGTACAATCAGGTTTTTGTTCACGTACTAATCTAACACATTCTTTAAATATTGTTGCGCCGCCATCTTTTAACTCATCTCTGTTTACAGAAGTAATAACAACATGGCGTAGATTCAATTCAACTACTGATTGGACAACACGTTTTGGTTCTTCAAGATCAAGTTCATTAGGAATACCGACCTTAATATTGCAAAAGCCGCAGCTTCTTGTACAAGTATCGCCAAGAATCATAAAAGTTGCTGTACGATGATTCCAGCATTCCGCAATATTAGGACATTTAGCTTCTTCACAAACAGTATTTAACTTCTGTCTGCGCATCAGATTTTTTACATCCGAATAATTTTCTCCAATCGGCAATCTGACTTTTAACCACTCAGGTCTTTTACCAATTTCTTTATGTGATTTTTCTGCTTCTTCTTTAAATGCGCGCTGATGTTGATTTATCATAATTTATTCAATACTAAAGTCATCCTTCGACTTTTCTTAGGATAACATATTTTAAAACGTTAATTAATTAAATAATTCCTGATCAAAATTTTCTAATGTTTCTTTTATATACTTTAAAAATAATCCGCCTAACATACCATCAACCAAACGATGATCGTGTGATAAAGTTAATGCCATAATATGTCTTACTGCAAAGGTATCCGAACCATCAACTTCAATTACAACAGGTTTTTTCTGTATTACCCCAACGCCAAGTATAGCAACTTCCGGTTGATTTATAATTGGGGTTCCAAATATAGTTCCGAATACTCCATAATTCGTAATTGTAAATGTTCCATTTGAAATATCATCCGGCACAAGTTTTTTTGTTCTGGCACGATTTGCAAGATCGGAAATAGCTTTTGCCAATCCTATAATATTTCTATCTCCCGCACCTTTAATATTCGGAACAATCAATCCTGTCGGCTCAATCGCTACAGCAATACCAAGATTTATGAATTTCTTTTGTAAGATTGTATCACCATCAATACTGGAATTTACCAGCGGATATTTTTTTAATGCCTTAACCACTGCATCGGCAATAAATGCCATGTATGTTATTTTTGCATTTTCATTTTTCATAAGCTCATCTTTTTTAAGATTGATGAAATTATGAATCCTTGTCATATCAACTTCAATCAGTTCTGTAACGTGAACAGAGGTGTCCCTGCTAAGAACCATATGATCCATAATTCTCTGCCGAATATTATCCATAGGAATTTTTTCAACTTCAGCGGAACTATAAACTTTAGTTGATGTTGACGGAACAAACGATGGAGAAGGCGCCGCTGTTTTTTCTTTTTTAATTTGAGATTGTTCTTGCTCTTGATTCCTGGCTTGAATTTTTTGTTGAGGTTTGGATTTTCGATTTTCTATAAATAAAAGAATATCTTTCTTTGTAACTCTCCCATCTAATCCATTTCCTTTTATAGATTTCAATTCATCAAAACTAACATTTTCTTTCTGAGCAATACTTAAAACAAGAGGAGAATAAAATTCCAAACCTGTTCCCTTTTCATTTGATTTAGTTTCAACAATTTTACTAAAATTGTCATGCATTGATTCTACTTCATTAACTTTATTGGAATTGTTTTCCGCTTTTTCCTCAACTTGAACTTTAACATTTGAACCAACTGAAAGTTTTGCTACAATTGTTCCAACTTCAACCGTTTCCTGCTCCCCGACTAAAATTTCAACTAAGGTTCCATTTTCAGGTGAAGGTATTTCAGTATCAACTTTATCCGTACTGATTTCAAAAATATTTTCATCTTTCTTAATTAAGTCCCCAACTTTTTTATTCCACTTAATTATTGTTCCTTCCATAACAGATTCACCCATTTTGGGCATGGCAATTTCAATAATTTGTGCTGAAGATCCCTGCGATTCAGCAGGATTTAATTCTTCTTTTTTCTCAATTAATTGTTCAACCATTTCTTCCAGAACCGTATTAGGTTTACTAACAGGTTCAGGTGCAACATTAGCCTGATCATTATTAGTTTTTATTCTCGCTACAATTGTCCCTACTTCAACCGTTTCTCCTTCTTGAACTAAAATTTCAGAAATAACACCGCTTGCAGATACCGGAATTTCCGTATCAACTTTATCCGTACTAATTTCAAATATTATTTCATCTTGTTTAACAACATCACCTACTTTTTTATGCCATTTAATTATAGTGCCTTCGCTAACACTCTCACCCATTTTTGGCATTACAATATCCATATAAAACTCCGGTTTACAAATGTTTAATACTTAATGTTCAATTTTATAATTTCGTTATGCGTACAAAATATTTGTGTGCATAATATGATCATTGAATTAATATTTTAATAACTCTTTTATCCCTTTATAAATTTCATCACGATTCGGAAGTATTTCATTTTCAAGTATCGGCGCATAAGGAATATGTGCATCCTTTGCCGCTATTCTTTTTACAGGTGCATCAAGATATTGAAAACAATTTTCAGCGATGCGTGCCGCAATTTCAGCACCAAATCCTACGGTAAAAGTATCCTCGTGAATTATTATAACTTTGTTTGTTTTTTTTACTGAATTAAAAATAGTTTCTTCATCTAAAGGAATAATTGTTCTGATATCAATCACTTCAACTGAATAATCTTCATCTTCAAGTTTTTTAGCAGCTATAACGGAATCATGCAAAGAAACTCCCCACGAAACTACAGTAACATCATTGCCTTCTTTAACAACTTTAGCTTTGCCAAAAGGAACAAGATAATTTTCGTCCGGTTCAGGCGATATTGCATAACTCTGTCTGTACAAACCTTTATGCTCTAAGAATAAAACGGGATCTTTTATTCTGCAAGCAGTTTTTAGTAACCCTTTTGCATCCGCGGCGTTACTTGGATATGCAATAAATATTCCCGGAATGTGAGCAAAAAACGCTTCAATATTTTGACTATGACAAAGTCCGCCATGAATATAACCACCAACAGCAACACGCGTAACAACCGGCGCTGCCCATGAGTTATTGGAACGATATCTCATTGGTGCCAATTCATTTTTTATCTGCATAAATGCAGTCCAGATATAATCTCCAAACTGAATCTCAACAACAGGTTTTATTCCCGTAAATGACATACCAATGGCAACTCCAATAATGCTTGCTTCCGCCAAAGGAGAATTAAAAACTCTCCTCTTAGTAAACCTTGTTGATAATCCTTTTGTAGCTGTAAAAACTCCGCCTTTTGCATCCTCAATATCTTCACCGAAAATCATCATATCTGGATTCTTTTCCATTTCTTCATGCAATGCGTGATTGACTGCATCAACCATTACTATTTTATTTCCGGCTGGAGTTGATGATTCATAATTTAAATTTTCCTTAAATCCACTTTCATCAAAAACAAATTTATTTGCATCCTGTGGTCTTGGATCGGGGGATTTAATTGCTTTATCAGCTGCCTTATTAACTTCCCCGTTTACAAGTTCTTTTAAATCATCATAATATTTTTGATTAATAATTCCCTTTGCAATTAATATTTGTGCAAATTTTTCGATGGGACATTTTTTTAGATCTTCCTCAAGCTCTTTTTTATCGCGGTATTTTTTTTGATCATCAGAAGATGAATGTGATGCTAATCTAACAACCTCAGCTTCTATTAGTGCAGGACCTTTTCCACTTTTAATATACTCTATTGCTTTTTGTATTTCCTCAAATGATTGAAAAAAATCTGTTCCGTCAATTCTTACACGATAAAGATTATGATACCCTGCCATCATCTCGGCTATTGAATTATCTTTACCACCGCTTTGATTGGATACTTTTACGGAGATAGCATATTTATTATTTTGAACTACAAACAGAACCGGAAGTTTTTCTCTGCTTGCCCAGTTTACTGCTTCGTGAAATTCACCCTGCGAAGTAGTTCCTTCTCCACTGCTTACATAAGAAATATTTCTTTCACCACGTTTAACAGAAGCTAAAGCAGCGCCAACTGCATGCAAAAATTGTGTGCCTGTTGGAGATGATTGTGAAGGCATATTTAATTTTGTTGTTCCCCAATGTACAGGTAATTGTTTTCCTCCACTTGTAGGATCATTTGCTTTTCCAAACGTACCCAGAAAAACTTCTTCAGGAATAAATCCGGCTGTTAAAACGGTAGCCAAATCTCTGTAATACGGAAACAACCAATCTTTTTTAGGATCAATGGATAAACCAATGGCAACCTGCACAGCCTCGTGTCCGGCACCTGCAATATGAAAGAAAGTTTTTCCCTGGCGAAGTAAATTCATTGCCTTATTATCCACACTTCGGGCAGTTAACATCATTTTTAAAATGTAAAGCAGATCATCTTTAAAGAATTCGCGCCCACCTGATTTAATAGAAATATTTTTTCCATCAGATGACTTTGCCAAATTGTTATCTTTAGAATCCATTTGACTATATGTTATTTTTTTTGCCATTTAAAGCCTATTCTTTTTAAGAGACTAAACTTAATATTTCATTTTTTGATTTAAATTCAATCAGATCGTAATTGAATTGATCTATAAAACTATAAATAATTTTTTCTTTTACATCATTTAACAGAACAACTTCTTTTTTCATTTCTTTGTTTAATGAAGTAACAGCTTTATCCGAAATTCCGCAAGGAATAATTCCGTTAAATAAATTCAAATCAGTATTAACATTAAAAGCAAATCCGTGCATTGTAATCCATCGGCTAACTTTAATACCGATTGCACATATTTTTCTGTCATCAATCCAAACCCCGGTAAGATTTTTAATCCTTCCTCCGCTCAATCCATAATTATCACATACATTAATAATAACTTCTTCAATTGCTCTAAGATATTTATGTGTATCCTGAAACCAATTTGAAAGATTAATAATCGGGTATCCTACAATTTGTCCCGGACCGTGATACGTAATATCGCCGCCACGATCAATATCATAAACGGAAATATTATTGTCTTTCAAATATTTTTCATCACCAACAAGATTTTCTTTATGCGCAGTTTTTCCGAGCGTATAAGTGTGCGGATGCTCAAGTAAAAAAAGAACGTCATCAATTTTATTTTCAACTCTTAGCTGATGAATGGCTTTTTGTAAATTCCAGGCTTCCTTGTAATCAATCTTTTCTAAATCACAATAAATTAATTTTCTTGTTTTGTTGTTCACTTAAGATATTCTATTCTAAAATTTCAGTTCGAAATAAAATTATATATGGATTGCTTCGCCGTAAGCGTTTGCCGCAGCTTCCATAATTGATTCAGATAATGTAGGATGTGCATGCACAGTTTTAATTATTGTATGTCCGGTCGCTTCCATCGAACGCGCAAGAGCAACTTCTGCAATTAGTTCTGTCGCTTCGTTACCAATTATATGTCCGCCGAGAAGTTCTCCATATTTTGCATCAAAGATCAATTTAACAAATCCTTCTCTTTCTCCAACAGCAAATGCTTTTCCACTTGCCATAAACGGAAACTTCCCAATTTTTATTTCATAGCCAAGTTCTTTTGCTTTGGCTTCAGTCAGTCCAACGCTTGCAACTTGCGGCTGACAATAAGTGCAACCTGGAATATTATCATACTCAATCTTTGGATTATTAATCCCTTTGATTCCTTCAATGCAATGTATTCCTTCGGAAGAAGCGACATGGGCAAGCCAAGGCGGACCGATAACATCGCCAATCGCATAAATATTGGGGATATTTGTTTGATAAGTATTTTTATCAACTTTAATATGATTTTTAAATAACTCGATTCCCAACTCTTCCAAACCAAAACCTTCAACATTTCCGGTTACACCGATTGCACTTAAAACTTTATCAGCACTTAACTCTTTTTTTTCACCATTTTTATTTATCGTAACCAAAACTTTTTTATCTTTAATTTCAGCTTTTTCTACGCTGGTTTTAGTATAAATATCTATTCCACGTTTTTTAAAACTTTTTTCCAGCGTTTGCGAAACTTCAACATCTTCTATTGGTAAAATATTATCAAGCATTTCAATAACAGTAACTTTTGTACCAAGTACAGAATAAAAATATGCAAACTCAATTCCGATAGCTCCGGCTCCAATTACAATCAACTCTTTCGGAAGCTCATCAAGTATCATAGCTTCGGTACTTGTTATAATATTTTTTTTATCAACAGGAATATTTTGAAGTATTTTTGGGTGAGCGCCTGTGGCAATAATTATTTTTTCAGATTCTATCGTTTCAACCTGCTTTCCATCTTTATCAAATATTGCTATTTCATTCTGACTGGTAAGTTTACCAAATCCACGAACTCTATCAATCTTGTTTTTCTTGATAAGCATTTCAACATTTTTTGTTATACGATCCGAAATGTAGCGACTTCTTTTAATTATCTCGTTAAAATTAAAAGTTAGTTCTTTAGTGTAGATTCCAAAATCTTTACCGTGATTTTTAATGTTATCAAATATTTCGGCATTTTTTAGTAATGATTTTGTTGGAATACATCCCCAATTAAGACAAATACCACCTAAATTATCTTTATCAATAATAATTGTTTTAAATCCTAATTGTGCAGCTCTAATAGCAGCTACATATCCACCAGGTCCACCACCAAGAATAGAAATATCATATCTATTTTGCATAAAAAGCCCGGATTAATTGATATTATAATTTGAAATATATGCAGTCGATTTTAAAAATAAAATTTATTACAATTATAATCTGACCGATAAGTCAGATTGCTATATAAAAATATAATTGATCTATTACAATTATGAATCTCAGTGTTAAGTCAGGCATCACACGCCAAGCTAATACAAAACATTTCAAAAAATTAAATCTTTATTTTAATACACGATGGAAATTTTAGGTTATTTCTCAGCGATATTTATTGGCTTAGTACTTGGATTGCTTGGCGGAGGATGATCAATTTTAACAGTTCCCATTTTAGTCTATCTTATGCAAATCCCTGCTTACGAGTCCACGGGCTATTCTCTATTCATTGTTGGATTAACAAGTTTAATAGGTTCGGTAAGCTATATGAAACAAAAACTTGTCGATTTCCGGATAGCAATAATGTTTTCGATCCCTTCATTTATTGGGATACTGCTTACTAGAAAATTAGTTTTACCTATACTTCCTGATGTGCTGTTAACTGTAGGTTCGTTTGTTGTTACAAAAAATATGATGATTATGGTTTTATTCTCTGTTCTGATGATACTTGCTTCATATTCTATGATTAAAAAAACTGATGTTGATTTAGAGGAAAAAGAACAGGGTAAAATATTTCTTATTCTAAAATTCTTTTTAGTCGGAGTTTTTTTAGGATTAGTCGGTGCCGGAGGTGGATTTTTAATAATTCCTTCACTTATCTTTTTTGCCAAACTTGATATGAAAAAAGCTGTAGGAACATCTTTGCTTATTATAGCGGCAAATTCAATTATAGGATTTTTAGGCGATCTCACAACAGCAATAAAAATTAATTGGATGCTTATTACATATTTTTCTTTACTCTCTACAATTGGAATTTTTATAGGCGCTTACATTTCAAAATATATCGATGGAAAAAAATTAAAACCAATTTTTGGTTGGTTTGTCTCAATTATGGGAATATACATAATCACTAAAGAGCTACTTATTAAGTTTTAAAAAATACAGGAGAAATAATGGAGCAAAACACTGTTGTCAATCTGGACACGGAATCATTTTCAAACAAATTTAAAAACGATTCAAATTCTATTTTATTGGATGTACGTACAAAACAAGAATTTGATGACGGGCATATTCCAAATTCAATACTTATTGATATTTATTCGCCGGCTTTCCCTGAAAAGATAAAAGAACTGGACAAAGAAAAGAACTACTATATTTATTGCCGAAGCGGTAACAGAAGTTATCACGCTGGAGTATTTATGCTTCAGCAGGGATTTAAAACAGTCTATAACCTTGCAGATGGTATTCTTGATTGGAACGAACCACTTGAACGATAAGCAAAAGGAGGAATAATGTATTTTAAACATATATACGAAACCGGGTTAGCCCATGCAAGTTATTTAATAGGATGCCAGGCAACAGGCGAAGCAATTGTAATTGATCCCAAAAGAGATATTGATACTTATTTGCAAATAACTGAACAAGAAAATTTTAAAATAACTCATATCACAGAAACACATATCCATGCTGATTTTTTAAGCGGATCGAGAGAACTTGCAAAAGTAATGGGAGTCGAAATTTATCTTTCTGATGAAGGTGGAAGTGATTGGGAATATCAATTTCCACATTTTGGATTGAAAGATAAAAATACTTTTAAAGTTGGCAATCTTTTATTTGAAGTAATGTATTCCCCGGGTCATACACCTGAACATATTTCATTTATTTTAACGGATACCGCAGCCAGCAATCACCCAATAATGATTTTTACGGGTGATTTTGTTTTTGTCGGCGATGTTGGAAGACCCGATCTTTTGGAAAAAGCTGCCGGAATAAAAGGCACTCAGGAAATTGGTGCTCATCAAATGTTTAACTCTTTAAAAAAGTTTAAAGCTCTTCCTGATCATCTTCAGGTTTGGCCTGCTCACGGTGCCGGATCAGCTTGTGGTAAAGCTCTTGGCGCTGTTCCAAGCTCAACCGTTGGATACGAAAAGCTAACTAACTGGGCATTAAACATTGAAGATGAAGAACTTTTTGTAAAAGAACTATTAGACGGACAACCCGAGCCGCCCAAATATTTTGAAATGATGAAAAAGCTAAATAAGATCGGACCAAAAATACTCGGTTCAATACCACATCCAGGTAGATTTAGTTTGCAACAATTTGAGCAGGCTGTAAAAAATAATGTTACTATAATCGACACCCGTGATAAACTATCTTTTGCAGGCGGGCATTTCCCCGGTAGCATTAATATTCAGAATAACTCTGCATTTAGTACCTGGGCTGGTTGGATGTTAAATTATGAACAACCGTTTCTTTTAGTTGCAAGGGACAGCAGAATTGAATCCCTGACAAAAGCGCTTATAAGAATCGGTCTTGATAATATTGTTGGTTATGTAAATGATATGGACAAAATAGCAAATGCAGGTTATGAAATGGAAACCACAAAACAAATTATTGTTCAGCAATTAATGGATAATCTTGATGATTATTTTGTTCTTGATGTAAGAGGATATTCTGAATATAATGCCGGACATATTGAAGGTGCAGCAAATATTCAAGCGGGATTTTTGAGTGATAGAATAAGTGAAGTACCTTATGATAAAAAGATTGTTGTACATTGCGCCGGAGGTGATCGATCCGCTATTGCTGCAAGTTTACTCCAGCAAAAAGGATTTCAAAATGTTTATAATCTTACTTGCGGAATTAACGGATGGAAACAAGCCGGATTAAAATTAGTTACTTCAACCGGAAAAGAAGTTTTAGCATAAATTTATTTCCATTGATTAAAATTTAAAGCCGCCATAGTGCGGTTTTTTTTTACCATATTTTATTCATTCCTAAAAAGTTGATTATATAAAAAAGGCTGTCTAAATAAGACAGCCAAATAATTACTTAATAGTTATACTGCTTTCGTTAATCTTTATCTTTTCCAAACAAGGCTCTGTAAATAGTCGAGGCTGAAAAAAGATATAAACAAATAAACAAAAAAGGTTTACGAAGACAAAAACAATTAATAAATGCTAGCATTCTAGGTATGAAATTTTTGG
>JBAQCL010000066.1:0-27924 GCA_049294175.1 Ignavibacteriaceae bacterium | reverse complement strand
ATTAGTTGCTGATATGGAAAGATTGGGTTTTTAAATAGTCTTATTTTTTCCAAAAGTATAATAAAAAACCCGGTTCATTTCTGAATCGGGTTTTTTAATAAATGCTATTTAGTTAAAGTTTAATTTACAGGATAAACGCTTACAAATTGTCTATCACCGCGTTTTGTTTCAAACTTTACGATTCCGTCAGCAACTGCAAATAAAGTATCATCGCTACCAATTTTTACATTAGTGCCGGGATGAAATTTTGTGCCTCTTTGTCTTACGATAATATTTCCGGCAAGAACACTTTCACCGCCAAATCTTTTAACACCAAGGCGCTGTGCATTACTGTCTCTTCCGTTACGGGATGAACCCTGACCTTTTTTATGTGCCATTATTAAATCTCCTTTTATCCTATCTGGGTAACTTCAATTCTTGTTAATTGCTGTCTGTGTCCGTTAAGTTTTCTGTAACCTTTTCTTCTTTTCTTTTTGAAGACTAAAACTTTGCCGTCTTTTGTATGCTCAAGAACTTTTGCAGTTACTTTAGCGCCTTCAACAACCGGACTGCCGACTTTTGTTTCTTTCCCATCACTTAATAATAAAACCTGATCAAATACAATTTCTGATTCCGGTTCTTGTTTCAAACGTGGTACGTAATATTTTGTATTTTCGGAAACTTTAAATTGTTGTCCTAGAATATCAACAACTGCTATCATTTTTTCCTCATAATTTCTAATTTTAGGCGGTAAAGTTAATGAAACAAAGGATTTATGTCAAACTTTTTGTTTGTTAATTTTTATCGGAAAAAGCTCATTTCTTTAATTTGAATGAAAATTCACTGCCTTCACCAGGTTTACTCTTTACCAGGATTTTAGAATTATGAGCTTCAATGATGTGTTTTACAATTGCCAATCCCAATCCTGTTCCGCCAACTGCTCTTGATCTGGCTTTATCAACCCTATAAAACCGCTCAAAAACTCTGTTTAAATCTTCTTCAGGAATTCCAATTCCGGTATCTTTTATAGTGATATTAACAAATTTTTTATCATTTTCAATTAGAATCTCAACATTACCTTCATCAGTATATTTGATTGCGTTTTGAAGAAGATTACCAAATACCTGCCTAAGTTTATCTTTGTCGCCAAAAACCTGCAATCCTTCTTCAGTCGGGGAAAAATTAATTTTGATATTTTTTTCTCCCGCCATAGGACTAAATTCATTTATAATATTGTTTACAAATGTATTGATATCAAAATACCGATAGCTCATTCGCATTTCGCCGGATTCAATCATTGAAATATCAATAAGATCATTAAGCAAATTGTTAAGGTTTACAGTGTGATTATTTGCCTTTTCCAAAAAATTTTTGTTCACTTTGGGATCATTAATGGCGCCGTTTAACAATGTTTCTATAAAACCCTGTATCGCAAAGATTGGAGTTCGGAGTTCGTGAGAAACGTTTGCCAGAAATTGGCTTCGCATTCTTTGCAGCCGTTCAAGATATTCGATATCACCTTTGGCTTTTTCAAACATTTCTTTTATTTCATTTTCCAAACCTGAAAGATTTTTAGATAGAACAATTTCATCGGAGGTTTGATATTTACTTTGACGGATAAGTGAAATAATATTTTTTATTTCATTAATTTCTTTTCTTCTTCTAAGCCCAATAAGATTTAGGATAATCAGACCGACTATCACAATTAAAAGAATTAACGGAATGCTTAAGGTAAGTTTTTCTATAAGAAGAAAAATTATAACAACAATTAAAATTAGAAAAAGAATAAACTCTCTAAAATAAACAGACGCAGAAATTATATTGGATTTAATTTCATTCCACACTTTTTAATCGGTATCCAACGCCTTTTATTGTTTCAATCAGTTCTGCATGATTTTCTAGTTTTTCCCGGATTTTACGAACATGAACATCAACAGTTCTATCAACTACATAAACATCCGAACCCCAGACTTCTTTTAATAAAGTATCTCTTCCAAAAACACGCCCGGGATTATTTGCAAGAAAATAAAGTACCTCAAATTCTTTTCGTGGAAAAACTTTTTTCTCACCGTCAATAAAAACCTCATATTTCTCCCTATCTATTTCAATTGGACCATATTTAATTTTAAGCGGTTCGGTTTTGTGAGATAATAAACTTTCGGTTTTTCTAAGGTTTGATTTTACCCGTGCAATTAATTTTTTAGGCGAAATAGGTTTTTGAATATAATCACTTGCACCTAATTCCAATCCTTTAATCTCGTTTGCTTCTCCTGCTTTGGCTGTAAGAAAAATAATTGGAGTGTGTTCAAAATCTTTTTTCTCACGAATACGTTTAAATGTTTCAAAACCATCAAGCTTGGGCATCATAATATCTAAAATTACCAGATCAGGATTTTCTGTTAATTTATCAAGTGCTTCTTCCCCATTATATCCGACAATTACTTCATAATCTTCCAATTCAAGATTGTACTTAAGAAATTCAACAATATCTTTCTCGTCATCAACTAAAAGAATTTTTTTCATTTTTTTATAATTTAATTTCATGATTTTTATTAGCCGATTCATACATAGCTTCTATAACTTTCATTCTATGTACAGCCTCTTCCCCGGATGAAAAGACAGGATTTAATCCCTTTATTGCACCAATAAAACTTTTTAACTCGTTAAGATAAGATTTTTTAAAGAGAACGGAAGGATTATCTACTTGAGTTGGTGTTAAATTTATGTAATCATTTTCCACTTTTTTAAACAAACTAAAGGGATTTGATGAAAAACTGCCCTTAGTTCCATAAACGTCAAAGAAAAAATGGTTTTTCTCAACCGGTAAAGACCAGCTCACCTCAAGATTGATTACCGCCGAATTTTTACATTTCAGACAACTGATGGAAGTGTCTTCAACGCTTTTTGTATTATGATGAAAATTTGTTGTTGCTACAGATGTAACATCCGGATAACCCAATAACCATAAAGCCATATCCAAAAGATGAATTCCAAGGTCAATTATAACTCCGCCGCCGGACTGCTCTTTTTTTGTAAACCATTTTTCACTGCTGCTTTGTTTTCTAATCCATCCGCATTTAATATAAAACGGATCGCCGATTTCATTTGAATTAATAAAACTTCTTAAAAGCATTGTATCAGGTCTGTATCTAAGATTCATCCCGACCATTAATTTCTTTTTATATTTTTTGGCAGCTTCTGCAATCTGTTTAGCTTCAAGATAAGTTCTGGCAAGCGGCTTTTCAACAAGAACATCTTTTCCTGCCTGCAAACAATCGATGGCAATATCTTTATGTGTACTTGTCGGCGTTGCTACTATTACAGCTTCAACATCGCTTTTTTCTAATAAATCTTTATAATTAGAAAACTTTTGCTTGATATTAAATTTATCCGAAATTGTGTTCAGACGATTTTTATTTGTTTCCGCAACAGCATTTAATTCAACATTTGGAAGTTTGATAAGATTGGGTAAATGAACTAATTGTGCAACTCCGCCTAGACCAATAACGCCAATTTTTGTTTTTTCCATCAGATAGAAACCTTTTGTTTTGTATCTTTTTGTTGAATGAACTCTTTGACTTTATTTACAATACCTTCGGGATCAATTTCAAGTAATCTGTGCAATTCTTCCTGCGTTCCGTGATCAATAAATTTATCCGGTAAACCGATCATTTCAATATCATTTTTATAATTTTTAGTAATAAAATATTCTGCCACTGCTGCACCTAAACCGCCGTGCAAAGTATTTTCTTCCAGGGTAATTATTTTTTGAAACTTTACAGCAACATTATCAAGCATTTCACAATCCAGTGGTTTAGCAAACCTCATATTAATAACTTCACAATTAATGCCTTCCTCCTTTAACTTTTGCTCTGCTTTTAAAGAATAGTTTACCATGGAACCAAGAGCAAGTAAGGCTACATCCTCGCCATCAGTTAATTTTTCTGCTTTACCAATTTCAATTAATTTAAATCCTTCTTTAATCTCAACTCCAAGTGCTGTTCCTCTTGGATATCTTAACGCGATAGGTCCATTTTTATATTCTATGGCAGTGTAAAGCATATCCCTTAATTCAGATTCATCTTTTGGAGCCATAATCACCATCCCTGGAACCATTCGCAAATAAGAAATATCAAACGCACCATGATGTGTCGGTCCATCTGCGCCAACCAAACCCGCTCTATCAAGTACAAAAACAACATGTAATTTTTGTAATGCAACGTCATGAATTATCTGATCGAAACCCCTTTGCAAAAATGTTGAATAGATTGCAACGACAGGGATTATACCTTGTGTCGCCATTCCGGCAGCAAACGTTACTCCATGCTCTTCCGCAATTCCAACATCAAAATAATTTTTAGGGAAATGTTTTTGCAAAATATCTAACCCGGTTCCATCAGGCATTGCTCCTGTAATGCCAATTATCTTTGGATTATTTTTTACAATTTCCACTAATGCTTCGCCAAATATTTTTGTATAAGATGGAAGTGAACCACCTTTTTTCAATGCTTCACCAGTAACTTTATCAAATGGAGTAGCTGCGTGAAGTTTTTGGACATGACCTTCGGCGGGTTTATAACCTTTTCCTTTTTCAGTTATTGCATGAATCAGTACAGGACCTTTTAATTCTTTTGTTTGTTCAAATATTTTTATCAGTTGATGTAGATTATGTCCGTTTACGGGACCAAAATATCTGAATCCAAGTGCTTCAAACAACATACCCGGAGTTATAACAGCTTTAATTCCGGTTTGCAAACGTGCAGCAATTTTTCTTAACCTATCGCCAAAGTGATCAAGTTTTCCAGTTAAATCCCAAATTTGCCCTTTGAATTTATTATAATCCGGATGGGAAATCATTTCAGTAAAGTAGTTTGAAATTTGCCAGACATTCGGAGCAATAGACATATTATTATCATTTAACACAACTATAATATCAGATTTAATAATTCCTGAATTATTCATTGCTTCATACGCCATACCACCAGTCATTGCACCATCGCCAATTATAGCAATAACTTTTCTATCTGGTTCCTGATTAATATCTCTGGCAACAGCCATCCCGAGAGCGGCAGAAATTGAAGTAGTAGCGTGACCGGCACCAAAGGCATCGTATTGACTTTCACTTCGCTTCAAAAATCCGCTTATGCCGTTCAGCCTTCTGATTTTTTTTAATGCTTCTTTTCTTCCGGTTAAAATTTTATGCGGGTACGCCTGATGCCCTGTATCCCAAACAACAAGGTCGTATGGGGTGTTAAAAACTTTATGAATAGCTACAGTTAATTCAACTGTTCCCAAGCCGCCACCAAAATGCCCGCCGATTTCCGAAATTGTATCAACTAAATACTCGCGAATATCTGCGCATAATCCTTTCAGTTGAGTTATATCCATACTTTTAATATCAGATGGATAGTTAACTTTTGAAAGGAAAGGATATTTTACCGAATCATCCATTAAATAACTCCAATAATTACTCTATTTCAGAATCCTGATTTGAAATATTAATTGTATCTAAATCTTTTTTTAAAACCTTAACTTTTAATTCTGCCTTTTCCAGAATTGAAGAGCATTCTTTTGAGAGGGCAACGCCTTCTTCAAAAAGAGAGAGAGATTGCTCTAAACCTAAATCATTGTTCTCCAAAGATTCGGTTATTTCTTCAAGTCTTGCAAGTTTACTTTCAAAATTTTCGCTGGATTTTTTTTTGCTCATTTTATTTCCAATTCTCCGTCATAAAATTTTATTATTGCAGGATTTTGTTTACGAAAATACTTCTTTCTTGAAACATATTTCGAATTTTGTTTAATCAGAACAAATCCTTTTTTTAACGTTCTATCAAGATCGTTAGCTTCAATAGTTTTTGCTAATAAAGAAATTTTATGCTTTATCGCTAACAGTATTTTATCAATTTCTTTACCCATTAAAAAGGATAATTGATCAACTGCCTGGGAATTTTTTCTAATCCTTTCAAAAGGATACTTAAATGCATAGGAGGTTGTAGCATCTCTTATAATTGATTTATAATCATCTATTTTTTTTTCAATAGTAGTATAAATTGAATAATACGATTCACTAATAAACCTGCTGATATCCTCAATATTTGGAGTTGCAAGTTCCATTGCAACGGAAGGCGTAGGCGCACGGAGATCGGCAACAAAATCAGCAATTGTAAAATCTATTTCGTGTCCTACTCCTGAAATAACAGGAACTTTTGATTTATAAATTGCATTAGCAACAACTTCTTCATTAAAAGCCCATAAGTCTTCAATTGAGCCGCCGCCACGAGCGATGATAATTACATCAATATCCTTTAACGCATTCAGTTTGCTGATGCTTTCTACAATATTTTCCGCAGCGCCGGCTCCCTGAACTTTTGTAGGGACAACAATTAATTCTGCAACCGGGAAACGACGTTCTGCAACAGAAATCATATCTTTTATAGCAGCACCATCGGAAGCAGTTACCAATCCAATTTTTTTAGGGAATTGCGGAATTTCTTTTTTATGATCGGGATCAAAAAATCCTTGTGATTGCAATTTGTTTTTTAATCTCTCAAAAGCAGCCTGAAGTTCACCAACTCCTGCCGGCTTCATTGACCGGACATCAATTTGATAATTACCTCTTGGCGGAAAAACAGTTATGCGACCGGTTACAATTACTTTCATTCCATCTTGCGGAGAGAAAAAAACATAATTGTTAATCCCTTTCCACATTGTACAATTAATTACTGCACTCTCATCTTTAAGATTGAAATACCAATGCCCCGAACCATGAGCTTTAAAGTTAGAAATTTCACCTTCAATACTAATTTTCTCAAAAGTTGATTCGAGTATAAACTTGATTGATTTTGTAATTTCACTAACTGAAAATATTTGTTCCTGCGTTTCAGCCATTATTTAAAATCACTTAACTCTCTTTTCTATTTGATTTTTTCTATCAAGTTCTTTGTAATCCAACTCAGAACCAAGGACACTGTGTGGAATTAGATAAATAATAAACATCAATATCGATGCGAATATAATCCATCTTTTGGGATTTACAGATTTCTTAATGGCAACAAATGCAATAACCCAGCCTATAAAAGCTATTAATGTTTTGTTATCTGTAAGATCTATACCGAACGGAACACCTGTCCAAAATTCACCAAAAGCATACTTTTGCATTATCGGTCCAAAAACTAAACCACCAAGGATTAATAGCCCAATGGTCCAATATGTAAGTTTTTTATAATCAGGTTGTTTTTCAAAAAATTCAAGCCCGGTTCTTGTAGAAAAAAGCATTGCCAGAAAAATTAAAATCACATGAGGAATAATTATAAAAACCGGTACATCGCCCTTAAATCTTATTGCTAAAGGTTCGTTTTGTGGAATGGTTATATTTTCATTGCCGTTTGTCAGAGTAATTCTGTATAATAATTTTCCAGCCGGTGGTTGATGCGGAAGATTTCCGGCGAGAAATCCTTTTTCATTTTTCATTGTTACCAAATGCCAGTCATCATCAGTATTATATCTTTTCCACTCAATAATTCCTGAAATATTTTCCTCA
Source organism: Ignavibacteriaceae bacterium (assembly GCA_049294175.1). GTDB lineage: Bacteria > Bacteroidota > Ignavibacteria > Ignavibacteriales > Ignavibacteriaceae > IGN3. Next base: position 20,405 of record JBAQCL010000066.1, on the reverse strand, counting down.
TTCGTCTTTATTTTAATTGTATGATCGCCGTCTCCGCCATGACTTCTATCTAAAGAATATTTATTTACTTTTCCATTAAGCGTGTACTCAGCAGAAAGCGGGTAAGTTGGACCTGTCATTCGTTGATACGCAGCAGTTAAAACCGTAAGTACAAAGGCTATTACCCACAAAAGAATTGATTTTTTCATTCTTATTTTTTTTGAATTATGTAAAAAAATTAAGGTGAAATTTACAAATAAATCAAACTAAAAATTAAAACTTGTACTGTGTTATTTTAAACACAAATTAGAAAAATGGCGATGATAGGTTGAAATAAATAATTTAAAAATAAATTGAAAAGAAGCGTGTGTATAAACCTAAATTTATCTCATGAAAATCCGAAGTAGAATCTCCTGGCTTAAAATTATACCTATAACGAGTATATAATGTAAAAGTATCCAGCATAGTAAATAGACCAAATGAAACCTCGGCGCCAAACCCGTTTTGCCCTTTAAAATTTGTATATGCCGTTAAACCTGGTGAGATATATTCAATAAAATCAATTTCAAAAATTCTTTTATAACCAACACGAGCAAAATTTTTGTTAGCAGCTTTAAAAATATGAGTGTATTCTAATGAAAGATAACTTGCAGGATAACTCCTGCTTTTTGAACGAAAAGAAATAATCGGAATTTCCTTTGTTAAACTAAAATAATCGTTCCCTTGTGTGTTTACATAATTCGGGGAGGGTACTAAAAAAACCGAGCCTGCGAATAAACAAAGTGTCCATAAAGATGAGCCTTCTTTTATTGTAGGTTCGTAGGGAAGATCAAATTCAAATTCTTCCGAAATATTTTTATTTCCTAAAGAATCGATTGTCTCAATAACAAAGCTCACATCTTTATTTAAAAAACTTAGCGATGCAAGATCAATTTTAGCCGCGTGGTTTTCACTTAATTCTTTAGAGACTTCATAATTATATTTGCCATCAATTATTATATTGCTCAGGCAAGCTTCGCTTGTATAAAAGCTTAAAACAAAAACATAAGGCATTTCCTGTTTAACATAAGCATCGATTAAAAATATTTCTATGGAAGTAGGATCCGTATCAGTCTCATCCTGTGCAAAAGCAATTATGTTTGATGCAAATAATATGTAAAGAATCAATAATAATTTTTTCATCTTGTAATTCTGATATTAAAAATTGATGTTTTAAAGTTAGTAAAATACAAGCATTATTTAACCATTTAATTTGTTATAAATCACCGGAATTCCTGAAAAATATTTTTATTCAGATTAAACCTTTAAATTATTTTTTTTGTCAAACACTAAACAATTATATTTTCACCTCATTATTTATTTTGCTTTACAATATGAAGAAATTTTATTTTACTCTTTTAATAGCACTTATAGCTTTAAATATTCCGACCTTTTCACAAAGTAACATGAAAAAACTAAACGGAGGTAATGTTTCCGGTAAAGTTTTTGATAACGGTACAAAACATTCAATAGAATATGCAAATATTGTTCTTTTAAGCATTAAAGATTCATCTTTAATCAACGGAACAATTACAGATGAAAAAGGAGAATTTAGCCTTACCGGCATTCCACAAGGTAATTATTTATTGGAAGTTAGATTTATTGGTTATAAAACAGAATCTTATGATATAGAAATCTCTTCCCGTAAAAATTCGATTGAACTTGGAAACATTTATATACAGCCTGATGCCTTGGAATTGAATGATGTTGTTGTGCAGGGTGAAAGATCACCTGTTTCATACCAGATTGATAAAAAAGTTATTGATGTGGATAAAATCCAAACTGTTATATCAGGTAATGCTGCTGATGTTCTGCAAAATGTTCCTTCCGTAACGGTTGATATTGATGGAAATGTGAGCCTGCGTGGAAGCACAAACTTTACTGTTTTAATTGACGGAAGACCTTCAATAATAACCGCACAGGATGCCTTGCAGCAAATTCCCGCAAGTTCAATCCAAAATATTGAGATTATAACAAATCCATCTGCAAAATATAACCCTGAAGGTACAGCGGGAATAATTAATATATTACTTAAGAAAAATGAAAATCTTGGTTTAAGCGGAGTTATAAATGCCAATGCAGGATTGAATAATAAATACGGCGGCGATTTTCTCTTTCAATATAAAACCGAAACTCTAAATTATATTTTAGGAATGGATTATAATAAAAGGAATACGCCCGGAACTAGTGAAGCAAGAAATACTTACCTGTATCAAAACTCAACTTCTTATCTTAACTCTAAAGGAGATTCTAAATGGGGTAGAATTGGTTTTAGTATAAGAGGCGGTATAGAATATACTCCAAATGAGTTTGATTTTTTTAGCGCAACATTAAGAGTTGGCTCCCGCGAAGGAACACAAAATTCAACTTTAAATTATAACAGCTGGAACGATACGTCATCTTCCGTTTTATCATATAAAAATATCACTGATAGAAACAGGGACGGAAATTTTGCCGGAACAAATCTAACTTACACACATAAATTTAATAGTGATGGACACGAATTAAAAAGTGAGTTCAATTTTGGTTATAATGACGGCGATGAATCTACCTTAACTGAATCAATAGAAAATAACTTTAGATCCGCAGGTACCAAAACAAAGGAAACGGGACCCTCGCGTAATTATGAACTTAAACTTGATTACACGCTTCCTTTTTCTGAAAAAAGCAAATTTGAAGCAGGTTTCGATGGTCAATTGGATTTTTCAGACGACAATACTGAATTAGATAGCTTAGATATATCTAATATGGAATATGTATTGCACCCAAGATACAGTAATTCAAATAAATATAAAGATAATAACCAGGCTATTTATACAACTTACAGTAATGAATTTGGAAATTTAGGAATTCAAGCCGGAATCAGAGCTGAATATACTTATAGAACAATTACGTTGTTAATCCAGAACCAGGAATTTAAAATTGATCGATGGGATTACTTTCCCACGCTTCACACTTCGTATAAATTCTCTGAAGGAACTCAAGCAATGGCAAGTTACACACGAAGAATACAGAGACCGCACGGCTGGGAGCTTGAGCCATTTTATACTTGGATGGATGCAAACAATGTTCGTATCGGTAATCCTGCTCTTCTACCTGAGTTTATTGATTCTTATGAAACAGGTGTTCAAACTTATATCGGGCAGGTTTCATTATCTGTTGAATTATACCATAGAATAACTAAAAATAAAATTGATCGTGTTCGTTCTGTTTATTCAGAAAATGTAAGTCTTAATTCTGTAAAAAATATCGGGAAAGATTTTTCAACAGGTAGTGAGCTGATGATTATAATGGATCCTTTCAAATTCTGGAATGTTAATTTAATGGCAAATCTATACAATTATAAAATAGAAGGTGTTTTATATAACGAATCATTTTCCAGGGAAAGTTTTAACTGGAGCGCAAGATTTAATAATATGTTTAAAATCGCTGCAAATACTAACTTTCAGGTTAATGTAAATTATAACAGTCCCGGTGTTTCCTCTCAGGGAAGATGGGAAGGATTTTTTACAACAGATGTTTCTGTTAAACAAGATTTTTTTGAAAGAATGCTTTCATTAACTTTACAATTAAGAGATTTATTCGGAACAGCTCAACATGAATTTACCTCTTCGGGACCTGATTTTTCATCATACAATTATTTTGACCGCGAATCACCGAGGGTAATGCTTAATGCACGTATTAATTTGAATAATTATAAATCAAAAGAAGAGCATAATTCAAATGAAAACGGCAATAATGCAGGAGAAGAATTTTAAATGAAAAAATTTCTACAAATCGGGATACCGATTTTGATACTTATTATTGCCATAGTTTTTTGGTGGCGATATTACTTTGTTTTTGGCGAAGGAGTGAAAGCCGGCAATCTTAATTTTGTAGTTAAAAAAGGCTATGTATTTAAAACTTGGGAAGGCAGAATTATTCAGGAAGGATTTAAAACTCCTAATCCAAATCAAATGCAAAGCAACGAGTTTGACTTCAGCATTTTGGATGACAACATTGCACAGGTTCTTGAAAGATACAGCGGAAAATTTGTTGAGCTAAGATACAAAGAATATTTAAATGCAATTCCCTGGCGCGGCAACAGTAATTATGTTGTAACAGAAATATTAAAAGTTGAGGATTCGGTAAATCACGAAACGTTGCCTTATTAGAATAAAATCCCTTTTAAAATATTAATTTATCAAGCAATAAACATAGCTTTTTAAGATCATTTTATATAATATTGCGTAAAGAATTATGTTAGCGGTCATTGTAACAGACGACAGCAACAAAGAAAAGTTGACAACTGAATTAAAATTTAAAACAACAGATATGCTTACAGACATTCATCCAAAGTTACCGATGCGGGACAAAACTGCGACAAGGGATTTTTACATTAATAAGTTAGACTTTCAAGAATTTGGGAGTGCTGACTTTGATGGTTACCTAATGTTGAAAAAAGATAGCATCCAAATTCATTTTTTTGAGTTCAAAGAACTTGACCCAAAAGAAAACTATGGGCAAGTTTACATCAGAACTGATGACATTGACAAATTTTACCAATCATTGTTAGACAAGAAAACAAGCATACATCCAAATGGACAATTAGAAATAAAACCTTGGGGACAGAAGGAATTTTCTATACTTGACCCAAATAACAATTTGCTGACTTTTGGACAAAGTATGTAACAAATAATTGAACTCAACCAGATTGAATAAAAAACAACGAACATCTAACATCAGCTACCCGTCAAGTGCGGCAGCGGTGGTTTTTGGTGGGCATCTTTCCGCTCGTGCTGCCTTTCGGCTTGACAGGAAATCGCCCGCAATCCGCCCCTGCGTGTAGCTTCCAACGTTACCCAAGAACTTCCTCAACATCAGCAATTAAATCTTCAACATCTTCAATCCCAACTGAAAAACGTACAAGACTTTCTGTTACTCCAATTTTTTCTTTTTCTTCTTTTGGCATTGAACCATGACTCATTGTATATGGATGAGCAATTAAACTTTCGACACCACCAAGGCTTTCTGCCAACGTGAATATTTTTGTTTTATTTAAAACCTTTTTTGCAGTTTCTAAATCGCCAAAATCAGCGGAAACCATCCCGCCAAAACCACGCATTTGTTTTTTTGCCAGTTCGTACTGAGGATGATTTTCTAATCCCGGATAAATTACTTTTTTTGCGAAACCGGAATCATTCAAAAACTTTGCAAACGTCTTAGCGTTTTCTTCATGCTGCTTCATTCTAACGGCAAGCGTTTTTGTAGAACGTAATACAAGCCAGCAATCAAATGGCGAGGGAACAGCGCCGACAGCATTTTGTGTGTAACGTAACCGCTTGTAAATATCATCATCGCTCGTAACCAACATTCCGCCAATTACATCGCTGTGCCCGTTTAAATATTTTGTTGTGCTGTGAAGAACAATATCAATCCCGAATGTTAAAGGATTTTGAAAATAAGGACTCATAAAAGTGTTATCACAAACAGAAATCAAATTGTATCTCTTTGCAATTTCTGCCACACTTTTTAAGTCAGTAAGATTTAACATTGGATTGGTTGGTGTTTCAACAAAAATCATTTTTGTGTTAGGGCGAATGGCTTTTTCCATATTTTTTAGATCAATACTATCAACCCAGGAAAAATCCAATCCATAATTTTTCATAAATGATTCGTAAAGTCTGTATGTTCCGCCATAAATATTATCGGACATTACAATATGATCTCCTGCTTTTACTAAACTCATAAGTGCGTGAGTTGCGGCTAAACCAGAAGCAAATGCAATTCCGTGCTTCCCTTTTTCAAGAACAGCAATATTTTTTTCAAGTGCTTGTCTGGTTAGATTGTGTGTTCTACCGTATTCAAAGCCTGTATTTTTGCCAAGCTCTTGTTGTGCATAGGTTGATGTTTGATAAATCGGAGTTATTACCGCTCCCGTTGTTGGATCAGGGATTTGCCCCGCATGAATTGCTTCTGTTGAAAAGCCCATTATTTTATCTCTTCTTAATTATAAATATTTATTATTGTAATTTATAACATTGTTAAACAATATTGTTTCCCGATGATAGAATATTAAATATTTTATTGTAAAATTGACAAGAGATTAATTATTTATCAAGTTAAAGACAGGTGGAATAAGTTAAAATGAAAACCTTTTTAAGTGATATTTCAAAAAAAGAATTCCCGGTTTCCGATAGAATCTCAGGCAAAACTATCAGGCAGTCAATTCTCAGTTGTATTCAAAAAGAAAATCCTGATTTTACAGCAGACAATTATTTATCAACAAGCGAACTAAATTATTTTAGGGAAAAATATATTTCCGATTATCTTGTTAAAGAAGTCGGAGAATTGTCTGAACTCGAAAAAACAGTTTTAACTTCTTTAACCGATAAAACAACTCTAACAGATAAACTTGATGGAGATGCTGAAAAACCTTTAACTACAGGACAAAAAGTTGCAGACAAGGTAGCTTCGTTTGGGGGAAGCTGGACTTTTATTATCATATTTGCTTTTTTCATTTTTGTATGGATTTCCTTTAACATTTACTGGCTTGCAAACCGCGGATTTGATCCTTATCCCTTTATACTTTTAAATTTAATTCTTTCTTGTATCGCTGCTATACAAGCGCCTGTAATTATGATGAGCCAAAACCGGCAGGAAGATAAGGACAGAGAAAGGGCTCAAAATGATTACATGATAAATCTTAAATCGGAGTTAGAAATTAGAATGCTTCACGAAAAAATTGATCATTTAATAATGCATCAACAAGAGGAAGTGATAGAGATACAAAAGGTTCAAATAGAAATGATGAACGACATACTTAAGAGGATTGAGAAAAAGTAATAGTTCTAAAAATGTATTTTAGAATTGGTATATCGTTTTCTTAAATATTTGTTTATTAACGGGAATTATTTATTTAATTATGTCATTTAACATTGTAAGATTTAAATCAGATAACACTATTCAGTGGGGTTTTGTAAAAGAAGAAAACGTTATTCTTATTGATGGTATGAATAATAAATCACTTCCTGAATTTATTAAAGACAATGGAATTGAATCTGCAAAAGAACTATCCAAAAAATCTTTTTCAAAGAATAAGTTACTAAAATTAGATTCTGCTGAAATATTAAGTCCGGTAACTTACCCATGTTCAATCATCTGCCAGGGAAAAAATTATTCATCACATATTAAAGAAATCGGTGGTACACAGCCGGTAAAAAGATTTACAAATATTTTATTTACCAAAGCTGCTTCATCGCTTACTAATCCAAATGGACCTGTTTACAAACCTAAAAATGTTCAACTGCTTGATTATGAATTAGAACTCGGGTTTATAATCGGCAAAAGAATTAATAAAACAGAGAGAATCACAAAGGAAAATTTAAACGAGTTTATTGCAGGAATAGTAATGTCTAATGATGTTTCTGCACGTGATATTCAGATTCCCGAGGAACAATGGTTTCATGGAAAAAGTTTTAGAAGCTTTTGTCCAACCGGTCCCTACTTATGCGTTTTGGAATCAGAGGAAATTGAAAAGCTTGGTGAATTAAAATTAGAATTATTTGTAAATCAACAAAAAAGACAAAGCGCTTTTGTAAATGAAATGAATATACCTATTTACGATACGCTGACTTTGCTTTCTTCATTTATGGATTTAGAAGTTGGAGATTTGATTTTAACCGGCACACCATCGGGAGTTGGATTACAAATCAAAAATAATTTTGTTACAAAATTAGCCGGATTATTTTTTAGTGAGCAAAAATTGAATGAAAAATTTATTGAGATACAATTAAAAAGTAATCGTTATTTAAAAAATGGTGATATTGTTACATCAACTATTTCTACTAAGGATGAAACTATAAGTTTAGGAAAACAAGAATTTAAAATTTTAGATGCTAATGATTAAGTAGAATTTAAACCAGTTAATTGTTTTGAATTCTAAATCCTCGCAAAAACTCTTCAATATTCATTCGCTTCTTCCCTTCCTGCTGGATTTCAAGAATCCGCAGTGCATCTTTTCCACAACCAATTATTAGTTCTGTTTTTGTCTGATGTAACTCAAAAGGCTTAAGATTAAAATCTTTAACAATTTCAGTTTTATAAATCTTAATTACTTTGTTATTATAATTAAAAAACGCTGCTGGGTAAGGTGATAAACCTCTAACAAGATTATGAATTTCTTTGGCAGGTTTGTTCCAATCAATCAAACAAATTTCTTTTGTTATTTTTGGTGCTGGAGAAGCAAGCGAGTCATCTTGTTGTTTTAATTCACAATTCCCGTTTTCAATTAACTGAACTGTTTTTAAAACAAGCTGCGCACCAATTAAACTCATTCTATCGTGCAAAGTTTCAAAATTATCATCGGGATTTATTTTAACTTTTTCCTGTAAATAAATATTTCCGGTATCAACTTTTTCTGCAAGTTTGAAAGTTGTTAATCCTGTTTCTGAATCTCCGTTTATCAAAGCCCATTGAATAGGCGCTGCTCCGCGATATTTGGGAAGATAAGAACCGTGCAAATTAAATGAGCCGTATTTTGGAATTTCAAAAACTTCTTTGGGCAAAATCCTGAAAGCAACAACAACAAATAAATCAGGTTTAAGTAATTTCATTTGTTCAATAAAATCAAAGTTGCCTTTTAGTTTTTCAGGCTGATAAACAGGAATGTTCCGTCCGATAGCAAATTGTTTAACAGCAGTATAAGTTACTTTTTGTCCTCTTCCCCGTTCTTTATCCGGAGTGGTTACAACCGCAAGAATTTGGTAATTATTTTCAATCAGAATTTTTAAAGAAGGAATTGAAAAATCAGGAGTGCCCATAAAAACAATTTTCATCACTCACCTTTTTTCACTTTTTTACATTATCCGGTAATCTGCTGATGAGCTGATCGGATAAGCCACTTCAACTTTACGGTTTTTAATATTGTTAAGTGATTTTTTTAGTTTCTTTTTAGTTTCATCATCAACAAGATCAGTAAACAAGATTCCTTGTAAGTGATCATACTCATGCTGCATTACACGGGCAAGTAAATCATCAGCTTCAATTGTGTGCGTATTTAAATCCGTATCCTGATATTGAATCGTAATTTTTTTTGGTCTTACAACTTCTTCGTGTTGATCGGGAATGCTCAAACAGCCTTCTTCATAAACAGATGTTTCTTCCGACTTTGCAATTATCTTCGGATTTATTAATGCTAACGGTTTTGTATCCTCATAATCTTCAACCATGGAAATATCTATTACAAATATTTGCTTATTGGCACCAACCTGATTTGCAGCCAGACCAATTCCATTGGCGTTGTGCATTGTATCAAACATATCACTAATCAATTTGATAATTTGATTATCAACTTTAGTTACCTTCGCAACTTTTTTTCTTAATATTTTATCACCACAAACAGTGATTGGTATAATTGGCATCTCTATCCTAAATATTTTTTGTTATTATATATTTAAAATAATTAAAGTGTTTTTAATAGAAAAGCGAGTGCAAAATGTTAAATGTTTTGAATTACTAATTGAACGTTTATAATTTAACACTGAAAATTAAACGAGCAGTTTGCCATCTTTCATCAACAGTTTCCCATCCATCCAAACTGTTGGCTTCTTTACAACCCCATCTAAATGAATTGGAACATTTACACTTCCACCCATAGATTTATTATTTCCCAAAGCAATGTGAATTGTTCCCATAACTTTTTCATCCTCAAGCAAAACTCCACTTAGTTTTGCGGAATCATTTGTGCCAATACCGAACTCAGCAATATTCCTTGCATCTTTTCCGACTTTATCTAACATAGCTTTTAATTTCTTTGCAAGTGTTCCGCCGGTAATTTTTGTTGCATAGCCATTTTCAACCTCAATTTTGATATTAGCATTTTTTATCAATCCCAAACCAGCCATTGAACCATCAACAACAAAAACACCATTTGCAGTACCTTCAACAGGAGCGAGAAAAGCCTCACCTGTTGGTAGATTTCCACTTTCACTTTTTGCATGAAATAATCCTTTACTTGCATAAGCAGTTCTGCCTTTTATTGAAAAAGTAATATCTGTACCGGCAGGTGCTGTTACACGAATTTCCTTCCCTTTTTCCAATATCTCTTTAAGCTTTACCGTTCTTTTTGATATTGACTTATAGTCTGCATTCATTCCACGAATCATTACGTCTTTTGTAATACCGGGAAATGTTGCGATACGAACACCTTTTGCAGACGCGTTTCTTCTTGCATCTGTGTGAGTAAGTGATTTTGCAGTAGGGCAAAAAACAACATCAAATTTTTGCATAAGCTCTGCAATTTCTTCGGCTGGTTCTTCCCCATTAATTTTACCGGATTTCATTTCAACAAGTAATGATTTATAACCTAAGCGTATTGCATTTTCGTGAAGTGATAAACCGATTTCACGTTTAAGTTCATCAGTAATAACAAGAATTTTTTCATTCTTTTTTGCACCCATACAATCACGGATGGCAATTGTTGAAGCTGAATCAAGTTTTGATAATTTTTTCATTGTAATTCCTAATTTTACTGAAGTGGAAAACCGACATTAAGTTGAACTGAAGCGTTGAATCCTCCGGCTTTTATAAAATCGTTATCTTCAATTTCACTTGCTCCATTAGCTCTCAATTGAAAATTATTTCCTTCACCGTCGTTCATTTGTTTTATCTTAAAAAATTTATATCCCGCAGTACCTTCAATACAAACGAAGTTTTCAATTACAGTAAAAATTAATCCCGTCGAAATACTGTAACCAAGTTCAGGCGAATCATTACTAAACTTAGTATTGCTGCTATTATCATTAAGGTTTGGTTTGTAAGTTACTTTTGATATGTTAAAATGTACGGTTCCTTCAACAATTTTCCAGCTTAAAAGATCTGTAATAGGGATTCCAAAATCCAACCCAACATTCCAGCTTTTTAAATCCAAATCCAATTCGCTATTTAGTTGAGTCGTTAAATTTTGGTTATAAGTAAAACTTTTATTTTCGGAAAGGATTTCATAGTATCCTTTTAGTGAAAGTAAAACACCTGAAAATTTTGCACGGAAAAAATTTATTCCAAAACGATAGCCTGAGGCATTTCCAAACTCTGGAATTGTTTGTGAAGTGCTGTTAGATATTGCACTATTATAGTAGGTAATTGCTTCGTTAAGTGAACCGGGTTCGTACTCTTGATAACCATATCCGGCAAATCCGAAGGACTGAGCTTCCAAACTTTTGGTGCCAAGTAAAATCAAAAAGATTAAAAATATTCTGTTTGATAGTTTAAGCATTATATCCAGAAATAATTTAACAAAAAAATATCTGCGCTATTTTTTCATTCCTAACTCTAAACCATGTCCACCAAGTCCTGTTTCGGATTTTCTTAAAAGAAAAGCAAAAATTAATCCTAGAAAACCAAGTATTGAAAAAATCCACATACCAAGAGTATAACCGCCAGGGTTTGCTGCGCTTGCACCGGAGTAATCATTTGCAAAACCGATTAACAAATTAAATCCAAATAAGCCAATGTTTTGAATCATTGTCATCAATCCATAAGCTGTGCCCAATCTTTGCGGATCTACAATAATTGCAACAGAGGGCCACATCACTGCGGGAACAAGTGAAAACGCAATTCCCATCATAGCCATTGGAAGAATAAGATAAATCGGAATTGCAGCATTAATATCAAAAAAGGATAAGCTAATATTTATAAAATCACCGCTGCCCATTACATCGGGCTTACCAAATTTGTAAGCCATCATTAAATAAACAGGAATTATCAGCAATGAACCAAACATCATCAATAAAGATCTTTTACCGATTTTATCTGCAAGTAAACCAAACAGCGGAGTAAATATCATAGCAGCAAGAGTTAAAATACTTGATAGATTACCGCCAACTTCTCTGCTGGTTCCGTGAGCTTCCTGAAAAAACTTAATTGCAAAAGTCTGAAAAGGAAACATTGCCGAATAAAAAGTAACGCACAAAGCAGTTATATACCAAAATGATTTGCCAAATTTGAAGATCTCTTTAAATTCAATCTTATCCTGATCACCGTCTTTTGGCATTTCATATTTTTTGGATGAATATAAATCAAGAAAATAATAAATGACTATACAAACAAATGCAAATATTCCACCTGCTACTGTTACCCAAAGTGGGGATTGCCAGTATTCGTACAAGCCTTTGCCCCAGGAAGGAGAATTGAGTGCAAGAAATGAACCTAATCTTGCTACAGTAAGATTTAATCCAAATGCAAATGACAACTCTTTGCCTTTAAACCAGCGGGCAACTATTGTTGTGATTGCAACAATCATTGACTCTGCCCCAAGTCCAAAAACCAATCTCCCGGTAGCCATAATATAGATGTTTCCGGTAAAAGCAGTTATTACAGCGCCGATCATAATAAAAATTGTAAAAATAACAACGGAAGTTCTTGTGCCGATTCTATCGATAATAAGTCCCCCCACAAGCACCATAATAATGTTTGGGAAACTATAAATTGCGTTTAGTAAACCGATATTGGAGTCGGAAAATCCAAGTTGAGATTTAAGTAAATCTGCAAGCGGGCTGATGCTATCATAAATGTAGTAGTTGCCCATCATTGCAAGACTAACGAGCAAGAGTGCAGTCCATCTAAGCAATGTTGATGGCTGTTGTTTTAGCGAAAGTTCATCTGGGTTCATAATATTTTTATTTATCAGTCTAAGCTTGCCGAAGACTAAATTAAATTTTGTATAAATCACGTTTTAACTAATTTAACGTGATTATTATTTTCTGTTTGTAAGATAAGAATAAAAATAAAAAAAGCAGATACTTAATTGAAGTATCTGCTTAAGGATTTCGATAATTACTCTTTTACTTTACCGGTATATTCTTTAAAACATTTACAAGCTGATTATAAAATTCCGGTACTGTAGATATTTGCAATTTTTCATCAGGTGAATGAACACCAAACATTGTAGGACCAAAAGAAATCATATCCATATCAGGATATTTTTCTTTTATGATACCGCATTCAAGTCCTGCATGAATTGCAGTTACTTCGGGTTCTTTACCGTACATTTTTTCAAAAGTTGATTTGAACACTTTTAAAACATCTGAATGAATATCAGGCGCCCAGCCGGGATATCCATCGCCATAAGATATTTCTGCACCGGCAAGTTTAAACACGGAAGTTACCATATTTGTTATATCCACATTTTCTGATGCAACAGGACTTCTTTGACTTGTGACTATATCAATATTTTTCCCTTTTGTTTCTACAACAGCAAGGTTTGTTGATGTTTCAACTAAACCGGGAATGTCATTACTCATTTTTATTACACCGTGAGGAAGAGCATATAAAGCATTAACAAGATGCTTTTGTGTTTTTTCGTCCATAACTTTTTCAGGTGCAGCGTGTTTTTCCATCGATACAACTAAATCAGGTTCAACCACGGCATATTCTGCTTTTACTGTTTCATCGTATTTGGCTACAAATTTTTTCAATCTTTTTTCATCAGCTTTAGGAACAAGTACAACAGCAAAAGATTCGCGAGGAATTGCGTTGTGTTTGTTTCCGCCATTAATTTCCGCTAAATGAATTTTGTTTTCTTGTGAATATTCCCAGATTAACCTGTTAAGAATTTTTACGGCATTTCCTCTTCCAACATGAATTTCAAGTCCTGAGTGACCACCTTTCAATCCTGCAACTTTAAGTTCAAATGTAGAATAATTTCTTGGAGTTTTTTCTAACTTAGCTTTGAACTTTGCCGCAGTATTTTTTCCACCGGAACATCCAATAAACAAAGTTCCAAGTTCTTCAGAATCCATATTGATTAGAATATCAGCTTTCAACCAGCCCTTTTTTAAACTTGATGCACCTGTTAATCCGGTTTCCTCATCAAGTGTAAACAAACATTCGATCGGACCGTGCTCAATATCTTTTGCTTCAAGCACTGCAAGAGCAGTTGCAACACCTATTCCATTATCTGCGCCGAGTGTTGTACCTTTTGCTTTTACCCAATCGCCATCTATGTATGGATAAATTGGGTCGTTATCAAAATCATGCTCCACGTCTCTGTTCTTTTCACAAACCATATCAATGTGTCCCTGCATCACTACGGTTTTACGGTTTTCATATCCCGGGGTTGCAGGTTTACGGATAAGAATGTTTCCGAATTTATCTTTTTCAGTTTGAAGACCTAAACGTTTACCAACTGAAACAACATAAGCGGCAATTTTTTCTTCCTTTTTGGAAGGGCGGGGATATTTACAAATCTCCTCAAAATGATTCCAGACTAATTCCGGTTTTAAATGACCTAATACAGTGCCCATAATAGACTCCTTTTAATTTATTTCTTTAAATGAAATGAATCCTTGTTCATAAAGTTGAAACATATATTTTGTAGTTCTTTCTTCAGCTTCTTGAATTTCGTCTCCAAACTTTTCTTTAAGATACGTAATTATATGTTCAATTTTTATTTCCCCGTTCATCTTTAACCAAACAGCAGAACCAAATTTATCAAGTTTAATTTTAAAATGATCACTTTTAAGATTTGGAGAGATAAATTTTACCGCAAATTTATTTTTAAATTTTGGTATGATGACTGTAACCAGTTCATCATTACCTATTTCCTCAGCATAAAGTTTAATTGGGGTAAGATCAAGTGTATTAACACTCTTCAAAATTTTTTTACGTTCTTTAAATGATAACGGCATAATTGACAAGTAATTAATATTCAAAACTCTACGATGTCATCCTGCGCCTGTTTAAGGATGAATGAAAATTCTTACAAAAATTAAATGTCACACTTCAAAAACTTAGTGTGACATTTTGAAAAACTAAAAATATTTTTATACTAATTTAATTACATAGAAACCTGCGGCGGTGCAGGGTCATCAGGCTTACCGGCATTATTAACCGGAATCTGAATTAGCAACCATGCAATTGCTGCAAAAACAATCAAACTAATTAAGAACGATGGTTCAGCAAAGAAACTAAATAACGGCACTTCAAAAAATGCAAGACCCGCAAACAGAAGCCCAATGAGCGCTTCACCTGCAATCAATCCTGCAGCAATTAAAATTCCATTATTTTCAACCCTGGATTTCTGTGCATCATTAAAGTTTTTCTTTGCGTTAATTCTTTCCACAACTCCTTTTATCAAACCACCAACAAAAATTGCAAATGTGGTTCCAAGTGGCAGGTACATACCAACACTAACAAGCATAGGACTTTTAACATTCATCATAATAAATGCAACACCCATTAACATTCCGACAAAAATTAAAATCCATTCCATATCCCCTGCTACAATTCCTTTTGAAAGAATTGCCATCAAACTCGCTTGTGGTGCAGGTAAAGCATCTCCACCAAATCCGGTTCCACCCATTTTGATATCACCTTCGTGCAAAATTAAAAGTGGAATAAACATAATCGATGCGGCAACAACAACACCAATAATATCACCCACCTGCATCTTCCAGGGAGTACCACCAAGAATGTGCCCGGCTTTCAAATCCTGCAACATCTCTCCGGCAACCGCTGCTGCAACGCAAACAACCGCTGCAACACCCAGAACAGCGGCAACACCTTGTGTTCCCTTCATTCCAAGTGCAACCATTAAAATTGCGGCAACAACTAAAGTTGATAATGTTAATCCGCTAATTGGGTTATTACTTGATCCGATAATACCAACAAGATAACCCGAAACGGCAGCAAAGAAAAATCCGGCAACTATCATCACAATGGTTGCAACCAATGCTGCAAGAACATTTTGAGCGAAATAGTTATAAATAAAAAATGTTGCAACGGCAGTTCCTAAAATTCCAATCATAATCCATTTGAAATTAATATCTTTTTCAGTTCTAATTTCTACATGCTCACCGGTAGCAGCTTTTTTTACGTCTCCAACCGAACGAGCGATACCTGTAACAAGACTTTTTCTCATCATCCACAGTGTGTAAGCAGCACCAACCAACATACCACCGATTGCAATTGGTCTTACATAGTTTTTCCAAACTATAATCATTGTAGCTGCCCAATCAAAATCTACAGGCAATTCTTGATTATAGTATTTAAAGTAGGCTATCATAGGGGTTAATAATCCCCAGGCTAATACACCGCCACTAAAGTTTAATGCTGCTAAGCGGGGACCAATAATGTATCCAACGCCCATATAAGCAGGGCTAACATCGGGAGATCTAAAAAGTAAATTTCCTTTACCAAGTGAGAATAATTTATCCCATGATGTGGCAAATAATTTAAATTGACCTAATGATTGAATGAGTGCACCAATTCCCATTGCACTAAATAGAAATTTAGATCCTCCACCACCGTGTCTTCCTGCTTTATGTATTTCAGCAGCGGCAACAGATTCAGGAAAAGGTAATTCAACATCTTCCACCATTACTCTTCGTAGCAAAGCAACAAACATAATTCCAAGGATACCGCCTGCAACCATAATAGCAGCAGAAATCATATAATTTCCCGGAGTAAAGAAAGGGTTCCAAATGCCTGCAATAAAAAATGCAGGTAAAGTGAATATTGCGCCAGCAGCGATTGATTCACCAATGGAACCAACAGTTCTGGCAAAATTTTCTTCTAAGATAGTACCTTTCATTAATTTGATTAAAGCCATACCAATAACTGCAGCAGGATATGTTGCTGCGATAGTCATTCCGGCTTTTAATCCTAAGTAAGCATTTGCGGCACCAAGTACAACAGCAAGTACCAATCCGATTATAAGAGCACGAACGGTAAATTCAGCCATATTGGTTTCAGGTGAGACAAAGGGAACAAATGGTTTTTGCTCTGCCATTTTTTTTCTCCTATTACTGAGCAATTAAAATTGTGGTTAGAGCCACATTTTCTCTAAAAATAGTGGGTTTAATTTAAGCAGGAAAGCTTGTAATTCTCAACCTTTATTTTAATTATTTTAATAAAAATGGATTGGGTGTTATTTGATGGAAAATTATTCTAACATAAAAAACGGAAAAATAAAACGTTATGTCTTTTTCACTAATGGGAACTCCAAAATTAAAGTTGTGCCAACTTCCAATGTACTCTCTATTTTTATTGTTCCTCCAAGTATATCTACAAATTTTTTTGTGATAGACAATCCTAAACCATTGCCCTCGTATTTACGTGTTAACCCTTCACTCGCCTGCCTGAAAGGTTCAAATATAACTCCTAATTTTTCCTCAGAAATACCTATGCCTGTATCGGAAAATTTAATAATAGCTCTATTATTGATTGCATTTGCATATAAATTTATTTCTCCCCGCTTAGTGTACTTAACTGCGTTATCCAAAAGATTACAAAATATTTTATGAAGTACTGAAGTTTCTGCATTAATAAATATTTTTTCCTCATTAAAATTGGTGTTAATCACCAACCCTTTTGAAATTGCTGTTTCTGAATATATAGTTTTGCATTCTTCCAGAACACTTATTACCTCAACCGCAAATAGTTTCATATTCATTTTATGAGATTCCAACTTAGAAATATCAAGTAAAGAGGTTAATGTTTCATTTAACCTTTTACTGCTTTTATGAATGTACGTTGCCATATCACGATGTGTTTTATCTTCAAGTTCAGATAAGAGCATTTCTGAAAATCCGATAATTCCGCTCATCGGCGTATTTAGTTCGTGACTCATATTAGAAAGAAATATCGTTTTTAACCTATCCATCTCTTCTGCTTTGTCTTTAGCAAGAATTAAATCAGCCTCTAATTTCTTTCTTTCAGTATTATCCCTTACGATTGCCAGCATAATTTCTTCATCACCCTGGCGTATAAGTTTTGCGCTTATTTCAACAGGAATTATCATCCCATTTTTTCTTTTGTGATTAGTTTCAAATAAAATTCCATCTTGCGTGGTTATTGATGAAAAAATAATTTCCACATCTTTCCTGCTGTCAAAACAAAGATCAAGAAAATTCATTTCTAATAATTCATCTTTATTATACCCATAAGTATTAAAAGCCTTTTGATTAGCTTCTAAAATTTTACCATGTCTATCCAAACTGAATATCATATCATTCGCATATCTGGTAAGAGAAGTATATCGTTCACTTAGCGCTTCTTTTTCTTTTCTAAGGTTTATTGTTCTTGTAATAAAGTGTAAACGGCTTCGCTTCCAGATAGCGTAAGTAATGCTTGCGGAAAGAATTATTAATAGTAAAGATATTATAAATACTATTATTGCAGTATTCTTTGTGGATTCTGAAACTTTATCCTGATTTATTTTAGCAATCAAAAACCAATCTGTTCCGGGTATTTTATTTACCGAAGCAATAATTCGGTTATCGACTGACATTGCTTTATTGCTAATTTCTTTTTTCTCAATAAGCGGTTCAAGTTCCTTTTTATTTTTTTTATTCAACGGAAGTATGCGCAAAATAAAATTATCATTTTCTTTAACATCTTTTAAAATAAAGCCTAAATCACTTTTGCTTTTTAAGAGAATATATTCCACGTCATCCGATTCTTTTTTAGTGTATGTTAAAATCGGGTAGAGATATTCAAAAAATGATACTTCTGTCCAGATGTATCCTATAATTTTATTTGATTTTTTTATTGGAGAAATAATAGCTTGCAAAAGACTTTTTTTATCGCCAAGGTAAAGGTTAGTTAAAGATGATGTGTCTGCCCGGAGTAATACTTTTAATTCATGTTTAAGAAAGTTCTGAGAAACATTTTCTGAACTGTCGGTTGAAAAGACAATATCAGCATCAGAATTAAAAATATTTACACTAACAAAATCAAAATCTCCTTTTAATTTATTTGCCCATTGCAAAATCCTTTTATTAATTTCTCTATCACTTTGATTTGCCAGAAGAACAGCTAAATTTTTATCAATTTCAGGTAATTGTAAAAACAAATCAATAATAAATTTTTTTTGAAGTTGTTCTTTGCTGATCTGTTGTAATTTTATTTCTTTGATTGAAACTACATGTTGATAAAGTTCATTTTCAATTGCACTCTTCCGATCCAGATAAAACAAATAACCAATTACCGATATAACAATAACCATCACAAGAAATATTAAAAGATATTTAACCGGAAAATGATCTTCAGATAAATTTTTCATTACAATTCACTTTATACATTTAGATTAACTAAATCAAAATTTTAATTTTCTTATTCCAATGTGGCAGATTGCAAAATCATATTTTACAGGATCATTAGAATCATATTTTTTCAGATTATGCGTAATCTCTTCAGCCATTTGCCAGCTTACGTTTTTTCTTTTTGTAAGTTTTAATGATTTACAAATTCTTGCAACGTGAGTATCAACCGGAATAACGAGTTTGCTGCTTGGAATTTCATTCCACAGACCAAAATCTAATTCATCATTTCTGACCATCCAACGCAAAAATAAGTTCATACGTTTACAGGCACTTCCCTTTTCAGGTAAAGGAAACATAAATTTTGTACCATTTGAAATACTGCCAAAAGACTGTTGAAATGAGTTTAAAAAATGATTTGAGAAGCGAATAAGGCTATTTTTTACATTAAAATCGGAAATATTGTAACCTGAAAAAAATATTTTTTTGATCGATCCAAACCTGTTAATCTCTTTATTAAGCACATAAAAAAGCTGTATTATGTCTTCATTAGTATAAAAGCGATGATTTATTCCATCTAATTTTTGTCTATCTTTTTTGATGTTAAAGTTTTTGATAAAATGATACGGCTTTCCTCCAAAAACAATTACTAATTTGTTTAGCGTATTTTCAATCTGCTTAACATTTCCATAAGCAAAAATTGAAGCGATAAATCCAATTATTTCAATATCTCGTTCATCTTTAAACAAATGTAAAAACTGAAGCGGGTCGGGTTCAAGTTTTGTTCTGTCAAAAGCCTTGTAATGATATTCTAATTTTTGTTTGAGATTCATAAAACAAATTTCATTCCACATAAATCAGTTTAGCTTTACCGGAAAAATAGTAAAGGAGTTTCAATGATTCTAAAATTAATAATCCTCAATAATTAATATTTAATCATATTTTCAACAGCTCAAGATAATATAAGAACATAAAACTTCCCGCTTAAGTAGTTTATCTATAATTTTGGATTATAAATATTTGAGAAAAAAATGACTGCTAAAATTTTTAAAGAATATCCGATTATTGATTATATAGCAATTACTTTTGGTGCAGCAATGATGGCAATCGGAATTGGTGTTTTTCTTGTTGATGCAAAAGTTGTTCCCGGCGGTGTTAGCGGACTGTCTATGAGTGTTCACTATTTAACCGGGCTTCCTGTTGGTTTAATGATCTGGGTTCTTAACATTCCACTTTATCTATGGGGAATAAAAGAGCTTGGGAAAGAATTTGGTATAAGAACTTTTTATGGTTTTACTCTCAATTCTTTTTTTATAGATTTTTTCAGAGGTGATGTTCCGGGATTTTCTTACATCCGCCTGCAGGACA
>JBAQCL010000065.1:0-11124 GCA_049294175.1 Ignavibacteriaceae bacterium | reverse complement strand
TTACTGTATAATTTTCTCTGATTGTAATTGTTAAAATATTACTTATCTCTTTATTTCTAAATAACTTATCTCTGTTTTTTTCTATTGGCGGTCATTAGAGCTTTTTACTTAATGACAAATTTGGGTTTATTATATTTTTTTAAGATTCTTAAAAGAGAGAAATGACTTTTTAGACTTGATATTACTTAACAATTATGAAGTAATTAAAGTTGTCAAAATTTGGAATATCAGTAGTTAGTGTGATTTTTAATGGTGGAACATTTTTTGAACTTTACCGCATACAGGGAAGCAGGTTAGATAGAAAAACTTGTGCAACTCTAAATAAATAATAAAACAGGAACTCAAATTGACTCCGGAATCCAATTCAAGTCGCCCGCATATAGCCGTTGTTGGAAGGAGAAATGTCGGCAAATCGTTATTGGTTAATTCCATGCTTGGGCAAAACTTATTTAATGAATCTGTTGCTGTGGAGACAACAGTTGATCCGGTTAAAAAAGCGTTTGAGTTGTTGCCTTATGGTCCGGTTGTTATTGTTGATACGGCAGGAATAGATGATGAAGGTGAACTTGGGAAACAAAAGATTAGCGAAACAATTAAAATTCTTTCTTCATCTGATTTTGTTTTAGTTGTTGTTGATGCCCGCAATACTTTGCAAAGTAAGGAACTTGAACTACTTGCCTATCTCGATAAACTTCAAATAAATTATGTGGTTGCTGTAAATAAAATTGAGTTTGGTGTTAATCCTGAACTTCTGGAAGAACTTAAAGAACTTAGAATTACACACTTTGAAGTTTCCTGCAAAGAAAAAGCGGGAATTGAAGAACTTAAAAGAAAAATAATTCGTTTACTTCCTTATGATAACCAATCGCAGATTTTGGACGGGATAATTTCCTCCGGTGATATAATTGTTTTTGTTCTTCCAACAGATATAAACGCTCCCAAAGGAAAATTAATTGTTTCGCAGGTTCAAATGATTCGCGAGGCACTTGATGAAAACATTTCCGTAATTATTTGTAAGGAAAAAGAACTTCGATCAACACTTGATAATTTAAAATCATTTCCTGATATGATCGTAGTTGACAGCCATGCCTTTTTGTACACTGTTGCCAATGTCCCCGAAAAAATTAAGTTAACAACATTTTCCATTTTAATGGCAAAACATAAAGGGGATCTTGGTGCTTTTGTTAAGGGCTTGCGAAGAATTGATGAATTGAAAAATGGCGACAAAGTGTTGATTGCGGAAGCATGTTCTCATCATGCTAAAGAAGATGAAATGAGTACAGAAAGAATATCAAGATGGTTACACAATCATACAAGAAAAGATTTAAAGATTGATATAAATCAAGACCATGAGTTTCCAAATAATCTTTCCGATTATAAACTTATTATACATTGTAACGGATGTATGCTAACGCATAGAGCTATGCAAACAAGAATAAACCAGGCAAAATTACTGGACATACCGATCGTTAATTTTGGAGTTTTTATTGCTTACATGCATGGCGCAATTCCACGTGCGCTGGTTCCGTTTAAGGAAACAATATCAGAGTGGAGGAAAACAAGGAAGTGATTCTTTAATTCTATATAAACTCATTTTTACAATTCCAATTTCACTTCTTTGGTTGTACCTGTTTTAGCATTCTAAATTGATATTGCTTTGCTTTGTCTCGCAAATTATTTCCATCTTTCAGTAAATAGCTTCTCAAAAGCAAGAAAAGTTAATTGCTAATTATTATTTGTTGATATGAAATTTTCGATTAAAAACATCTTTTAAGAAACTTGATATGGCATCTTACATGCATAAATACGATGACTATTGTGAAATGATTGAGGAAAAAATGCATAATCGTATCTTTGAAAACTACCAACCGAATGACAGAAGCAGTTTAATTCCCCTTCTTCAGGACGTTCAAAACATTTATGGATATTTACCGGAAAATGCTTTAAGAGATATTGCTGAGTTTGTAAAAATTCCACTTAGCCGTGTTTACGGAGTGGCAACTTTTTACAACCAGTTTCGTTTAACTCCACTTGGAGAAAATATAATCCGTGTTTGCCGCGGAACGGCATGCCATGTAAAAAACTCTGCTAACATTCTTTATGCTGTTGAATCAGAATTGGGAATACTTGCGGGACAAACAACGCGTGATAAAAAATTTACTATTGAAGTTGTTAACTGCATTGGCGCTTGTTCAATTGCGCCTGTATTGCTCGTTAATGATGATTATCATGGAAGGATTACAGTTAAAGACATTCCCAAAATTTTAAAGAAATATCAAACAGCTAATAAAACTGAGACTGCTGAGGTTGAGAAATGATAAATTTCAGTCAACTTTGCTGTGAAAAGTGCTGGCATACAGCAGACAAACCGTGCGAACACTTTATTCAATGTTGTACAGAAGGTCCGCTTTGCCACAGCGATGAAAATTGTAAAAAGGAAATAGCTTTATTGCGTAAAAAGTTACGTTATGAAGAACACGCCGTTCCGATAATTATAATTGGAATGGGAACTTGCGGACTTGCATCAGGAGCGGGTAAAGTTAAAGAAGCAATTATTGCGGAACTTAAAAAACTGAACATTGAAGCAATTATTGAATCGACAGGCTGTATTGGTTATTGTGCTGTTGAACCAATTGTAGATGTTAAATTGCCCGGTGAAGATAGAATTTCTTACTGTGAAATAACGCCTAAAATAGTATCAAAGTTTTTGCAAACTACTCTTGTAGATAAAAAAATATTTAAGGAAAAGCTTCTTGGCTCGCATGGTAAAACAAATCAGGAGGCAAGAAATATAAATGAAATTCCTTTCTTTGAATTCCAGAGAAAAATTGTTTTAGCTAACTGTGGTGTAATAAATCCCGACTCAATAGACACTTATCTTGCCTACGGCGGCTTTAAAGCTTTTGATAAAGCTGTCAGATTAATGAAGCCGGAAGAAGTTATCAGAGAAATATCTTTAGCAGGATTAAGGGGAAGAGGCGGAGGCGGATTTCCAACAGCTAAAAAATGGGAGCTTGCATTTAAACAAACAGCAGATCAAAAATATTTAATATGTAATGCCGACGAAGGTGATCCTGGTGCATTTATGGATCGCTCGCTTCTTGAAAGTGATCCATTCAGAGTTGTTGAAGGAATGATGATTGCCGCTTATGCAATCGGAGCATCTCAGGCTTATATTTATTGCCGCGCAGAATACCCACTCGCAATCGAAAGACTACAGAACACAATTAATCAATGTACAAAGTATGGAATACTTGGGGATAATATTCTTAACACGGAATTTTCTCTTCATATAAAAATTAAAAAAGGTGCAGGTGCATTTGTTTGCGGTGAAGAAACAGCGCTTATAGGATCAATTGAAGGTAAACGTGGAATGCCGAGACCACGTCCTCCTTATCCTGCCGTAGCAGGTCTTTTTGGTAAACCGACCGTAATCAATAACGTTGAAACTTTTGGTAATGTTGCTTCAATTATGTTAATGGGTGGAGAACAGTTTGCTAAAATCGGAACAGATAAATCAAAAGGAACAAAAGTTTTTGCACTAAGCGGTAATGTTAAAAATACCGGATTAGTTGAAGTTCCTATGGGAACTACGCTTGCCGATGTTGTTTTTAAAATCGGAGGTGGAATACCAAATGGTAAAGAGTTTAAAGCCGTTCAAATCGGTGGTCCTTCAGGCGGATGTTTACCTGAAAGTGTAATTGACACACCTGTGGATTATGAATCGCTAAAAGAAGTCGGCGCTATGATGGGTTCCGGCGGATTTGTAGTTATGGATGAAGATACCTGTATGGTTGATGTTGCAAAATACTTTTTAACATTCATTCAGCAGGAAAGCTGCGGTAAATGCGTTCCTTGTCGTGAAGGCACAAAAAGAATGCTGGAAATTATTGAAAGAATTCCTCAAAGATATTCTTCATACAAAAATAAAAATGACCAGTTATTAAGATTTAAAGGAATGATTCACTTGCAAAGATTGGCAGATGTAATCAAAGATA
Organism: Ignavibacteriaceae bacterium; assembly: GCA_049294175.1. GTDB lineage: Bacteria > Bacteroidota > Ignavibacteria > Ignavibacteriales > Ignavibacteriaceae > IGN3. The sequence goes on along the minus strand of JBAQCL010000065.1, from coordinate 7,126 downwards.
CCTCTTTGTGTGGATTAGGACAATCAGCGCCTAACCCGGTCTTATCTGGGTTAAGATATTTTAAGGAAGAGTATGAAGAACATTTATACGAAAGAAAATGTTCTGCCGGAGTTTGTAAAGAACTTCTCACTTTTTCCATAGATAATGAAAAATGTACCGGCTGTAGATTATGCTTACGTAAATGTGCCGTCGAAGCTATTGTTGGTGAAAAAGGCGAAGCCCATTATATAGTTGATGAAAAGTGTATTAAGTGCGGAATGTGTTATGAAAATTGCCGCTTTGATGCAATACAGATTAATTAAAGTTCAGAATTATTGATTGTCGCACTAAAATTATTTCAGTGTCTGGCTTAGTTAAAAAGTTATAGATTAGAAAAGAAGTTCAGAGTGACAACAGAAATATTAAATTGAAATTTCGGAGTTGTAAATGGTTCAGTTAACAATAAATGGAATTAGAGTAAATGCAGAAGAGGGGATGACAATACTTGATGCTGCTAAATCAGTGGGAATTTCTATTCCAACATTATGTCATCTTAAAAATTTATTTCCTTCAGGAGCATGCAGAATTTGTTCTGTAGAAGTTGTTGGATTTAGAGGTCTTACTCCTTCGTGTGCGTACCCCGTTTCCGAAGGAATGGCGGTTGACACTGATTCCCCAAGAGTACGAAGAGCCCGTAAAACTATCGTGGAGCTTCTTGTGGAAAACCATCCGCAGGATTGTTTGGTTTGTGTAAGAAACAAAAATTGTGAACTTCAGGATTTATCGGAACAATACGGAGTTCGTGAACATCGTTATGTTGGTGAAACGAAATGCCATGCAATTGATATATCAAGTGCATCTATGGAACGTGATCCTGCAAAATGTATTCTTTGCGGAAGATGCGTTCGTGTTTGTCACGAAGTTCAGAAAGTTGGTGCAATTGATTTTACAAAACGCGGGTTCTCTTCAATCGTTACAACTCCCTACAACAAAGGTTTAAATGTAAGTGATTGTATATTATGCGGGCAGTGCATTCTTGTTTGTCCAACTGCAGCTCTTCGTGAAAAAAGTTCTGTTAAAGAAGTTGCAAATGCAATTTATAGTAAGAAAAAATATTGTATTGCTCAGATTGCTCCTGCAGTAAGAGCCTCTTTGGGCGAAGAATATAATATGCCGCTCGGAACAGATGTTACAGGTTTACTTGTTACAGGCTTAAGACGATTAGGATTTAAAAAAGTATTTGATACAAATTTTGCTGCTGATCTAACAATTATGGAAGAAGCAACCGAGTTAATAAGCAGAGTGCAGAATGGTGGAAGCTTGCCGATGTTTACAAGCTGTTGTCCCGGTTGGGTAAAGTATGTTGAAATGAACAGACCGGAAATTTTGGATCATGTTTCAAGCTGCAAATCGCCGCACGAAATGGAAGGCGCCGTGCTTAAAACATATTATGCTAAAAAAATGGGAATCGACCCAAAGGATATATATGTTGTTTCGATTATGCCTTGTACTGTAAAAAAATATGAATCGGATCGTGCGGAACTTTCTGAACAATCTATGCCGGATGTTGACGCTGTTCTAACCACAAGAGAACTTGTTCGATTTTTTAGAATAGCCGGAATTGATTTTAATGATTTACCGGAAAGTGATTTTGATAATCCGCTTGGTGAATCCACAGGTGCGGCTGCAATTTTTGGTACAAGCGGCGGAGTAATGGAAGCAGCTTTACGTACTGCTTATTTTAAAATGACAGGAACGGAGCTTCAACATCTTGAGTTTGATGAGATCCGTGGAACGGGTGGAGTGAAAGAAGCCACAATTAAAATTAGTGATATTAATGTAAATGTTGCTGTTGTAAACGGAATAGGAAATGTTGATCCGGTACTGGATGAAGTGCAGAATGGAACATCAAAATACCATTTTATAGAAGTAATGGCTTGCCCCGGCGGATGTATTAATGGCGGCGGACAACCTATTCATCAGAAACCTGAAAAGGTAATGAAGCGTATTAAAACACTTTACCAAATTGATGAAAAAGCCAGGAACAGAAGATCACATGAAAATGAATCTGTGAAAATTTTATATAAAGAATTTTTTGACGAGCCGAATTCACATAAGGCTCATGAAATTCTTCATACAGAATATTTTGATAAGAAAAAGATTTTAAATAATTAAAGTAGAAATATATTCCGTATCCTGAAATTTAGGGACGAAGAATCTGTTAAATGTAAGAGACTCCTCATTTTGTTCGGAATGACTTTTATATAAAAAATGAATCACGCAATAGTCAGTACAATAAGCGATAGATGTAAAAGGTGTTACTCCTGTATTAGAGAATGCCCGGCTTCTGCAATTAGAGTTATTGATGGGCAGGCAAAAGTTATTGAGGAAAGATGCATCGCTTGCGGACATTGTGTAAAAGTTTGTTCCCAGGATGCCAAGCAAATCTTTTCTGAAATCAAAACTGTTTACGAACTTTTAAAAAACGAAAAGACAATCGCAATTATTGCCCCATCTTTTGCGGCATCTTTTCCTGATAACTATCAAAAAATTCCTTCAGCAATTCGCAAACTTGGTTTTGACCAGGTGATAGAAACAGCATTCGGAGCTGATCTGATCGCCAATGAGTACATCGAAATAATAAAATCCGAAAACGAAAAAACAATTATCAGTTCCGCCTGTCCGGCAATTGTAAGTTATATCCAAAAATACTTTGTAAATCTTGTTCCAAATCTTGCGCAGGTTGTTTCTCCAATGATAGCGCTTGGAAGATATCTTAAAGAAAATATTGGAGACAAAGTTAAAATTGTTTTCGTTGGTCCCTGTATAGCAAAAAAACAGGAGGCACAGGATGAAAGTGTTTCGGGAGTTATAGATGCTGTTTTAACCTTTACCGAGTTGAAGCAAATGTTTCGAGAAAGCGAAATAGATTTGTATCAACTTGAGGATAGTGATTTTGACGGACCGCATGCAATGATGGGCAAAGCATATCCTCTTGCAGGTGGATTGTTAAAGACTACAGATTTAAATGATGATATTCTTGAAAAAGATATAATTGTTGTTGAAGGAAAGAAAAAAGTTTTAGACATTATAGAAGAAATTTCGGGAAACCATATTAATGCAAAGTTTATGGATGTTTTGTTTTGTGAAGGTTGTATAAGCGGACCGGCAATTGACACGACTTTAAATTATTATGCACGCCGCGAAAAAGTTATCAATTATATTGATGAAAAAATCAATAATGTTGATCGGAGAGTCTGGAAAAGCAATTTATACAATGCAAGAAAAATAAATCTTCTAAGAAGTTTTAAAATAGATAATCAAAGAAGACCGTATCCAACTGAAGAAAAAATAAAAGAAATACTTGCAGAGACAAAAAAGTTTTCTCCCAAAGATGAACTAAACTGCGGCGCTTGCGGTTATCCAACCTGCCGGGAATATGCAGTAGCGATTGCAAAAAATATTGCAGAAAAAGAAATGTGTCTTCCTTATCTTATTGATGAGTTGAAAGTTGCTTATGATAATCTAAGCAATACCGAAGAGCAATTGCGGGTTGCTGAAAAACTTGCTTCAATCGGGCAGTTGGCAGCGGGAGTTGCACACGAAATAAATAATCCGCTCGGAACAATTTTACTTTATTCTTCAATGTTAAAGCGGGATCTGGAAAAAATTTATAATGATGATCAGAGAACAGAAGACCTGCAATTAATTGTTGAAGAAGCTAACCGATGTAAAAACATTGTCGCAAACCTTTTAAACTTTGCACGGCAGGGAAAACTGAACCTTAAAGAGTTTGATTTAACGGAAACAATCCGAAATTTATTAAAACCATTTACGGTAAATCCGGCGTACAGAAAAATAGATTTTAAATTTGATATACATGAAAATAATTACATGATATCAGGGGATGAAGATCAGCTTAAACAGGTTTTTATTAATATTATAAAAAATGCCTGCGATGCTGTAAGTGAATCAGAAAAGAAAGAGCTTTACATTGTTCTTTCGTCGGATAAGACAAATGTTAAAATTGAAATCTCGGACACGGGAAACGGAATACCGAAAGAGAATCAAAGTAAAATTTTTACTCCCTTCTTTACAACAAAAAATATAGGTAAAGGCGCTGGACTCGGGTTAGCGATTTCTTACGGAATAGTAAAAATGCACAAAGGCAATATCACATTTACAAGTGAAGTTCAAAAAGGCACAACGTTTGTAATTGTATTGCCTAAATATCAGGCACATCAAACAAATGAATTGAACTAAGGAGTACTTAATATATGGTTTCTAAAATGAAAATACTTTTAGTTGATGATGATTTGGATCTACTTGAACAAAATAAATTATTAATTGAATCAAAAGGTTATGAGGTAATCACAGCGAGCAGCGGGCAAGAAGGCTGGGAAGTTTTTAAAAAGGCTAAACCGGATGCTTGTGTAGTGGATTTGATTATGGAAGAACACGATTCGGGTTTTATTCTTTGTTATAAAATCAAAAAAAATGAATACGGAAAAAACATTCCTGTATTCATTTTAACTTCCGCAACTTATGATACTGGATTTAAATTTGATGCATCAACAAGTGAAGAAAAAGAATGGATAAAAGCGGATGGGCTGCTTAACAAACCTGTTATTATTGATGAGTTTGTTCAAAGGCTTGAAGGTTTTTTTGAACTAAAGAAAAATTAAGATTAATAAGTCATTGCAAATCCCGATGTAATCGGGATGAGACAATCTATTTTACTAAAAAGATTGCTTCGTCTTTCTTCCGGTCATAATCGCAACGACACAAAATAAATATGAATACATACAAACCAAAAGTTCTGTTCGTAGATGATGAAAAGGGTCTGAGACTTGGTGCGCAAAGACTGCTTGCGGCAGAAGGCTATGAAGTTACTGCAGCGGAAAATGGAACTGAAGGAATTAACTTCGGGACATCAACCGAATTTGACCTTGCAGTAATAGACTTAAAAATGCCCGATGTTGACGGATTGGAAGTTTTAAAACAAATCCGTGAAAAATTTCCCAACACAATCTGCTTTATAGCTACAGCTTTTTCCAGTTACGAAACAGCTATCGAAGCAACAAAGCTCGGTGCATTTAGTTACATTCCAAAACCTTTTTCACCGGAAGAGCTTTTATCAAATTTAAAAGATGGTTTTCAGCGAAGACAAATTTTAATTGAAGCGGAAAAGTGGAAAAAGGAGCGGGAAGAAAGACTTCTTGAAGTTGCTTTTGAAAAAACAAGAATGAACACTATTGTAAACTCAATTTCAGATGGCGTTCTTGTTGTAAATAAAGATGGTCTTGCTGTTCTTTATAATCCCGCCGCTCTTAGGTTTTTGGAATTGCAGGGAATTGCTGTCGAAGAATATATTCTGGATAAGCTTAGACCTGAAATTGTTGAACTGATCCAAAAATTTCTCAGTGAAAAAAATAATGAGCATAAATCTTATACAACTCAAATTGAATTAAAACCAAACCGGGAATTTTTTATTGAAGCAACCGCTTCAGCAGTGCATCATCCTGATGGTAGTTTATCGGGGGTTGTTATTGTATTTAAAGATATAACAGAACTTAAAAAAATTGAGTTGATAAAATCACAATTTGTTTCGATGGTGTCGCACGAACTTAAAGCGCCGATTGCAGCCGTTTACGGATTCCTAAATTTGTTTAATGATGACTCTATAAATCTTACACCGGAACAAAGAAAAGATTATGAAAACCGCTCAATGATTCGTCTTAATGGATTACTTAAAATGGTTAATGATCTTCTTGATATTTCCCGGATGGAATTAAAAACAGTTCAGCGTGAAATAAAACGTGTTTGCCTTAATGAAGTTATCAGCTCTATACTTGAACTTTTTCAGATTGACATAAATAAAAAAAGTATTAAGGTTATTTTTAATAAAGATGAAGCCGGACATTGTATAAATGCAGATTACGATGAGATAACAAGATTGTTTACAAATCTTATAAGTAATGCAATTAAGTATAATCGTGATAACGGCACAATTACGATCGATCTTTTTGTCTCGGATAATTATCTTGTTACTGAAATTAAAGACACCGGCATTGGTTTAAAACCCGAAGAAAAAAATAAATTGTTTACAGAATTCTTCCGCGCTAAAAATGAAAAGACAAAAAACATTAACGGGACAGGTTTGGGCTTATCAATTGTTAAACGCATCGTTGATTCTTACTCCGGTAAAATAGAAGTTGAATCTGAATTTGGAGAAGGTACAACATTTAAAGTGTTTTTGCCAAGAGCCTAATAACAGTGGTTTACCGGCAAATAGAACTATCAAAATAAAATTTACACAATACAAAAATCACCTGCATTGCTTATAAATTTTTACCGCCGCTTTTTGCAATGGTTTTGTTTTTAGTTCTTTTTTTACACTAATTTTAAGGTGTGATTTTTGTTTGATAAAACATAAGGGAGATGGGTAAAATGAAATTAAATAAAAAAAATAACCTTAATTTTTTTAATTCTACTTTACAATTCAAAAAACTATTTTTCGTTGCAACTTGTCTTATAATTTTATTCTTTCTGTCTTGTGATGTTAACAATAATGATGATGATAACCCACCACCCTGCCCGCCATTTCAAATTATATCAACACCACCATACGAATCACCAGCCTGGCATCCAAGCGGAGAATTTATAGGATTTAATTATACCCCATTAATTAAAATAACTTATCCTTATGGTGAACTTTGCCGGGGTGTTTATGAATGGGATCCACAACAATCTGGCTTTTGGTTGATAAATCCAGATGGATCGAATATGAGAAGGATATTTCCTTATAAACTACTAAATCCTGTATGGTCACCTGATGGAGAATGGATAGCCTTTGTATTGCCTCTTGGTGATGAGCGACATATTTGCAAGATGAGGTTTACCGGGGAAACATTTGATACAACAACATTAGTGCAGCTTACAACAGAAGGGAGAAATTTTTTCCCAAGCTGGAGCCCCGATGGGCAGTGGATAGCTTATGATTCAAATACAGACAGCCCTAATGGAATGAAATTTATATGGAAAATGAAATCAGACGGTACTCAAAAAACCAGAATAGCGTATGATCCAACAAAAGGTGAAATCAGAGAACCAAGTTGGTCAAGTGATGGCAATAAAATAGTGCATG
>JBAQCL010000064.1:0-23658 GCA_049294175.1 Ignavibacteriaceae bacterium | reverse complement strand
CATGCACTATTTTATTGCCATCACTTGACCAACTTGGTTCTCTGATTTCACCTTTTGTTGGATCATACGCTATTCTGGTTTTTTGAGTACCGTCTGATTTCATTTTCCATATAAATTTCATTCCATTGGGGCTATCAACATTTGAATCGTATGCGATCCACTGTCCATCTGGACTCCAGCTAGGTAAAAAATTTCTCCCCTCTGCTGTAAGCTGTACTAATGTTGTTGTGTCAAATGTTTCCCCGGTAAACCGCATCTTGCAAATATGTCGCTCATCACCAAGCGGCAATACAAACGCTATCCATTCTCCATCAGGTGACCATACAGGATTTAGTAGTTTATAAGGAAATACCCTTCTCATATTCGATCCATCTGGGTTTATTAACCAAAAACCAGATTGTTGTGGATCCCATTCATAAACACCCTGACAATGTTCACCGTAAGGATAATTTATTTTAAGCAATGGTGTATAATTAAAACCGATAAAATTTCCGCTTGGATGCCAACTAGGTGAATCGTAAGGTGGCGTTACAACTATATCATTTGGCGGACAGGGTGGTAAATTATCATCATTATCATTAACATCACAAGACAGTAAGAATATAAATAGGAAAGGAATAATTACTAAGTAGTTGGTTTTAATTGTGAATGGATTTCCAAAGAAGTACAAATTGTTTTCTCCCGTTTTCATTTTGTCCTCTGTAACAAGTTTTTTAATACAAAAATAACACTATAAATATAACGCAAATAAAAAGGCAAAAACAAAACCAAGGTCAGAAATGACGGTAAAAAGGTTTGTTGTGTAGGTAAGTTTGAACTTTTGTTTTGCGGTTTTTACAAGTGGATGTTGTAGGTAAATCTGCAGTGTTTTTTATTATAGATGACATCTTTTTAAATATGTCAGTCTTCGATGGCATTGCCGCTCAGACTGACATAAAATAATTTTAGTAATTTAATAAAGCTATCAACTCAACAGCGGTTCAATTTCTTTCCCATTGCCGTTGCCGTTGCCATTTATTTCTTCATCTTCTTCCGGAACAACGCGGGCAATATCTGCAATAGAATCGTGTTCATTTAATCTAATTACTCTTACGCCCTGTGTGTTTCTTCCCATCACGCGCAAATCTTTAACGCTTTGTCTTATTACCATTCCTTGCGTAGAAATAATTACAAGCTCGTCACGGTCAACAACTTCCATCAATGCAATTAACTTACCGACTTTATCTGTTGTCTTAACAGTTATAACGCCTTTGCCGCCGCGCTTTGTAATCCTGTAATCATTTATATCCGAGCGTTTGCCGTAACCTTTTTCTGTTACAACAAGAACTGTAGTTTTATCATTTCTAATTACAAGCAATCCAACAACGCGATCACCCTTGCCAAGTCTTACTCCCCGCACGCCGGTTGCAGTTCTTCCCATATCGCGAACATCCTTCTCGTTAAAGCGTATTGCAAAACCGTTACTGGTTCCAATTACAATATCATTTTTTCCATCTGTCATCTTAACTTCAATCAGTCTGTCACCCGGGGCAAGATTGATCGCATTTATACCGCCTTTTCTTACGTTACCGTAAGCAGCAAGAACCGTTTTCTTGATTGTTCCTTTTTCTGTTGCCATAATCAGATATTGATCTTCCCTAAATTCTTTAACAGCAACAAAGGCGGTGATGTTATCGTCCTTATCTTTTTCAAGAAGATTAACAATAGATCGTCCGCGTGCTGTTCTTCCGCCTTCCGGAACTTCATAAACCTTTAACCAGTAACATCTTCCCTTATCCGTAAAGAATAAAATGTATTGATGGGTTGACGCGACAAACATGTGTTCGATAAAATCATCTTCTTTTGTCCCGGCGCCGGTTACGCCTTTACCTCCGCGCCCCTGTCTTCTGTATCCGCTAACGGGAAATCGTTTTATAAATCCACCGTGAGATATTGTTACAACAACATCTTCTTCGGCAATAATATCTTCTAATGCAAACTCTTTATAGTCTCTTATAATTTCTGTTCTTCGTTCGTCTCCGTATTTCTCTTTAAGCGCAAGCAATTCGTCTTTTATTATTTTTTTCCTTGTTCTTTCGTTATCAAGAATTCCTCTAAGTCTTTCAATTAATTTAATTGTCTCTTTGTACTCATCTTCTATCTTTTTACGCTCTAATCCGGTTAAGCGCTGCAATCTCATATCCAGGATTGCTTTTGCTTGTATTTCGCTCAACTTGAATTTTTTCATCAAGTTATTTTTGGCTGCTTCGGTATCTTTGGATTTTTTAATTGTATCTATTACTTCGTCAATATTATCAAGAGCAATTATGTATCCTTCTAATATGTGCGCGCGCTTTTCTGCAGATTCAAGTTCGTATTTTGTTCTGCGGATAAGGACTTCCATCCGATGATCCAGAAAGTGCTGAATCATCTCCTGAAGATTAAGAACTTTTGGAACTCCATGAACAAGCGCCAGCATAATTACGCCAAAAGTAACCTGCATTTGTGTGTGCTTAAATAGCTGGTTAAGCACAACTGCGGGCTGGGCATCACGTTTAAGCTCTATTACTATGCGCATACCATCACGATCAGATTCATCTCTTATGTTTGATATTTCTGTAATTTTTCCTTCGCGAACCAGATCGGCAATTTTTTCTATAAGTGTTGCCTTATTAACCTGGTAAGGAATTTCTGTGATGACAATATTTTCTCTGTCGTTCTTTAGAGTTTCTACATTTGCTTTTGCACGAATAACTACCCTTCCTCTTCCCGTGAGAAGAGCGTCTTTAACGCCTTCGTATCCGTAAATAATTCCGCCCGTAGGAAAATCGGGAGCCTTAACAAATTTCATCAAATCTGCAGATGTAGCTTTTGGATTTTCTATCAAACCAACACAACCGTCTATTACTTCGCTTATATTATGTGGCGGAATATTGGTTGCCATTCCTACTGCTATTCCGCTTGCGCCATTTATTAAAAGATTGGGAAGATATGATGGAAGAACTGTCGGCTCCTGAAGAGATTCATCAAAATTATTAATAAAGTCAACCGTGTTTTTATCAAGATCACGAAGCATTTCGTCCGCAATTCTTGCAAGGCGGGCTTCCGTGTATCTCATTGCTGCGGCAGAATCTCCGTCAACAGAACCGAAGTTTCCCTGTCCATCCACAAGCGGATATCGTAACGAAAAATCCTGTACCATTCTAACCATTGTATCATAAACGGCAGAATCTCCGTGCGGATGGTATTTACCCAGAACCTCTCCAACTATTCTGGCAGACTTTTTATATGGTTTATTGTGGGGCACACCAAGTTCGTGCATTCCAAATAAAATTCTGCGATGAACCGGCTTTAATCCATCTCTTACATCTGGAAGGGCGCGAGCAACAATTACACTCATTGCATAATCGATGTATGAAGATTTCATTTCCTCTTCAAGGGTTCTTGGTACTACTTTTTCAAATATTGTTGTCATAAGTGTTTTAGATTTGTTATATCAATTTCTTGTTTAGTTTTTTTTACAATTTTAAATATCAAGATTAGCATATTTGGCATGCTTTTCTATAAATGCTCTTCTCGGCTCAACTGCATCGCCCATAAGTGTTTCAAATATTTTGTCTGCTGCAGCGGCGCTTTCTAAGTTTACCTGCAATACTGTCCTGGTTTCGGGATTCATTGTTGTTGACCAAAGCTGTTCCGGGTTCATTTCCCCCAAACCCTTGTAACGAGAAATCGTAACGCCCTTCGGCTGTCCTTCTTCATCAACATCGCTGCCGTCGTCTTCAACAACGCCTGCTTTTGTTTTAATATCTTTTTTAAATTGTTTCAAAATTTTATCTCTTTCGTCATCATCAAAAGCATAATGTTCTTCTTTTCCCTTTTTCACTTTATACAATGGTGGTTGAGCAATATAAACTCTTCCAGATGTAATCAGCTCTTTCATGTGCCTATAAAAGAATGTAAGAAGCAGTGTTCTGATATGGCTGCCGTCAACATCGGCATCTGTCATCAAAATAATTTTTCCGTAGCGTGATTTTTCAGAATTGAACTCTTCTCCTATTCCCGCACCAAGCGCAGCAACCATTGCCTGGATTTCCTGGTTTTCTAAAATCTTATTGAGTTTTGCTTTTTCAACATTAAGAATTTTACCTTTTATTGGCAGTATTGCCTGGAATCTTCTGTCTCTTCCTTGCTTTGCAGAACCGCCGGCAGAATCACCTTCAACAATATAGATTTCGCAATGTTCCGGATCGTTAATAGAACAGTCCGCCAGCTTTCCGGGAAGGTGCATAGAATCAAGAGCGTTTTTTCTTCTTACAAGATCACGGGCTTTGCGTGAAGCTTCTCTAGCTTCGGCAGCGCGCATACATTTATCAATAATTTTTTTACCAACCGATGGGTTTTCTTCAAGATACTCAGATAATTTTTCGCCTACTATTGTTTCCACGATTGATTTTATTTCGCTGTTACCAAGTTTTGTTTTTGTCTGTCCTTCAAATTGCGGCTCCATAACCTTTACCGAAATAACGGCAGTTAATCCTTCGCGAAAATCGTCTCCGGTTAAAGTTATTTTGTTGTTCTCTTTAATTAAACCATTCTTATAAGCATAGTTATTTAGCGTACGTGTAAGTGCTGTCCTAAAGCCTACCAAGTGTGTTCCGCCCTCAATTGTGTTGATGTTGTTTACGTAAGAGTGTACATTCTCCGAATATGAATCGCTGTATTCAAAAGATATTTCAACCGGGGTGTTTTCTTTTTCGCCTTCAATGTAAACCGGTTTGTGCATGGCTGTTCTTTGTTCATCAAGATATTTAACAAAATCAATAAGTCCACCTTTGAATCTATATGTTTCTTCCTGCCCCTCGGCTTCATCTTTAAGAATCATTGTAACTTCTTTGTTCAGATATGCAAGCTCTCTCATTCTTTCGGCAACAGTATCAAAAACAAATTTTGTTGTTCTAAATATTTCGGGATCAGGTTTAAAAGTAATAATCGTTCCTGTTTGGTCGCCCTTATAAGTCCCCGTCTGTTTTACTTTTTCTACAGGAATACCACGATGATACTCCTGAAAATAAATTTTATTATCTCTTCTAACTTCTGCAGTCATCCATTCTGATAATGCATTAACAACAGAAACACCAACACCGTGCAGACCGCCGGAAACTTTATAAGAATTTTTATCAAATTTACCGCCGGCATGAAGAACCGTCATTACAACCTCAAGCGCAGAGCGTTTTTCGATCGGATGAATATCTACGGGAATTCCTCTTCCTCTGTCTTCAACAGAAACACTTCCATCTTTCTTGATTGTAACAATAACACGATCGTTATATCCGCCAAGGGCTTCATCAATACTGTTATCAACTACTTCATTTATAAGGTGATGAAGTCCGCGCGAACTAACGTCCCCTATATACATAGCCGGGCGTTTACGTACGGCTTCAAGTCCTTTCAATACATTAATATTCTTTGCACTGTATTCATTTGAATTATTGTTTTGAGCTTTTGCCATATTTTTTTAATACCCTGTTATTTTTCTTATTATTTATCAGAAAAAAATATTTTTTTAATTCTTTCTTCTTTATAAAACAAATTTATTTTTTCTATTATTTCTTTTTCTTTAAACTTTAATTCGGTTCTCCATGCTGCGTTTTCAACTCTGAGTGTTAGTGCGCTGTTAATTACTTTTAGCGGTTTAACTATTTTTTTAAAATCAGGAAAAATTAAATCAAAGTCATTTATAACATCATTATCATCAATCGTTTTTTTTAATTTTTTTAGGTCGGGATTGCTGTTAAATATTTCCTTTATACTTTTAAAATCGTTATGCATAAACGACGTCGCCATTATTTAGTTTTATAATTAAATCGTTAGTATCCTTAGATAGAAAAGAAAAATCAGCAAAATCTGTTAAAGTAATAAATGCCTGTCCAACTTCTTTAAGGTATGTGCTTATTTTTCCGGCACGATAAGCATCCAGTTCTCCAAAAACATCATCAAGCAAAAAAATTGGTGTTTTACCGGTTGCTTCTTTCAAATAAAAAAACTCAGCAAACCTAAGCGCTGTTTGAAATGTTTTATGTTGTCCCTGGGATCCAAAGGTTCTAAGATTTACTTTGTTAATATTAAAAATAAAATCATCTTTGTGCGGTCCAACCAGATTAACTGCTCGTCTAATTTCTTCTTCTCTCTTATCTGCAGCTATTTTTTCAAAAACATTTTTTGTATCGTCAACATCACTTCCGTCTAAATAAAAATAATCAATTGATGGAATCTCTTTATTCTCAATAATTTTTATATATGATTCCAAAACATATTTATTAAAATCTGTTAAAAATTTTTTACGATAATTAATAAGTTCAATACCGGACACAATTAATTTTTCGGTCCACGCATCCAATTCATCTTCTAAATGTTTTGTTCTTCTCTCTCTTATATAATTTAGAACCGCTATTCTTTGCTTGAGGGTTTTGTTATAATCTAAAAGAATTTCTAAATACGTGTTGCTTGCCTGTGAAATAACCGAATCAACAAACTTTCTTCTTTCAGAAGGTGATCCCTGTGTTATAGAGTGGTCTGATGGAGTTAATATAACAACCGGAAATCTTCCAATTATTTGTGAACTTCTGGAAATTAATTTGTCGCTTTGAAAGTAATGCTTGCGGTTTTCGGGTTTTGAAAAGATCAGCCTTATTTTGTCCTCTGTTGTGTCTTTAAAGTTTCCCTTAATCTCAAATTCATTTTCGTCAAAACTAACCGCTTCAATATCTTTTGAATTAAAACTTTTCGTCGTGCACAAATAATAAATGGCTTCCAACACAGAGGTTTTTCCTTGCCCGTTACCACCAACGATATAATTTAATTTTTCAGAAAAATTAAGGATTGAGTTCTTATGAGTTCTGAAATTTTTTAAAGATAATCCGGACAAGACCATTTTAATTATTTATTCGCACAGGCATTAGTAACATCATAATATCTTCATTCTCTTCAGCTTTTGTCTGCTCGATTATACTTGCTTTTGTTGGAGAATGAAGTTTAAATATTACATCATCACCTTCCAGGTGAGATAAAACATCATTTACATAGGCAGTATTAAATCCTATATCCATAGGATCGCCTTTATATTCACATTGAATGTTTTCTTTTGCATTGGAACCATGATCAATATCTTCTGCAGAAACTTCCAAGGAATTTTCCCCAATAGAAAATTTAACCTGTTTGGAGTTTGATGTTGAAAAAAGCATCATTCTTTTTATTGCAGATAAAAGTTCAGTTCTGTTTACCTTTAGAAAATTTTCATTTTCAAGCGGGATAACGCTATTATATGCTGGATATTTTTCTCCAATCAGTCTGCTGATAAACTCAAAATCATTTATTAAGAAAGACGCATATGTTTTGCTTAAATATATTTTAACATCAGATTCGCCTAATTGTTTTAACAAAACAGAGACGGCTCTTTCGGGAATAATATATTGTTCATGAACGTCTGATGTAAATGTTTTATTAATAAATTTTACCAGTCTGTGTCCGTCGGTTGAAACAAATTTTAATCCGTCTTTATCAAACTCCATAAGCGTTCCTGTCATTGCGGGGCGCATATCTTCTTTGCTCATTGCAAAGGCAGTCTGATCAAAAGCTTTCTTCAGTTCTGTTCCGCCAATATTAATTTCTTTTTCTTTTGACACTACCGGAATTTCGGGGAAATCTTCGGAAGGAGAATAGCTAAGACTATAAACTCCTTTGTCGGTTGTTATTTTTAATTTTCCTTTACCATCAACAAAAAAGTTAACTTGCGCATCTTCAAGCGATCTTACAATATCATATAATAATCTTGCAGGTATAACCATTTTTATATTTTGATTAGCCGCTACATTTAGAGAAGCTCTCAACGCAATTTCAAGGTCGGTTGCGCTTACGGTTAACGAACCATCTTTTATATCGAAAAGAAAGTTTTCTAAAATTGGCATTGGTGTGCGGGTTGGAACAGCAGGAATAATTTTAGACAATAATTTTTCTAAAACTTTGCTGTTAATTTTAAATTCCATATAAAAAAATCTCCTTTTGAAGCGCATTAAAATACTAAAAATAGAGAGTAATCTCAATAAAATTTAGATATTATAATCAGAAAAGAAAATATTTTGCGGAAGGTAAAAATGGGAGAAAAACACTTTGTTTTAACTCCCATTTATTAGAATTCAAAATTTATTTATCAGCAAAAGGATCTGTGCTGTTTACATCATCTGAAGAGGACAGAACACCGTAAATTGTGTATGAGCTATCACTAGTAAAACTTGTGTATTTTAGAAGCACTTCCGTACCAGCCAGCAAAGTTATTTCTCCGGAAACATCACCCTCTGCAGTAGCGGTTGTAACTCCAAAAGGAACGGTATAAATTGTTTGATAAGCAAAGGTGCCCTTCTTAAAATCAGAAAGAACCAGGTTAGAATTAGAAGGAATGTCATATGACTTTCCAGCTATCAGCAATTCTATGTTGCTTGCTGAACTGTTATCAACGGTTATTTTGTTTTCTATGAATGATTCACAACTAATAAATCCAAATATCATTCCTGTTATTGCCAAGAAAATTATTAGATTTTTTCTCATACTAACCTCTAATTAAATAATTTAAAAATTAGAAAATCAATTATTCAAGTTTACCAGTATAAAACAATCTTAACACTCTTATTATAAAGAAATATATTTAAAAATATCTAATAATTATAATAACAGTGTTAATAAGTTAATAACTCAAAATGTATGTGTTTTAGATAAAAAAACAACATATTATGTTAAACAAGAACTGTTAATAAATTTACTAAAAAAGAACTAAACACAAATCTTAGAAAAAAACTACTTATAATTAACAATTTATATACCAACTATCAACAATATATTAACAGTTAAATACTTACAAAAACAAAGGCTCTGTTAAGAGCCGGTAAACAAGTAAGTAAAAATTTCAGGAATAATTAAGCACCAACTTGTTTCTAATACCTTCTATCAGTTCTTTCATGGAGCCGTCTTTTCTCTGCATTTCTTCAATACTGTTACAAGCATGTATTACTGTTGAGTGATCTCTTCCGCCAAAATGCAGCCCAATTGTTTTAAGAGATGATTTTGTAAGTTCTTTTGAAAAATACATAGCAAGCTGCCTTGCAAGCACAATTTCTTTTTTACGCGTTTTTTCTCTTATTTTATTTTCAGCAATATTAAGATAACCGCAAACAGCCTTGGATATATCGTCAATCGTAATGTTAACCTTGCGATCTGTTGCAATCTCTTTAACAGTTTTCTTTGCAAGTTCTAGCGTAATCTCCCTGGAGTTTAATGATGCGCTGGCTAAAAGCTTAATAAGACAGCCTTCAAGTTCTCTGATATTGGACGTTATGTTATTTGCAATGTACTCGAGGATATCAGTAGAAATAAACATTCCGTAGTCTTCAGCTTTATTTTTTAAAATGGCAATTCTCATTTCCAATTCTGGCGGCTGAATATCTGCGGACAACCCCCATTGAAATCTTGATGTAAGTCGCTCATCTAATCCCTTCAGGTCTTTTGGAGGTTTATCGCTTGATAGAATAATTTGTTTTCTTGATTGATGTAGAATATTAAAAATATGAAAGAAAAGATCCTGTGTTTTTTCTTTTCCAATTAGGAACTGAATGTCATCGATTATCAGAACATCCATACTTCTATAGAAACTTGAAAACTCATTTACTCTGTTTGATTGAATAGCTTCAACAAATTCAACCGTAAAAGAATCCGAAGAGAGATAAATTACTTTCTTATCTGGAAATTTTTCTATAATTCTATTACCTATGGCTTGGATTAAATGGGTTTTTCCCAATCCTACGCCGCCATAAATAAAAAATGGGTTAAAAGAAGTTTCTCCCGGGTTATCACTAATTGCGCCAGCAGCAGCTCTAGCAAGTTGATTGCCTTCCCCTTTTATAAAATTATCAAACTTATACCTTGGATTTAGATTTGTTTCATGAGCCGGTTTTGGTTTTGTAACCACAGTAACCCGATTAATTGAAGAAATATGTTCTTGGCGTAAAATTTCTTCTTTGTTTTCTTTGTCATCTGAAATTACATAAGAAAGTGTGCCGTCAGGACCTAAAACTTCTTTTACTGTTTTATTAATAATTATGTGATAATGTTCATCAACCCATTCCCAAAAAAACTGGCTGGGTAACTGAACTTTTAAATTATTATCTTTTATCTCAACTGGTCTGATAGGAAGAAACCAGGTGTTGTAGGTCATTAAAGTTACGTTTTCTTTGATTCGAGTTAAACAGCTTTTCCATATAGAATTAACATCTGCTATAACTGTATTTTGGATGAGTTCTAAGTTAATAAATTTTGAGTTATCCACAGGATTAAATTGTTAAAAAGTAAGTAAAAAAAATAAATAGTTAATTTTTCAAAAGAGCAAGCATAATTATCAACAACATATAAACATTATTTAATGGTCAATAACACATTATAAAACAAGCAATTACGAAGATCATTTTCATGTTGTCAAGCAAACACATGTAAAATTTACAAATAATCACCAAAAATTCTGTTGTGAAACGTTTCCACATAAATAAGTTATCAACAATTTATCAACAAATATTAATAGTCCCTGTTTGCTTATAAAAATAGAGACAAATGTATCTATCCGCAAATAATTTTTAACTAAAAATACATTTATTTTTCTTTTATCTTTCGATAGTTCCGATAAAGAATCTTGGAAGTTTTTGCATATATGTATATTTTTGCAACCTATTTGGAAAAAGGAGTATTTTAATGAAAAGAACATTTCAACCGAGCAATAGAAAAAGAAAAAATAAGCACGGTTTTAGAGAAAGAATGAAAACAAGAAACGGACGAAAAGTTTTAGCAAGCAGAAGAGCAAAAGGTAGAAAGAAACTTACTGTAAGTGATGAGAAATAAAAATCTTGAAGGAGTTTTCTTTATCCCGTAATGAGAGGGTAAAAAGGAAAAAAGATTTTGAAAATATCTTCAGCTCGGGTAAAATATTATTTAGTACTGACAATCAAATAAAATTAATTTTTTTAATTGAATATAATGTTGAAAAAAGCAGCGTTAAAATGGCTGCCGCAGTTTCAAAAAAAGCCGGAAAAGCAGTTTGGCGAAACAGGGTTAAACGATTAATAAAAGAAGTATATCGTCATAATAAACAGCAGCTTTTATATAAAGTGAAAGAAGAACATATTAGCCTGATGATTATTTTTAGTGCAAATAGGTTAAAAGAAACCAAGCTACCAAAAGTTAAACTAAGCAATATTTCCCCAGGAATTGTTGAGCTGATTGATAAAATCTATCAACAGATTTGATAAAATATTTTGAAAAGTAAAGATCAAAGAGAAACAACTCATTCAAATCCCCCAGAGTTAAGCTATTTTTCTTCACAAGAAAATTTAATTTAAGAGTCTAATAAATGGATAAACAAACAACAATAGCATTTATATTAATCGGAGCTATTCTGGTACTGTGGTTGTACATATCGGCACCACCACCAAAACAACCAGCAAAAGAAAAGGAAAAAACTTCTCTTCTTGAAGACTCTCTGAAGAATACTGCAAAAGATACTATCACAGCAAAAAATAACTTACAAAGTACAAAAGATACCGCAACAATTTTTTCATCTGTAGATACTTCTTCTGAAAAGGAAACATTTCTTAATATACAAACTGATCTTGTAAACGTAGAATTTTCAAACAAAGGGGCAAATTTCAGAAAAGTTTTTTTATCAAAATTTAACAACTGGTATTCTGCACACCAACCCGGCGATGAAGAAAGCATAAGCAAGCATGTACAATTATTAAATTATTCCAAAGGCGGATCTTATGATCTATCGTTTGTTTCAAATGATGGTAAAGGAGTAAACACAAAAGATATTTTCTTTAAGTGTGATAAAGAACTATCAAATTATAAAATTGCCCTGGAAGACTCTCTTGTTATTAATTATAAATTTGAGCCTGAACCTGGAAGATATATTCAAAAAGCATATACGTTTTATGGAAACCGTTATGAAATAAAAAGTAAAATTACCTTTGTTGGCTTTGATAATTTTATAAGCAATAATTCGTATGATTTAACATGGAATAACGGTATACGTCCCGTTGAAAGAAATTCAGTTGATGAAGCTAATTATTCCAACGCCAGTGTTTATTATGGTGACGAGCAGGTAATTGTAAATGCAAGCTCAGTCGGGGAAAAAGAAGTAAAAGAATTTCGTGGACGCATAGATTGGTTAGCCATAAGGAATAAATATTTTGCCGCAGTAATTATTCCGGATAATCCCCAAAAGGTTGATGGGGCTTATATAGAAGGAACCCAAGAAACAGCCGGAACGGGCGGAATTAAGGAAATTTACGATGCAAGGCTAACGCTACCTTTTCAAAATCAAAAAATAGAAACACAATCTTTCAAAATATATCTTGGTCCGGTAGATTATAATCAGTTAAAATCATTGGGAGACAATCTTGTTAAGATAGTTGACTTTGGCAGTTTCTTTGGTTTAAAATTTATTATCCGACCAATTGCCGAATATGTTCTTCTTCCACTATTTCAGTTTATACATTCTATAGTTCCTAACTACGGAATTGTTCTGATAATATTTTCATTAATTATTAAGCTGGTCGTTTACCCGCTTACTAAGAGCAGCTATCAGTCAATGAAAAAAATGCAGGCTTTGCAGCCAAAAATTGCAGAGATAAAAGAAAAGTTTAAAGATGATCCACAGAAATTGAATAAAGAAACCATGAAGCTTTATTCTACATACGGAATCAATCCAGCCGGAGGATGTTTACCCATATTTTTACAGATGCCAATTTTTGTTGCGTTGTGGGGAATGTTCCAATCAGCAATTGAATTACGACAACAACCTTTTTTTGGCTGGATAACAGATCTTTCACAGCCAGACATTATTTATACTCTTGGTTTTAAACTTCCGCTTTTCGGAATTCAGGAAATTAGCGGCTTAGCAGTGCTTATGGGCATTACAACTTTTGTGCAGCAAAAGATGACCGTAAAAGATCCGAAGCAACAAGCGCTTATTTATGTAATGCCGGTTATGTTAACATTATTGTTTATGAGCTTTCCATCTGGATTAAATCTTTATTACTTTATGTTTAACGTATTATCAATTGCACAGCAGTATTATATTAATCATCAAGGCGGTCAGGTTGAGCTTGTTCCTGTTGCTAACCCAAATAAGAAGAAGGGCTTTATGTCCAAGCTAATGGAGGCGGCAGAAGAGCAGTCAAAATCTCAGCAGAAAAAAAGAAAATAATTGTTAACTTTTGTTCTCATTAATAGAGAACGTTTACAGATGAGAGAAATAAAAAAAATAATAGCGCTTGTTTGTTTTTTATTTCTCTCAAATGTTTTTCCGCAAACAAAATATTGCCTTCCGCTTAAACTAAAAGAAGAAAAACACCCGTTTGGTTTAGTTAGTTATGTTCCGGTTAATAAACCAATAATTGCCTTTACTCTTAGTGGTGGTGGAGCCAGGGGGCTTTCACACATTGGTGTTATACGTGCCCTAAAAGAAGGCGGAATTTTTCCAGACTTGATAGTTGGAACAAGCATGGGAAGTATTGTTGGTGGAATGTTTGCTGCCGGATATAATATAGATCAAATGGATTCGATTGCACAAAACACCGACTGGAATGATTTGCTAACTCTAAATAGTCAATCCAACAGAAGCAATCTTTTTATAGATCAAAAAGTTACCGAAGACAAAGCAGTCTTCTCTCTGCGGTTGGATGGACTAAATCCTATTATCCCAACTTCTTTTAATGATGGGCAAAAGCTGTCTAACTATTTAAATCTTTTAACGTTTAATGCGCCGTTTCATTCTGATAGTTCCTTTGATTTATTGAAAATAAAATTTAGAGCTGTTTGCACAGATTTAATTACTGGAAAAGGTGTTGTTCTAAGTCGTGGATCCTTAAGCAAAGCTCTACGCGCAAGTTCCAGTGTAACCTTTTTTCTGGCGCCCGTAAAAGAAGATTCATTATTGTTGGTTGACGGCGGTTTGGTTGCAAATATACCAGTGGATATTACACGACAAAACGGTGGAACTTTTATAATTGCCGTAAATACAACAAGCCCTTTGTGGGAGGAAAAAGAACTTACGGCACCATGGATTATTGCTGATCAGCTTGTTAGCATCCCAATGAAATTAAACAATGAAGATCAGCTAACCCGGGCTGATTTTGTACTCTCTCCGAAATTAACAAACATACTATCCACAGATTTTAATAAAGTGGATAGTATAATTACTATGGGTTATAACTCAACAAAACCGCAAGTTGAAAATATTAAATCAAAAATAGACTCAGCTATTTTTAATTCTTTACCTGAAGAAGAAAAATATTTTCATAATATAAAATTGAGCCAAGACATATCTATTAAAGAGAAACTCTTTTTTAATAGTTATGAACAGGCGGACTCTGTTTCAAATAAAAGAATTAATTATGATTTATATAAACTATTTGAAACAGGTGACTATAAAAATCTTAGCGTTGAGATAGAATGTTATGCGGATTCCTGCGAATTAAACTTGATAAAAGAAAAAAATCCTATCATTCTTGATGTAAGTCTTATTGGAGTTTCTTTAATACATTCTGATAAAATAAGTGAAATATTTTTGTCTATAAAAAACAAACCTTTTTCAGGTAAGATAGTGCTTGCAAACCTGATTAAGCTTATAGAGCTATACCGTAAGGAAGGCTACTCACTTGCAGAAATTCAAAGCGTTGAGTTTAACCAGGAAGAACAGAAACTTTATGTCTTTGTTGATGAAGGTATAATTTCCAGAATAGAGGTTATTGGAAATACCAAAACAAACAAAAACATTATAACAAGAGAATTTCCATTTAAGGAAGGGGACTTTTTTAAAATTCAATCCATTACCAGGGGCTTAACTAACTTAAGAAGCACAAAACTCTTTGATAATATAGATGTTGTTGTTAAAGAAGAAAACGGACAAAATGTTTTGGTGATAGAAGTTACCGAAAGACCGACAAGCTTGCTGCGCATTGGTTTTCGTGTTGATAATGAATACCGCGCACAAGTTAGTTTTGATATTCGTGAAGAAAACTTATTTGGCTCCGGAGGCGAACTCGGGTTAATTTTATCGGGGGGATTAAAAAACAGATCATATATCTTTGAACAAAAAGCAAACAGAATATTTAGCACATACCTTACTTATAAAATAAATGCTTTTTATAAATTCAATGATGTCAAAACCTATGATGACGTAATAACCGAGAACTACAGGGAATTTTTAAGAACCGAATCCGGTGAATACAGGCAGATATTTTATGGACTATCCCTGGGTGTTGGTGCACAGATAGGAAAATTTGGCAACCTCTTTTTTGAAGGAAAATATCAAATTGATAAAACAAAAAATAAGTCGGAACAACCAATAGTTACGGATAATATTAAGCTTGTTTCAATTAAGGCGCTGTTAACGGTTGATACACAAGATAAATATCCTTACCCGGAATCGGGAATATATTTTTCTGGATCTTATGAAACTACCCAAACAATTTTAGGCGGTGAGGTTAGTTATAACAATCTTTTTATTGAGTATAAAAATTATTTTAAGGTGGCTAACAGACACATACTTTCACCAAAAATAAAATTTGGTTATGCAGATAAAACACTGCCAATAACAGAACAATATTCATTGGGTGGGCAAGAATCCTTCTGGGGTATGCATGATTATGAATATAGGGGAAGACAAATTTTTGTAACATCACTTTTATATAGATACAAGTTTCCAATAAAGATTTTTTTTGATACTTATCTTAAGCTTAGATATGATCTTGGATCAATTTGGCCGGAACAGGAACAGATTAAATTTAAAGATTTAAAACACGGAATTGGTGCGGCTCTTTCATTTGATACACCAATTGGACCCTCAGAGTTTGCGGTAGGAAGAAGTTTTTTGTTTCGGAAAAATCTTCCTCAAAATCCAATTAGCTGGGGAGATATACTTTTGTATTTTTCTATTGGCTATTATTACTGATTTTTTATTAGAATATTTTAATACTTGTTTATTAAAGGAACGCATATGGTAAGGCTATTTAAATATAAAAACATCTATAAAGGTATTTTTTTGTTGGTTGTTTTATCAACTGTATTTTTAAGTTGTTCTAAAAATGGTGGTGACAACCCCGCAAGCAATGAGCAAAACGCAACAGGATTTATACGAGCCTCAGCCAATGGTGTGAGCTGGTATTCTAATGTTATTTTAACTACCAAAACAAGTAGCACGAGACATTTAAAAGCGTCCCAATCACTTACTAATAATGCGAATTTTTCCTCTGCTGTTCTTGAGTTTTGGATAAGCGTAAATCAAACAGGCGAATATGGAATAGGTGAACAGGAGCCCGGATATACTTATGCAGTAAGGGCAGCGTATACATTAAAATCTAAGGATGGCGTTAATGACGAGATTTATAAGGCGTATTTTCAAGATTATAGCTTTCTTAATGTTAATGGAATATCAGACGCCAATTTAGATGCTAGTTTTATTTTTCGCGCATATAACACAGATTTTACAAAAAGCGTAGTTATATCAGAAGGAGTAATTAAAATAGATTTTTAATTCAATCATCTCCACATATAGTCATCTTTATAACTTAAAAATTAAATACAGGGATAGAGCTTAACTCAAGTAAAAACCCGCGAACCATTTTTTGTGATAGAATGTAGCATTAGCCAATAATTCGGCGGAAATTTTTGTTTGGTAATATTATCTTTCCAGAAGTGTTTTAAATTGCAGACTTACTTGAGGATTAATTAACTTATTCTTTCTGTGCGTTATCTCAGTTTAAAACTGAGAAATATCCGGTCAAATTATTTCTCTCTCTATCTAAGCACAAATAAAATCTTTATTTTTCGACATTAGTTTTTAACCAGAAGAAGGATAAACGCTTGGAATGGATTTTACTTATTATTTGGCTGTCCATAATTAATGGTGGTTTAGGTGGACAATATGTTTTAAACTGGATGGGCAACCAGCCGGATTTTACAGGCGGCAAAAAAATTGATATTTCGCCGGGAGTCATGACCTGGTGGAGAGAAGCATCAAAACTTGCTTGGGCTGTTATTGCAGTTATTGTTGAGCTTATCAGGGGGAAAGAAGCAAAATATTTGTGGCCAGGATTTCTTTCTTTATCTACAATTATTATTTGTGCCTTTACTGGCGTTATTGAAAACATTGGATTCTTTTATTTACCAAGATATTATTCACCACATATTTTTGCGCCTTACGTTACTGTTTACCTTGCCTTTTTACCGTTTTTTGGAAAACTGCTTTTTAAAGCTCCTATTCGCAAGGAACATTGGTTTGGTATTACGCTTGTGATTTTAGGGCTTGGCATTCCACACATCCCACAAATTATAGGAACCGGAAGTAATAGTCATATTGCTCTTGATATTACCGCTGTCATTTGGATTGTAATAATAAATGTTTGTTTGCTTTCGCAACAAGTTCTAAACAATAAAACTGTTCAAACAGCTTTGCCGGGTGTAGGGCCAAATGCTTTGGTTGTTTGGAGAGAGATTTGGAAAATGATCTTTATTTCCAGTGCGTTGTTTATAATTCCAATGGTTGGCAATGCTATTCATGCCAACATGCCTGAAAAAATAGAAGCTAAAGAATTTAATTCAAGAATAATTGATAAGGTTGATAAAAATAAAAAAGAATTCCTGTTAAATTTTTATACAGAAACAGATGGCGAATATATTCTCAAAAACAAAGTTGATTCCGGCAATGAAATTAAAATTAAAACTATTTTAAAATCTGTCGAGTATAATCGTTTCTTCTCTCTGTTTGAAGGAAACATAATGCCCAAAAATTGGCTGCCGATTCTTTTTGTAATAGCGGCAGGATTAACGGGATATATTTACAGCTTTGGGTTTTTTAAACTATCCAAATTTGCAGCACATTTTTGGGTTCCATATACAAATGTTTATCTGGCTTTGCTGCCTTTTATTATGCTTCTGTTTGGCAAAGAAGTTACCGGTTATCAAATAGCGGGCACTGTGGTTGTTACTGCCGGACTTATGATAGGCGTAATGGATTACAGCCGCAATAAAGTTGTTGAAATTGAAAAGAAAAAATAATCTATTAATAATATGACGGATACAAAAAAATCTTTATCACTTGCAAAAGAAAAAATTAAAATTCTTTTACTTGAAGGACCTCATAAAAATGCACTACAACTTTTTAATGAGAACGAATATACAAATGTTGAATATTGCAAAGGTTCTTTAGAATCCAGTGAATTGATTGAAAAAATTAAAGATGCCCATCTTCTTGGAATAAGATCAAAGACAAAAATCACGTCAGATGTTCTTAAACATGCAAAAAAACTAATAGCTATCGGATGCTATAGTATCGGAACTAACCAGGTTGATTTATCCTCGGCTAAAATGAGAGGAATTCCTGTTTTTAATGCACCTTTTTCAAACACACGCTCTGTTGCAGAGCTTGTTATAAGCGAATGTATATTTTTGATCAGGGGAATTTCCGAAAAAAATATTGCAGCACATAATGGACTCTGGCTTAAAGATGCCTCAAATTCGTTTGAAGCGAGAGGTAAAAATATAGGAATCGTTGGTTATGGGCATATCGGTTCGCAGGTTTCGGTACTTGCAGAATCTTTTGGAATGAATGTTTACTATTTTGACATCGAAAAAAAACTTAATCTTGGTAATGCAAAATCCTGTTCAAGCTTGCAGGAACTTCTTTCGATCTCCGATATAGTTACGCTTCATGTTCCGGAAACAGAATTAACAAAAAATATGATTGGCTTAGATGAATTAAACTTGATGAAAAAAGGCTCGCATTTAATTAATGCATCGAGAGGATCTGTGGTAGTTATTAAAGATCTGGCAAAAGCTTTAGATGAAAAACACCTTGCAGGCGCAGCAATAGATGTTTTTCCCGATGAGCCTCTATCAAACAAAGATACTTTTGAAAACATATTAAAGAAATTTAACAATGTAATTTTAACTCCTCATATCGGGGGAAGCACATCGGAAGCACAGGCTAACATTGCGCTTGAAGTTTCTGATAAACTTGTAAAATATTGTGATGTTGGAACAACGATCGGGGCAACAAATTTTGTTGAAGTATCTTTAACTCCAAATATAGATAGGCAGCGTTATCTTCATATACACAAAAACCAACCGGGGGTGTTGAACAAAATTACAAGTGTGTTCACATCAAGAAATCTTAATATCGCATCGCAGTATTTACAGACAGATTTCCAAATTGGTTATGTGATTATTGATATTGACCAAAAAAATAATTCGGCTGAAATAATGAGAGAATTAAGGGCAATACCCGAAACGATAAAAACCAGGATGTTGTTTTAGGTGATAAATAAAAAGGCTGATCAAATGACCAGCCATTTTAAATTTTATCAGGAAAATTAATTATTCCGCGACAAGTCGACCGCCAGAAATAGTTTTGCTTCTTTCTATTGATTGTAGCGCAAGATAACGATCACCAAACTTTTCAAGATTTTCCATTTCGGTATCAAATTGATCGTAGTGTGATTCTTCCTGGGTAACTAAACTCTCAAAAATTTGTTTGGTAGCAGAATCAGCGTTTGCTGCAAATTCATTTGCCCACAGGTTATATTCATGCGCGCTTTCTTGCTCCATTAGAGCCGCAATTTTTAACATCTCTTTAATGTCTTTTTCTTTTTTTACTTCCTGTGCAACTTTCATTTCTACTTCACCCTTTAAGAAAAGAATTCTTTCGGCAAGTTTTTCAACATGCATCATTTCCTGGATAGCGGTATTTCTAAATAATCCTGCGAGCAAATCATATCCACGGTCATCACAGCGAAAATGGAAATACATATATTGATGAACTGCGCTAAGTTCATCGGCAACAGCTTTGTTTAAAAGCTCAATACTTTTTTCGTACATTTTAATCTCCTATAATTTACAAGTATTATAATTCGTTAATGTTATTAATAAATATAAGCATTTTTACATACCGATGTTTTTGATCTTCACTAAAGAAAAATCCCCGTTTGTTTTTTAACGGGGATTTTAAAAAGAAGATTATTTAAATTTTATTCGGATACCGGCGGTGGCGGCGGAGCTTCTGTTGTCTTAACCTCAACGGGTTTCTTTTCCTTAAACACAAACCAATACATAACGGCAGTAGCTACAAAAATTATAAAGGATAACCAATATCCGGGCTGATATTCCAGTTTTATCATTTCTTGACCGCTTATTTGGGCGTCTCCATCCAAATTGAATTTTAAAATGATTAAAAACACGGCACCCAAAACGGAAATTACAAGATTAATTAATCCAACTGATTTCTTTTTAATTAAACTAAAAACCAAACCGGCAATAGCAGCAAGTAACGCAAAAAGCGCCAGTGGCTGCGACTCAATTTCTTTTTTTTCACTTGACTGTGAATTATTCATTTGCCCAAACATATTGTTCATGCTGTTGTCTGAATATTCCGACCCGGTTATAAGTTGAAAACCGGTTAAACTCATAACTTTTTGTCCGCTGCACGAAAGATTAACAAAAGGTAAAAAGAAAAGGAGAATTATAACTCCATAAAACGCAGGTGAGATTTTTTTGAGCTGTTCCATCTGAGCCTCATAATATTATTGGTGAATTTATTGATTGGTTTTATAAAAACAGTTATGCTCGTTAATTATATGCACACATTCGGAAATAGTTTCAATATCAATTTACTTCGAGACAATGATAGAATCAATATGTTTTATTAAAAAGACTCGGATCAGTCAAAATATTTTTATAATAAACGGTTTGGTTAAATAGCTTGAAAAAAATGCCCAACGAAACCATTTAAATCATTGAGCATAAAATAAAAGAAACTATTTTTTTAATTACTTTTTTACTTCACTCCACAGATTTTTTTTCTTTACCCCAAATGACACAATCTTTGCATCTTTCGAAACTTCAAATCCGCAAAGCAAAGACCGGGCAGAAGTTTTGGGTGGAAACTTATCGCTAAAGCAAAGGTTATGTGCTTTTTGATCTTGCTTGACGTTTCCATTTTTTGCGAGATAGCTTGAAACAATTCCTTCTCCTTTTAATCCCGAACGGTACTCGTTTCCCGAGGCATCTTTAATTGTAATACCCATAGTATATTCGGCACCCATTTCAATGATCTTGCCGGAAATGTTTTCGATTGTTATATCTGCAATTAAAAATTTATTTCCGTTTTTTGCTCCCGAATCGTTAGACTCGATTAGCTTATGAAGTTTAATTACAACTTCGTTGTTTTTTAATTCGGAAATTACTGTGTTTTTATTTTGTGATGAAATAAGCACAGTGCTTGTTACCACAATTAAAAATGTTAAAAGGAATAGTTTCATGTTTGCCTTAAATAGTATCTCTATTTATAAAAATATTTTTTTTCAAATGCAATTTAGTTTTTTATTCTTAACAAAACCTTAACAGTAAGTTTAATTTGTCATATCTTTTCTTATAACGGGGCTGGTTTCAGGTTGCCTTGCAACTTCTTTAAATTCAGCGTTCTTAAAAGCAAATGCCGTTCCTGTATAAATAAAAACCGGAGCAACAGTTTTGTTTTTAGTTTCGGCAGGATATGCATCAACTATTGTTCCGCCCTTTACAGCCGCAAAACGGCAAGCATTCTTAATTAACTCTACCGAGATGCCCTTTTTTCTATAATCTTTATGGATAAAGAGACATACAATTGACCAAACAGGACTATGATCTACCGGTGAAGTATTTTTGAATTTGCAAGTCGTGTATATTTTTCTCCCGGCTGAACAGCGATCCAACCAACCGGCATATCATTATTACAGGCAGCAATGCCCGGCTTAATATTTTCCTTTACCCTCTTTCTCCTTTCTTTTTTTGTTCTGGCGTCTTCCGTTTTTCATCGTATTCCTTTTTTTTTCATAAACCAATACATACACCAGCATCCGGCGCAAGCACCATTGGCTCCAAAGAGTTTTTCAAAATCTTTCTACCTATCAATTGTAAGAGGATAAAAGGATAAGTTGGGTTTAGTTTCTTTCTTCATAACAGAATTTTATTTACATTTTTAATTTCACAAAATCAAACTACAATTTCTATAGCGAGCATATCTAAAATAGCTTTTTGTATTTTGTTCTTTTCTCATGTTTATTGATACTAAAAGGGACTCTAACTAAATTGCACCCAATATTTTTAAAGGCAGAGTTGTGGATATTAAAGGCAAACTACAAAATCTAAAATCAGGGTTTCATAATACATTTTGGGTAGCCAACATAATGGAACTTTTTGAAAGATTGGCATATTACGGGCAGCAAATTGTTTTTATGATTTATATGCGAAACAACCTTGGTTTTTCCGAAGCCGAAGCCGGGCAACTATCCGGAATTTTTGGAGGATTAATTTATTTACTTCCAATACTTGGCGGTACGCTTGCCGATAAGTGGGGTTTTCGCCGGGCTTTTAATGTTGCATTTACAATTCTTGCCATAGGATATTTTTTAATCGGCTCTGTTGGGATGTCAGCGTTTTCGGGTGTGTACGGCGGTTTTTCCCAATACTGGTTGCTAATGATATTTTTAATCTTGACTGCTTTTGGCGGCTCATTTATTAAGCCGTCTGTTCTTGGTACCGTTGCCGTAGCCACAACGCCGGAAACAAAATCATTCGGTTTTGCAATTTATTACTGGCTTGTAAACGCAGGAGCGATGATTGGTCCAACCATTGCGTATTTTGTTAGAGATAGCTTTGGCAACCAGTTTGTTTATATTGTTTCTTCGATAAGCTGTTTTGCAATGCTTATTGTAAATATATTTTTATACAAAGAAGTTAAAGGAAACGCTCCGGATGTTGTCGAATCGCTGGGGAAGAAAATTGAAAATTTATTTGTTGTACTTGCAAACTTTAAGTTTATGATCTTTTTATTAATATATTCATTGTACTGGATAATCTTCTGGCAGGAATTTATAATCGTTCCCTACTACATCACAGACTACATTAGCGTTCAAGCTCCTTATGAAATTATACAGTCATGGTCTGGTGCGGGCGCAATAATTTTACTTCAAATTCCGTTAAACCGCTTGACTAAAAATATTCCAACTTCTAAAGCAATCTTATACGGATTTGCATTTTCCAGTTTGATCTGGGTGATTATCGGAATTTATCCGAGCATACCGACAATAGCCGCCGGCATAGTTGCTTTTGCGGTGGGGGAAATGATACAGGCGCCAAGATATTATGAATACATTTCCGAAATTGCGCCACCGGGACAACAGGGATTGTTTCAAGGATATGCTTTTCTTCCAATTGCAATTGCTAGATTTGTTGGTGATCCGCTTGGCGGCTGGCTGTATCAATCATCGAAAGCAGCCGGCAAACCTGAACTTGTTTGGTTTTCGTTAATCGGAATCGGGGTGCTTGCAACAATTTTAATGTGGCTTTATAACAAATTTTTAGCCGTAAAAGAGATTAGGTAAAAACTAACTTGTCTAAACAAGAGGAATTCTTACCCGCTAGTGTTAAGTTAAGTATTAAATGACGTAATTATTTATTATCTTTGGCATAAAAAAACTATGGCAATAAAATATACAATTCACCTTACTAAGTCAGAAAGAGAAGACTTAATAGCAATAATAAACA
>JBAQCL010000063.1:0-42721 GCA_049294175.1 Ignavibacteriaceae bacterium | reverse complement strand
CTGCTGTAGAATTTCAGAAGCAGGTGTAATTGGATAAGAACCAAGGAACAAAGGTAAACCACTTTTTACAGATGCAGTTAAAAATCCAAGCGCAGTTGCTTCATTACCGGAAATATTTTTATATGTTCCTTTGGGAAGTTTGGCAGGATCAACGCTGTACCTTGTGCTAAATATTTCTGTTATTTCGCCAAAATTATATCCCGCATTTAAGGCTTTGCTATTTGCATCTATAAATTCCGGTTTTTTCTTAAATTTTTGTTCTATCCATTTTACTGTGTTTCCAATTGGTCTGTTATATAACCAATACATCATTCCAAGCGCAAAAAAGTTTTTGCATCTGGAAACTTCTTTAGGTGATAAAGGAGTACCCTTAAGAGCATTTTCAGTAAGAGCTGTAATTGGAATACTAAAAACAGTATATCCTTCCAAAGTTCCGTCTTCTAAAGGATTAGATTCATAATTTGCTAATTTTAAATTTTTTGTATCAAATGAATTCGAGTTGACTATAATAATTCCGCTCTTTTTAAGTTCAGCCAGATTTTTCTTTAATGCTGCAGGATTCATAGCAACCAGTACATCCGGTGAATCCCCGGGTGTATGAATGTCTTCACTACTAAAATGCAACTGGAATCCGCTAACACCATATAAAGTACCGGCAGGAGCTCTAATTTCTGCAGGATAATCAGGAAGGGTATTTAAATCATTACCAACAAATGCAGTTGTGTCACTAAACTGTGAACCGGTAAGCTGCATGCCATCACCGGAATCACCTGCGAATCTTACAGTAACTTCACTAAGTTGCTGAAATTCTTTTTCTTTTGCCATTTCTCTCACTCTTTAAATTAAATATTTGCTAATCCAAAACTAATAAGACTGTTATGATTTTACAATTAAATTATTTTTACATAATGTCTGATAGAATCTTATAAAACTCTTCTGAACTTAAAAATCCAGTAATACGGTTCCTTTCTTCCCCTTTAGAATCTAAAATTAAAACCGTAGGAACACCAACAATTTTATATTTTTCTCTTAACGCGGAAACCTCCGGCGATAACGATTTCGTCATATCAGCTTTATAAGTTCCGAATTCTTTTGAAAGCTTTATTACTTCTGGATCGGCAAAAGTTATTGCATCAAGTTCTTTACACGGAATACACCAGTCAGCATAAAAATCAATTATTACTCCACGCTTTCCGTCAATATTTGTAACGCTTTTCTCTGAATATTTAGTCCATTCAATTCCCTTTTTATCAGATGGGACAAGTGAATAAACAGAAACGGCAATTACAAGAAACGCTAAAACATATTTGAAAATTTTAAAACCTTTAACACTTGATGCTGCTTTATCAAAAAATAAAATATATACAGATGCTAATATTCCAAAGACAGGCAGAATATATCCTGAAAATCCTTTTGGAAGAAGTGGAATCAAAAAGTAAAGCGCCATCGCAACTAATATAAATCCAAAAATATGCTTAACAGCATCCATCCATAATCCTGCACGTGGGAGATTTTTTATTTTACCTGAAAAAATTGCAAGAAATAAATATGGCAAGCCTAAGCCGAGAGCTAAAACAAAAAACATTAAGAATCCATAATAAGGATCCCCTTTTGCAGCAACATAAGTAACCAATCCAAGCACAAACGGACCGATGCAAGGTGCTGCAACAATGCCCATTGTTAACCCCATAAAAAAAGCACCAAATAAACCGCCTTTTGCTCCACCGGCTTTTGCAACTAAACCATCAGGCAACTTAAACTCATAAACACCAAACATACTTAAAGAGAGTACAAGAAAAATTGCAACTATAATTAAAATAACTATTGTATTTTGAAGAAGAGCTCCAAATACAGCTCCGGTTAGCGAAGTTACAACGCCAACGACAGAATAAGTGACTGCCATTCCAAGCATAAAAAGTAAACCCATCAAACCTAATCTACTAGTTTTCCCTTCGCTTTGTCCGCCAAAATATCCAATTGTAATAGGGATAAGCGGATATACACAGGGAGTTAGATTTAAAGCCAATCCGCCAAGAAAAACAAAAAGTAATCCAAACAACAATCCACTTTCTTCAAGTTTTGATGCAATTGAATTATCATCTTTATTAATTTCAGATTTAACGGGAGTCTCTGTTATTTCTACTTTATTAAAAACATCCTGATTAATTTGATTTACTGTTGCTTTCTTGTCGGCAACTTCAATCTGTAAAGTATCAGTAACTGAAGATGGTGCGAGACAGCTCATATTGTTACAAGCCTGATAATCAAGAACAAAAATTAGGTTATAAGTCCCAGGTTTTATCTCTTCATTTACTTTAATCACTGCCCCTAAAACGACTTCTTTTTCCCAAACAGATAAAGGACTTTCAGAAAAATCGAATTTATAATCCTTTGCTTTTGGATAGACAACTTTCACTAACTGAAAGTTTTTATTTTCAGCCAATGTTAGTTCAGTGGGAATTAAAAATTCATCATAAGGTTTGTTTGAATTTATATGCCATTTTTCTTCGATATTTATTTTTACAGCAAGTTTATTTTCACTACCAAGATATAATTTATCAAGTGATGAAAATGCTTTTATTTTAACATGTTCTTCATCCAAACCAAATTGAGAAAAAACATTTACTGAGTTTAGAATGACTAAGGTCAATAATAACTTCAAATATTTCATATTGTAATTTTTACTTTGTTATTAAATCAGTGTTGTTTAATTAATTGATGGAACTTTAAGTTAAGATTATTTTATTTTCGCCAACCTTGCACAATAGGAAATCTTCTTCCATAGCCAAAAGATTTTGAGGAAACACGCAATGCAGGTGCTGCTTGATTTCTTTTAAATTCATTCAAATCAACCATACGAAGAACTTTATTTACAAGTGCTTCATCGCCCATAATTTTTTTAATTTCCTCAAACTCCTTATTTTCTTCCAGATACATTCGAAGGATTTTATCTAAAACTTCATAAGGCGGCAAAGTATCCTGATCGGTTTGATTTGGTTTTAGCTCGGCAGATGGAGCTTTATCAATAATAATTTGCGGTATAATTTCTTTTTTTCTATTGAGATAATTTGCAATGCGATAAACATCTGTTTTGTAAACATCGGCAATTACAGCCAAACCGCCGCACATATCTCCGTAAAGTGTACAATATCCAACAGCCATTTCAGATTTATTTCCTGTAGTTAACAAAAGATTACCACTATTATTCGAGTAAGCCATCAAGTAAATTCCGCGTACTCTTGCCTGTAAATTTTCTTCTGTAAACGGTTTGATGCTGAAATTTAAAATTGGATTTAACTGTTTTAAATTTTCATCAACAACCGGCTGGATACTTATATTATTTGATTTAATTCCGAGATTTTTAATTAACGCTTGAGAATCTTTAATGCTTCCCTCACTCGAATACTTCGATGGAAGTAAAACAACATTAACATTTTCAGGTCCTAAAGCTTCAGCCGCTATGCAAGCTACAAGAGCGGAATCCATTCCGCCGCTTAATCCAAGCATTACTTTTGAGAAATTTAGTTTTGTACAATATTCTTTTAAACCATAAACCAAAGCATTATAAATTTCCTCTTCAAAACTTTTTTCGCAATTAGTAATCTCCGGATAATTTTCATTTGTATCATAAATAACAAAGTCTTCTGTAAACGTCCTTCCGAGTTTTACCAGTTTGCCTTCATTATTAAAACACATACTTGCGCCGTCAAAAATTAAATCTGTTTGGGCGCCAACACAACATACGTAAGCCAATGGAATTTTATCTTTACTTGTTAAAACTGAAAGCATTTCTTTTCTTGCTTCCCGCTTTCCGTAAGAATAAGGACTTGCAGAAATGTTTATCAAAATGGTTGCACCCTGCTGTAATAACTTTTCAACCGGATCTTTTTTATATCTTCTTCTGTACCAATAATCAGCATCATTCCATATATCTTCACAAATTGATATTCCAAGTTTTTCATCTTTAAAATCGAAAACGGAAACACTTTCTGCAGAATCAAAATAACGCATCTCATCAAACACATCGTAATTTGGTATTAGAGTTTTATTCTGTATGAATTGTATTTTACCACCATAACAAAAAATAGCAGAGTTATGAATATCAGTTCCAATTTTGTCATAATCTTCTGTGATAGCACCGAATAATAATCCAACATCTCCTGTTGCTGCTGCAATTTCCTGT
Source organism: Ignavibacteriaceae bacterium (assembly GCA_049294175.1). GTDB lineage: Bacteria > Bacteroidota > Ignavibacteria > Ignavibacteriales > Ignavibacteriaceae > IGN3. The sequence continues at coordinate 38,538 of JBAQCL010000063.1, read as the reverse complement.
GTCGCTTTATTAACAGCATTTCTAAATTCTTGTTTCTCAACCAAATCCAAAGGAGGATAACCGACGAGAGACAACTCCGGAAATATTACAATATCAACCTTTGCATTAACCCCGTTTTTGTATCCGTCAAGAATTTTTTTCTTGTTATACTCCAGATTCCCAATAATCGGATCAATCTGGCAAAGTGCAATTTTCATATATAAATTTTGATTTAAAGAATAATTAAAATGTTATGCCTAAAATAAGCTATCCGCCAATTATTCCAACAAAGTGATTATTTTTTCCACCGTTCACCGATACCACTCGCCCGATAATAAATTGATTTTCCCTCAGCTAATAGGCTTTTGCCGTTTGTACTATTAAAAATGCCTTCTATCTATTTACATAGTATTTTAGCATTAGAAATTCTAGAAAGAAAGGAGATTTGAAATGTACAAAAAGCTTTATCGTTCTGTTACAGACAAGATGATTGGCGGTGTTGCGGGAGGCATTGCAGAATATTTTGATATCGATCCTGCGATAGTAAGACTTATCTTTGTTCTGGCTGTAATTTTTGGCGGAAGTGGTATTCTAGCTTATATAATTTTATGGATTATTATTCCCCAAAAACCATATATCATAACTCCATTCGATCAGAATAAACAGACTGACAATTCTGAAAATAAGGATGAAAAAAAAAATAATAATAGTGAGTTTGATATGAATAATTTGAATGTAAAACACGGAGATAATAAATCCATTTTCGGAGGAGCATTTTTGATTCTTTTGGGCGGTATTTTTCTTTTACATAATTTTGTTCCAAGATTTCATTTTGGCGATTTTTGGCCTTTAATTCTAATCGGACTTGGAATTGCAATTATTCTCAAAGCCCGAGATAACACTCATAACGAGGTAAGACAATGAAAACATCACATATTTTTTGGGGAATATTTTTTCTTGCAATCGGCGGATTGTTATTGCTTGCAAATTTCACTGATTTAAATTTTACCTTGGAATCCGCATGGAAGTTTTGGCCAATGGTTTTGGTTTTAATTGGAGTTTCTATTCTTGTAAAAAATCAAATAGGCAAAAATATTACTGCCGGATTAGCCGGAATAATTTTAGCATTAACTCTTTATGCATCATTCAGTGCCACTACAAATATTTTTCACAATGATATAGGATTTGTATTTGATGACGATTATGATGCTGTTTACGATACTACTTATTTTAAGGAAGATTTTTCCGACTCAATTAAAACAGCAACTATTAATTTTAACGGTGGTGCAGGTAACTTTAAACTGCTTACGCCAACTGAGGAGTTAGCAGAATTCCGGACAGCAGGTTATGAAGGTAATTATAAACTGGATAGAAATGATAATGATACACACTCTGACATAAATTTTAATATGAAGCAGACAAAATTTAGATTCGATAAAAAGAATCATAGCAATTCGGTTAATATATCTTTGAATACAAAACCTGACTGGGAACTCAACTTTGATGTTGGAGCAGCTTCGCTCGATTTAGATTTAACACCTTACAAAGTAAGTAAAGTAGATATTGATATGGGAGCCGCCGCATTAAACATTAAGTTTGGTGATCTTTCAGATGTAGTAAAATTTAAACTTGACGCCGGTGCATCGGATATAGATGTTTTAATTCCTGATAGTGTTGGATGCGAAATTAATTCTGATGCTGCTTTATCAAGCAAGAATTATGAAGGTTTTAATAAAGTAAGCAAAAATGTATATCGAACAGAAAATTTTGATACAGCTAAGAAAAAAATTTATATGGAAATAGATTGCGGTGTTTCTTCAATTGATGTTAGAAAGTATTAATAAAAAAGTTATTCTCCCCTTTGGATTAAGGGGAGAATTTAATGATAAACATCTATCAAATTAATTTAAGTGCTTTCCCCAGAACATCTACTAATTCTCTCATCTTAAACGGTTTTGAAATATATCCGGTCAGTCCTGAAGACAAAAACTTTTCTTTATCACCATTCATTGCATAAGCTGTAACGGCAATTATCGGTGTATCTTTATATTCGGGAATTGACCGAATTTGTTTGGTAGCTTCTAAGCCGTTCATTCCTAATCCAAGACCGATATCCATCAATATAGTATCATATTTATTTCGCTTGGCAAATATTAAAGCTTCTTCACCACTTTCTACAGTATGTAAAATGCAAAAGCTCTCAAGTGATTTTTTAATCAGATCCGAGTTCATGTAATCGTCTTCCACCAACAGAACTAAGGGTTTTTTATCGTCTCCTTCATTATAAGTCTTACCATTATCAAGCAAATAATCTATCGAAGCAGCACTTTTTGCAGTAGAAATTGGAAACTCAAGAATAAATTTAGAACCCTTGCCCAAATTACTTTCCAAATAAATTTTTCCACCAAGCAATTCTGTATATTTTTTTGCAACGGTTAATCCAAGTCCGATGCCTTCAAAATACCGATCAAATCCTTCGCTTGCCTGTCTGAATTCATCAAAAATAACTTTTTGATTTTCATCTGAAATGCCGATTCCGGTATCTAAGATTTCGACTGCAAGTATATTTTCTTTATTGCCAATCATTTTTTTACAGGAGATTGTAATGCCGCCTGTAGAAGTAAATTTTATCGCATTGGTTATCAAATTGATTAATACGGTTCTAAAGATTTCTTTATCCAGATTAACATAAAGTTCTTTATGTGAATAATTAAGTTTTATAAATAATCCTTTAATCAAAAGATTTCCTTCAAACTCCTTGATTGTTTCTTCTATAAAAACAGGCACACAAATATCTTCAAATTTCATAACCGGATTTTCAGATTCAAGTTTTGAAATTTGAAGAATTTCATTTATCGTATTCAACAATCTTTGTCCATTCATTGATATCGCTTCAATCATTTTTTTCTGCTCTTCATCATGAATATCTTCTAATAGTAATTCTGAAAAACCAAGTATGCCGCTTAGCGGGGTTCGGAGTTCATGACTCATATTAGAAAAGAATATAGATTTGATTCTATTCATTTCTTCAGCTTTTTCTTTAGATGCGATTAATTCTTTTTGATATTTTTTTCTTTCAGTTATGTCTTCTTTAATTGCAAGAAAATTTATTATTTCTCCTTCATCATTCTTTATTGAGGAAATGGTCGCAGATTCCCAATACAACTCTCCGTTTTTTTTCTTGTTGTGAAATTCTCCACGCCACTCAGAACCGGATTTTATTGTATCCCAAAGAATTTTGTAGTCTTCTTTTGTTTTTTCTCCCGTACCAAATACCCGTGGATTTTTGCCAATTATTTCATCTTTAGTATAACCGGTTAAATCAATACCTTTTTGATTTATATACTCAATATTACCTTCCGTATCTGTAATCAAGATAGTTACGGGGCTTTGTTGAACTGCCAATGATAGTTGCTGTATTCTTTGATATGCAGTTTTCTTTTCAGTAATATCATTTGCCCGAACAAATCTTGCTTTTTTACCGTTATAATTAATTGAATGTGAAGTAATTTCAACAAATATTATTGAACCATCTTTTCGTTTGTGTTTCCACAGGCTGCTACGCAAATCAACATTTTTATATTCCATTAAATGATCTAAAAACAACGGGATATCTTCTTTCGGTCTGATATCTGCAACTGTCATCTTACTAAATTCTTCTTTGGAATAACCGTATTGTTTTACGGCTGCATCATTAACAGCAATAAACTTAAGGGTATCAATCTCATAGAATAACATCGCTTCCGGATTATTTTCAAAAAGTTCTCTGTAATGTGCTTCACCGATTCTAATTTTTTCCTCAAGTACTTTTTGCTCGCTAAAATCTCTAACAGCCAGTAAACATAATTTCTTACCCTCGTAATTGTGATAGGCAATTGTAATATCCACTGGAAATTGAGTTCCATCTTTTTTCTTATGAATCTTGTCTGAAACTCTTAACTTTTCCTCTCTTAGTACCTGATGATTATTGTGAGGCATTAATGATACATCAAAACTTGGCATTGCCATCATTTCTTCTCTTGTATAGCCATATAAATTAAGGGCAGTTTCATTTAGATCAAGAATTTTTCCCGTTTGCTGATCAAGAAGAATTAAAGCATCCGAAGCGTTGTTAAAAAGAATTTTGCGAAATTCTATATTTTCAAAATATTGAGGTAACTTTTTATTTTGCATATTTTCTCTCATCTTATTCATCCTTTTTATTTAATAGTAACTCAATCAAATTCTATTAGTAATTCATTTAATATTTCATACACTTTTTCAAACTCAGTGGACTTATCTAAAAAATAATCTGCACCTTCTGTAAGACAGACATCTTTGAAATAAGAATTATTGTAATTAGTTAGCACAATTATGGTTGCTGGTGATTTGACTTTTCTAATATTTTGCAACACTTCAATTCCATTTATTTTAGGCAATTTGATATCAAGAATTACAACATCAGGTTTATATCTCCAGTATTTTTCAATACCATCATAGCCGTTTGAAGCTACATCTATTATTTCCAAGTCTTCAAGATCTTGCAAAAGTTCTTTCAGTCTTTGGCTTATTAAATCGGAATCATCTACAATAAGCAAACGCATAGAACAATCCTTTTTGTTTTGTACAATATTGTTCTTTTCTATGCAGGAAAGAATAGTCTGAACTATATTTTGTTTGTAGCAAATACTATTAGTTAGCGTCATCATTTGTACTACAAGGATGAGACAAATCATGTTATAAGATTAAATCGAAGCATAAAAACAGATAAGTTTAATCCAAGATAAGTTTTTCGTTTATACAATATTGAATTAGTTCTGAATTATTTTTCATTTTAAGTTTTTCTAAAATACGTGCACGATAAGTGCTAATGGTTGTAACGCTCAGGTTTAGTATTTTAGCAATATCACCGACAGATTTTCCATTGCCAATTAATCGCAAAACTTCAAACTCACGTTCTGAAAGTATTTCGTGCAGCTTATCATTTTTATTCCCTGTCATATTATTTGCAATTAACTCAACCATCTTTTCACTGATAAAATATTTCCCTGATTCAACTTTTCTGATAGCCTCAACAAGTAATTCAGGAGCGCTTTCTTTATTCATAAAACCTAAGGCTCCGCTTTTAATAGCCCTTTTAGCATAAATTTCCTCAGACATAGCGCTTAAAACTAAAATTGGTTTATCGGGAAACTCTTTCTTCAAGTCCCAAATCAAATCAAGTCCGCTTTTACCCGGCATTGAAATGTCTAACAAAACAACATCAATATTGTGTTTACGAAGATTATCAATCACCTCGGAAGCTGAAGCTGCCTCACACTCAATTTTCATATCAGGCTCATCTTCAATAATTTCTCTTAATCCTCTTCGTACAATCGGATGATCGTCGGCAATCAAAATATTTATCATGCTTTTTCTCTTGTAGGAATTTTTAAAGTTATTGTAGTACCTTTATTTTTTTCACCTTCAATAATTAATACACCATCAAATTGAATTGTTCTTTCTTTCATACCTGTTAATCCTAAAGAATGAAGGTTTTCAACTTCATCTTCTGAAATTCCTTTTCCATTATCTTTAAGTATAATTATAAAATAATCCTCAGTTTCATCTATTATCATCAAAACTCTGGTGGCTGCAGAATGTCTAATTATATTTGTGAATGCTTCTTGTAATATTCTGTAAACAGATATTTCCGTTTTTTTATTTAATAATATATCATTCACATTTAGAACTATTTCACAATCAATTTCAGTTCTTTTTCTAAAATCTTCAACATACCATTCTAATGCCGGAATTAACCCGAGGTAATCAAGAATATTGGGTCTTAATTCATGTGAGATTCTTCTAACGTCACCAATAATAGCGTCTATAAGATCAGACATGGATTTTGTTTTTTCAATCCAGGTTTTGTGGTTTTCCAATATTTCATTATTAATCCTTTTTCTTAACCATGAAATATCCATTTTTAGACCTGTTAAACTTTGTCCCAGATTATCATGCAATTCTCTCGCTAAATTTATTCTTTCTTCTTCTTTAGCACTTTCCAACCTGGCAGCTAACGCTCTTAATTTTTCTCTCGAATTATAAATTTCATCTTCATTTCTTTTTCTAATAGAAATATCACTATGAGTTCCCAACATTCTTGAAGGTTTTCCGTCCGGTGTAAATGATGTAACTTTTCCTCTATCTAAAACCCATTTATATGATCCGTCTTTACAAAGCATACGATATTCAATTTCATATTCTTTTGTCTTCCCATCAAGATGCTTTTTAACAATTTCTTTAACTCGTTTAGAATCGAGCGGGTGCAGTCTATTTTCCCATTCCCGAAGATTATTTTTTATTTCATCTTCTTCATATCCGTGCATTTCCTTCCACTTTTTAGAGAAAAAAGCTTCGTTTGTCAGAATATTCCAATCCCAAACTCCATCTCCACTTCCTTCAAGAGCAAACTGCCAGCGTTCCTCACTTTCTTTTAAAGCTTTAGTTGCATTATTTTTTTCAACCAATAAGTTCTGTAATTCAGTTAAATTATTATTTAGTCTTTCAAATAAAAAGGAGTTCTCAAGAGCAATTGAAACAAGATTTGAAAGTGTATGACAAATATTCAATTCATGTTCTTTATAATCATACGTTCGTCCAATTGTACTAAGGATTAAAACTCCAATAACTTTTTTTTCTACATATAAAGGTAAATAAACCATCGATCCTAAATTTCTTTTTCTGATTATCAGTTTTTCTTCCTCAGAAAAATCAGATTTGCTGACATCATTTATAACAATAAGAGAATTTGAAGAAATAGCTTCAAGTATATGAGGATGATGTATTAGTTTAGCCAGACGAAATTCATCTGGAAAATTTATCGGCAATTCAGGAAATGTCACGTCAAGTTTCAAATCATTTTCTTTTATTAGATAAATTGCACCAGAGTCTAACCTCATTAAAGTTGTTATATCATTAACAAAATTTTTAAGAATAGTTTTTTTATCCAATGATTCGAGTAAAGTTAAACTAATTTCAAAAAGCTTTGTTAGTTCTTTGTTTCTATTTAATATTTCTTGTTTGGTTTTTATTTGTTCAGTTATATCCAAAACTATTACCTGAACAGCGAGGCGTCCGTTGTAGTTTAATGCCACAGCTGTAACCTGAACATCAACGCTATTGCCATCTAGTTTAACATATTTATCTTCAACCGGATACAGGTCTTTTTCTCCTGCCAGCATTTTTTTTATCCTTGCGGATGAAGATTCAACATTATGTGGATGAATAATTTTTGAAATTGGTAACCCAATAATTTCCGATTTTTCTTTTGCCCCTAATAGTTTAACTCCGGCATCATTAATAAATACGAGTTTCTCATCCTGATGAATACCGATTGCATATGGAGACGTTTCTATTAATAAACGATATCTCTCTTCGCTCTGTTGTAAAGCATTTTTAATATTCAATTGTTCAATTTTTTCCGTATCAAGTTTTACTAAAAGATTCCTTATAGTTATGTATAATACAAAAGCTGTTACAGTTATAAAAAATAATCCTTTATAAGTTTGTAGCTTTGTAATTGTTAGGGGATCGAGTGAAATATTGCTTAAAAATTCATCTGAGAATAAAATCCAGAGTGTAGCAACAATAAAGTAAGTTAAAACGATTCTTAAAGTATTTATTTTAATTTTATTTTTATACATAAATATCTTAAAACAAATATTCGGCAGATTAAATGAAATAACTATTATTATTTAATTTTTTTTTAACTCAATATGAGAAAGTAAGTAAAAGTTTTTTAGAATCAATTTAATAAAAAAGGATTTACAAAAAGAATTATTTCTTAAATTTATTTGCGTTTATTTTTCCCCGGTTTCCATAGATACTTATCCAATTTTACACATCCATTTTTATCAAATTCAATTCCTTCATTTTGCAAAAGTTCTTCCATAAGATTAGAGTCACCAAAATGGATTTTTCCTGTTAATGCACCGAATCTATTTACAACCCTGTGAGCAGGAATATCCGGTGCACATCCATTTAAAGCCCATCCGACTGTCCTTGCAGCAGAGCGAATTCCACAAGCTTCAGCGATATCGCCATAAGTTGAAACTTTTCCGTATGGAATTTTTTTCGTCATTATATAAACTTTTTGAAAGAAATCTTTTTGAGAAGTGGATTTTTTTGATTGTTTTTTTGTTGTCTTCTTCATATCAACATTTATCTTTTGGATTTAATACTTTATCTTATAATTAAATGAAATATTTTCAATATATAAAATCAGGATAATAATTATTTATGACAACTTTAAAGAGAAGATTAATTAAATACAAAACCTGGTTTGAAGAACTTTTCAGATTTTGTCCAATCCGTCAATCGAAAGTTGATCGAAATAATTTTTTTCTTGTATGCGGACATCGGGGCTCTCCTGTAAATGAACCTGAAAATACAATCCAATCATTTGAAAGAGCTTTGAATGAAGGTGTAAATTCTCTTGAGACCGATCTTTGCGTAACAAAGGATAAAGAAGTAATTCTTTGGCATGATTGGAATCCTGATGAACTTGTTGCATTAATTCGTGAAAAAGGATTTGAACCCGAAGTTGCTTACAAACCTGATTTTCCTGCTCCATTTAGCGGATTTAGAAATAAAATAAGTGATCTAACTTTAACAGAAGTTAGAAAATATTTTAATTATATCAAGAAAGATGAATCTTATTCAATCATTGCACATATACCAACGTTTAAAGAGTTTATCGAATGGTTAAAAGATAAAAATAAAATAAAGTATGTGTTTCTTGATATCAAAGTTCCAAAGGACGAGAAAGAATTAATTTTAATAATTCTTGATCAACTTAATATTTTAATTAAAGAATTAAATCCTTCAACAAAATTTATTATCGAAACATTTTCAAAAGAAGTTTTGGAAGTAGCGAAACAAAAATATCCTAACCTCAACTATAGTCTTGATGTTGAGATACCTGCTGGATTTATTTTTTTGCCAAGAATACATAGTACAATAAATGTTGCATCAAAAAATCAAAATAATGTAGCCATAATTTTGCGCCCGAGACAAATTACGATAGCAAACTGGGTTACATTCCGGCGTGTTATTCAGTATGATGTAAGACGAAAGAAAATTCTAAATAATAAATCGAATTTTAGTAAAATTGATTTCATAGTCGGTTGTACAATAAACAACAAAAAAGAGATGGAATGTTTAATCAAAAGCGGAATAAACGGCATCCAAACAGATTATCCAATGCGATTGGCTAATTTGTCAAAATTTTATGAGTTAAAAACAAAGTAAACACTCAATTCTGATTAAACTTCAACAAATAAGCTTTTATAAATTTATTTAAGTCACCATCCATTACACTTTGAACATCGGAGGTTTCTTCATTTGTTCTATGATCTTTAACCATATTGTAAGGATGAAAAACATAAGACCTGATTTGACTTCCCCATTCAATTTTCATTTTACTTTTTTCAATTTCATCCTGCTCTGCTAATTGTTTATCAAGTTCCAATTTATATAACCTCGATTTCAATAATTTCATTGCATTTGTTCTATTCTGAAGTTGAGACCGCTCAGTTTGACAAGCAGCAACAACACCTGTAGGAATATGCGTAATACGCACTGCAGTTTCCACTTTGTTGACGTTCTGCCCGCCTTTACCACCAGAACGATAAGTATCAATACGTAAGTCTGCAGGATTGATATCAATCTCAATTGTATCATCAACCTCCGGGATAACAAATACAGAGGCAAATGATGTATGCCGCCTTTTGTTTGAGTCAAATGGAGATATCCTTACAAGACGATGAACACCATTTTCAGCTTTCAAATACCCATAAGCAAATTCACCTTCAACTTCAACAGTAGCAGATTTAATTCCTGCTCCATCTCCATCAAGCACATCCAGCATTGTTATTTTAAATCCATTTTGCTCGCCATATCGTAAATACATTCGTAAAATCATATCAGCCCAATCTTGTGCTTCAGTACCACCAGCACCGGAATGAATTGTAAGAATACAATTACGGTTATCATCTTTTCCACTGAGCATACTTTTAAATTCAGCATCTTCTACAATTTTTTGTAATTCACTCAGTTCGTTGGCAATTTCATCGCTTAGGGACTCATCATCTTCCATCTGAGCTAACTGAATAAATTCTTCTACACTTACAAATTTTTGATTAACTGTATTCCATAGATCCACCCAGGTTTTTAAAGTTTTAACTTCCTGCAAAATCTTTTGGGCGCCCATCTGATCATTCCAAAAATCAGGGGCTTCAGTTTTTGAATTTAATTCTTTTATACGTAGTTCCTTCTTTTCTACGTCAAAGATAACTCCGTAAATTATTCACTCTAATTTTGTAGTTATTTAAAGTCTTTATTTCTTCGTCAAACATTTCGTACTCCGTAATATATTTAGATTTCTATTTCCATTCTTAATAAAGCTGCTGCCAAGGTTTTACCTTGAGCATCATGCTTTAGGGACACTGTTCCTCCGCCTCCTAAAGTATTGTGTAGTAAAAAATTTAATGCTCTTAAGTTAGGCAATTCAAATCTTTCAACTTTTCCAAAACAAATTCCTTCAAAATGTTTTTTTACCTTATCTGCTGTAACGTATTTATAAATAAGCTGATAGCCTGCCTCATCAAAAGCGATAATTCCTATATTAGCTGCATCACCTTTATCCCCGCTTCGACCGTGAACAATATCCAGTAATTTTATTTTTCTTTTGGAATTATCAATTTTTTTCTGCTTATTTTTCTGTGTCATATTATAACTCCATAATCTTTACAATTGGATGAACAAATATTTTCTTAATTAATGCGGGCCAATAAGCTACAACTTCAGTTGGTCTAGGTCTTCCACCTGCAAATCCTGTTACACTTGGCGGACCAGTTAAAATCAGGGGAGCAATCTCCTTCCCGAATCTTTCAACAGAAAAATAATCATGAGACCGAACTGCAATGCGTAACATAATCTCATTTATATTATCTTCATCAATTTCTTTGGCAAGTGTACCATGAGTAGAATTGTATCCAATAAATTCTGTTTTAATTTCATCAAACTGAAGATCAAGATTTATTAATCGTTTTCTTAAAATTGCATCGGCAGCTTTTGCTTTGGTTAATGCTTGGGGCCATGAGTATGTCAAAGATCCACTTGCAGAATAACCATCCGAGTATGAACAAGAAACTTTAAAAAATTCAGTTTCAGGAAATCCTTTTACATTAAAAACTTTAACTCTATCATTACCTAAATCTTCTAATTTAATAGATGTAAAGTCTGCGACGCAATCAGGAGTAATATATGACTTGGGATCACCAATTTCGTAAACTAATTGTTCTGCTACAGTTTCAAAAGAAATTCTTCCACCTGTTCTGGGATGCTTTGTAATGATCACTTCACCATTTGGATAAGCTTCTGCAATTGGAAATCCAATTTCAGCAAGGTTTGGAATTGATTGCCAATCGCCTAAAAAATTCCCACCCGAGGATTGTGCACCACATTCAAGAATATGCCCTGCGACTGTTCCTGCTGCTAAAAGATTATAATCATTTTTTGACCAACTAAATTCATAAATCATTGGAGCAAGAGTAAGACCTGTATCAGTAGTTCTGCCCGTAATTACAATATCTGCTCCATTTTGCAATGCCTCAACTATCGGAAAGGCTCCGAAATACACATTAGCACTTAAAATTTTATCTTTTACAATTATTATAGACTCATTCGTTTCCATATTATTCAGTGTTTCACCGACAGCAATAAAACCATCAATCTTATCTTTAATATCATCTCCAAGAACAACACCAATCTTTAAGTCTTTTATATTTAATTCTTTAGCAACTTTAATAATTGCTTCAGCACATGCTATTGGATTAACTCCTCCACCATTCGTAATTACCTTAATTTTTTTATCAGAAATGATTGGAAGAATTCTTTTCATCAGATCAGGAATATCTTTTGCATACCCAAGCTCAGGATTTTTATTTTTTTGTTTTTGAAGTATTGACATAGTCACTTCCGCAAGATAATCCATTATGAGATAATCAATATCTCCTTTAGTTACCTGATGATATGGGGCATCAATTAAATCACCCCAGAACCCCTGCCCTGAAGCTATTTTAATTTTTTCTTTCATTTATTTCCTTCACAATATTATTTGCAAGTAATTCCAAATCTCTGCTCCCATTTATTGGATACCATTTAATTCTTTTATCCGCATTAAACCAGGTCATTTGTCTTTTTGCATAGCGCCTGGTATTTCTTTTAACTAATTCGATAGCACGATGTAAAGAAATATTTCCGTCAAAATAATCTATAACTTCTTTGTAACCTACTGTATTTAAAGAATTTATATTCTTTGAGTGGCTCTCAGAAAGTATTTTATTTACTTCAGTTATAAGTCCATTGCTAAACATTTCATCAACTCTATTTTCTATGTTTTTATATAGTACATTTCTATCCCATAGTAGCCCAATCTGATGAAATTGAAATACCTCTTTGTTTTTCTGCTGGCTATAATGTTGCCAAATCGGTTTTCCAGTTAATTTAAATACCTCCAATGCACGTAAAACTCTTTTCCAATTTTGTGGAAGCATTTTCTTTGAACTTTCAGGATCAATTTTCTTTAATTCATTATAAAGATATTCATTTCCATACTTATTTCTAATATCTAAAAGCTCTCGTCTTAGAACACTACTTGATTCTATTGATTCACTAATACCATCAATTAAAGCTTTTATATAAAGTCCTGAACCTCCAACAACAATTGGTATTTTATTCCCGAGTAGAATTTTTTTTATTATCTCATCTGCCTTTTGCTCAAACTTACTTGCATTAAAATCCTCATTAGGTTCAAGTTCATCAATAAAATAGTGTTTAACATTACTTAAATCTTCAAAAGAAGGTTTTGCTGTACCAATGTTCATTTTCTTATATATCTGTCTGCTATCGGCAGATATTATCTCAACGTTCAGCAACTTAGCTAATAACAGACTTAATTTTGTTTTGCCAGAACAAGTTGGACCTACTATGACAATTACTTTTTCCAACCTTCTCTGCCTATTAGTGGAACAAAAGTAAACTCAGGAATTGTCTCAACTTCAAAATTATCTTCAGAATTTTTACGAATCAGATACAATTTTTGTGATATTTTATCTCCCACCGGAATTACCATCCTTCCACCTATAGATAGTTGCTCCTTTAATTTTTTAGGTATTACTGGTGATCCTGCCGTTACAATAATTCCATCAAATGGAGCAAACTCACTCCATCCAATTGTTCCATCTCCATATTTAGCATGGACACGAATTCCAAGTTTATCAAATAATTTTGCTGTTTTATTAAACAAATCTACACTTCTTTCAATACTAAAAACCTCGGCTTGCATTTCATAAAGTACAGCAGCCTGATACCCGGAACCCGTACCGATTTCAAGAATTTTCATTCCAGGTTTTTTAATATTCAATAACTGAGTCATAAATGCAACCGTATAAGGTTGTGAGATCGTCTGATTGTACCCAATTGGCAAAGCAACATCCTTATAAGCCATGTGTTGCATTGTTTTATCAATAAACTTTTCTCTGGGTACAGATCCTATAGCCTTAATAACAGCTAAGTCACTTATCCCCTTCTTTGTTAGCTCGTCAACTAATTCTTCTCTTTGTACTCTGAACATTTTTTTATTTATTTTTTAATTTATAATTCAAAGATAAAATATTTTATTGAACTATTTTAAAAGAAACCGGATAAATAAAGGTAAATCATAATGGAATCTTTTCTTGGTGCTTTTGTAATTATGCTTATGAGAATTTGTGATGTTTCCATAGGAACTGTCAGGACAATCTTGGTAGTTCAAGGTAGAAAATATTACGCAGGATTTGCTGGAATGGTTGAAGTTTTAATATGGATATTTGCTATCAGGTATATTTTCCAGCATTTAGATCACATTCAAAATTATTTTGGTTATGCCATTGGATTTGGTTTAGGTAATATATTAGGAATTACTATCGAACAGAAAATTGGATTAGGTTACGCACAATTAAATATAATCTCAAGAGTTGCGAGTGCTAAGATTGCAGAAGCACTGCGTAACCAAAAATATGGTGTTACAGTTCTGCCAGCACACGGGGTTTCAGGAGAAGTATCGATTTTAGTTGTAATTGCCCCTAGAAAAAATCAAAAAAAAATAATATCATTAATAGAATCAATTGATGAAAAAGCATTTATTACAGTGCAGCATTCTTTACCATATAGAGGGTTCATTCACGGCTCAAGAAAATGAATCTGAACTTTGTAGAAAAGCCATTAATTGCTAAAATATTATTATTGCATAAATAATGTGATGATATTATATTTGGCGTCGTTATAATGAAAAGTGTTCTTAGTATTTTGCATGCGGGAATAGCTCAGTTGGTAGAGCGCAACCTTGCCAAGGTTGATGTCGCGGGTTCGAGTCCCGTTTCCCGCTCAAGTTGATTTTCAATAAATAAATCCACGAAAGTGGATTTTATTGTTTAAACTTATGGCGCTGTACCCAAGCGGTCTAAGGGGAAGGTCTGCAAAACCTTTATTCGTCGGTTCGAATCCGACCGGCGCCTCACTAAAAGCCTCTATAAAGAGGCTTTTTTATTATGTAATTTTACTCCACAAGTTCAATTTTAATTCAAAAACCCATCTGTTTCTTTTTGTGACAAAATCAAAATTTTCCTTAACTGAGAAAGAAAAAAAATCAAATAGCTCTATTTTCTTAACTTCTTAATGACTTCTTTGGCATAAGTATGGAGATACTATTATCATAGTAAAAAATCAAAAAATTTTATGAAAATATTCCAGATTATCTTTTTATTTGCTTTTCTATTAGTATGGGCAAATATCTCATACGCTCAACAACAGGGCGACACGTCAAAAGTTCTTGTAACTTTCAATGAACCGATGTCGCGAGATGGTATATTCGATATTAATAACTACCATATTTATAAAGATGATTCAACTCCCATAAAAATTTATAAGGTTGGATTAGCGCCGGGTGATAGCGTAATTATATTATTTACAGAAAAACAATCATCAAGCTCATCTTATAAAGTCTATATCGATAATCTGAAGGATAAATCAGGAAATTTTATTAGCAATAACCGTAAAATGACTGCTTATTAAATATCGGTTCAATAAATCAATAATTTTACCTATCTAATTTTCTTTTCTTTAAAAATATTTTTCTTATTTTTCTTTATCTAACATTAAAGATTTGATGGAATATATTTTAAGTTTGATAATAGGCTATTCGCTTGGTTCAATTCCCACTGCATATATAATTTTAATGAGAGCAAAAGGAATTGATATTTCAAATACCGGTTCCGGCAACATAGGGGCTATGAACTCTTACGAGGTTACCAAATCCAAAAAAATTGGGTTAATTGTTTTTTTAATTGATTTCTTAAAAGGGTTGTTAGCTGTACTGATAACCAGAGTGCTTTTTAATGATGTTTTTATTTATCCTTCGTTAGCGCTTCTTTTTGCGATATTTAGTCATTGTTTTAATCCCTGGTTAAACTTTAAAGGAGGACGAGGATTAGCAACCGCAGCGGGTGGAACAATTTTATTTTTCCCATATCTTTTAGCTGTCTGGATTATTTTATGGATTTTAGTTTACATCATAAAAAAAGATATTTTAATAGCTAATATATTTGCAACTGTTGTTTCATTATTAACAATTTTTCTCACGCAGAATTTAGCATTAAATTATGTTTATCCTGATCCTGATAGTACAGGTGAATTAATGCTTCTATCTGCCGGTGGGTTACTTATTATTTTTATTAAACATATTGAACCATTAAAAGAAATAATTTCAAAAAAAAGAGATGTTAAAAAATGATTTCGCGTAAAACTTTTATAATAACCATTTTTGCAGTTAGCGCTGTGTTCGCTGCATCATTGTTCTATTTAAATTCAAAAATAGAATATCCATTTTTCAGTAATTCAAAAAGTCATTCCTTAACTTCATTTAAGACGGCACAACAGTTACAGGATGATATAACTAATTCTAGAAAAAATATAATTACTCAAACTGTGGAAAAGGTCAGCCCGTCAATTGTGGGAATTAACGTAACGGAAATTCGTAAATACAATGACCCATTCAGTTCTTATTTTGACGACCCATTTTTTAGACAATTCTTCGGGAACCGTGGTAGTTATAATCAAAAAGTACAGGGATTAGGTTCAGGTTATATAATCTCACCGGATGGCTATATTGTTACAAATGATCACGTTGCAGGAAACGCTAGTGAAATTACCGTAACCATGACAGATGGTTCTCATCATCAAGCAAAAATTATCGGCTCGGATCCTATTTCAGATATCTGTTTGCTAAAAGTTGATGCGGATAATTTACCTTATGTTGAACTTGGAAACTCAGATGGTGTAATAATTGGTGAATGGGTAATTGCACTTGGTAATCCATTTGGATTGTTTGAACTTAATGATAAACCAACTGTTACTGTGGGTGTTATAAGTGCAACCGGAATGAATTTAGAGCCAATCAATGATAGATACTATTTAAATATGATTCAAACGGATGCTGCAATAAATGGCGGAAACAGCGGCGGTGCGTTGGTAAATTCTATGGGTGAAGTGATTGGAATGAATACGCTTATTTATACAGCCGGAGGTGTTCAGGGAAATATCGGGCTTGGCTTTGCAATTCCGGTTAATAAAATAAAACAAATTGTAACCGAACTAAAACAAAAAGGAAAAATTGATCGTGATTTTCAAATTGGCATGAGTATTCAAACAATAGATGCCGGTATCGCTAATTATTATCATCTAAAAAGTGATAAAGGTGTTATTATAACCAAAATTATCCCTAATTCACCTGCAGATAATGCAGGGCTAAAACCAGGAGATATAATTACTGAAGTTGAAGGTTATAAAATTAATAACGATCAAACATTATTTGGTGTTTTTCAGGAATTCAGAACCGGTCAGGAAATATCGGTAAAAGTAATAAGAGATAATTCAGAATTAACAAGTAAAATGAAATTGAAGAAAACAAATGATCAGTAGATATACATTACCCGAAATGGGCAAAATTTGGGAAGATAAATTCAAATTTGATACATGGCTTAAAATTGAAATTCTTGCATGCGAAGCCCGTGCAAATATGGGTGAAATACCCAAGGCAGATGTTGATGTTATAAAGAACAAAGCTGATTTTGATGTACAGAGAATTTTAGAGATTGAAGAAACAACAAAGCATGATGTAATCGCTTTCCTTACAAATGTTGCAGAATATGTTGGAGCTGAATCGCGCCATATACACTATGGAATGACTTCATCAGATATTCTTGATACAACACTTTCATTTCAAATGAAATATGCCGGAGAACTTCTACTAAAAAGATTATTTGATTTAAAGGAAACACTTAGGCAAAGAGCAGTTGAACATAAAAATACTATCTGTGTTGGCAGATCGCATGGAATACATGCTGAACCAACTTCAATGGGATTAAAGTTTGCACTCTGGTTTGAAGAAACCAAACGTAACATTAATAGGTTAAAAAGAGCAATCGAAACAATAAGTGTGGGTCAAATTTCAGGTGCAGTTGGTACATTTGAACATCTATCACCTGCTGTGGAAGAATATGTTTGTGAAAATATGGGATTAAAACCAGCCCCGGTTTCAACACAAATTATACAAAGAGACAGACATGCAGAATTTTTAACCACTCTTGCTATTATTGGTGCAACATTAGAAAAAATATCCATTGAAATAAGACACTTGCAGCGTACAGAAGTTTTAGAAGCAGAAGAATTTTTTTCAAAAGGACAAAAAGGTTCATCTGCTATGCCTCATAAACGTAACCCAATAATCAGTGAAAGAATTACGGGATTAGCCCGTGTACTTAGGTCAAATTCTATGGCTGCGCTTGAAGATATTGCTCTCTGGCATGAAAGAGATATTTCTCACTCCTCTGTCGAAAGAATCATTGTTCCCGATAGTTGTATTGCATTGGATTATATGCTTGATTTGATGGTTAAGCTTGTATCAAAATTAATAATCTATCCTGATAATATGATTAGAAATTTAAATCTTACAAGGGGATTGGTTTTTTCTCAGGCTGTTTTGTTAAAGCTTGTTAACAAAGGGATATCACGCGAGGAAGCTTATAAAATTGTACAAACATCAGCAATGAATGTTTGGGGAGATGAAAAGTTAAATCTAAAAGATGAATTACTAAAATCGGATGATGTAAAAAAATATTTAACGGAAAAAGATTTGGATGATATTTTTAATAATAAACAAATGTTAAAGAATGTTGATTTTATTTTTAATCGCACCGTTTTAAGGGAGGAATAAATATGCATAACGTATTAAAAGCAACTGTAATATTATTACTATTTAACTTCTATTTATTACAATCTTGTGGCGGTAACGCAAATAATTTAGACTTAGGAAATTCCGCACCGGATTTTACTCTTGAAGATGCTTATGGCAGCAAATATACACTGTCTGATTATAATGGTAAAAAACCTGTAGTTGTTTATTTTTATCCAAAAGCAAATACGCCAGGCTGTACAACTGAAGCTTGTGGAATAAGAGATAGCTGGAATAAGTTTGAAGAAAATAATATTACAGTTTTTGGTATTAGTGTTGATTCAAAAGAATCTATAAAAAAATTTATTGATGATCACAGTCTCAACTTTCCTCTGCTTTCAGATGAATCAAAAGAGGTTAGTAAGAAATATGGCGTGCTTAATAATTTAGGATTGGATTCAAGAATAACTTTTATAATTGATAAAAATGGAAAAATATCCGATATAATTAGAGATGTAGATGTTTCAACTCATGCTGACACTGTTTTTGAGAAAGCAATAAAATTAAAATAGGAATTTTTAATCTTCTTTTTTCTTACTGAACATTTTATATAATCCATATCCGGCAACACCTAACCCTATTAATCCGCCGGTAGTTTTAAGCACTTTGGAGTTGGCAAGTTTTTCTAAACTCATTCCGCCACCCACCTGTTTTATTTCTTCATCAGCATAAATTGAATTCATAAACTCAACTCTGTCTTTTACTGATTTAAATGCAAGAATTAACTTTGCAGAATCACTAAGCGGATTAAATTGCACTGCACATTTATCGGGCTCGTTATCTTCAATATCTTCAAGAAGCTCAAATTCCCATTTCCCTCTTAGTATTGAGTAATTAACTGTACTTCTTGATTCTCTTGAGTAAAGAGGGTCATTGAATACAAGAATCTTTTTCCCGTCCTTTTCTACATATTGAATAACATCTTTATTATCAATTTCATTTTCAATTTCAGCAAAAATATCTTCAACAGAGGCACTTAGCGGATCGGAGTACTGAGATTTCCTTCTCAAAATTTCTCTGGTTTTTCCCATTGTCTAACTCAAAATTATTTTTTTTACTAATTGAATTTATGAATATTTTATCCGATTTGTATCAATAAAATAAAATATTGTTACGGAACACATTACTATTACAATGCGTCTTATTATCTTGAATTATGTTAAATTTAGCTGTATTTAAACAAACAAGTTTTAGATTTAATAAATCAATTAAGAATTAACTTAGAAAGCACATAATGCTTCATAATTTTGGAAATTCAATTAAATATTCCTTTCTATTCAGTGTTTATCTCGTTTTGAGCTTTTTCAGCTTAACAAGTACATTTGCTCAAACTGATATAAAAGTTTCTTTACCGGACACTTTAAAATTATTAGAGCCCCAGGAATATCATCCCACAGAAGAACAATTGATTACCTCAATCCTTACAAGATATCATTACAAAAGTTTCAATTTAGATGATTCACTTTCTAAAGTAATTTATGGAAGATACCTTGAATCTTTGGATAATGGAAAAAATTATTTTCTTAATTCAGATATTGAATCTTTTAAAAAGAATGAGTTTAATATTGATGATTTTTTATTAAAAGGCGAAGTTCAATTTTTCTATGATGTATTTAACGTTTATTTAGCAAGACTTAATAAGAGAGTTGATTTTATTGATTCATTACTAGACAAGGAATTCGATTACTCACTGGATGAAAATTTTCAATTTGATCGCGATAAAGCTGAATGGGCGAAAGATGAAAATGAATTAAATGAGATTTGGAGAAAAAGACTTAAAAATGATGCCCTTACTTATAAACTAAATGGTAAGGATTGGTCATTCATTCAAAAGACATTAAAGAAGAGATATAAAAACTTTGCACAATTTCTTAATCAATACAATTCTGAAGATGTTTTTCAGTTAGCTATGAATTCTTTTACTCAAGCGCTTGATCCTCATACAAATTATTTTTCATCTGAAACCTCTGACAACTTTAAGATTGATATGAGCCTTTCACTTGAAGGAATTGGGGCAAGATTACAAACTGAAGATGATTATACAAAAATAGTAGAAGTTATTCCCGGCGGTCCTGCAGCAAAAAGCGAACTATTAAATGCTGATGATAAAATAGTCGGCGTTGCTCAAAACGAAGACGGTGAATTTGAAGATGTTATTGGATGGAGAATTAATGACGTTGTAAAACTAATAAGAGGTCCAAAAGGAACTTTAGTACGGCTTCAAATCATTCCTTCAGGTAGCGAGTTAAATTCTAAACCAAAAGAAATATCTCTAGTTAGAGATAAAATAAAGTTGGAGGATCAGGCTGCAAAAAGTAATGTACTTGAAATTTTAGATGAAGGTAAACCGTTCAAAATTGGTGTCATCGACATTCCTAAATTCTATAACGATTTTGAAGGACAGAGAAATGGCGATGGTAACTATAAAAGTACCACTAAAGATGTTAGACTGATTTTAGATTCATTAAAAAATAAAAATGTTGATGGAGTTATTATTGATCTTCGTGAGGATGGCGGTGGTTCATTACAGGAAGCTATTGAATTAACAGGTTTATTTATTAAAGACGGTCCGGTTGTTCAGGTTAAAAATTCTGATGGTAGTATTGAGGTTGCTGATGATCCTGATCCCAAAATAATTTACGATGGACCTTTAGCCGTGCTTGTGGATAGATTTAGTGCATCAGCGTCAGAAATTTTTGCCGGTGCAATTCAAGATTACGGTAGAGGTTTAATAATAGGAGAACAAACTTACGGGAAAGGCACAGTTCAGAATTTGATTGATCTTAACCGTTTGACTTCAATAAAAAACAAGGACCTGGGACAGATTAAATTAACTATCGCTAAGTTCTATAGAATTAATGGGGGAAGTACACAACACCTTGGAGTAATTCCTGATATCCAATACCCAACTTTTATGGATCCGTCTGAATTTGGAGAAAGCTCTGAACCAAGTGCTTTGACTTGGGATGAAATTAAAGCAACTAATTATCATAAATTCAGTGATCTGTCTAAAATTGTTCCGATACTAAACAAAAAACATTTAGATCGTATTAACACAAACCAGGATTTCGATTATTTGCTTGAAGATATAAAAATCTATAAAGAGAATAAGAAAAAAACTTCCATATCGCTTAATGAAGGTATTAGAAAAAAAGAAAAGGATGAAGAAGAGCAAAGAAAGTTTGAAAGAGAAAATGAGAGACGAAAATTACTTGGGTTAGATCTACTTGATAAGGAAGTACCGGAAGTAAAATCTGATCAGAAAGATTTTTTGCTTGATGAAACTGCAAAAATTGTTTCCGATTATATTTTGTTAACTATTGGTTAAATTTGATTTAGATAAAGGGCGATAAACCATTAATTGCTTCAAGTAGTTTTTCTTCAACAACAGGCAGAACTGTTTCGTTAAAAGGAAAATCTAATTCGGTTTTGCAAATATAAACCATAGGATCATATAGCAATTGATTATTTTTTATAAACTGATTGATTAATTCTTCAACAGTATTTTCAACAAAATCAAATGGTATTGAGCGCAGTAAATCCATATCTAAATATTCCACAGGTTCATCCACAGTCCAGCTAATAGATAGCTCATATAAATAAATTTTATAAACTCTTTTTTTATTATCCGGAATAACAATGTAGCCTTTACCTCTGTATTTATCGGTATCACTTAAAGGTAAAATATCTATACCGTCATAAACAAATTGTTTTATAATTTCTGCTTCTTCTAATAAATCATTATTAACATTTAAAGCCCATTTTACAAAATCAATTAATCTTTCTAATTGAAAACTTATTTGATGTGCTTTTTCTAAAACGATTAATTGATCATTTATAAAAGCACCCCGTACTTCCCTATCAAGCCATCCTTTAGATTCAATATTTTCATTCAATATATCATTGAACTTATTATGCAATTGTTTGGAGTCTTCCAGTACCGGGAAAAGTCGGCTCTTCCTTAACTCTGACTGCCAACTCTTTAGAGTTTTTAGAAAAGTATAATGATTAGTTTCCCAATCGGAGCCGCAAGATGTTATTTGTGATATATCTATGTTCATTTTGTTCTGTTTTAATTTACGATACTGAATTATCAATTATCGAACCAAATACAATTGGATAAGCTTTGCTAATTAAACAGAACTTTTATAGCAGAAAATTTTGAATTATGTTAAAGAATATTGATAAATAGCGGTGTTTTTAAAGTGGAAAAAAATGCAGGTAATTTTTTCATTAAGAAAACCTAAAGTAAAAATTAAAGGGAGGTAAAATTTTACATTTCACCTCCCTTTTTTTACTTATTGTTATAAGTATTTAAATATCAAACTTAATCCCTTGAGCAAGGGGCATAGTTGTTCCATAATTGATCGTATTAGTTTGTCTTCTCATATATGTTTTCCACGCATCTGAACCCGACTCTCTGCCGCCTCCAGTTTCTTTTTCTCCACCGAACGCACCGCCAATTTCAGCTCCTGAAGTCCCTATATTTACATTAGCTATTCCGCAATCGGAGCCTTTTGCTGATAAAAATGCTTCTGCTTCGCGCATATTATTTGTAAAGATGGCAGATGATAATCCCTGCACAACTCCATTCTGTAATGATATGGCTTCATCAACTTCACCGGAATATTTAATCAAATAAAGGATAGGAACAAAAGTTTCTTCCTGAACAATCTTATAATTATTTTCTGCTTCAACAATAGCTGGAACAACATATAAGCCGGATTTATATTTTTCTCCACTTAAAACTTCTCCACCATAAATTATTTTACCGCCTTCTTCAACAGCTTGTTTTAGTGCATTTGTAAAATCACTTACAGCACTTTTATCAATCAAAGGACCGACATGATTATTTGCATCCAATGGGTCGCCGATTTTCAAACCTTTATAAGCTTTTACTAATGCACTTTTAACTTTATCATAAATTGAATCATGAACAATTAGTCTTCTTGTTGTTGTACATCTTTGCCCTGCAGTGCCTACTGCACCAAATACAACAGCCGGCAAGGCTAATTTAAGATCGGATGCCGGAGTCATAATAATTGCATTATTTCCACCAAGTTCTAAAATTGCTTTTCCAAATCTTTTTGCGACAACTTCTGCAGCATGTCTTCCAACACTTGTAGAACCAGTTACAGAAATAAGCGGAAGTCTTTTATCGTTAAGAATTTTTTCACCTATTGTTGCGCCTCTTCCAATAACTAAAGAAAATATTCCTTCCGGAAGATTATTTTCAACAAGAACTTCTTTAACAATATTTTGACAAGCAATTGCAGATAAGGGAACTTTTGATGATGGTTTCCATACATTTACATCACCGCAAACAGCAGCCAACATTGCATTCCATGACCAGACAGCAACAGGAAAATTAAATGCGGAAATTGTACAAACAATTCCAAGCGGATGATATTGATCATACATCCTGTGATTTGGTCTTTCTGATTGCATTGTAAATCCATAAAGTTGTCTTGATTGACCAACGGAGAAATCACAAATATCAATCATCTCTTGAACTTCGCCCAAACCTTCCTGTAGAGATTTGCCCATTTCAAATGAAACTAATGTGCCAAGATCTTGTTTATATTGACGCAGCTTAAGTCCGATTTGTCTAACAATCTCACCGCGTTTTGGAGCAGGAACTGTTCTCCAGTATTTAAAAGCTTCTTCCGAAGTTTTCATTACACTCTCATAATCAACTTCAGATGCCTGGTAAACAGAAGCTATAAATTCCCCTGTTGCAGGAGAATAAATTTTTAATTCACCTTGACTGGTAGTTTCATTCCATTTTGTACCGGTTGACGATCCAAAGTTTTTTTCTTTGATACCTAAATTTTTTAAGAATTCCATAGTTAATCTCCTTTAACAGTTATTATTTAATATTGTTCATAATTGATGATAAAGTTATTTTTGACATTTTATTTTCAATATCGATTTGAATATCTGAAAACAAATCTAGAAAAAAAGTATTTATTCTTTCCGAAGAAGTTTTGCCTTTAGATTTTATGCTATTAACGTTTAGATAAAATGCTTTCCTATCTTCGATTGCACAATAAATTTCTTGTAGATGAATGTCTTCCGGATTTTTATTCATTGAAAATCCACCACGCATCCCGCTATCACTTTTTACTATTCCCGATTTACCAAGTTTGGACAAAAGCATTCTTAATTTAGAAGCGTTAGCACCGATTTGTTTTGCAATTTCTGCACTGTTTTTGGGCTTATCACTTTGAGCAAGGTAACATAAAGCTTTTACCGAAGTTGATAATTTTGTTGACGCTGACATAAATCTTTGTAATTGTTACAGTAAGTGTAACATATTTTTTATTCTAAATCAAGTTATAATTAATTTTATTAAATATTAAGGCAGATACTTTTTTTTTATGCAAATATTTAGCTTTAATAGAAATTTATAGATTATGAAACTATTAAAACTTATAAATAATCTGGAATAATTATTGTTAAAGATTTATATTATAATTAAGAAAAAATTAATTATGAAAAACAATTTAAACCACATACTCAATTCTTCCCCGTATCGAAGTTATTTTATATCTAGCTTCGAAAATGTTTTCTAGTTTTCCACTTCTCTACCTAATCTCAAAATCATTTATTCTTTAATTTTTCTAACACAGGAGTGGAAATGAGTTCAATATTAATGGAAGACAAAAATATGTCATTAAAAATAAATCCTAATGTAAAACCTGAACAAGTACACGAAATTATCTCAAAACATATGCTTGCTGATGGTTTTGATATTGTACTTGACCTTGAAAACAGTAAAGGTGTTACATTAGTTGATGAAAAAACCGGCGATGAATATCTTGATTTCTTCACATTCTTTGCCTCTTCGCCCTTAGGAATGAATCACCCTTTTCTTCATTCAGAGGAAGTAAAAGAAGTCCTTGCCAATGTTGCTGTAAATAAACCTTCCAACTCAGATATATATACAACTTACATGGCTGACTTTGTAGATACCTTTGCCCGCATTGCTAAACCCGATTATATGAAATATCTTTTCTTTGTTGCAGGTGGCGCTTTAGCTGTGGAAAATGGATTGAAGGTTGCTTTCGATTGGAAGGTTAGAAAAAATTTCTTAAAAGGATATAGCGAAGAAAAAGGACACAAAGTAATTCACTTTAAACAGGCTTTTCATGGAAGAAGCGGCTACACGATGTCTTTAACCAATACTGACCCGATGAAAGTTAAATATTTTCCAAAGTTCGATTGGCCAAGAATTACAAATCCAAAAGTTACTTTTCCGATTGAAAATCATCTTGAGGAAATTATTAAAACTGAGAATCAAGCAATTGAAGAAATATACGCTGCAATAAAAAATAATCCTGATGACATTGCAGTAATTATAATTGAACCTATCCAGGGTGAAGGCGGCGATAATTTCTTCCGTAAAGAATTTTTTGAAAAACTAAGAGAGATTGCTGATAAGAATGAAATTCTTTTAATGTTTGATGAAGTTCAAACAGGATTTGGATTAACCGGAAAATTTTGGGCGCACGAGCATTATGTAAAACCTGACATAGTTTCTTTTGGTAAAAAGGCTCAGGTTTGCGGTATTATGGTTTCTGATAGAATTGACGATATAAAAGATCACTGTTTTAAAGTATCAAGCAGAATTAATTCTACATGGGGTGCAGATTTAACGGATATGGTTAGATCTAAATTTATTCTTGAGGTTATTGAGAATGAAAAACTTGTTGAAAATTCAAATAAGGTTGGTAATTATTTAAAATCAAAATTAATGCAATTGCAAAACGAATTTCCTTTATTAATCAATAATGTTAGAGGATTAGGATTAATGTGCTCTTTTGATTTTAAAAATTCAGAGATAAGAGACCAATTCAAAAATGCAGCAATGAAGAATAAACTTTTAATCCTTGGCTGCGGTGAAAAATCTATTCGCTTTAGACCTGCTTTAAACGTAACCGAAAGTGAAATTGATAAGGGCTTGAATATTATTAAAAATGTTTTAAGTTTAATGGTGTCTAATAACTAATTTATAAATTAACTACTTGCACGGTACGGCTCCTATATTGGAGCCGTTACTGTTTTAAACTATCTTTGCGTTATGAAACTATACATTGTAAGCACACCGATTGGAAATCTTAAAGATATTACTATTCGTGCAATAGAAATTCTTAAGGAAGTAGATTTTGTATTGTGTGAAGATACACGTACTTCGGGTAATTTGCTCAATCATTTTGAAATTAAAAAAGAATTAATTTCATTAAATGCTGTTAATGAATCTCATAAAATTGATTTTGTTCTAAATAAAATTTTATCAAATCAATCCGCGGCTTTAATTTCTGATGCAGGGACGCCGGGAATTTCTGATCCCGGAGTAAGGTTAGTTTCTGCATGTATTGATAATGACATTGAAATTATCTCTGTGCCCGGAGCTACTGCATTAATTGCAGCCTTAAGCATCAGCGGTTTACCGACAGACAAATTTGTATTTGAAGGTTTCATTCCGCAAAAAAAAGGCAGGCAAACGAAGCTCAAAGAATTAGTGGATGAGCAACGAACAATTGTGATTTACGAATCTATGTATAGAATTGAAAAACTTATTGAAGAATTAAATGAATACTTGCCGGAACGTTTTATAGTTGTATGCAGAGAATTAACGAAAAAATTCGAGGAAACCTGGCGTGGATTTCCTAAAGATATTATTGAAACTTTCGATCAAAAAGTTATTAAAGGAGAATTTGTTGTTATAATTGCTCCGCAAAACTGGAAAGTAAAAAAAACATCCTGAGCATTTAATAATTTTAATACTATTAATAATCTATTCTTCACTATCATATTTTACAATTGAACAAACATGGTAGGACTTTAGTCTATCACGTCCATTTAAAAAAGTTAATTCAATTATAAAAGAAAGCTGAACTACTTCCCCACCGAGCTTTTCAATCAGTTTACAAACCGCATTCATTGTTCCACCTGTTGCAAGTAAGTCATCATGAATAAGAACTTTATCGCCTGGTTTAATTGCATCTTTATGAATTTCAAGTTTATCTTCTCCATACTCCAGAGAATACGAAATCGATTCTTTTTCTGCAGGAAGTTTTCCCGGCTTTCTTACGGGAATAAAACCACAATTTAATTTGCTCGCAAGCAAAGCTCCAAAAATAAATCCTCTGGATTCAATACCAACAACTTTTGTGATTTTTAAATTTTTTGTAAAATTAAAAAGTTGTTCGGACGTATAATTAAATGCTTCGGGATTTTTTAATAGCGTTGTAATGTCTCTAAACATTATTCCCGGTTTTGGAAAATCTTTTACATTCCTGATATGAGATGTTAAGTCCATTTATTTACCCTTTGTTAAAAATTTTTCAAGTCCTTTTTTAAAATCATTTGTTGATCTACTAATAGTGTTAAGATTTATAGTATAATCCACAGCATCTTTTACAGATAAATTAGAAATGCTGTTTAACATTCGCTTTGTCATTCTCATACTTTCGCTGGAGTTTTTGTTTAATCTCCCGGAAATATCTAAAGCAAAATCAAGAACATTTTCTGACAGATAGTTTACTAATCCAATTTCATAAGCTCGTTTTCCTGTGATTAAATCACCTTCAAGCAAAAATTGTTTAGATAATCCTTCGCCAATTCTTTTTATTAAAAATATTGAAACAATAGCCGGAATAAATCCGATCTTAACTTCAGAATAACCAAGCTTACTATTTTCAGGGTGTGCAATAATAAAATCACAAACTGAAGCTAAACCACAGCCACCTGCTATTGCAGCGCCATTAACTGCAGCAATGGTAGGTTTCTCAAATTCATAGATCATTAAAAATAATTCAGCTAAAGATTTTGAATCGTTATAATTTCCGATTGAAGAATTATCGGATAGTTCGTTTAGATATTCTAAATCTGCGCCAGCACAAAAAGTTGTACCTGCACCTGTAATTATAACAGAGTTAATGTTTTCATCTTTTTCAAAATCAGAAAGGACTAATTTTATTTTCTTAACCATCTCAGGATGAAGAGCATTCCTTTTTTCAGGTCTTGCCAGAGTAATTATTCCGGTTCCGTTTCGTATTTCAGATTTTATCATAGCTCAAATAAATATTGAATTGATTTTCTTTATCTAAAATTAAGAATTATTAAATACATTTGTAAATAAGTTGAAACTAACGCTAAAAGAATTCCTGCTGTAACTTGTAAAAAAGTATGACAATTCAGTTTAATCCTTGACCATCCAACAGCTATAACAATAGGCGAAAATAGCAATGCCCACATTCCGACTGAAAATAATAATGCAGCAAATGGTCCCGCAGCACCCATTGAGTGAGCACTTATTTTCCAGTAATGATTAATAGCAATAGTAATAAGTGTGTTGGATAAATAACAAAACCAAAAAGCTATTGTAATGATATTTAATTGAAAACAAACCATTAACAATAATCCAATTAGATAAAATATTATCGCAATGAAATACGGAAAAGTTCTTTCCTCCTTTATAGAGGCATCTACATCTATAATTTTGCCTTTTTTCTTTAAAATAAAATAAAGAGCAATCGGCATGATAAATCCAAAAACAACCGAAATTAAAATTGTTTCTAATGTTTTGGTAAAATCGTTTTCTAAATAGAATGCAAAAAAAATAAATATCAGCAGAGTAAAGGATGGAGGAACAAAAATAGTTGATATGATTCTGGCAATCTTATGTGAATAATCGGGATTCAAATTTTTGTTTTGGTTAAATCAATCTATGCTTATCACATAAATTCTGTTTTCTTAATTTCATCAAGATATTTTAACAAACTTTCTTTAACTGATTGAAAATCATTAAGCGTCATTAATTCTGCTCTGATCTTTGAAGCGTGGTGCATCCCTTTCAAATAACCGGAATAGAATTTTCTGTGTTCAAGAACCGCTCTTCTTTCTCCTTTAACTTCTATTGCAAGTTCAAGATGTCTTAAACAAGTTTTAATTTTCATTTCATCATCAACTTTTGTAGAAATATAGCCTTTCTCCAACAATTCTTTTGCTTCAAGAAAAATCCATGGATTACCAATTGCGCCCCGAGCAATCATTACTCCGTCAGCATTAGTTTCATTAAATGCTCGTACAACATCATCAGCTTCCAACACGTTTCCATTAAGTACAACAGAAATGGAAACAACTTCTTTAACTTTTCTAATCCAGCTCCAATCAGCATCGCCTTTGTGCCCCATAGAACGCGTTCTACAGTGAACTGTTAAAGCTTTTACTCCAACATCTTCAAGTCGCTTTGCTACTTCAACAATTTGGACTGAATTATTATCCCAGCCCAATCTTGTTTTTACAGTTACAGGCAGAGATACAGAATTAACAACTTCTTTAGCAAGTTGCTGTAAAAATGGAATATCTTTTAAAAGTGCCGAGCCAGCACCATTTCCAACAACATTTTTAACCCAGCATCCGGCATTAATATCTATAAGTTCAGGATTTTCAATTTCAGCAATTTTTGCAGCGCCAACCATTGATTCAATGTTGCTGCCGTATATCTGAATTCCAACAGGCCTTTCCTGATCGATAATTTTTAATTTATTATGTGTTCTTTCATTTGATCTAATCAACCCCTCGGAATTGACAAATTCAGTGTAAACTACATCCGCTCCCAACTCTCTACAAATCAACCTGAAAGATATATCAGTAACATCTTCCATCGGTGCAAGTAGTATAGCTTTTTTTATTGCAATATTTCCAACTTCAAACATTTAGGAATTTCTTTTTATTGTAGATTTATTTTTTTAGGTAAATAAAAAATTGTAATTAACACTATTACAACTGTAAATGCAGCTCCAGTTAAAAATGGGAATGGATAACCAAAAAATTCAAATGCAAATCCTCCCCAAAGTGGACCAAGAACCCTTGCAAAAGATGATAATGATTGATTTAGACCCAATGTGATGCCTTGTTCTGCTTCAGAAGCTATTTCTGAAATAAGACTTAATATTGTTGGTTGAAATGTTCCTATTCCATAAGAAAGGACAATAGATACTATAGCTAAACCTAAAAAGCTTCCCGCATAAGGAATCATTGCAAGCATACTCATTATCAATAATGAAGCAATAATTAAAATATTTTTTTTTGACATCATTTTGTTAATTCTGCCAATTAAATCTCCTTGTACAATTGCTGACGACAAGCCAACTATACCGAACATATATCCGTTTTGCATATCTGTAAATCCATAAACTTTAAGTCCAAGTAAAGCAAAAGTTCCATATATATTTGCAAAGGAAAATGTTAAGATAAAAAACAAAAATACTAATACAGCAAGCTCGCGTTTCTTCAAAACTTTTTTCATTGCAGCAAAATCAATCAATTTTCTACTTCTTGTTTCCTGGGAATTTAAATTTAGTTCACCCAATTTCAATGATTCCGGTAAATAAAAAATTGTAAGGATAAAAGCTGTAAATGAAAAACCTGCAGCTACAAATCCAGTAACAGAATATCCAAAACCTGATAGTAGTCCGCCAATAAGAGGACCAAACACAAAACCTAATCCAAATGCTGCACCGATTAATCCCATTCCTTTAGAGCGGTTTTCTTTTGTTGTAACATCCGCTATATAAGCCTGTGCAACGCCAATACTGCTACCGCCAACACCGGCAATTACTCGTGATGTAAGAAGCATTATGTATGAATGTGTGAATGCAAATACAACATAACCAATCGCATTTAAGAATAAGCAAGCTATAATCACAGGTCTTCTTCCGTACTTGTCTGAAAATTTGCCAAGTATCGGATTAAATAAAAATTGAACAAACGAATAAATTGTTATTGCTATTCCGATAGCAGCCTCATCAACTCCAAGTTTTTTAACTGCAAATGATGGAAGTATAGGAATCAAAATGCCAAAACCTAACAAATCGATAAATACAGTAAGAAATATTAATGTTAATGATGATCTATTTTTCAATTTTGTCTCAAAAGATTTTTGTAATTATTCATTGAATATAACGATAGTTGATTTGATTAAGTAAATAAAACGATGTGACTAATAAACATTACTCTTTTTAAATTCTTTTAATTTCTCATCAGTTGAGTACTCCCGCACAATTTCTCTTGTGTCCGAAAATGCCTGAGTCATTTTATTTAGATCAGAACCGGATAAAAAATTAGCACTGTCTAAAACAGTGGTTGAAAGTAAAATTAAATATCCTTTTTTATCGTTAATATTCCCTTTAAATACCCAGGTGGGAATAAAATTAGCTTCTTTAATTTTAATTTTACTATTAATAAAATTTTTGTGAACCTTAAGTGTCAAAATCATCCCGGCGTCAGTATATCTTTTTCGCTGATTGGAAAAAAAATTTCCCATTGAGTAAGCAACAAAACCTGTATCTAACTTTGCATTTTCAGTTTTAAAAAATTGTACAGGCTGTAAAACATGAGGATGACCACCAATAATAACATCAGCACCAAGAGCAATGGTTTTATTAACTACATCAATTTGAAATTTAACAGGCTCTCGTTTGTATTCTTCCCCAAAGTGATACTGAACTAAAACTAATTCTGCTCCATTTATTTTAGCATTTGAAATATCTTTACCAATAAGGTCAAAATCTATAAGATTAATTAAATATGATTTACCTTTAGGAATTGGATTTCCGTTTGTGCCATAAGAATATGCCAATACTGCAACTTTAAGTCCTTTGATATCAAAAATGCGAATTGAGTCTCTGTCCTTTCCACTCAAATATGTTCCGACATACGAAATATTATTTTTTTTTATCTGATCTATTGTTTTTATCACTCCATTTTCACTTCTATCAAGAGAGTGATTGTTTGCTGTTACTAATAAATCAAACCCTGTATTTGCCAGTGCCGAGATATAGCTATCAGGCGTATTAAACCTGGGATATCCTGTATAGCCTCCATTAGCTTTTCCGGCAGTTACTGTTTCTAAATTTCCTAAAGTAAAATCTGAAGCAGATAATATTTTTTTTACTTCACTGAAAGGCGGAGTAAAATCAAAGCTATCTTTATTAACTCTTGCATATTCAAACTGTGGAGAATGACACATCAAATCGCCAACAACTGTAATGGAAACAGTTATAGAACTATCTTTATCTTCATTTTGTACAAATTTTTTATTTTCCTTAACAGTTAATGTTACCGGAAAACTAAAAACGAAATAATACAGAATTGATATTATTAAAATTATGACTTTCATATTATATAAAATAAGGCTGAGCTATTTCTAACTCAGCCTTACCACAATTTGCTTAAATGAACAGCTTACGGCTTCTGAGTTTTTCTTTGAGCTTTAACATCCTGAACATCATTTCTGATTTCCTGGCATAATTTTCTAAGATCACTCAAGCCTTTACGCACTCGTGTACCTGCAGCGGCTTGTTCTTTTACATAGAATTTTTGGAAGTCTGGTTCCAAACTTTGAACAAACTGAACGAGCTGATTATATTTTTCCATTCGAACCTCCTGTAATTAATGAATTAGTTAATTAATGTTATCCAGAATTATTTCTGCAATATCTTTTACCGCTACTTCTTCACTTTTATCAAAATGCTTAACTCCATCTGTAATCATAGTCATACAAAAAGGACAAGCCGATGCAATAGTATCAGATTTAGTGTCAAGGGCTTCACGGGTTCTTTCTTCATTGATTCTACCGCCTTCTTCATCTTCAAGAAACATTCTTCCTCCACCAGCGCCACAACAAAACCCGCGGCTTTTATTTCTACTCATCTCTACAATATCTAAACCAGAAACACTGTTTAATGATTTTCTGGGTGAATCATAAACTTCATTATATCTGCCTAAATAACAAGAATCGTGATAAGTTACTTTCTGCTTTTCAGGATTATCTTTTAATTTAATTTTTCCGGCTGAAATTAACTCATCAATAAACTGAGTATGATGTTTAACTTCAAAGTTGCCGCCAAATTGCGGGTACTCATTCTTTAATGAATGAAAACAATGAGGACAAGCAGTTACAATTTTTTTGACTCCATAATTATTTAGAACTTCAATGTTTTCTTTCATCAACATTTGTGCAAGATATTCATTGCCTAATCTTCTTGCCGTATCGCCATTACATTTTTCTTCTGTACCTAAAATTCTAAAATCAATCCCGGCTTTTTGCATAATAGTTGAAAAAGCTTTTGAAACTTTTTTATACCTGTCATCAAACGAGCCTGCACACCCAACCCAAAAAAGTATCTCTGCATTGGAATCTTCAGCCATTGTTTTAATATTCATTCCTTCTGCCCATGCTGCCCTATCAGAGGCATTAAAAGACCAGGGTGTATAGTTAGTCTCTAAACTCTTAAAAACATTGTTTAAGTTTGATGGAAACTGTGATTCAGTTAAAACTAAATCTCTACGCATATCAACAATAGAATCAACATGTTCGATCATAACGGGACATTCTTGAACGCAAGCCATACAAGTTGTACATTCCCAAAGTTCCAGATCAGTTATATAATCGTGTACTAAGGTTTTCTCAAAAATTTCATCTTCCTTTTTCCCATCTACAATCAAAGGAGCTTTATCGATAGTACGCTTTCTTATATCTACAATTACTTTTCTGGGTGATAATGATTTTCCAACAGTATGTGCCGGACAAACAGATTCACACCTTCCACATTCCGTACAGGAATATCCGTCCAATATTTGTTTCCATGATAGCTGTTCAATATCTGCAACACCAAAAGATTCTGCATTTTCATCATCAAGATCAATTGGTTTGAGTGTATTTCTAATCGGATCTAAATTCGCAAAAAAAACATTAGGTATAGAACTTAAAACATGCAAATGTTTTGAGTACGGTAAATAATTCAAGAATGCAAAGATCACCATAATATGAATCCACCAAAAAGTCTCATATAATAAAAGAGTAGTTTCCGAAGGACCCTTAAAAAATACATTGCTTAAAAATGCTGAAACAGGTCGAATTTCATAATCTTGCAATATAAAGTTATGTTGTGCTATCAATGCTGCGTTTTGACCTAACATTGAAATGCAGACAATCATAATAAGTGTTAAAATAAATGCAGCATCAAGTTTTCCGTGCTTATCAACATTTAATCTTGGCACTTTCTGGATAAACCTGCGATATAATGAAACAAGAATCGAGAAAATCACAAGTACGGCAAATATTTCTTGAATTAGCGTCATCGCTGAATAAAATGGTCCAAGAAACGAAAAAGTAAATGGAGTATAAAATCCCTGAATAATTGTTTCAACAACAGCAAAAATAAAAAGAACAAATCCCCAGAAAATTAAAAAGTGTAAAGTGCCGGCAACAGGTTCTCTTAAAAGTTTTGTTTGACCGAAAGCAATTTTTAGAACTCTGCCAATTCTTGTCGGAATATTATCAGATCTGTAATCTTTTTTCTTAGCAACTTTAAGGTATTTGATAAGATTAGTTACACTATACGTAAAAAATTCAAAAACTGCTATAAAAACGAGTAAAAAAATTATATTTTTTAATTCCATTAACTACAAATACTATTCAATTCAATTTATATAAAATTTTAATTTAACGCCTTTGCCAGGAAATCATTTGTTTTATCTATTATCTGATCAAACTTCTGATTAGAACCTTGAAAAGGATGTACTATGTCAAAAGTATGCCCGGTATTCGGAATTTTAAATATTTCAGTTTTCGTTTGATTACTCCAACTGTAAATTTGCTCTGCTTCAGAAACCGGAACAGTTAAATCCTGTTCACCATGAATAATTAAAAGAGGCTTATCTAAACTTTCTACTGCATTTTGCATATTAAGTGAACCGTTGATATTATTCTCAATATCCTTCAACAAATCAACGTCCATTCGCATTAATTGATTAGTCCTCGAATTAAACACTTCAACATAACCTGATTTTTTCCATTCATTTTTTTGCCTTTCCGTATATCTATCAAGCTTTGCAACCGAAGCCCAAAGAACATAAGCAGAAGGATTTATGTTAATTAAAGAAGACAATATAACAGCAGCTCCCCCTCTGCTATGCCCGATCAACCCAATTTTATTTGATTTTTTATTTCCGAAAAAACCATCGTTATATGCATTGATCAAATCATTTAGCTCGGAGATTTCTAATGAAATAGTGTTTTTTGCAAATTTATCCATTTCACTAAATTCTAATGCTGAAGAACCTATACCATTGTGTGAAAAATTAAATGTAAGAACAAAAAATCCTTTTTCAGAAAAGTACTTTCCTGCAAATGGATAAAATCCCCAGTCTTTAAAACCTTTAAAACCGTGCACAAAAATCAAACAAGGAGCAATTGAAATATTTTCTAAACCATAAGCAGTTATGCTAAGTATATTACTGTGGGTAGTTTTTAAACTAAAATCTTTGTTCATTGTAGGGAAATATGGACAATATTGAATGAAAAGTCAATATTTTTTAAATTTTTGCGATTATTTAATAATGAAGCGATAATCTTGCGTTTTTGGCAATTTTAACTAAAAAAACAAATTATTTCATTTTTTAGCAACTATTGATTCCTAAAAACAAATATATAACAATGAATTAAAATTTTGAAGATAAACTTATTAATCATTAAAACTTTTTCTGTTGCCGAAAAAATGATGTTTAACTTAACATTTAATACTTTCTTTTTTAATTTTGATAAACAATTAGTTATCTTTTTAGAGTTCTAAAAATTTTATAAAGATGAATAACATAAAAAAACATCTTCTCGTAATACCATCTATAGACATAAAAGACGGAAAAACAGTTAGAGTTGTTCAAGGGATTCCTGAACTTGACTGTAATGAATATGGCGATGATCCTGTTGAAATGGCAATGATCTGGCGTGCTGAAAATGCTAAAGCATTGCATGTAGTAGATTTTGATGGTGCTTTAGATCATTCAAGGAAAAATCTTGATATTGTTAAAAACATTTGCAATTCCGTAATCATTCCGGTTGTGTTTGCGGGGGGAATTCGATCAATTGAGCACGCCGAATCAATTTTTGATTTAGGTGTTGCAAGAATCGCCATCAATACAATGGCTTTAGAAAATAAAAATAATTTTATTAAACTGTTTGAAAAATTCGGTCCTTCCAAAGTTGTACTTGCATTGGATATTATTGACGGTGAACTAATAACGAGAGCAAGACATAAAAAAACAGGACTTAATTATCTAACTTTTGCAAAAGAGATAGCAGATATTGGAATTGAAAGATGCATTGTTACTGATGTTCAAAAAAACGGATTGGTTCAAGGACCAAACATTACGTTTTCTAAAGAAATTGCTGTAAATACAAATATGAAAGTCACACATTCAGGTGGTGTGCGTAATAAAGACGAACTTATTGATTTGCAAGAGTTAATGCCTTTTGGTATTGATTCTGTAATTGTTGGAAGAGCCTTTTATGAAAACAGGTTCCCTTGCCAAAAACTTTGGCGTGTTGCTGAATCAGGATTATTTAATTAGAGGATTTTATGTCTGAAACAAAAAGTGTACACAGTAATTTTTGGGTTAACTTTTTTAACATACCTTCGGAAGAAGATGACTTAAGAAAATCTTTACATTCAATTCCTTTATTTAAAGAATTAAATAGAAGAGATTTATCTTCTTTAATTAAGATAATACATAACAGAACTTTTGTTGCAAATGAATTTATCTTTTACAGAGGTGATCCCGGAATTGGTTTGTACATTATCCGTGAAGGTGAAGTTGAAGTTCAAAGGGAAAATTCAGCAGGAAAAATAAATATACTTGCGGCATATACTAAAGGTGATTTTTTTGGTGAGTTAGCTTTAGTTGAAGGTGAAAAAAGATCAGCATCTGCAATTGCTAAATCAGAATGTAAAGTATCGGTTATCTTCAAACCGGATCTTGATGAATTTATTGAGAAATACCCTAAGAAAGGAATTAAAATTTTAACTGGTATTTCAAATATTTTAGCTTTAAGATTGCGAGTATTAAATGAGGATTATTTTAATCTTCAATTTAATTTACAAAATGAGAAAGGGATATAAGATGGAACTTTCAATAAAAAAAGTTATGGTGCCGATAGATTTTTCGGATTACTCAAAAAGCGCATTAAAATATGCTGTTAGTTTTGCAAAAACATTCAGTGCAGAGATTACCTTAATTTATGTTGTAGAGCCAATTATATATCCGCCTGATTTTAGTATGGGTCAAATAGCAATTCCTTCGGTAAACACTGAATGGGATGAAAGGGCGCGGGAAGAGTTAGACAAACTTGCAAAAAATGAAATATCACCTGAGGTAAAAGTAAAATCAATAATTAAAACAGGTAAACCATTTGTCGAAATTATTGAAACGGCAGTTGAAGAAAATACTGATGTGATAATTATAGCGACACATGGTCATAGCGGAGTAGAGCATATTCTTTTTGGCAGCACAGCAGAAAAAGTTGTAAGAAAGGCACCCTGCCCTGTCTTAACTTTACGTGAGCCAATTAAAGGGTTTAATTATAAAGAAGAGCTTAAGAAGGAAAAAGTTTAACCCAGATTTGTCATTAGAGATTTTCATTGGAGACAACAAAGGGCCAACTAAAAAGATTTGTAGGGAGTGTAAATAGTCGTCACTGAAAAAGTCGGGAGTGTAAATAATTTTGTGTAAATGGTTAAAGTAAGAAATTAGTTAAGTGCTGTGGAGCCCCGATATTCATCGGGATAAACTCTGCGGAACAGCACTTAACTTGGCGAAAATCCTTCCGTTAGCTAACGGAAGGGTTTTCTCCGAAGGAGTCCTTTGGACATTTTATAAAAAACTTATTACTTTTAACCATTCCGCCACGGCGGACGAAAGGAGATTTACACAATGGATCTAACTCCGGAAATGATCGAGCAGCTTAAAGCCGATCTAAAAACTGCAAAGACATATCAAGACTTGATGGGAGAAAACGGGGCCATCAAGAAGATCATCAAAGCTTCCATAGAAGGAATGCTTGATGCTGAGCTTACCGAACACCTCGGTTATGACAAATACTCACCCTCTGGAAAGAATACAGGGAACAGTCGTAATGGAAAGACACATAAAACCCTGAAGAATGACAACGGAGAAATTGAACTGACAGTACCCAGAGATCGTAACGGTTCATTTGATCCTGTTGTTGTAAAGAAATATGAGAGAACGCTTGGACCGATTGAGGATAAGATTATCTCTATGTACGCAAAAGGAATGACCACAAGAGATATACAATCGCACGTACAGGAATTCTATGGTCTTGATGTAAGTGCATC
>JBAQCL010000062.1:0-65180 GCA_049294175.1 Ignavibacteriaceae bacterium | reverse complement strand
GCAGTCATTAATTCTGCATTAAAGATTGCGTTTTTAATTTCTTTCCTTCTGCCTGCTGTTAGAAGTTTTTCAGAGAGAGCTTCAAACTTATTATCAAGGTCTTCCATTGTCATTGGTTCTCTTGGATCTCCCTTCGGATATTCAAGATATTCGGAAAATTCTCTGCCGTCTTTTGTTTTCACAACAACTTTGCTTGGTTGTTTTGCCGGGAACATCTTTTCAAATTCTATTGAAGGCTCACCTTTAATTTTGTCAATTACTTCCCAGATTCTCGGATCTTTTAACTTTTCATCTGAAAAAGATTGAGTTGTAACTTTATGATCAACCAAAGCAGCGGCAATACAATAGGGAAGTGAGTGATCAGCAGTTTCTCTCGATTCAGGACGATATTTATGCGGATCAAAAAGAATATCATAAGCCTGTGCAAGTGTAGTTAGAGTAACGGTTTCAATCTGATCATAGCTTATATTGTTTTTTGTTACAACATTTAAAGTTGCTGAAAGATGTGTGTGTGTTAATGCTTCGGTTGGGAATGCTTTCATTCCGCATTCCATAATTTTAAATGAATCACCAAGTCCACCGATAAGTTTGTCAACATTCCATTTCCATTCGGAAACTCCGTCTCTTCCTTTCATACTTTGAGGATCAACTTTTTGCTCTTTAACATTGTACCCAACGAAACAATCCATAAAACCCTCTTTGCCTTCAAACACAGCCTCTGTTCCGGTGTAACCGCGCTTTGCCATAAGTGCAGCAAAAACTCCTGCTTGAGTTGCCATTGGATCAACAGTGTTTTTCATCATCGTAAGTTTTCCGGCAGTCGGGCAGCCGATTGTGTGATTGTGACTTCCGTTTATTCCTATTGCATTAACCATTTGATCAACTGTTAATCCCAAAATTTTGCCGGCAACAATTGGCGAAACAAATTGTGTTAATGTTGCGTGATGCCATTTTCGTTCACGTACTCCCGGAATAGCAAATTCGCAAAGTCTTTGCTCAAATTCATAAGCCAAAACTATTGCAGTAATAACTTCTTCCATCGAAGCTCCAACAAGTTCCGCAGTTGAAAGTGCAGCGGGAATAAGATCAGAAGGATGTGATGGGTCTTCTTTCCAGTAAATGTCGTTAAAGTCCAATGCGCGAATCATAAGTGAATTAACGAGAGAAGAATTTACAGCCGGAATTTTATCTCCAAACCCGATTATTGTTGATTCTTCCTTGCCGCCCATTTCTTTGTAAATATCTCTCAAGATTTTCACATCTTTTGTGTGGTAGCCACCAAATGCGCAGCCGATGGAATCGTAGAGATACCTTTTTACTTCTTTAATTACTTCTTTCGGTAAGTCTTTGTATTGCAGATTAACTGCAAATTCCGATATTGTTCTTGAAATTGATTTGTTCATATAATTCTATTGTTTGATTGTTGAATTGATTAATTGTTTTATTGCTCTATTGTTTCATTGTTTGTACACCACATTTTGCGTTCTTCAATTTAGTGGTATCACATTTTGTGATATGAAAACATATAAAATTAATTAATTAGTTTTTTCTGTTAGCTCTTCTAATACAAGATTATAAAGTTTTGGTAAATATTCATTTATTTGATTGCGGTTAAATCCTAATGCCTTCATAATAGCTTGATCAATTTCTACTCGTCCTTCAAAGCGATCTTTGATTTGATCCATAAATGATGGAAATTTAACTTTCTTTAAATGGTCAAATAGTTTTACTAATATTTCTTTGTCTGACTTAGTTAAATTTTTGTAATCAATAATCTTGAATTCGAGTAAATCAGTTTCGCGTACTGTACTGTACTCACCTGTGGTAGCTTCACGATTTGTGAGTATTTGAATAATATTAACAATGCTATTAAAGTACAAGCAGAGAATCTTTGCTTCTGTTTTTGAAACATTAGGAATTATTTTAAATACATCTGCGGAAATCATTTTTTCATCTGAATAAAATGCTATGAAGGATGTATTTTTTGAATTTAGCCTGAATCTGCGAGCTAAGAATAGATTTACGAATTTATTTTTAGAGCGTTTTTCTACCTCTGCCCAATTATAAATAATATTAGAGTCAACTTTTGAGTGTCTTAAAACCTCTTTCAATTCAGGAAAATATTTTGCTATGAAGTAATCGTGCTCTTTACCAATATTAAAATTCTTTATCCCTGTTATTGTGCGTAGTCCTTTCAAAGTATTTTTTAAAGGAACATTAAAAGTCAGTGATGAATTTTTAATTTTAAAAAATAATTTTTTATCAGATTTTTGGGTTAGAATCATAAATGCACGTTCAACTCTACTTTTTTCTTCAAGTGGGTTAGTAATAAATGTAGCTTCAATTAATCCTTTAAATCCAGCAGAATTATAGCAATCAAAAACAAAATTACTTGGGAATTGAATTACTTTTTTTGAAATGAAATCACTATAAAACATTTTGATTATTGAGTAGTTAATGTAAGAATCAGCCCAAAGAATATTCATCAAGTTTGATGTATTATCTTCCAACTGTTTTCTAGTAATCGAGTAAATATCAATTACCTCATCAGAATAAAGCGATTCTTGCCGAATTAAATTAGCTAATTTCTCAATTTGATTATGTCCGATATTCTTAATAGACCGTTTTATATAAACTATTTTTGTGAAATCTGAATCAAAGGAATTTCGTTTCTCGGTTACAAGTAAAATATCTTTAAAATTTGCTCCCTCACTAAATGCCATATCGCCAACAGGCTTAATTATATATTTTATGGTATTGTTAGAAATTATATAATCTCTAATTTTTTCGGTTGCTTTACCTCTTGCAAAATTTATTGGTATTACAGCGCCAAGTACTCCATTTTCTTTCAACAACATATTGCCAAGTACTAAGAAATATCCCCAAAGGTTTACAAGGTTTCCGCTGTGAATATTAATTCTTGTATTTGCTTTCAGTTTATCTTGCATATACTTAGGCATTTTTTCTCTATCAGAGAAAGGCGGATTCATTATACAAACATCATTTAAATGTAACTTAAATCCTTCTCCTTTACCTTCAGGAGATAGCGCACCTTTTTTAATATTTCTTTGCTCAAATACTTGAACTTTAAACAAGTCTTCTTGAATAGTTTCACTTAAAGCTTGAATATCGATTTCGCCATTAAATGTTGAACTAGATAATGGGCTTGCCAAATCAAGTGAGTCTCTTGTTGCAATTCTAACTTCATTTGTTGTTTGCTCAATGTTTTGCATTGTTAAATTTATTGTAGAAATATGAGCAGCAAAAGGCATCAAATCAATTCCAGTAATTTCTTGCTCAATAAATTGTTTGTGCATTTCACTTAGTTTGTTAAAGCCGTGTAGTTTTTTATAGAGGTTTTGTTTCTGTTTGTATGATGCAACTAAGAGAGTGCCGCTACCACAAGCGGGATCAATAACGGTGTCATCATAAGAGCTAATACAAAGTTCTGCCAACAAATCTGCCGCATTTGGATGAGTATAGAAAGCTGCAAGAACCTTTCTTACTTCAAATGGGATCAGGTCGTGAAAAAATCTTCCAGCTAAATCGTGTGTTATGTGTTCCGCACGAAGCGATTTTATTGCAAGGATAATATCATTAACTGTTTTAAGAATATCTGGATAATTAGGGATATGACCTAGAATGTTGACTTTGTAAATTGCTTTGTAATCAATTTCAGTAATTGCATCAAAATATTTTTGTATTTCTGCCGGTTCACCAACTTCTTCTAATGGAGGCAGTGGTTTTGTTTTGTTTTTCTTTGTGAAAATGTGATAGAAAAGTATTTGATTGAACAAAAGAAAAGAAGAAAGATTCATTACCTGAGTTTGAGCAGTTTTTAAATCTTTAATTTCTCCAATTGAAGAAAACAAATCCAACTTGCTTACCACTTCATCGATAAGATTCATATCAACAACATTGAACACAACCTGAGAAAGGTTTCTTACATATTCATTTATTAGGTTTACAACTGTGTTAAAATCAATACTGACTTCTTTTTTGTCTAATCTATCTTTTAATCTTGCAAATAAAGAAATTGAAGTTGTATCCAAACTTTCAGTCCAAAATTCTGAAAGTATCAAAGCTTTTATTTTGGAATTAAGGATAGTATCCTTAAAAAAATCTTCAAAAAAAGAAGTCTGATTTTTTATTGACTCAGGGAAAATTAAAACAATGATATTATTGGTATCTAATTTTTGTGCGTATTTAAAAGCTTGAGCAGTTGCACTTGCGCTAACATTTTCATTCCCAATTTTAACTTCAATTACAAAGTTGATCTTTTTATATCTGAACAGAATATCAGGACGGCTGCCACTTTTAAATTTAGTTTCCCCAATTGCTTTAATACCAATACTTCCTAAATGCTCCACCAGAATTGGATAAAGAGTTGTTTCTTGTATTTGTGGGATTTCGGTTAACTGCATTTAAATAATTTAAGATAATTTTAAAATAAAAATCCCGACGGAGCCGGGACAAAAATTTAGGTGAATTTTAAGGACATAATTTTTTTACTTATATGTTTCTTCTTTATCTCTTACAACATACTGTTCGTACAATCTTCTGCCAACCGTATCAATCGGAGGGATATTGTATTCTTGTTTTTTTACAATCCCAAGTTTTTTAACCTTTTCATAATATTCATTCAAATTAGCTGTGCTACTTTCTTGAATTTTCCCCTTCTCATTTTCAATTGCTTTTTTAATTCTTTTAGTAATTGACATAAAGCTACCCTTTAAAAATAATTACGACTATGTAAAAATATTTTATAATTCGTTCTTGCAATATATTCAGTTAATAAATCGTTATACGAGCGTATTAATGTCCTTAACTTATCGTCGTTCGAATAATCATCAATCTCAAGTTTAATTATATCTTTTAAAGTTTTAATTCCTATCATTCTTCCGTGTGAATGCCAAAGTTTATTATCGCCAAGCATAACAGCTATTTGTTCAGCTCTTTCCATTTTCTCTTCAAGAGTTACTTCCTGATCTATTTTTGAAGTGTCCGAACGATGTTTTTTCCAGTTATCAAACTTATATTCGACTAGCCATTTCTTTAATAAAGTAATTGTTAAATTCTTTGCCTGCTCATATCTACTCAACAAAGCTAAATCTTGATTTTGAAGAATCACAAATTCAGCCGGTGTAAGAGTATTATTTCGTGATTTTTCAAGAAGTTTTTCAACTTGGTCTAAATATCCAAGTGCAGGTACATATTCTTTGCCATTAAACACTTGTGGGTCAATCGGTCCAAGTGAAGATGAATAGTCCATAAAAATTTTATTACCAGACATACAAAAAATCGTTCCGGCAGACATTGCATAATCAGGGACGACAAAATAAACTTCTTTAAAGTGGTAACGAATTATATCTACCATCTTTTCTACTGTTTCAACACTTCCACCCGGTGTATTTAGAAATACAACGAGTCTATTTTTAGTATTATCAAGTTGTTTACAATTTTCAATGAAGTCTCTAAAAAATCTCTCATACGCGTGATGAATCTCGCCATAATAGAAGACAACATTTGCCTCAAAATATTCCTCGAGTTGGAATACTTTCTCTTTTAAAATATCATTTACTGTTTTATCGAAGACCGGCATAAAAATTAACTTTAGATTTTTTCTCTGATGTTAAAATACATCCAATCTGATATTGTATCAAGTTTATTTGGTGTAGTAATATCCAATTCTTATTTTTGAACCAGATTTAACAGCGTTTACGATAGCATCGCAAGTTTGACGTCTCGAGTAATCGGGACGTCTCTTTTTTAAACAATTGAACAATTAAGCAATCTAGCAATGAAACAATAAAGCAATCTAACAATAAAACAGTTAAATGTTTTTCTTTACCCACTCTTCCAATCCGCCGGTTACGATTAGCTCTTGCGCAGCTTCACCAACGGGATCAATAGAATAGGTTTTGTTATCAAATGTTAAAAATGAATTCTGAAAATCTAATTTAATGTTCATTCCTGATTTAACAGTTAATTTATCTTTACCAAATTTTACTTTTAAATCATTCACAAGCTGCGGACATTCAATTGATAAATAACCGTTATTTAATGCGTTTCGTTTATAAGTTTCGTTAAAAGTTCCTGCAACAACTAATTGAATACCTCTATACTTTAAAGCTGTT
Source organism: Ignavibacteriaceae bacterium (assembly GCA_049294175.1). Classification (GTDB taxonomy): domain Bacteria; phylum Bacteroidota; class Ignavibacteria; order Ignavibacteriales; family Ignavibacteriaceae; genus IGN3. The sequence continues at coordinate 59,043 of JBAQCL010000062.1, read as the reverse complement.
GCAGCTTGCTCACGTGAAGAGCCTGTTCCAAAATTAAATCCGCCGACAAGAATATCTCCAGCTTTTGTAATCTTTACAAACTCGGGGTCATAATTTTCCATCACAACTCCGGCTTGCTGCTGAGGAGTAAAATCATCATTGTAAGTGTACTTGCCGGGATAAATTCCATCAGTGTTCATATTATCTTGATGACAGAAAATTAACTCACCCTCAACAACAGGTTTAAATCCTTCAATAAAATTTACAGCTGCTTTTTCACCTGCTTTTTTCTCATTTATTTTGATCGAACCTTTTAATTCGCGATGCTCTTTATTCTTCCATTCATAATCAATCTTGCCGGAAATTGCGGAAGAAGCAACAACAGCAGGTGAAGCAAGATAAGCTTGTGCATTTGGAGAACCCATTCTTCCTTTAAAGTTTCTGTTTGTTGCAGAGATTCCGACTTCGCCATCTTCGAGCAAACCTGTTCCAAGTCCAATACAAGGCCCGCAACCGGGAGGCAGCGGAATAGCACCGGCTTCAACTAAAGATTGCCAGTAGCCGTAACGCTCCGCTTCTTTCTGCACTTCACTTGATGCGGCGGCAATATAAAATTTAACACTTGCCGAAACTTTTTTACCCTTTACAACTGCGGCAGCTTCTGCAATATCATCAACACGACTGTTTACGCATGAAACAAGATAAGCTTTGTTGATTGCAATATTTTTTTCTTGCAGCGATGAGACTGATGCATAGGTTTTAACTGTGTTTGGTCCTGATACAAAAGGTTCAATTGTAACAAGATCAATTGTTAACTCTTTTGCATAATAAGCATCATCATCAGCTTTAGGAATGTTATGTTCAAGTTCTTCAATTCTTTTATGATTTATTCTTGGATGTTCACCCTTACCATCGGCATCAGAAAAAACTCCTTCAAGTCCGCGATGTTCAATAAATCTCTCTCGTTTCTTTAACCATAAAATCGTTGCGAGATCAACTGGAAAAACTCCGGCAAGTGCGCCCCATTCGGTTGTCATATTTGCTATTGATAATCTTTCATCAATAGTTAAATATCGGACACCTTCACCAACAAATTCTATTGCGTGATTTAAAACTTCATCGTGATTAAAGTATCCGCACAAAGCAATGATGAGATCTTTCCCTGTAACACCTTGCCGCAAACATCCTTTCAACTCAACTTTTGCTATTTGCGGAACCTGCCACCAGGTTCTTCCTGTTGCCCAAATTGCCGCAGCATCAGTTCGGACTATCGGAGTTCCGAGACATCCGAGTCCGCCGTACATATTTGAATGTGAATCCGATGCAACTACCATTGTTCCCGGCCATGCATAACCTTCCTCACACATTATTTGGTGCCCGATTCCACGACCGGCAGGATAAAAATCTGCGCCCATAGATTTTGCGAAGGCTTCAATCTTTTTGTACTTCTCTAAATTTTTTTCAGTTTTATCCTGTACGTTGTGATCGAGAGTGTTTACAACCTGGCGCGGATTAAAAAGTTTTGTTGCTCCAATTAATTTAAATTTTGGAATAACGGCACCGGTATTATCGTGCGTCATCACATATGCAGGTTTGATTGAAAGATAATCTCCTGCATGCACTTCGTGTTTTGCATCCAATCCAACTGCAAATTTTTGTGCTATTTTTTCTATTAATGTTTGTGCCATATATTTCTCCTTTAGCGTCGCGCAAGAAGTCGGAAGCGAGAGGCTAGAAGTTTATTTTGTTTTAATCTTTTTAATTAATGATGAAATCATTGCAAATAGACTATTTGATAATTTATCAATTTCTAAAAGTTCTGTTTCTTTACAATAACCTAATGCAATAGTTATTTCTAATTGAGTATCAATCTCCACCAAAGATGATCTTGCAATTTCAAGAAATCTAATTTTCTCTAATGACGATGTTCTAGATAAACCCTCAGCAATATTTGAGGTTACAGAAACTGAGGCTCTTCTAAGTTGACTAATAAGTCAAAATGTTTCTTCCTTAGGAAAGATTTTAGTAAGCTTATAAATATTTAATATCAAATCTATACTAAATTTTCAGATATCTAATTTTTTATGACTAAGATTTAACATCTTTCCTCTTGCTTCTAGCCTTTCTCTTATTACACTTTGAACGGATCAAATGAAACAAAATCTGCATGATGAACTATTATTGCTTCAACACTTCGTTTTGCTAAATCTCCTTCTTTTGCATGATAGGCAATAATGTGCTGAACTTCATACGGCAAACCAAATCTATCTGCAATTGATACTCCGCTAAACGGATGACGAAGTAATTGACCGGCTTTACTTGTTACAAGCTTACCATCAACTTTATCGTACTCAATTAATTTTCCTATATCAATTAAAATTGCGCCGGCAGTAAGTAAATCCATATCAATTTTTATTTCATCGCCAAAATTTTGTTTCATGCGTTTTGCAATATCAACAGAAAGGTGAACTGCTGTACGTTTGTGAGTCATAAATGGGATTTTGCAATCTTTTATTAAAAGAGAGAAAGGAATAACTTCCAAATCTTCCGGTGATAAAACAGAATTTTCGATTGCGTAAACCCAGCAATCCAAAACTTTTTCTTTTAGCTCTGTGTTTTCTATCCAGTTAATTTCAGGCCAGATTTTCAGGACTTTATCGCGCATTTAAATATCTCCGTTTTCAATAATATTAATTTTCTGTTTCGTTGATTAGTTCTTTTCCGTTAGTTAGCACACTATAAGCTTTTATACCAAGCAGCACTGCAAGTGCAAAAAGCAGAATTGAAATTATAGAAAGCGCATAATTTGTTTCGATAAAATTTGTATAGATTAACATTCCAAGTGCGGTAAGCGTAACTGCAAACATAAAGAGCATTGGAATTAAGATGAATAAATAATTTTTTTTAAGATTTGCTACCCAGACTGTTAATGCAAGCAAAGCAATTGCCGCAAGTAATTGATTTGCGCTTCCAAACACAGGCCAGATTGACATTGTCTGTCCGCTGAATGTTAATGCAGCGCCAAACACAACCGTGATTGCCGTTGATGTATATCTGTTTGTAACAAACACAGATTTTTTTTCAGTTTCTGTATTCTCAAAATATTCCTGAAACATAAACCTTGCTAAACGTGTGGCTGTATCAAGAGAAGTAAGTGCAAAGGCAGAAACAGCTAGTGCAGTAAATGTTTGTGCAGTCGGGATGGAAATATTTATAACAGGAATAGCATTTATAAATCTTGCAACTCCAAGTGAAAAAGCGGGAACAGGACCTTTGGTAGTAAGTATATCTATAAACTCTTTATTAACCATTGAACCAACTGCAATAAGCGAAAGTACAGCAAGCATTCCTTCAATTAACATTCCGCCGTAACCAATAATACGCCCGTCTGTTTCTTTATTAAGTTGTTTTGCAGTCGTTCCGCTTCCTACAATTGAGTGAAATCCACTGATTGCCCCGCACGCAACGGTAACAAACAGAGCGGGGAAGAGGTATCCAACTTTGTTTAAAGAAAAAGAATTGAATGCAGGAATGTTTATTGTAGGTGCCGCAAAAAATACTCCAACTAAACCCCCAATCATCAAAGCATACAGGAAAAATGAGTTTAGATAATCTCTTGGTTGAAGTAAAATCCAAACAGGAACCGTAGAAGCAATAAAAATGTATCCGAATAAAATTAACTGCCATGTTAAAGCACTAAGTTGCAAAGGAAACAAATTGCCGGCAGGGATTGATAAGAAAAGTAAAATCACTCCAATTATTGTAGCAATCCAAAGAGGAACTTTTAGACGATAAATTGCTATTCCAAACAGCACCGACAGCAGCATAAAAAGGATTGATGAAGTTCCTGCGCTTGGAATATGAGTGAAAGTATCTGCAACTATAATTGTAAAAACTGCAATAACCAGAATTAAAGTTGCCCAGGCAAAAATCAAAAAAAGTTTTTTACCACTTATTCCAATGTAAGATTGAATTATGTATCCGATTGATTTACTTTGATGACGAACTGATGCAATAATACTTGCATAATCATGAACTCCGCCGATAAATATTGCACCAAAGACAACCCACAGATAAACCGGCATCCAGCCGAAACCCGCTGCAATAACGGGACCAACGATGGGACCTGCGCCAGCAATAGACGCAAAATGATGTCCAAGTAAAACCGGTGATTTTGCCGGGCAATAATCAACTCCATCAGACATTGTATGTGCAGGAGTTTCTTTAGCGTTGCTTACCTCAAATTTTTTAGTTAGAAATCCCCCATAAAATTTATATGCAACTCCATACATCAATAATGCAACAAGGACAAGTTCTATTCCATTCATTTTCTTTTTCTCCTGTCAAATGTCAAACGTCAATTGTTAAAAGAAATCATTTCGCATTTACAATAAATTTAGAAAGCCTTGCAAATAATTCATTTGACTTTTTACAACTGAGAAATAATTTCATCTGTCATTTGCTGTGTGGTGCAAGCTCCGTGTTTAAAAACTTCGGGACCGCCACGCAGTTTCATCATATCGTAAGTTTTTACTTTCCCATCTTCAATAACTTTTGCAATTGCTTTCCTGATTTTATCAGCTTTTTCTTTTTCATCAATATGATCAAGCATCATACAGGCACTTAAAATCATTGCGATAGGATTTACAATTGATGGATTTAACTCCTGGTATTTTGGTGCACTTCCGTGAGTTGGTTCAAAAACTGCAACTTCTTCGCCTATGTTTGCGCTACAGGCAAATCCAAGTCCGCCAACTAACCCAGCAAAACCATCGCTGATAATATCACCGAACATATTTTCAGCTACAATAACTCCGTAGGTTTCCGGATTCTTTGTAAGCCACATCATTTGTGCATCAATATTAGTATCCCACAAAGCAATATGCGGATATTCTTTTGCAATTTCTTTAGCTTCTTTAAACATCATTCCGGAAGTTTCGCGAAGTACATTTGGTTTTTCACAGAGTGTGAGATTTGTATAGCCGTATTTTTTAGCATATTCAAAAGCTGCTCTGATAATTCGGCGTGAGGCATTTCTTGTAACAATCCGGGTTGAGATTGCCATATCTTCACTTGGAACATCTTTAAAAAACTTCATTTTTGGATGAGTTTCAAGTGCATCACGAACTTGCTTTGGAGGATTTGTCCATTCAACACCTCCATAAAGTCCTTCAGTGTTTTGCCTGAATATCACAGCGTTAACAAGCGGCTCATCAAATCCGCCTTTACCATTTCTGATTATAAAATTTAACGGATTACCTTTAAATGATTGACATGGTCTTATACAAATATCAAGATTAAATTTCTGTCTTAGTCCAACGATAGGGGAAAAATATACAAATCCTTTTCCTTTTAATTCAGGATCAAGTTCTTTATCCGCAGCATCTTTGGGTTTGGATGTAATAGCTCCAAATAGTCCGATTTTATGCTTTGCCAGCAGATCTATTGTCCGTTGTGGAAGAGCATTCCCCTCGCTGCACCAATAATCCCAGCCAATATCGCCGTGAACATAATCGGCATTAAATCCGGCTGCCTCTAAAACTCTTATTGCTTCAGGTAATACTGTTTTGCCAATGCCATCTCCCGGCATTGCAACTATTGTCCGCTTCATAAAATTTCCTATAAAATAATGAAAAATTAGCATATGAAACTTAAATATTTGATTTTGGGTAAACAAGAAATAAGACATGACTTTTATAAGGAATTCTTTTTCTAACACAAAAAAATAGCTTAAATTAAATTATCTTATAAATATAATTTTTGTATTTAATTGGCAATAAATATTAAACCAGACAGATCATCCCAAATTCAACAACTTGAGTCACTTATAGATTCCTCTCAGGATGTTATTTTCCGCATTTCACCAACGGGAAAAATTAGTTTTATAAGCAGATCAATAAAAAATCTTTTAGGTTACACACCGGAAGAACTTTTGAGCAAATCTTTTCGTAATGTTATTAGTGAAGACAAAATTTCAGAGTATTTCAGATCAATGTCCATCCTATTTAAACAAAGCAGTGTAATTACATTTCAAGCTGATTTTAAGCACAAAGATGGATCACTTATTCCGGTTGAAATTACAGGTAAAGTTGTAATTGTTGATGGCAAAAAAATGGGTCAGGGTACAATTCGTGATATCCGGACGCGGCTTGAAACGCAGGACAAACTTGCGAGCTCTGAAAATATTTTTAAAGCAATATGGGAAAATTCTAAAGACGGAATGAGATTGACCGATCAGGATGGAAATATTGTTTTATGTAATGATGCTTTTGCTTTTTTATTTTCAAAAACTCAGGATGAACTTGTTGGGAAAACAATTGCTGAATTGTATGGCTCAGCTTACAGAGATGAAGTTATAAAAAATTATAAAAAAAATTTTATTCAAGGAGATATTAAAGAATTTTTTGAGAGTACATCTGTTCTATGGAATGGAACAAGGATATTCTTAGAAATATCCAACTCAATTATTGAGGAGACAAAAGGGAAGAGATATTTATTAAGCATTTTTAGAGATATTGGTGAAAGAAAAGTAAGCGAAGAATTGTTGCAGAAAAAAACAAGACTTTTACAAGGTATTGCTAAAGCAACAACTGCACTTATTACCGATATCAATTATGTTGATGGCTTTAACACTGCATTAAGAATTTTGGGAGAATCTGCGGATACGGATAGAGTTTATATTTATAAACACATGGAAGATTATGAAACAGGGGAATTATATTTTACTCCAATGTTTGAGTGGGTGGCTGATGGTGTTTTATCGCAAATTAATGATAAGAATATGCAGAAGTTATCATATTCAAGGTTTGCCCCATTAAATTTTTATGAATCTTTCAGTAACGGGGAATCTTTAAAGTTTATTGTTAATGATCTTAATCCTGAACATAGGAGTGTTTTTTTAGATCGTAATATTAAATCAATAATATTAGTTCCAATATTAATAGACGGGGCATATTGGGGATTTATTGGATTTGATGAATGTCATTCAAACAGACTATGGAGCAGCGATGAAGAATCGATACTAAGCGCTTTAGCCGGTACTTTAGGTGAAGTGCTGAAAAAAAATATGTTCCGTGATGAACTAATTAAGAAAAATCTTGAACTTGATATTGCCGTAAAGGAAGCGCAAAAAGCCACTAAAGCAAGAAGTGAATTTCTTGCACTTATGAGTCATGAAATACGAACGCCAATGAATGGCGTAATAGGAATGACCGGACTTCTGCTTGAATCAATGTTGACTGAGTCTCAAAAAGAATATGTAAATACTATAAGACTAAGCGGAGAACAACTTCTTGTAATTATTAATGACATACTTGACTTTTCAAAAATAGAATCGGAAAAACTTGAACTTGAATATCAGCCATTTGATCTAAGAGAATGTATTGAAGATTCTATGGATTTAATTTCATCCAAAGTTGCTGAAAAAGATATTGAAATGTTTTATAACATTGATGAAAACGCTCCTTATGCCATCATTGGCGATGTTACCAGATTAAGACAGGTATTTACTAACCTGTTAAGCAATGCAGTTAAGTTTACTGATAAAGGAGAAGTTGAAATTTCAGTTACTTCCGAGCTCATAGACTTTAAAGATTATATCCTGAATTTTACCGTTCGCGATACTGGGATGGGGATACCTTTAGACAAGATGGAAAAATTGTTTAAACCTTTTAGCCAGGTTGATTCTTCTACAACAAGAAGTTTTGGCGGCACCGGTTTAGGATTGGTTATCAGTAAAAAAATTGTAGAACTAATGGGCGGTAAAATTGGATTTAGCAGCAAAGAAGATGTCGGCAGTACGTTCTACTTTTCAATAAAAGCAGAATCTGTTACCTCAGATAAAAAAGTTTATTCCTTTGAAGCATCACCGCAATTAATTGCTAAAAAAATTCTAATAATTGATCAAAACAAATCCAGCGGATTGATGTTGAACCAACTTTCAAGAAGATGGCGTATGAATTCGGATCTTCTTACTGATATTACAAGTTTACAACACAAACTTAATTTTTCTCCCGATACAGATTTGTTTGTAATAAATTCTTCGGGTTTATATAATAAATTGCCATGGATAATTGATGTAATCCAATCAACAATTGTTAAAAAAAATATAGGGTTGATTATTCTTAAATCACATGGTAAAGTAATTGGGGTTGAAGAATCTGAAGCTAATCCTTTTATAAGGATAATTGCAAAACCAATCAGAAGGAAGCATTTTCATCAAGCCCTGTTAAATTTTATTGATGTGCGAACACGTTTTTCAACTGTAACTCCTGTTAGACCGGCATCAATGGAAAAATCTTTCCACGGTGATAAAATAAAAATCTTATTAGCAGAAGATAATAATGTAAACCAGATGGTTGCTACAAAAATGCTTGAGCGGCTTGGTTACCGTGCAGATATTGTATCTAATGGTAAAGAAGCTGTGGATGCCGTTAGTGCAATTCATTATGATTTAGTTTTTATGGATATACTTATGCCTGAAATGGATGGACTTGAGGCTTGCAAAAGAATTAAAGGCAACCCATTGCTTCAACCGATGCCGAAAGTAATTGCTATGACTGCAAATGCAATGTCCGGTGATCATGAAAATTATTTAAAAGCCGGGATGGATGATTATATGAGTAAACCGGTTAATCTGGATGAATTAAAAAACATTTTGGAAAAATGGGGCGATGAAATAATTAAAGGGAAATCGGAATTAATGCAGCAGTCAAATCAGGAAGAAATTGAATTGAAATTTATTGATGAGAAGAAAATTTCTTTCCTTGAAGATATTCAAACGGAAGCTGATATAGAATTTTTTAAAGAAATGATTGATATTTATTTAAAAGAAATTCCAAAGAATATAAATTTTATACGTGAAGCAATTTTCCAAAACAATGCCGATCATCTCAGATTTTACGTCCATAAACTTAAAGGTTCATCATTAACATTGGGAATTGAAAGTGTACTCGGCAGTTTGAGAATTTTAGAAGATATGGCGCTTGAAAATCAAATTACGGAAGACTCTTTAAAAGAGTTTAAAAAAATTTCCGAACAGTTTGATATAATATTGGAAGAAATTGTTTTGCTAAAAAATAAATTTTCAAACATCGGGTTAAATTAATTTTATACGATGTCTTTACCTTCAAAAAAAAGAGCTCCCTTAAATCGCACATTAACTTTAAATGATGAAGAAGTTAAAAATTATAAATCGGAATTATTGTATCTTGAAAATAAAATTGATGAAAAAAAACTTTGTAATAGGATAATCAATCAAAATATTTTTAATGTGTTGGATTTTCTTCCTGATAATTTTGTTGACCTTTTGATAATTGATCCTCCGTATAATCTTAATAAAAAGTTTTCTTCAATAGACTTTAAAGAAATGATAGACAGCAAATACGAGGGATGGATTGAATCGTGGTTATCTAAACTTGTTAAAATATTAAAACCATCGGCTTCGGTTTATTTTTGTTGTGATTGGAAAACATCGATTCCGGCTTACAATGTTCTTAAAAAGTATTTTCATATCAGAAACCGTATAACATGGGAACGGGAAAAAGGCAGAGGAGCAAAAAATAATTGGAAAAATAGTTATGAGGATATCTGGTATTGCACTCTTTCAGAAAAGTTTACATTTAATACCGAAGCCGTAAAAATTAAAAGAATTGTTCGTGCGCCTTATAAAACAATTGAAGGTCAGCCCAAAGATTGGCAGTTTGAAAACGGATCAAATTTCAGGATTACTTATCCGTCCAATTTGTGGACAGATATAACCATTCCATTTTGGTCAATGCCGGAAAACACTGATCATCCTACTCAGAAACCGGAGAAACTGCTTGCTAAAATTATTCTTGCCAGTTCAAATAAAAATGATTTAGTGTTTGATCCGTTTCTTGGATCCGGTACAACGGCTGTTACTGCAAAAAAATTAAATAGAAAATTTTGTGGAATTGAAATGGACGAAAGTTACTGTGCATATACTTTGAAGCGTTTAGAACTTGCCGGTATTGATAAAACTATTCAAGGATATGCTGATGGAATATTTTGGGAGAGAAATACTTTGCAAGAACAAAAGAAAGGGAAGAAATAAATCGAACAATTAAAAATAATTTAATAGTTTTAATTAAGAAAATCGGAAACACTTAATAAATTTCCCTATTTTAATTTATAATAAAACGATTTGTTTATAGCTTTATATGTCTGAAATAAAAAATATCATATCCGAGTTAGAAAAATTAAGTCTTACTGAAAGTATTGATGTAAGTGGTTTTTTTGATTTTACACAAGATTATAGTTATGATGCGATTAGACACTTTCTGGATTCCTTAAAAAATCAAACAAAACCTGAAACGGCTGCTTCCGAATTGTTTAGAGAAGTAGTTAAGGATATACTGAAAATAAAAAGTTTTAGCGAAGTAAATATAGGCAACGGTTTTATAGATTTTGCGCTTAAAGAAAGTGTCGGTAATCCGATATTAATAGAATTAAAGCCTTTTTTCAGATTATTTAAAAATGGAACTCAATTAAGAATTGAAGAATTAATATATACAGAGCATAAAGACCAAATTTTAAAATACCTTAAGAATAATGAATATGTTTTATTAACAAATCTTAGCACTGTTTACCTATTTAGCAGAAATGCTATAATTGATTTTGAACCATTCCAAACTATCTCCTTTACAGAACTTCTTAATACTTTTTTACAGTATGAAAATCTTTGGGATACAATTAAGCGAATAGAAGATCAGAACATTAAAATTGATCTGGATAAAACATTTTTTGAGGATTTAAAAAACTGGTATAATGAATTTAAAAAAATAAACTTCATTGCGAATGATAAGCTTACAAATGAAGAATTAATTGTCCTGTTATTAAATAAAATAATATTTATTAAAACTCTTGAAGATTTTGGACTAATACAATTCAAGCATTTAACAGATGAATACCTGAACAAGAAAGATAAGTGGGAAGCAAAAGGTAGCGAAAGAATTCTTACAACTTTTTTTAATGAGCTTGAAGAATATTTTGACTATTTCTATGATACCGAACTATTTAAAACCAGGTTTTGGGATTACATAGATAAAGACAAGAAAAACTTAGAAGCATTTCAGCACGTATTTGAAACTGCTTTAGGATTAGATGCATGGAATCGCACCTTCGGTCGAGGAATGATCCATTATAATTATAGACAAATTGACGAAGATATTTTTGGTAAAGCTTACGAAACTTTTATCGCAGAAAACAAGAAAGATTCAGGTGTTTATTATACACCAAAAGAAATAACCCAATACATGGCTAAAAAACTGGTGGATTATCTTTTTACGCCACTGGTTGACAAAATATTAATAGCAGTTGATAAAGATAATCCAAACTATCAAAGAGCTGGTGAACTTCTTGAAGAATTGGTTGAAATTAAAATACTTGATCCGGCATCGGGCAGCGGTAGTTTTTTAATAAAAGTGCTTAGAGAGATTTACTATTATTACAAAAAAATTGATGATGCAACTAACTGGATAAATAAGATAAGCACGGATAATCTTTTTGATCTTCCGGCTACTTATCAGGCAACTATTGAATTTAGAAAATTTCATAACTTTAACGATCATCTTCAACTAATATCTAAAATGATATTACGCCATATTTATGCTGTGGATATTGATGAGCGTGCGTTAGAAACTGCTAAAACAAATATTTGGAAAGAAGCTATAAAGCTTAATCCAAGAATTTATAATTATAAAAAACTTAATGGTAAAAGCAGCCACATTCTACCCGATCTTGAACTTAATTTTATTTGTGCTGATAGTCTTGCAGATTTAGACACCGAAGAGCAAATTGAATGGTTAAGCAATAATTGCAGAACAGAGATTAAGCGCTTATATGAAATAAGGAAAAAATATTTATCCGATCCTTTTGACCCGGCAAATGTTGATGAGGCTTTAAAGATTAGAGAAAGTATTTATCTTAAACTAAAAGATAAATTGCCGGAAATAAATAATCCGCTGTTTATTTGTTTGCGTTATTTCTTTGTTTACTTTGATAAAAATGGTATCCCTCTTAAAAAAGAAGAAAGAGGTTTTGACGGCGTTATTAGCAATCCGCCATGGGAAGAGATTTACCCTGTCAAAAAAGAATTTGCTGAAGTAGGGAAATACAGTCTAAGTAAAGAAGACTTTGAAAAAGAATTTGATAAGAGAGTTAAGGTTGACAGCGACTTTAAGAAGGGATGGGAATATTACCAGCTATTTTATAAAACATATACTGAATTTATCAGCAATCGGTATCAATACCACGATATGAAACCTACGACAAGCAAAGCTATGCGCTCTCATCTTAACTATTTTAAAATATTTTTTGAGAGAGGTTTAGAAATTATCCACCATTTTGGACGAATATGCTTTTTGATTCCTTCAAGTTTTCAAACTGATGAAGGGGGTTTTGGGCTAAGAAAACTCGCAATTGATAAATATAAACTGTCCGAGCTTACGTCCTTTGAAAATAAAGGATATATAAGAATAATAAATGGTAGCGAGCATCGAATTAAATTATTTCCGGATGTACATCCTCAATTTAAATTTTCAATTGTAGTATTAAATAAAGTTCCAAATAATAGACAACCTTACAATTTTGAATCTAAGTTCTATTTAACAGACCCTAGTGATCTCACGGAAAAAGAACCAATTATTTATAATACTAATGTAATTAAAAAGTTTTCTCCAAATAATTTATCAATCATGGAATTTAGATCATTAAGAGACTATGAAATATGTTTAAAGATAAGAAAGAGCCATCCCTTATTGGAAGAAAAAGGATTCAATATCCGAAGAGAATTTAATGTTAGTGATGACAGAAATCTTTTTTCTAAAGAGACCGGGAAAAACTTTATACCTGTTTATGAAGGTAAGATGATTCATCAATTTAATTCTAACTATTCTTCAACAAACTATTATATTCAAAATAAAAATGGGCGTAGCGATTTATTGGGTAAAGAAGTAAACAGAATTAAGTCTCAATTAGAAAATGAATTTGATATTGAGGAAATTAAATCTTACTTCGAAAAAGATAAATTTAAATTAGATTACGAAACATTTAGATTGGTTTACAGGGCAGTGGGCAGTTCAACAAATGAACGAACCTTAATTTCAACCATTGTACCCTCAAACGTTTTTACAGTAAATTCTTTAAACTATTTAATAAATTTTAGTTACAAAAAATCTAAAGGTAAAATAGTTCAGGAAAAAATTGATAATACCGATTTGCTTTATATAATGTCGTTGTTTAATTCGCTTACATTAAATTATTACATACGAAATAAGATTTCGGCAAATCTTAATATGTTTTACATTTATGAATTGCCTATTCCAAAAGTTACAGCTAAACAAAAGGAGTATATTGCGAATGCGGCAATTTCACTTTTAGTTTTGAATAGTGAGGAAAAACTATTTAAAGAATTACTTAGCGAACTTAAAATAAAAGTTGATTCAAAAGGTGATCCAATTATGCTTCGTGCAAAGCTTGAAGTTTTTATAGCGAAAGAATTGTTTAAACTTTCAAAAGAAGATTGGCTATATATTACATCAACATTTGTTTACGGTGAAAAATCAGAAACCAAACAGGAACTAGATAAATTTATTGCGAAGTCCTTAGAAATATTTTAATTTCATTAAAAGTAAATCTCAAATCTCATTTTTTCTTGTTTAGTTAAATAAAATTCCGCATTTTTACAGCCAAAGATTTTGATTATATAGGGCACCGGTTAACAGGTTAATACCCAACCCCGTCAGGTCCGGAAGGAAGCAGCGGTCAGTATATAATTTGTGTAACTGTGTGCCCCTTTTTATTTGTACAAAAAAGGCGGGGCAAAAAATATAAGCTTTCCTGATCCATATTTTATCCTGTTTTCAAATTCAATTTTTGCAATTGCTGCGGGAGGAAAAACCAGATTAAAATTACCGCTTCCGCAAAGATTATAAATATGAATCGACAGATCAGGTTGATGACCGATTACAGCTACTTCCTTTTTATCAGTCCCGTTCAATATCTCAATTAAGTCTTGAGTTCTGCTTCCCGTTCCTAAATTATTTTCAACTATAATATTTGGAACTGGCTGCATAACATTACTAATTATTTCCGAAGTTTGAACAGCGCGCTTTAAAGGAGAAGTAAAAATAATTTCAAATTCATAAATAAATTTTTTCCATGCAGCAACGGAATTCTTTATTAAATTTATTCCCTCTTCAGTTAATTCTCTTTCAAAATCTTTTTTATTAAAGGAGCTGTTTTCTGAGGTGCTGTGTCTTATCAGGTATAGATTCATTAATAACTGTAGTTTATTGAAATCACTGTAATAACCTGGTGGAAGTCCATCAAATTTTTTGCTAATTGCCTGCCTTCTTTAGAATCCATCAATTCATTCATCTTATCTTCCGATTCAAATTCTATTTCGCAAAAATAGGAGTATTGTTGATCAAGCAATAAATTACTTTCAACTTTTGCAAGCTTAATTTCTTTCTCTGCCAATTCAGAAAGACGAGCTAAGATTACTTCTTTAAAGTGAGCCAAAGCTTTGTCGTCTTTTGTTTTATGTAAAAAATATAATTGTTTGTACATCAGCATTTTATTTTGAATGTTTTAAATATTTTACCGTATATATCAAGGTAATTTTCATAAGTAGATTTTGGCGCTTCAAGAATTAAAATAAGTTTTTTGGTCGGACAGTTATATTCAAAAATTTTGTAAATACTTTTTGCATCCTCAAATTCGTCTGAAATTCTTAGTCTGTAATCTCCCTGAGTTTTATTGATTAAGGTCTTGTCAATGTATCCTTCCGCTGAATCATTTCCGGTAATTTTAAACATTGATATACCGGCGCCGATTTTAGTGTTTATAAATTTAAAACCCCTGGCTTCTTTTTTTAGAATTTTGGTGATGGTATAATTCCCAAGTTTCTTCCATTTATTATCAAGCTTAATTTCAAAATCGTTATCATTAATCAAAAAGGAGCTATCAACATTAACTGAGTCTTGCGTTATTCCTAATAGTCTGCGGATAGACTCTTCGTCTGCTATTTGTAATCCGGTAGCCTCAATATTTAATTCGTTTATTTCTGTTGTCACAAGATTATCAAATTTATTCTGATTACTGATATATTGATTTTTTGCTACATCAAAACGAAAAACATCTTTGACAGGTTTTAAAGATGATGTGCCTCCTATAATTTCCGTGCTGATTGTTGTGTCCGACACAAAAATAATATTTTGTTCAGCTTCTTTTTCAGGTGTCTTGAATTTTGTGAATTGCCTGAATACAAGGTCGCAAACAAGCGTATCAACAGAATAAAAAGAAATTCGGTTAAGAGTAATTATATCTTTTGATTTAAAAGCTTCATCTACAACAGCAAAAATTTTTGATCCGGATTTTTTCCAATTAGAATTTAAATATCCGTTTAATGATTCATCTTTAAGCAATAGATTCATTTTCCTATCGATGATTGCAAATAAATTATAAATCGGATTTTGATTTTCAACTATGACAGAATAATAAGGCTTTTTATCAATTTGAATGCTATCGATAATTATCTTGTTGTATGTTGTAAAATCATTAGCAATAAAAGTAAATAAGCCGTCAAGTTTACCATTGCTATTTTCACCGTTTTGTAATGATTGCTCAATAAGATTTTTTAATTCGGGACCATTTATTGACGATGGATCCTGCTTTACCCTGTCTTTGCAGGAAACTAAGATCAAAACAATAAATAAAAAAATCTTGAAAGAGTGATTCATGATAAATTTGGGTTTATTATGCCGTAAGATAAAAAAATCTTATCTTATAATATTGGTACAATAGAATAATTTGACATCAAACAATAATGTAATTATTCCCTGCAGATCAATCATCTATAAACGAAGAAGGCTCAGGAATATTGCCTAAAACAGATGCCATATTAATTGTGCTTAAAAAATTACTATCTGAAAAATCATATCCTTTTATCTCAGGCATTGCCAGATTAACAAACAAATAATCAGGTTTAAATCTCTGTCGTTTATTGATTTTATTTCCGTCTCCAACAGGCAAACCGGAGTGAGTAACATTATCATTATCAATTAAAAGTTTAGCCCGGTATGATAATAAATAATTACCTTTGTATAATTTTTTCAGTCTTTCGGTTATAGCTGATTTTAGTTGAGGATAAGGTAGGTATTCTAATTTTTTATCGTTTCTATCTGCAAAAGCTATTTCAATTGCAGGACTGCCTTTGTGAACTATTACAGGCGTGCCGTATTTTATTTTTTGATAAAGTTCATTTGCAATTGCCCGTGAAATTCTAACGCAACCGTGAGAAGATTTTTTTACTCCGAGATATTTATAATAACTGTTCCCTGCAAGAGCGTGGAATCCGATTCCCCAATTAAAAGTCATAAAGTTAAGCATCATTGTACTATCAAACTGGATTGAATACCATTCCTTAACTTTAAACTGTATTGCATAAATTCCTTCATTAGTTTCAACGCCGTCTTTTAATTTTTTTGTTCCTGTAGAAACGCCAAATGTTTTTGTACTATCATAACGTGAATGCAAATAAGCCATCTGAGTGGAAAGATTAACTTCTATGAAGTAATCACTAAGCGTATAAAGCGTATCTTTAACATTAGAATAATCTATGTTTGATTGAATTCTATTATCACCCGGATTGCTTTTTTTATCATCTTCAGCAAAAAGTGATATTGTTATAAAAAATGTTAATAAAATAAATTTCATAAGTTATTTTTTTGCCCCACAAAATATGAGTTTAATAATTCTGCTTTTCTCTTTCCGATTAATTTTGCAATATCTTCAATGGGTAAATTTTTAATTGTCTCAAGGCTGCCAAAACTTTGTAATAACCGATTAGCTGTTTCTTTTCCAATTCCCGGTATATCAGTTAACTCTGTTTTAATTATTCTTTTACTCCTTCTGTCTCTATGGAATGTAATTGCAAACCTGTGCGCTTCATCTCTTACTTGCTGAAGGAGTTTTAAACCGGACGAAGTTTTAGGAATTGATTCAGGTTCTGAATTTCCGGGAAAGAATACTTCTTCCAATCTCTTTGCAAGTCCGATTATGTTGTAATTTACAAATCCAAGATTGTCTAAAATCTCTACCGCACTGGAAAGCTGACCTTTACCGCCATCAACCATAATCAAATCCGGCAATGAATGATTTTCTTCCTTTAACTTTGAATACCGTCGTTCAATAACTTCACGCATACTTGAAAAATCATCCGGTCCCTCAACCGTTTTAATAATAAATTTTCTGTACAAGCTTTTTTTAGGTTTCCCTTCTTCAAAAACAACCATACTTGCAACAGAATCTGTTCCTTGAAGATTTGAAATATCAAAACATTCAATTTTTCTTGGCAGATTTTTTAATCTTAAATCTCTTTGCAAAGCGGAAAGTGAATAGGGAGCATTGCCAAGATTTTTCATTCTCTGCAATTGAATTTCTTTAAGTTGCAGCGAAGCATTTCCCTTGCACATTTTAACCAAAGATTTCAAATCTCCGCGCTGCGGAACAATAATCTTAATTCTTTTATTTGATTTCATCTTCAGCCATTCCATCAAAGCATCGGAATCAGCCGGCAAAATTTCGAGAATTATCTCTCTTGGTATTTCAACAAAATCATTATAATAAAATTTTATTGCAGCGGAATAAATTTCTGGTAATTCTTCACCTTCTTCAATAGAAAGTTTTAATTGCTTTTTACCAATAAGTTTTCCTGATCTGACATTAAACACTGCACAAGTAGAATCTTTTCCTTCGAATGCTATCGCAAAAATATCTCTGTCCTCAAAATCATCGCTTACAATTTTTTGTTTTGATGATAAGCTGTCAAGTTGATTTAATTTATCTCTAAGCTCTGCCGCTTTTTCAAACTCCAGATTTGCTGAAGCTTTGTCCATTTTATTTTTGAGATCTTTGATAAGATCATCTGTTTTACCTTTGAGTAACTTAATTACTTCATCAACCATTGAATTATAAGTTTTTGAAGTAATAAATGCTTCGCAAGGTCCGTCGCATTTTTTTATATGATAATCCAGGCAGACTTTAAATTTTTTATCAGCAATATTTTTTTCAGTAAGATCAAGCTTGCAGCTTCTTATCTTAAAAATCTGGTTTATCATTCTAAGTGAAGAGCGCATACTTCTTACGTCGGTATAAGGACCAAAATATTTTGCCCCGTCATTTATCACTCTGCGCGTTGGATAAATTCTTGGAAATAATTCATTTGTAACTTTGATAAAGGGAAAAGATTTATCGTCTTTAAGATTAACATTATACCTTGGTTTTAATTCTTTAATTAAATTGTTTTCAAGAATCAGTGCTTCAAGCTCGCTGTCTGTAACAAAAATCTGAAGGTCATTAATCTTCTTAACCAACGCAAGTGTTTTAGCTGAAGTAATATTTTCATGAAAGTAACTTCTTACCCTGTTTTTAAGGCTTTTAGCTTTCCCAACGTATATAACTTTCCCGTTTTTATTAAGGAATTGATATACACCCGGTGAAACAGGTAAATTTTTTAAGTTTACTTCAAGCTTTGAGTTCATTTAAAGTTAAAATTTTTACAGAATAAGAAGTGATTAAAGAAAAATATAGGGCAAAGTTAAAACAATTTTATAGTGAAAAAAAATAAAATGTTTTAGAAAAGTTATTACAATAATGGATTAGCTAATATCAGCCGAAAATATGAAAATCAAAATGCTCTATAGTTATCAGTAATTAAAAAAGACGTTACTTTCTATTCGGCAACACTTAGCAACAATTAAGCTTATTTTTCTTGACAGATGGGGAAAAAATTTGTTAATTATGTACAAGAATTTTTAATAACTGCAATAACAACTCTTCTGATTGCTTTACCGAAGCAGAATAAAAAAATATTTTCTTATTCTTGGGTGGAACAAATGGAAAAGACAGACATACATTTAATTACCTTCTCCCTTTCTCGCATCTCTATATTTATACCAAATTTGAAATTCCTCAGTTTAGAAGAACAAGAAATAATGAATATTATTATAGAAAGATTAAATCTGAATGATATAAAAAATAAAATATTAGGAGGTATAATATGAACTCCAGAATTTACTATTGTTTATCATTTCTAATCCTGTTACAATTTGTTATACAACCACTGCCGGTATTTGCACAATATGTTGCTTATTATTCCGCAGCAGTTAAAAATACCGAGAACCAGCCAATTGAAAATGTTTTAGTAATCAGCGATGGAGTTATAGATTCAGCAGTAACTGATTCGGATGGAAAATTTTTACTAAAATATTCTTTTTTGAATTATATCGTTGATTCTACAACTGCATATCCTTTAATTACTTGTATTCATCCGAATTATCAAATGTATAATAATAATATTGCATTAAGTGAAGGAGATAGTAATTCTGGTCCGGATATTATATTAATTCAAAAACCTGGTCAAGAAATTGTAACTATTTCAGGTAAAATTGTTTATGAGAATAATGAACCTATACCAGGTCTTTATATATCTTTTTATAACGTAAATAATTATAGTGGGTTTTCTACATCAACAAATTCTGATGGTAATTATACAATTCAGATAACCGCTGGTACTTACTATGCTTCCGCAAGTGTCTATTATAATGTTGGAGATACCTGGACCTTTAGATATAGATATTATAATAATAAACCATCGCTTAAAGAAGCTGATCTTTTAGTAGCTAATGATAATTTGGACAATATAGATTTTATTTTTCCGGTTTTACAATTATGTGCTATCTCGGGCAAGATAATAGATGCAGAAACTCAACAGCCTCTAAGCCATGTTTGGATTTCTGTATCATCAGCTGACCAGGGCGATTCAACTTTTACAGGTACTGATGAAAATGGGGATTATTCAATACAGGTTTTTGAGGGAAATTATATTTTATTTGCCTATACAGAGGGATATTTTCAACAGTTTTATGATAATGTTTACAATACTTTTGATGCGACACCGGTTACTGTAAGCCGTGATGTACCTTCTGTAAGCGGGATCGACTTTGCGTTGACCAAACCTGAATTAGGTACAAATATTATTTCCGGGACTGTGAGAGGGAAATCAACTAATACTGAAATATATGGAGTAAGCGTTTATGCAATTCCGCTTTCCGGGGGAAATTGGGTTGAAGCAGCTACCGGTTATGACGGTAATTTTATTTTACAAAACATAAAAAACGGAAATTATATATTACTCTTTTATAAAGAAAATTATATAAGTCAGTTTTATAAAAACGATTCTGAAACTTGTAATAAATGGGAAGATGCTTATATTTTTAATTTAGATGGAAATGAACATATAAAAAATATTGTAGTTTTTATAGAACCTACAAATCAATTTGGCGGGGAGATAACCGGTAATATTTATACTGAGTCAGGTACAACATTAAGTGGAACATTAATTACCGCAGTTGATTCTTTAAATAATGTAGTTTCTTCTTCAATATCAGTTTACAATGGTAATTATTCCATTCCTTCTTTGAAAAACGGTAATTACACCGTTAGAGCAAGCAAGATAGGATATACAACCTCTGAATATGAAGAACCGGTTAAAATTGATTTGATTAATAATCCTGTTGTTAATGGAGTCGATTTTGCTATTATTGCTACTGATGCTGAAGAAGATGAAAATGTGGTTCCCGAGTATTTCAAATTATTTCAAAACTATCCCAATCCATTTAATCCAGCAACAAATATTCAATTTTCAATTCCTCAACAGAGTTTTGTGACTCTAAAGGTTTATGACATTCTTGGTAGAGAAGTGGAGACATTAGTTAACGAGCAAAAAACTGCCGGTAAATATGAGGTTAATTTTAATGCAAGCTATCTTTCGAGTGGTGTTTACTTCTATTCAATTAAAGCTGGAGATTTTATCCAGACAAGAAAAATGGTTTTGATGAAATAACAAAAATAAAATTAAGGATTATTCAAAGACCGTCTAATGGAGGTCTTTTTATTGGAATATTAAAAGTAATCTATTCCGGCAGTACCGTATTTTTTGATATTACTACGATGCCTGTTTCAGTTACTGTAAACTTCTTCCTATCGCTTTCAATATCAAAACCAATTTCATATCCTTCAGGTATTTTAACATTCTTATCAATAATTGCTCTACGGATTCTTGCGTGCCTTCCTACAACAACGTTATTCATTAATATTGAATCCGTAACATAAGAGTAACTGTTTATTTTTACGTTTGGTCCGAGAAGTGATCTTTCTACCAGACCTCCGGATACAATTGTTCCGTCACAAACAAGTGAGTTTAAAGTTCTACCCACTCTTTCTCCTTCGTGAGATACGGTTTTTGCAGGAGGAAATTGAAACTGGTAAGTTCTTAACGGCCAGTCGGGATCGTATAGATTAAATTCAGGAGTAACGCTTATTAAATCCATATTAGCAGCATAATAGCTGTCAAGTGTTCCAATATCTTTCCAGTAAGGCTGGTTCTTTTTATTTTCATCAAGAAATTTATAGGCAATAACTTTTAATCCTGAATTAATCATGTAAGGAATTACATGTTGACCAAAATCGTGGTTTTTAATTTTTTTAGATTCCATTTCGTTAAGTACTTCTCTTAAAGTAGAAGCATTAAAAATATAAATTCCCATATTAACAAACGAGTAGCCGGGGTTATCCGGTATTTCTGGCGGCTTAACAGGCTTTTCAATAAATGATGTCACATTATAATGTTCATCAACACCCACTATTCCAAATCTGTGCGCCTCATCTTTAGAAACGATAAGTGAAGCAATAGAAAGATCGGCATTATTATTAATATGATTATCCAAAAGTTTCAGATAATCCATTTTGTAAATATGATCACCGCCAAGGATTAAAACCCATTTGGCTTTTTTTTCTGAAAATAAGTTAAGGTTTTGATGAAGTGCATTTGCAGTCCCAAGATACCACTCATTATTTAATTTTCTTTGCGGGGGGACGGAATAAATAAATTCACCAAGTTCGGGATTAAAAATACTCCATGCTTCGTAAAGATGCATATTTAAGGAATCAGATTTGTATTGGGTAAGCACATAGATTTTTCTAAAACCTGAGTTTAAACAATTGGTAAGTGCAAAGTCTATTATTCTGTACTTGCCTCCGAAAGGTACGGCTGGTTTACTTCTAAAATTTGTTAGCGGGGAGAGTCTTTCCCCTTGACCGCCGGCTAAGATAACAGTAACTGTATCTCTTAAAACAGAAGAACCTGGTAATTCCATATTCTCTCCAAAATTTACTTCAAAATATATTGAAATATGATTTGTTTGGCAATTAAACAAATCGTTAAATTATTTTAATATTAATTAAATCATTATCAATTGTTAACTAATTTTATATTTATGCAAGCTCAACTTAATGCTGTTTTAAAGTCCTCATTCTTAATGTTTCTTTCCATCTGGATTATTTATCCTTCAAGTGTTTTACCTTTTGACGGCGGTGATAATTCCATTGTTTCCGAAATACAAAAACAACTGGATATTCTGCATTATAATTTTAAAATACAATTATTGCCTGATGAAAAAATTATTAAATGTGAAAATGAAATAACTGCTTTATCAACCAATCCGGATTTAGAGCAAATAGAATTGAATTTATATGATAATATGGATGTAACCGAAGTTTTATTAAATGGAATTAAAGTTAATTATTCCAGAAATAGAGACAGAATATTCATAAAATCTAATAATAAAATAGTGGATACAGTTAAAATCCTGATTAAATATAACGGAAAACCAAAGCGTGCAGGATTTGATGGATTTGTATTTGGACAGGTAAACGGCACCGATTTGATTTACAACATAAGCGAACCAACCTATGCTCCTACATGGTTTGTGTGTGATGATGATCCGGCAGATAAGGCATTGCTTGATATTGAAATAACAAATGACTCACAATTTGTTTCTGTTTCAAATGGGATATTGGAATCAGTAAACACAATTAACGATAAAAAAACATATCATTACAAAACAGTTTATCCAATCTCAACTTATCTTGTCGCAGTTTATTCTGCGCCGTACGTTAGCTTTGGTGATGTTTATAGAGGATTGGACGGAAATGATTCAATGAAAATTGAATATTATGTGCTGCCTGAACATCTGAATAATGCAAAAGTGGATTTTGCTGAACACAGCAATATGATTAAAGTGTTTTCTCAGTTGTTTGGTGAATATCCATTCGTCAAAGAGAAATATGGTGTAGCTGAATTTCTTTGGAATTTTGGCGCTATGGAAAATCAAACCATTGTGGGAATTGGTTACAACTTTGTAAGCGGAAATAATTTTTTTGAAGACACTTATGTGCACGAACTTTCACATCATTGGTGGGGTAACTCGGTTTCACCAAAATCATGGAATGATATCTGGCTGAATGAAGGCTTTGCAGCTTATTGTGAAGCGTTATATGCAGAAGCTAAACATGGAAAAGCTGCATTAATTTCTAAAATGCTGAGTAAGTTTAGTGAAAACTTCCGTGGAACTTTATATGCTCCAAAAAATCTTTTTGGTGAAACAGCTTATGATAAAGGCGGGTGGGTTTTGCATATGTTAAGATTTGAAATAGGTGATAGCTGTTTTTTTAAGACAATGCGCAATTATTATGAACTTTATAAATATTCAAATGCTTCGGTGGAAGATTTTAAGGATGTATGCGAAAAAACATCCGGTAAAAATCTTGATAAATTTTTTGATCAATGGATTTACACAGGTGATGAAATTCCTAAATGTGATTATTCCTATGAAATTGAAGAAAAGGATGGAAAAACAATTTGCAATTTCAAGATTATTCAAAAGCAGGAAAGATATCCTGAATTTCACTTTCCGCTTGAGATACAAATAAAATATACAGATGGCAAATCAGAAATAAGAAAATTACAAGTTGAATCAGAAGTTGAATCATTTCAGCTCGAAATTGGTAAAAACATTTCAGGGATAGTTATCGATCCGGACAGTAATTTGCTTGCAACATTTAACAGGATTGATCTCAATTAATGAATATGTATTTTATTTCTATTTGCATATCAGTAAATTTCGCATCATAAATAACGATTCAGTGTGAATAAAACTTATCTGTTCATCTCCGATATTCATCTTGGTCTTCAATCAAAAGAGATTGAAAACAAAAAAGAAAAACTTCTTGTAAAGTTTTTGGAATACGCAAAAGAAAATTGCGACGAGCTTTTTATTGTAGGCGATCTTTTTGATTATTGGTTTGAATATAAAAGGGTTTATCAAAAAGGTTTTTTCAGAACTCTTACAGCTTTACAGGATTTAACCGAAAAGGGAATAAAGGTACATTACTTTATAGGTAACCATGATTTTTTTCATAAAGATTTTTTTGAAAAAGAAATCGGGGTAACACTTTATCACAATGCAAAAGAATTTACTCTAAACGGTAAAAAGTTTTTTATAGGACATGGAGATGGACTTGTTAAAAATGATTTAGGTTATAATATTCTTAAAAGGATTTTACGCAATAAGTTTATTCAGTTTTTATATGGAATAATTCATCCCGATCTTGGTGTTGGGCTTGCACGCTTTACCAGCAGATCGAGCAGGGATTATACTACCAAAAAAGATTATGGTGAAGAAGACGGTTTATTTGAAGCAGCCAGAAATAAAATTGATGAAGGCAACGAGTATGTAATTTTTGGTCATTTGCATAAAAAATGTTTTGAAAAGTACAAAAACGGTACTTACATTAACCTCGGCTCATGGATTGATTCTCCTTGTTACGGTCAGTTCAATGAGAATTTTGAAATAAAAGAATTGAAATAATGAAATTGTAAACAATGGCTAAAAGAAAAACCAATAAAAAAAATAATAAAACTAAATGGATAATTATCGGGACTTTAATATTTATCTTTTTAGCTCTTGCTGTTTACACTGTAAGCGGCGTACCTTCACTTGATGAACTTGAAAATCCAAAACCGGTACTTGCAAGTCGTGTTTTTTCTTCTGATGGTGAATTGATAGGACAATTTTTTATTGAGAACAGAATTGAAGCACACATAGACAGTTTACCGCCTTATGTGTTAAAAGCTTTAATTGCTACGGAAGACAGAAACTTTTACAGTCATTGGGGAGTTGACATTCCTCGTTTCTTTAAAGCAATGGTAAAAAATCTTTTCTCGCTTTCTCTTCGTGAAGGCGCAAGCACTATTACCCAGCAGCTTGCAAAAAATCTTTATTCACTTAAAGAGGGAAGGGAAAATACTGTTGATAAAGCCGTTAGAAAAATAAGAGAGTGGGTTTCAGCAATTCAGATAGAAAAAACTTTTACAAAAAATGAAATTGCAGAACTCTATCTAAATGTTTCGTACTTCGGTAAAAGCGCATATGGAATTGAGTCGGCATCAAAAGTTTATTTTAACAAATCTGCAAAAGATTTAACGTTACCGGAAGCGGCTTTATTTGTTGCACTTCTTAAATCCTCGGAAAATTATGATCCTGTAAGACATTATGACAATGCTGTTCAGAGAAGAAACCTTGTGATGCGAAATATGGTTGATGTGGATATGCTGAGTGAAACCGAATATGCAAAACTTAAACAGCAGCCAATTGTACTGGCTTCTGATAGTTTAACTCATGTTAAATCCGAAGCACCGCATTTTCTTGAATATGTACGCCAGCAAATGACTACCCTGGCTGATAAATATGGTTATGATTTGTATCGGGACGGATTAAACATTTACACGTCTTTAAATATGAAAATGCAAAGGATTGCAAACCGATCCGCTGCAAAACATATACAGGAATATCAAACACTGTTTGATAAAAACTGGAATTGGAATAAAAATAAAAGTTTACTTGCTGATCTGTTAGACAGGGCAATTAAAAACGATCCGCGTTATAAAGCTGAAACATCTGCACAAAAAAGAGCATCAATCTACAACCAGTTAAAGTATGATGTTGATTTTGTTGATAATGTTAAGAAATTAGCGGTTAAAGTTGAAGTTGGTTTTGTTGTGATCGATCCAAAAACCGGGCAAATAAAAGCGCTTGTCGGCGGAGAAAATCAAAGTTTTGGCAGAGGACTTAACCACGTTACAGGAATTAGAAGACAACCCGGCTCATCATTTAAACCTTTTGTTTATGGTACCGCAATAGATAACAGTTATTTTCCTGCCTACACTGTATTAAATCAAAAATTTGATTACAATGGCTGGTCACCATCAAATTCCAATAATGAATACTCAGGTTATGAAACATTAAGATGGGGATTGGCAAATTCCGTAAATGTCATTGCAGGCAGATTAACAATCGGTGATATGGCTCCGCCTTACCAGGTTGTTAGATTAGCCCAGCGTATGGGAATTAAATCTTACATGGATGCTTACCCATCGATAGCATTAGGTACTGTAGAAGTTACTCCGCTTGAAATGGTATCTGCTTTTGGTACTTTTGTTAATGAAGGTGTGCATGTTGATCCGATTTCAATTTTAAAGATTGAAGACAGAAACGGAATTTTGATTGACGAATTCAGACCTGAATCAGTTCAATCAATTTCGCCTCAAACCGCATCAATAATGGTTGATATGATGTCTGATGTTGTAAACTACGGAACAGGTGCAGGAGTAAGAAAATATTTTCAATATCCTGCCGCAGGAAAAACAGGAACAACACAAAAATTTTCTGATGCATGGTTTGTTGGGTTTACTCCTGATTTAGTTGCTGGTGCATGGGTTGGTTTTGATGATCATCGTGTTAAGTTTACAAACTGGTACGGGCAGGGTGCAAGAGCAGCGCTGCCTATCTGGGCTATGTTTATGGAAGGCGCTTATAAGGAGCTAAATATTCCTGTAAAATATTTTACCCTTGCCGAAGGTGTTGAGATGGTAACCTTCTGCAAAAGAACGATGGAACTTGGCGATGCAAGGTTAGCAAACGATGCTTGCCCCGAAACAGTTACAGATATTGTTAACTCAAATAATTTACCGCCTTATTGTGAAATCCATTCCGGCAGCGGTGGAAAAATTATTCACGAAAATAAAGACGGCGATACCGGGTGGTAATTTGTTTTATAAATTTTGATTATTTTGTAACTGCAATTATTTAATTCTTTAATTACAAATTATCAATTACTTTTGCCCGGATGGCGGAATTGGTATACGCGCTAGTTTCAGGAGCTAGTGAGAGCAATCTCTTAGGGGTTCGAGTCCCCTTTCGGGCACACAAACCTTAATATTAAAAATAATATTAAGGTTTTTTTTGTTCAGTTTCTTTCTAAATAACCCGCCACATATTCAGCACGTTTAATTTTATTAGTAGGTGTTTTTATAAAGGGAGCAGTTTGCTCAATCACTTTTGAGATTTTAGAAAAGTTAGGGAGCCTTGTATTCACCTCACGTCTTATGCTTTCAAGAATTTCAATAATATCCGATGCAATTACATTATCATCTTTTTCATTCTTCAAGGTTTCAATATAACCGTAATTAGGATAGACGCGCGCAACAAGCTGTTTATCCGATTGATACACTAATGTTTCTTCTACAAAAATTGATTCTTCCAATTTTGATTCAATTGATTCCGGATAAATATTTTCACCTGATGAACCAACAATAACATTTTTTGATCGACCGGTAATAAATATAAAACCATCATCATCAAGGTAGCCTCTATCGCCCGTAATGAACCAGCCATCTTCTGTAAAACTTTTGTGTGTAAGCTCATCATTTTTGTAATAACCTTTCATCACATTGGGACCTTTGACGCAAATTTCACCAATTCCGTTTTTCTTATCTGCGTCAACAATCTTTAAGGAAACATCACCAATTGCGTGACCCGGTGAACCGATCTTCTGTTCCTGCATTGATGAAAATGTTACTAACGGTGAACATTCACTTAATCCGTAACCGCAACAATATGGAATGCCGCCTTCTTTCATAAAAGTTTCAACTTCAGAAGAAAAACTTGCACCGCCGATAATAACACAATCCAATTTACCGCCAAGCAGCTTATTAACTTTTTTCCCTATTATTTTATAGAGAAAATTTTTTGTGAGCGTGGTTTTTGAAAGCAAACGAAGAAATCCGTTTTTAGCTATCATAGGCAAAACCTGCTTATGATAAATTTTTTCAAACACAAGAGGAACCGCGCCCATAATCGTTGGTTGAATCTGCTGCATAGCTTCAATTAATATTTTGGGAGACGGCGGTTTGTCTAAATAATAAATACTTGCGCCGCAGCGTATTATCGATAGAAAGGCAGATGTTGATCCGAAAGCATGTGCCAGCGGTAAAATAGAAAGTATCACACTCTGTTCGTTAATTACTCCAAGCAGATCAGGACCCTCAAAAAGATTGCTTACTAAATTTTTATGTGTAAGCATTACAGCTTTGGAATGCCCGGTTGTGCCCGAAGTATATAAAATCTCCGCTAAATCGTCCTCCTGAATTTTTTCAGCAGTTGTATCAATGAGTGGCTTATCAAAACTCTTAATTATTTTTCCGGGCAACTCAAGAATCTGTGACCATATATTTGTTTTAATCTTGGAGATTTCTGAAAGCGAAGAAAAGTCGTTTAGTTTTATAATACTTTTTAAACCTGATAAAGAACTAAGATTAAGATTTTCATAAAGATTTTCGGAAATAAAAATTCCAATTGCATCGGAGTGTTTTATTATATGGTCTATATCTGTTTCGGGGAATTCTTCAAGTACCGGGACTGCTACCGCGCCCATTGTTGTTACAGCCATAAAAGCTATTGCCCAGTTGGGTGAAGAACTTCCGAGAAGAACAATCTTGTCGTTCTTTTTAATTCCGAATTCTTTCAACTTCGCTTTAAGTGAATCTACGCTTGAGCCAAATTCACTGTAAGTAAAAGGTTTTTCGCCAACTAATGCTAAAGCAGGGCGGGTGGGATATTTTTCAATTACCTTTTCAAAAAAAACATCCAAAGTATATTGTGTGAGATCGAACTTCATTATGCAGTGCTTTATTTTTTAATTAAGTACTATTAAAATAACATTTCATAACATATTAAACATAGACAATTAATTTTTAAGTAGGGTTCGATCTCCGGATCGATCTGTGAATAAATAACTAAGAATAATACTCAGAACGGACAGGAGTCGGTTCCTATGAAAAAGATAGACACTGAACTTGTTAGCTAATTAATCAGGGAAGAGTAATGGTTCTCAGTTTTCTTTGATAGATAATATAACTGACTGTAATTATAAAAGTGTTTTGTTAAAATAAAATGGAAATTAATAATGATGATTTTACAATTTTATTAAACTAATTTTTTTAACATCAACATAAAGTCAGCCCCCGTTGGATATGAAGTAAAAGGGTTAAGTAAAATAGAACAGTTTTGGATAGTTTATAAACTCAAACTAAAACTAAAATAAATAATTGTAATGTTCAATTAACAATTGGCAAATAAAAATATATAGAAAAAGAGGTAACATTACTTCTTTAGATTATGTAACAGGCAGGTTGAACTAAAACAAATTTAGATTATTTGTCTAAATTGCTAAAAAATTACAAAGATATTATTTGCTGTATATTGACTATTGCTTTTCTACAAGCTAATTTCTCGCCGAATAATTAATCAAATCTTTCTTTTCTGTTTTAATAGTCTTACAAAATAATTATGTAACAATATTTCACAAAGGAGTTGTATGAAACTTTTTTCAAAGTTCATATTTATTCTTATCCCCGGATTGTTTTCGTTATCTGCTTTTGCACAGAATATGGATCAGGATGCAATGATGGAAGCCTGGCAAAAATCAATGGTTCCTGGTCCGGAGCATAAAATGATTGCAAATATGGTAGGGGAATGGGATGCTGAAATAACTATGTGGACGGATCCAAGCCAGCCACCCGAAATTACTAAAGGCGCTGCTGTATATGAATCTATTTTTGATGGCAGATATATTATTGGTTATTATGATGGAATTACTTTGGGTATGCCGTTTAGCGGGATGAATATTAGCGGGTATGATAATGTTAAAAAAGTTTTTTTCTCATCCTTGATTAATAATATGGGCACGGGTGTTATGTATCTTGAAGGGACATACGATAAAAACTCTAATACTTATAATTATAGTAGAGAAACTTTAGATCCAATGGAAAATAAAATGAAGGTAAGAGAGGTTATTACAATTATTGATAAAGACCATTCAAAATTCGAGATGTTTGTGAATATGGGTAACGATGAAATGAAATCTATGGAAATTAATTACTCACGCAAATCATAATATATTTAACTCTTAGGTTGTACATAAGGTGATTGTAATTCCCATTTCAATTTTAATATCACTTTGCGGACATCTTTATTACTAAACTAAATGCTGATAATGTATGATTTACTCCTTCTTTAAAGAGCAGTTGTGGTGATTATATATCATGGTTTTAGCTTATAACAAATGATTTAAAATGTAATTAACCATTGGAAAATAAAGGGAGTTACTTTAGCACTTTACATTCAATAATTGATTGGGTAAAAATCAAAAACCTCTCAAAGGTCGAGAGGTTTTTAATATAGTGCTTCCCAAAATAAATTTAATAGTTAAATATCATGCGATAAAATATTAGCCCCTTGTGAAAGATAATAATTTTGTTCATTTGAAATTTCAAAACTTTGTACAGCATCATTAAGCGAATTATATAAATTAAAGACGTTCAAAGTGCCGGATTTTTCCAATAATTCTTTTGCCATTTCAGCAGGTTTAACTAAGCGGACATCGCCGCCAATCTTTGCACTTTCTTTTAAAGAAAGCACAAGAACTCCAAGAAATGTTGAATCAATAAACTCACATTGGCTTAAATCAACAATAATCTTACGGATTTTGTTTTCGATATCGTTATCAAGAATTTTTTTAAGCTGGGCAGATTCTTTATAAGTTGCCCTGCTAAGGTTTACAACTTCGACAAAAACATCATAAATTTGTAGTTTTTCGAAGTCTTCAGGTACTACTCGCATATAATCCCTCTTGGCTGTTCTCCCCGTAAATGAAATAGTTTAAGAATGCACTGAATGAGGATAAACAAATATTATTCCATATTTTTGTGTATTACATTCGATATTTTGGCTATGATAAATAAATTCTTGCCTCATTCTGATATTTGTTAATCATAAAAATTCCATTTTGGAATAAGCCTATAAGTCATTTGGAAATCAAAATTTAGGTTAAAAGTTGAATAAAGAAATCACTTCTGAACAATCTCTAAAATTTGCGCGCAATCATTATGAAAATTTTCCTGTCGCCTCATTTCTCATTCCAGGAGAAATCAGGAAAGATATTGCCATAGTTTATTGGTTCGCTCGTACTGCCGATGACCTTGCTGATGAAGGTAAGGCTGATTCCGAAGAGAGATTAAAAAGCTTAAATGATTTTGAAAGGGAATTATCTTCTGCAATAGAAAAAAAATCAAGCAATAAATATTTTTTATTGCTTAATGAGACCATAATTAAAAGAAATTTAACCCATCAATATTTTTTTGATTTACTTTCCGCATTTAAACAGGATATAATAAAAAACAGGTATAATAATTTTGCTGAGATACTTGATTATTGTAAAAGATCGGCAAACCCGGTGGGTAGAATAGTTCTCGAAATAAATAATATAAGAGACGAGGAAGCAAATAAATTATCAGATAAAATTTGCACAGCACTACAGTTAACAAATTTTTACCAGGATACAAAAATAGATTATGAAAAGGGAAGAATATATTATCCGCTGGATGAACTGAAAAATTATGGGATTACCGAAAATATGTTTGAGTTAAATGAAAATAATGTGCATATTTCAGCGTTAGTAAAACATAGTGTTGATAGAACGCAACTGTTTTTTGATGAAGGTAAAAAATTGTTGAATTATCTTACCGGAAGACTAAGGATTGAAATAAAATGGACAATCACCGGCGGAGAAAAAATTCTGGGTAAAATCAGGGGAAATAATTACAACGTATTGAGTGATAGACCGCAACTTAGCCGGTTAGATTACTTTGGTATATTTATAAAAAGTATTTTATAAAATGTCTGACGCAGCAAAAAAAATCGCAAAGAATAGTAAAAGCAGTTTTTACTATGCATTTAATTTGTTACCTGTAGAAAAACGGGATGCAATGAATGTTGTTTATGCTTTTTGCAGAAAGACTGATGATATTGTTGACGAGACTAATGAACCGCAGGATGTTAAGTATGAAAAATTAAGGAAATGGCGAATTGAGTTTGAACGTGCATTTACAGGTCACTCTGAATTTCCATTGCTTAACAAACTTGGTAAAACTATTGCTAACTTTAATATTCCGTTAGATCCATTCTTTGAACTTATAAAAGGTATGGAAATGGATCTTCAAAAAGACAGGTACAAATCTTTTGATGATTTACAACTCTACTGTTACCGTGTTGCATCAACTATAGGATTAATGTGCATAGAAATATTCGGATACAAACACCCCTCAACAAAAGATTTTGCAATCGATCTTGGAATAGCGCTTCAGCTTACAAATATTCTTCGCGATATAAGTAAAGATGCAGAAAAGGGAAGAATTTATCTTCCGCAGGAAGATATGCAAAGATTTAATTATCGTGAATCAGATTTGATGTTTAAAGTCTATAACAATCAATTTAAAGATTTGATGATTTATGAGTCGGGACGTGCAAAAAGATATTTTAATTCTGCAACTTCAAAACTTGACCTTGATGATAAGAAAACAATGTTTGCGGCAAGAGCGATGCAGCATATCTATTCTAAAATGTTAGAAAAAATTGTTGCTGCAGATTATGATGTTTTTAACAACAATATAAAGATTTCGAAGATCGAAAAAGTTGGAATTGCTTTGGGAGTTTGGGCAAAGTACAATTTAGTTTATTAATGAAAAGATGCCTTATAATTGGTAGCGGAATTGCAGGACTGACTTCCGCTTCAATCCTATCCTCAAAAAAAATCCAGGTTACTTTATTAGAATCCGCGCCAAAATTTGGCGGTCGTACATATTCGTTTAAGGACTCTGAATCAGGTGAAACTATAGATAACGGGCAGCACATTTTAATGGGATGTTATAAGGAAACTCTTGCTCTCCTAAATCTGATAGGTGCCGGTAATAATTTTATATTTCAAGAAAATCTTAATATCGATTTTTTAACTAATGATAAAAAAAAATATTCATTTCGTAGTTCGTCAATTCCTTATCCTATTAATCTGCTTTTTGCAATTCTTAATTATAATACTCTAAACGTAGTTGAAAAATTCAGATTTATTGGATTGATAATCAAACTTCCGGTTATCAGTGAAAGATCACTTGAAAATTTATCGGTGCTGGATTGGCTTGAAAAAGAAAATCAGAATGAAAATATCATTAAATCATTTTGGGAAATATTGTGTGTCGGCGCATTAAACACTAATCTTAAAAAGGCATCGGCAAAAATATTTTACAACATTTTAATTAAAATATTTTTTAATGGAAATTTTGCATCAACTATAATACTGCCTAAATATGGATTGAGTGAAAGTATAATAAGTCCGGCTTTATCTTTCATAAAAAAAAATGGCGGTAAAGTTTTTTCATCTGAAACTATAAAGCAATTAATTATAAAAAATGGAACAGTTACGGAAGTAAAGTCTGATAACAATATTTATGAAAATTTTGATTTTGTTATTTCAGCAATTCCTCTACATGCGCTGGAGAAAATAATATCAAAGGAATTGTTAAATATAAAAACCATTTTTTCTTATTCAACAATCTTAAACATTCATATCTGGTTAAAAGAAAATCCTGTTGAAGCAAATTTTTATGGATTGATAAATTCACCTTTGCACTGGATTTTTAATAAAGATTCACATTTGAATTTAGTGATTAGCCATGCTGATGAAATTTCAAAAAAAACTAACGAAGAAATTATAGAGACCGCATTAAACGAATTAGAAAAATTTACATCTGTTAAAAAAGAAAACTTGACAGGATATAAAATTATAAGGGAAAAAAGGGCTACATTTATTCCGGATAATAATGTATTATATAACAGACCGAAGAGTGAAACTACAATTAAAAATTTATTTTTAGCCGGCGATTGGATAGACACAGGATTACCTGCAACTATTGAAAGCGCCGCAATGAGTGGTAGAATTGCAGCTGAATGTGTGTTATCAAAAATTAATAATGATGGATCAAATAATTCAAATTAAAATTATGAACGAAAAAGCAAAAAATTACATACAGAAATTAGAATTAAAGAAGCATCCCGAAGGAGGATATTTTAGGGAAATTTACCGCGCTGGAGAGATGATCTTTATTGATTTACCGGATAAAAAATTAAAAAGAAATTATTCCACTTCTATTTATTTTTTACTGGAGGGCAAGCAGGTCTCAAAATTTCACAGGTTAAAATCGGATGAACTTTGGCATTTTTATGATGGAACATCTGTGATAATTTATATTATCGATTCACACGGAAAACTTTCTCAAATTACTTTGGGGAATAAAATAGATGAGGGAGAAGTGTTTCAAGCCATAATTAAAAAAAATAATTGGTTCGCTGCCGAGTTAGTAAATAAGAAATCATATTCATTAGTGGGATGCACGGTTTCACCGGGATTTGATTTTTCTGATTTTGAATTTGCTGATAGAGAATCGTTAAAAATCAAATATCCTAATTTTGCAGAATTAATTATTAGACTTACATAAAGGTTTGGTACATATATTTTATGAGAAAAAAAATTACCTTCATTTGTAACTAACTAAATTATAATTTTGATATAAAATTAAGTGGACTGATTGTTTTATTGAATATATAACTGATTTTAACTAATTTTTCACACCAAAATAAAATATTATAGGAGCCGTATCGGACTATACTCTACTGGTTTATTTTGTCTCACATTAATCGGGATTTCTGTATCAAAAACAAAATAAAAAAAATCATTATTGAAGCTACGCGGATAGTTGTAGTTTCAGTGGTGATGTTTTATGCGGGTATCAATCTCGGTTTTGGTTCCGGATTTGATTCACAGGTTAATGAGCAAATGTTACAGTCTGCTTGCTTTAATCTTATTTCCAATCTTAAAAATGGAAAACTAACGGATGCACCCACTTCCAAACTGCTTCATCCAAAAGAAAATGCAGATAACCATAATAATCTGGTTTTAATTGATAACCCGGCTATTCCTGATTCCCCTGATGTATCAATCCCTGATTCTATTATAACTATTCCTGATTCCACTGCTCTTAGCAATTTTAACGATTCTTTAAGTACTCTTAACAACAGAAAACTTAAAGGCAAAGATTCATTAAAGGTAAAGATCAATCTGGACTCATTAAAGCTAGCAAAGATGGCGCTTGATTCCACAGACAGGTTAAAATATTTCCATTATCAAAGAGAAGACCTTCCTTATGTAACGCTTAAGCAAAAGAAAATATCTAAATTTTTTGTTGAGCCTTCTCCATCGTTAAAAACCAGAACTATAAATATTGATTCGACGGGAAAATTTGTTGAAATAAAAGAAATTGTAGCTGGTAAACCGAATAAAATTATTTTAAGATTGCCAATCGATGAGTATTTAGCTCTTAGACTAAAAAATGATGAACGAAAAAAATGGGAAGCACTTGGTTATGCTTATGATTTGAAAAGCGGTGAAGTTGGATTGAATGAGTTAATAAAAAGTTTTACTGATTTTGAAATTCCACTTCCAAGTGTTGGTGTTTTAAGCATTTTTGGAGCGCCAAAAATTAGTTTAAAAATTGGTGGATCAGTACAAATTCATGGTGCCTGGCGTAATGAAACCACAGAAGGTATTACTACATCAAGTTTGGGTAACACAAGAAATGAACCGGATTTTAAACAGCAAGTTCAAATAAATGTAAATGGAACAATTGGTGATAAACTAAATATTGTTGCTGATTGGAATACGGAACGTACTTTTGAATATGAGAACCAATTAAAAATAAAATATACGGGTTACGAGGATGAAATAATCCAGAGTATTGAAGCAGGAAATGTTTCTCTGCAAACTTCATCGCTTGTTGGCGGAAGCGAAGCTTTGTTCGGCATCAAGGCATTGTTTAAAATGGGTCCACTTTCTTTGACAACTATAGCCAGTCAGAAAAAAGGTGAAACAAAAGAAGTAGCAGTTTCAGGAGGAAGTACAGAAGTTACATTTTCGAAACGTGCTTATGAATATTCTACAAACCATTATTTTATTGATAAGATTTATGCTGATTCCACTTTAAACGTATTTAATGATTACTATGGTAATACAACACCGCAAGTACACAGTGAGTTGGTTGTTGTAGATATTCAGGTGTGGAAATCTATTGATCAGCCAACAACAGATAAATCAAGAGAGAGGGATGCAAACATTTTTATTGACCTTCCCAAATTAACTTCAGCGAGTTATGAAGAAAGCAAAAGAGATCCAAATATTACTCCCAAACCAGGTGAAAGTGCACAAGGCAGATTTTTGTTGCTTACTGAAGGTGAAGATTATATAGTTCATCCTGAGACAGGATTTATAACTTTTAATACTACAATAAATACTACGGAAATGATTGCTGTTGCATATAAATTGGACGGTGCGACAACCGCTGAAAGTGATGATGAGATTTATGGTGAATTTATTGAAAATGGTGATACGAACACTACTAGGAGATTAGTACTAAAAATGATTAAACCTGATAATCTTCAGCCAGATTATACCACAGCCTGGATGCTGCAGTTAAAAAATATATATCCCACAGGTGTCAGAAATGTTAAGCCGGAAGGATTTGAATTTAATATCCAGAGAGAAATTGATGGTGAAGAAGCTTCAAGTCAGATAGGAAATACAAGATTCCTTAATGCTTTTGGACTTGATTTGCTAAACTCAAGTAGTCAACAAACCCCTGATAATCTTTTTGATTATCGACCTTCTATAACAATTTTACCAACAACGGGGGAAGTAATTTTCCCTACCTTACAGCCTTTCGGTAGAAACCTTCCGGGCGGTGATTTAACCGAGGAGTTTAAGTTTACAGATGTGTATAATTTAACAAAAACCTATGCCCAACAAAATAAAACAGCGGACAAATGGGTTTTGGTCGGGAAGAGTAAGGGCAGCGCTTCATCTTCTTATTCACTTGGTTTTAATGTTGTCGAAAACTCTGTTAAAGTTTTGCTAAATGGTTCTGAACTTAGCGCTGGATCGGATTATACTGTTGATTATAACACCGGACAGCTTACTATTAGAAATGACGCTGCACTTGTACCGGGAGCTGATCTAAAAATAACTTATGAACAAAATGACCTTTTCCAGCTTGCTTCAAAAACTTTACTGGGTGCCAGAGGTATTTATGAATTTTCTAAAAAGACAAAACTTGGATTCTCTATTCTAAACCTTAATCAGCAAACGCTTAGTGATAAAGTTAGAATCGGTGAAGAGCCACTAAGCAATACTATCTATGGTCTTGATTTTTCAACAAGCGCAGATCTACCATTTGTTACAAAGGCGCTTGATAATGTTTTTTCAACAAGGGAAATGTCCTCTTTAAGTTTTACAGGTGAGTTCGCTTATATTAACCCTGATCCAAACACTAAGAAAAGTACAGTTAGCTCGGATGGCGGAAAAAGCATTGCATATATAGATGATTTTGAAGGAACAAAAAAAACAATTCCAATTGGTGTCTCTTATACAGGATGGAAAGATTTAAGCGCACCCGATAATTCTCTATATAATCCGGGTCTAACATATAAACAAATGATGGATCACAAAGGCAAAGCTTTCTGGTTTACTGAAACACCCGCCACTGTTACAGTTACAGAGATATATGGTGATAGAAAAAAAGTAGCGACATCGGATCAGCAGGTTACTGTTATGGATTTTGTTTTTCTGCCTGATACGCCCGGAACTTATAATTATAACCCGGAACTTCTGGACAGAAAAAGATCTTGGGGCGGCACACAAAAATTACTTTCGTCCACTGCAAATAATCTTGAGGAAGAAAATATTGAATTTGTTGAATTTTGGATACAGCTAAAAGATGCACCGCCAGATGCAAAATTAAATCTTGATCTGGGAAGAATAAGTGAAGATGTCATTCCCAATAATAAACTTGATACCGAAGACAAGGATTTTAATGATGCAATTGATGCCGCCGGTTTGGAGGATACTGGTATTGATGGAATGACTGATGATCAGGAAAGAGCCGCTTATGGCAGTACAAAATCCGATCCAAGCGGCGATAATTTTTCGTTTCAGCGGAACAACTCGATTCATCCTTATGATTATTTTAACATTAACGGAACACAAGGGAATGCAGTTTTAACTGATGTTGGAAGAATTCCCGATACAGAAGATCTTAATAGGAACGGAAACCTGGATAGAGAAAACAGTTATTTTAGATACGAAATACCGCTTGATACAACATCTTCAAATCCGTTTCTTGATGGTGGAGGTTTCACGTCAGCTGGCTGGTATCTTTTCAGAATACCTCTTAAAGATAGCTCATTATCAGTAGGTAATCCAAGTTTATCAAACGTAGAATCTATACGTATGTTTGTTGAAGGTGTTGGAAGCCCGGTTCACTTCCGTATTGGAGAATTTAATCTAGTAGGAAATCAGTGGCAAAAAAATCTTCCGAAAGCACAAATATATTCTGATACGGTTTTGTCTGTTTCAGTAGTAAGTATTGAGGAAAATCCGAGTTATACAAGCCCACCCGGAGTATTTCAAGAGAGAGATAGGACAAGACCTGATGAAAATATTTTAAGAAATGAACAGTCGATGTCGTTGATTTTTACAGATCTGGAGGAAGGACAATCGAGAGAAGCAGTAAAATATTTGCCTAATAAATCACTCGATGTTTTTAGTTATTCACAAATGAAATTGTTCATACACGGCGATAATAATAATCTTCCCGGATCAATTTCATATAACGATACCTTAAATGGGGTTTACGATTACTCTTCGGAAGTTTATTTTAGATTCGGTGGTGACACAAATAATTATTATGAATACCGTCAGCCGGTATTACCAGGCTGGAATGAAATTACTATTAATTTTGACGAACTTACGGCAATCAAACAACTTCGGGATTCAGTTACCCAGGTTCTAAAAGTTCCCGTAGCGGGAAAAACAGGGCATTCCTATGTAATAAAAGGAAGTCCAACTTTAACAACTGTTAAATTCCTTTCTGTTGGAGTTGTTAACCTTAATAATTCATTTAATGAGGGTCCCTTATCCGGTGATGTATGGGTAAATGAACTTAGAGTTATAGGTGCTGATGATTCTAAAGGCTGGGCATATAGTATGTCATCCTCGGTTAAGCTTGCTGATTTTGCTAATGTTTCATTTAACGTTAGTAAGAAAAACCCTTACTTCCATAAAATAGCTGAAAGATTTGGGAACAGAGTTGATCAGAGCAACTGGTCTATATCCACAGATGTAAATCTTTTAAAGCTTATACCTATTAATTTGCCTGAAAGTAATTTGCGTCTTAACTATTCTCACTCGGAAAGTATTAGTAAACCATTGTATATACCCGGCAGCGACGTTAAAGTTGATGAAGCTGTTAGCCGGCAACAAGATATTTACGCAAATGATACAACAGGAACAGCAAAATCTCCTGAACAACTTAGAGAAGAAACTGAAACCCAATCTATATCTGATTCCTGGTCAGCCTCAAATATTAAAATTAAGATACCGAGTAAATATTGGTTGATCCGCGATACTTTTAATTCCTTAACTCTTGGATTTAATTTCAATAAAAGTTTTAGTCGAAACCCGACTGTGATTTCTAATAAGTATTGGATCTGGAATGCTAATATGAATTATGCTCTATCGTTGAGTCCGGATTATTCTTTTAGACCGGTAGATATTCCTGTCATGGGTGTTTTATTTGCACTATTTAAAGACTATTCGGGAACAAAAATTAATTATACACCGCAAAGTATAAGTTTTTCTTTAACGGCAAAAAGAAATCGTAATACAAGCATTTCCAGACCAAGAGTTAACTCAAGCACGGGTGCAGTTACGGCTTCGAGCGAGGTTACGTCAAGGGATTTTGTTACTACACGTGGGTTTAATTTTTCCTGGAAAATAACTGAAGGAGGTTTTCTAAATCTTTCAACTAATTATTCATTAAACATCAATTCCTCACTTGCTCATTTGGAAACAGATGCTGATGGATTAACCCGTTCTGAAAGTGAAATTTGGAATGATATTTTTGGAGGTGCTTATTTTGGTAGAGATAACAGGTATCAGCAAAGTTTTGATTTACGAACAGCACCAAGGTTGCCATCTCTTTTTGACTTAAATAAATATTTTACTCTTACAGCGTCTTATTCAGCAGGTTATACATGGAATAACGATTTTAGTCAGCCCCAAGTAGGTAGGAGTGCAGGATTTAGCAACAAGTCTCAAGTTGGGTTCACTATGAGATGGAAATCATTGTTTGAACCTTTGTTTAAGGATGAAGTTAAAAAGAATGAGTCTCAAAATAAATCTGCTGTTGACAGGCAAAAACTTGTAAAAAAAGAGCGTCAACCAGTTCTTAATGTTGATTCTTTAGATATTCCAATTGTATTAAATGACTCAACAAAACTTTCGGATTCAACAATAGTTGTTGAAAAAGCCGGTCCATCACGGGTTTTTCAGGCTTTGCATTATGTTATTGCCGCGCTTAAATATGTACTTGTAGATTATGAGACAATTTCATTTAGCTTTAGTAACGATAATTCTCTATCCAAATCGGGTTTAAAAGCAAAAGGAAGCGGGTTTAGTAATTTTTGGGGTCTTACCTATAATGCAGATGCAGGACCGACAAGAGGATTTATGTTTGGTTTAAGTAATGATGTCGGACCACGTGTTTCAACATCAAGCGGGTCGTCTAAAACAAACCTTAGTGATGTGTTTTCTCAAAGAAATAACTTTGATTTTAAGACTTCACGCCCATTGTGGGAAGGAGCAAAGATTGATATAAACTGGAAATCTGGCTGGTCGTTAAATAAAAACTCAACAATAACGGTTGAAGATGACGGATCAGTTTTTGTTTCAAGTATTAGTGCTTCAGGTACTGTTTCAAGATCATTCTTATCACTTCCGTCTGTGTCTATATTTAAAATATTTAAAAGCGGTATTAAGCAAGTTGCTGAACATTATGATCCTGCAGATCCAAATAGCGATTTATCCAATGCTTTTTTAAAGGGATTTGAAACTATGCCTTTAATGGGAAGTATCAGCTTCTTGGAAAAATATTCTAAATATATTCCAAGACCAAACTGGAGGATTACCTGGGACGGGCTTGAAAAATTATTTTTCTTTAAATCTCTTGCAGACAGAATTTCATTAGACCATGCATATTCCTCTACTTATACCGAAGGCTGGAGACTGAGTAGAGATGGAAGAGAAGAAGTCCAAACTCAGAAAGTTGATTATAATTTTTCGCCTTTAGTTGGACTTAATTTAACATTTGGAAAACTGTGGGGCGGTAATTTGTCAGGCAATATTAAATATTCTACAAGAACAAGCTATAGTTTAGGAATTACTACCAGCAATATTACAGAAAGTTTTTCTAAAGATGTTGGATTTACTTTCCAGTATTCTAAATCAGGATTTGAACTGCCTCTCTTTGGTGTTTCATTAAAGAATGATGTGGAATTTAGTTTTGCGTATTCAAATACAAGGAGTTCCGCCGTAAGTTACAATATGCTTGCATTTACTGAAGCCGGCACACCTCAAGATGGCACAACAAGAGTTACCATTGAACCCAGAATTAAATATACTATCAGCGCTAAGGTTACATTGTCTGTTTTCTACAAACGATCTTCTGTTAAACCTGAAGGTTCTTCAAGAATTTCGCCTACTACAACTAATGAGGCAGGTTTGGATGTTAATATTTCCATATAATTAACAGCACATACTTAATATTTTATAACAGGATTAAAAGCATTTTGCTAAAGATTGGCTAAAACATGAACAGAAAAAAAATTCTTTGGGTTGATGATGAGATAGAACTGCTTCGTTCACATGTTATTTTCTTATCTGAAAAAGGATATGAAGTTGATACAGTAACTAACGGTACCGATGCTGTATCTGCAGTAAAAGAAAAAGAATATGATTTGATCTTTCTTGATGAAATGATGGCGGGGATGGGTGGATTGGAAACTTTAGGACAGATAAAAAATTTGTTTCCTTCAATTCCTGTTGTTATGATTACAAAATCCGAAGAGGAAACCTTGATGGATGAAGCCATTGGGGGAAAGATTACAGATTATCTTACCAAGCCTGTAAATCCGAGTCAGGTACTTCTTGTGTGCAAAAAGATTCTTGAAGGTAAAAAAATATCAGGGCAATATGCTGCAAAAGATTATCTGGTGGACTTTAACCAAATTACGCAGGCATTGAATTCTGATCTTGATTTTAATGACTGGATAAATATTTATACTAAACTCGTTAACTGGTCAATTGAATTAGATCAGCACAATGATATAGGACTTGAACAATCATTAGCTGAACAATTTAAGGAATTGAATAAAGAATATTCAAAATTTGTCGAAAGAAATTATAGGGATTGGATAGCTGATCAAACAAGTGAAAATACGCCGGATCTAACACCAAAAATAACTGAAAAATATGTGCTTAATCATTTAAAGGATGATACTAAATCTGTTTTTTTCTTTGTGCTTGATTGTATGCGTCTTGATCAATGGCTTATTATAGAAAAACATATCTCAGATTTATTCCGAATAGAAAAAAATTATTATTACTCGATTCTGCCGACCGCTACGCCTTATGCAAGAAATGCTTTATTTGCAGGATTATATCCTTCGGAAATTGAAAAATACTATCCGGATCTCTGGGTTTCCGGTAGTGATGATGAAAACAGTATGAATAGATTTGAAAAAGAGTTGCTTCAAAATTTACTGGATCGCAAAAGAATTAAATTAAAAAATGATTTAAAGTATATTAAAATTATTGATCCCGAAGTGGGAAGAAATTTTGAGCAAAACATTCACTCATATCAGAACACACAATTAACAGCCGTAGTTGTTAATTTTCTTGATATGATTGCGCATGGAAGATCTGATTCGGATATTTTAAAAGAGATTGCACCCGGTGAAGCTGCTTACAGGTCTTTAACAAATAGCTGGTTTATGCACTCTTCTTTGTTAAATACTTTTAAAACTCTTTCAAAAATGAAAAATGTAAAAATAGTAATTACAACTGATCATGGAAGTATCAGATCATTAAGAGGAGCTAAAGTTTTAGGCGATAGGGAAGCGTCAACAAATCTTAGAT
This sequence comes from Ignavibacteriaceae bacterium, assembly GCA_049294175.1. Classification (GTDB taxonomy): domain Bacteria; phylum Bacteroidota; class Ignavibacteria; order Ignavibacteriales; family Ignavibacteriaceae; genus IGN3. The sequence goes on along the minus strand of JBAQCL010000062.1, from coordinate 15,828 downwards.
TTAAGTATGGCAGAAATTTAAAAGTTGATGACAAGCATGCTGTTTTTGTAAAAAACGCTTTGGATTACAAGTTGCCAAAGAGAGGTGTAACGATAAACTACATTATAGCTAAGGAAGATTATTATTTCGTTTATCCGACTGATTATCATAAGTTTTTGACTCATTATAAAGATACTTTTCAACATGGTGGAATATCGATGGAAGAAATGATTTTACCAGTTATTACGATGGAGCCTAAATAGTTTTGAACATTAATTATTCCCGCAAAAGTAATTCCGAATCCGATACAAATGATATTGCGGCTGAGTTTGCAAAATTAATTAAAGAAGGAATGGTAATTTCATTAATTGGCAACCTTGGTGCCGGTAAAACTTATTTTATAAAACGTGTTCTCGAACAGTTTGATATTAAAAATGCTAACAGCCCAACATTTTCAATAGTGAATGAATATATCGGTAAAAAAAAATTCTATCACTTTGATTTTTACCGGATAAATTCTGAAATGGAATTAATTGATATTGGAATTGAAGATTATTTTAGTGATGATGAAGCTATTTTGTTTATAGAGTGGAGTGACTTATTTCCAAAGGCAATTCCAAATAAGAAAGTAGAGATTATAATTACTGTGTTTGAGGATTATTCCAGAACATTTAACTTTAAAGAATATGACTGACCTTTTACCAATATTAGCAATCGAAACTTCAGATAATATATGCGGAGCCTGCGTTTATTTTGATGATGCAAAATATTTTTCTTCTAAAATACTTCTAAAACATTCTCACTCAGAAAAACTTTTTGAAGTTATTAGTCTGGTTATGAAGCAGGCTGAAATAGAATTTAGTGATATAAAGTCTCTTGCTGTTTCCGCTGGTCCGGGTTCATTTACAGGGTTAAGAATAGGAATGGCTGCCGCAAAGGGAATTGCAGAGGCATCGTCAATTCCAATTATCCCGGTTCCCACTTTTGAAGCATTAGCTTTGCAGGTTTCAAAGTATCTTCCTGAGGATTCTTCCTTTATTATTGCTAATAAAGTTGGCAAGGATGAAGTATATTTTGGCAGGTTTTATCTTAAAAGTAATAACCCTATATTTCAGGAAGAATTAAAAATTATGCAGAACACCGGGCTGATAAATTTATCAGATCAACAATTAATTTTTGGTAATTTTAACAGAATAGATTTAGCTCAAAAGAAAAACTTAAAAACAATTTCTGCACCTGATCCCGAATTTATTGCAAAGTGGGCAGCATTAAACGGAGATAATAAAGAAGTTATTGATTTTGACTATTTGGAACCAAATTATTTAAAAGAATTTTTAGTTAAGGAGAAAAAATTATGATGCGCAGTTTTGTTGTAATTTTTTTATTAACGGGTATAGCAATATTTCCGCAAATCGTAAGTCCAAAAGTATCTGTTCAAAATGGTATTTTTGAATTTGGCGATGTAAATCAAAATGATCTCGTCAATCATTCCTTTGTGATAGCTAATACAGGCGGAGATGTTTTACAGATTTTAGATGTAAAAGCTTCTTGTGGATGCACTGCTGCAAGTCCTGATAAAAAAGAGTTAAAGCCCGGGGAGTCCACACAAATTAAAGTTACATTTAATTCTAAAGGAAGAAAAGGACCACAAACTAAAACTATAACAATCAAAACTAATGACCCTGAACAGCCCGTTATTACTTTGATGATTAAAGGGAATATTGTTGTTAAAGAAAACAATGATTCAAAAGCCGGAGCAACAATATATTTTCCTGAGATGCAACATGATTTTGGAAAAGTTAAAGAAGGTGAAGTAGTAAGTTATAATTTCACTTTTCAGAATAAAGGAACCCAGCCATTAATAATAAAAGATGTTAAAACTTCTTGCGGATGTACTGCAGCGGTTGTTAGTGAAAAAAACTTAAGTCCGGGGAAATCAGGATCAATTAAAGTTGATCTTGATACAAGTAATAGGCAGGGGAGAATGAGCAGGACAGTTACAGTTGTTTCTAACGACACTAATGATCCTAATAAAATAATTACTATTATCGCCGATGTTTCAAAATAATTAAAAAATATTATGCCCTGGTTTAAAAGATCAAAACAAAATATTGCTGCGGATACTCAGCAAAAAGAATTGCCAGCAGGATTTTGGGAAAAATGTCCAGAGTGTGGTGAAATCATTCACAAAAAACAACTTGAATTAAATTTATGGACTTGTATCAAATGTGATTATCATTTCAGGATAACAAGTCTGGATTATATTTCATTTCTTTTTGATAAGAATTCTTTTAAAGAAATAGATAAAAAATTACGCTCCGCAGATCCGTTGGAATTTGTTGATACAAAAAAATACTCAGATCGAATTGCCTCCACTATTAAAAAGTTAGATATTTACGACGCTATTAGAACCGGAATAGGAAAAATTGATGGTCGTGAAGTAGCTTTTGGTTGTATGGATTTTCAGTTTATTGGCGGAAGTATGGGATCTGTTGTTGGTGAAAAGATTGCAAGATTAATTGATAAGGCTTATAAAAATAAAATTCCATTAATTATTATTTCATCAAGTGGCGGTGCCAGGATGATGGAAGGGGCATATTCTTTAGTTCAAATGGCAAAAACAAGTGCTCGATTGACAAGACTTGCCGAAGCTAAAATTCCATATATTTCAATCTTAACTGATCCTACAACCGGAGGAACAACCGCAAGCTATGCAATGCTTGGAGATATTCATATAGCCGAGCCTAAGGCTTTGATTGGGTTTGCGGGACCAAGAGTGATTAAGCAAACAATTGGTAAGGATTTGCCTGCAGGATTTCAGAAATCTGAATTTTTACTTGAGCATGGTTTTGTAGATATTATTTCCCATCGAAAGGATTTAAGAAATAACCTGATAAGTATTTTGGATTTATTAACTTAATATTTTAATACTATTAAAAAGTTTCCTATCTAAAAATAAATTTAAACTATCCTAAAGAAACATCTCCGTAATGTATTCGTTCTGTCTTGTTTTTTGTTTTAAGCAAAAGAAATCCATTTTCATCAAGATCTTCAAAAGTTCCAAATATTTCTTTGTCGTTTTCGATAATTGAAATTTTTTCACCAATCATATTACATCTGGATTTCCAATCATCAAGCAAAGATAATTTATCAGTTTTAATTTTATCAGTCTGAATTTCAAAATTGTTTAGTACTTCCGCCAAAAGTTTTTCTCTTTCTACATTATGCCCAAGTTCATTTCTGATAGAAGTTGGTGGATAATTAAATGTGCCCTGGAAGGAGTTTTGGTTAACATTAATACCAATTCCTATAACAACGCGTCCAACTTTGGATCCTTGAGAAGATGATTCGATTAATATTCCAGATGTTTTTTTTGAATTAATCAAAACATCATTTGGCCATTTTAAATTGGTTTTTAACTGATACAAATTTTCGATTGAAAACGCAACGCTCAATGATGCCGCAAAATTTAAAAAATTCAAATTGTTGAGTAATGTTTTATCTTTTACTAAGAGGATAGAAAATGTAAGGTTTGAATCAGGTGCGCTGTACCAAACTCTATCCTTTCTTCCACGTCCTTTAGTTTGCTTTTCAGCTAAAGCAACAGTTCCATTTACGTTGTATTCAGATTCTTTGTCATTAAGTAAAGTATTGGTTGATACAACTTCATCAGCGTAAATAAAAGATCTTCCTATATATTCAGTATTAAGTTTTATATCAAAACTTTCTATATTAAACACATTAACTCCAAAAATGATTGTAAAAATATATAATTTTAAGCAAACTGTCAGTTGATGCGTCTAAATGATAGGCAAAGCTGACAAAATGGCTGCTAATATTATGCAATTATTTAGTATTCTAAATTGATTATAGCATAACTTCTTTTAATACAATAAGTTAAGTAAATGTTCAAGTAATGGCATTATCATTGTATAAATTAGAAAATAAATTAAAGAAATTACATAAAATATAAAATTATTAAGGAGAAATGTGATGGGTAAAATAATAGGAATTGATTTAGGTACAACAAATTCCTGCGTTGCTGTTATGGAAGGTAATGATCCTGTGGTAATACCAAATTCTGAAGGTGGAAGAACTACTCCTTCGGTTGTGGCTTTTACTAAATCCGGAGAAAGATTGGTTGGGCAGCCGGCAAAGAGGCAAGCAATTACAAATCCGAAACATACAATATTTTCAATAAAAAGATTTATGGGAAGATTAAATCATGAAGTAGGTCGTGAAAAAACAGAAGTCCCTTATGAAGTGGTAGCCGGAGATAATGATAGTGCACGTGTCCAAATTGGTGATAGAATGTATTCGCCGCCCGAAATTAGTGCAATGATTTTACAAAAAATGAAAAAAACTGCTGAAGATTATCTTGGGCAGGAAGTTACTGAAGCTGTTATTACTGTTCCTGCTTACTTTAATGATGCTCAGAGACAAGCTACCAAAGATGCGGGTGAAATTGCAGGTCTAACGGTTAGAAGAATTATAAATGAACCAACAGCAGCAGCTTTAGCTTATGGTCTTGATAAAAAAACAAGTGATCACACAGTTGCTGTTTATGATTTAGGTGGCGGTACTTTTGATATTTCCGTACTACAGCTTGGTGATGGTGTGTTCGAAGTTAAATCAACTAATGGTGATACACATTTAGGCGGCGATGATTTTGATCAAAGATTGATCGATTATCTTGCAGATGAATTTAAGAAACAGGAAGGTATAGATCTTAGAAAAGATGCTATGGCTTTGCAAAGACTTAAAGAAGCTGCTGAAAAGGCAAAGATCGAATTGTCATCATCTGCTTCGACAGAAATTAATTTACCATTTATCACTGCTACACAGGATGGACCAAAACACTTAAATCTTAATCTTTCAAGATCAAAATTTGAGCAATTAGTTGACGACCTGGTTCAAAGGACAAAAATTCCTTGCGAGCAAGCTATGAAAGATGCGGGAGTTACTCCAAAAGACATTAATGAAGTTATATTAGTCGGTGGTTCCACAAGAATACCAATGGTTCAGCAGTTGGTTAAGGATCTCTTTCAAAGAGAACCGCACAAAGGCGTTAATCCCGATGAAGTTGTTGCAATCGGCGCATCTATTCAAGGTGGAGTATTAGCCGGTGATGTTAAAGATGTTTTACTTTTGGATGTTACACCTCTTTCACTTGGAATTGAAACTCTTGGCGGCGTTATGACGAGGTTAATTGAATCCAACACTACAATTCCTACCAAGAAAAGTGAAGTGTTTTCAACAGCTTCTGATAATCAGCCTTCTGTGGAAATTCACATATTACAAGGTGAAAGACCTATGGCTACGGATAACAGAACATTAGGAAGATTTCATCTGGATGGAATTCCACCAGCACCACGCGGCGTACCGCAGGTTGAAGTTACTTTTGATATTGATGCAAACGGAATTCTTCATGTTAGTGCTAAAGATAAAGCAACAGGTAAAGAACAAAGTATTAGAATTACTTCTTCAAGTGGACTTGATAAAAGTGAAATAGAGAAAATGAAAAATTCTGCTAAAGAGCATGCCGCTGAAGATAAGATGAAAAAGGAATCAGTTGAAATAAGAAATCAAGCAGATAGTTTGGTATTTCAAACTAAAAAGCAAATGGATGAGCTAAAGGATAAAATTCCTGCGGATGTTAAATCAAGACTGGAATCTGAGATTAAGAAAGTTGAAGATGCTTTAGCAACAAATAATAACGAACAAATAAAATCTGCAACTGAATCTTTAAGCAAAGTGTGGAATGAAGTAGCATCACAACTTTATTCTCAAGCTGGTCCAGAAGCCCAACAGCCTTCAGGACAGCAAGCCGAACCGAAAACTGAAGATGGCAGTAAGAAGGATAATGTTCAGGATGCTTCCTATGAAGTTGTAGATGACGATAAAAAATAATTATTATATGTATAAAAATATAAAGTAAATTATTAAAGCCCCGTAAAACGGGGCTTTTTTGTTTACATATCATTTGGTTATTTTAACACTAATAATATTATCCGTTGGTAATGGTTAGAAGCGAAAAAAAACACCGAATAATTTTTATTGATTTGATGAGAGCTTTGGCTGTTATTCAAATGGTTCAAGGGCACACTGTTGATGTTTTGCTTGCCCCAGAATACCGCTTAACCGAATATCCTGCATTTTATTTGTGGAATTTTATGCGTGGTATGACGGCTCCTATTTTTATGTTTACAGCCGGAACTGTTTTTACGTATTTGTTCAGGCTTGTAGATGAACCTTTTGAAAATAATCCAAGGGTAGGGAAGGGTATAAAAAGATTTTTTCTACTTGTAGGATTGGGTTATTTGATGCGTTATCCAACATACAAGATATTTGATTTTTCTGGTATAACACAAGACCGACTTGACATATTTTTTACAGTTGATGTATTACAGCTTATCGGCTTCGGATTATTGTTTGTTATGTTGTGTGCTTTTATTTCTGAAAAATTTAAACTGAATGATATGCTGATATTTACGTTATTTACTTTGATATTTTTTATATCAACACCATTTGTAAATAAAGTAAATTGGATAGATATTTTTCCACAACCGATAGCCGGATATTTCTATGATAGGACCGGTTCATTATTTCCATTATTCCCATGGGCGGGATTTGTAATTATGGGTGGAATTCTTGGTAGTTATCTTGCAAAAAATCCGTTGGTATTTAAGACGACTAAGTTTAGTTTCAATCTGGCTATTTGGGGTTTCGCTTTCATTTTCATTTCCTTTGCATCTATTTTTATTTCGGAAAATTATTTTGGTTATTATTATGTAAGTTCTTCTTACAATCTTGAAACTATAATTTTTAGAGTGGGATTTGTGCTTGTATTAAATGCATTGGTTTCTTTTATATCGCAAAAATTACCATCAATTCCCAGATTATTAATTCTTATTGGAAGAAATACTTTGTTAATTTATGTAGTTCATCTAATTATTCTTTATGGAAGCGCCTGGAATCCCGGATTGATTATGTTATTTGGTAATTCGTTTGGAGTATTTTATACAGTATTCAGTGCGCTTGCAATGATAGCTCTTATGACATTAATGGTATCATTATTAAATAAATTTAAGTTTAGAAATAAACAGCTTGTTACATAAAAATGCGAAAATCCAATAGCACAGATCCTTTGGCAACTGAAGAAGAAAAACAAATAGACAAGACATTACGTCCTCAGTTTATTAATGAATTTTCAGGGCAGAACCGTATTACGGAAAACTTAAATGTTTTTGTTTCAGCCGCAAAGAAGAGAAAAGAATCTTTAGACCATGTTTTATTAACAGGTCCTCCGGGATTGGGTAAAACTACGCTTGCTCATATAATAGCAAATGAACTTGGTACTAAATTAAAAATTACTTCCGGTCCAGTTTTAGAAAAACCTGGCGATCTTGCAGGATTACTTACAAATCTTGAAGAACATTCAGTTCTTTTTATTGATGAAATTCATAGGTTAAGTCCGATAATTGAAGAATATCTTTATTCTGCTATGGAAGATTATAAATTAGATATTATGATAGAAAGTGGACCAAATGCACGGACTGTTCAAATTAGTTTGCCAAAATATACTTTGGTGGGAGCCACAACACGTGCCGGAATGTTAACATCGCCTTTACGCGATAGATTCGGGATTAAATTTCGTTTAGATTATTATGACTCGGAAACTCTGAACAAAATAGTTAATCGTTCAGCTAAAATATTAAATCTTAATATTGATAAAGACGCATCAGTTGAAATAGCTAAACGATCACGAGGAACACCAAGAATTGCAAACAGACTTTTAAGAAGAACAAGAGACTTTGCAGATTTTGAAGATAAAAAATCCATAGACCTTGAAGTTGCACAGAAGGCTCTTACTGCTTTAGAGGTGGATGAGTTTGGTTTAGATGAGATGGATAAAGAAATTATTTTAGCTATCATAGATAAATATAACGGCGGACCGGTTGGATTAAACACACTCTCGGTTGCCGTTAATGAAGATCCCGGAACGATAGAAGAAGTTTATGAACCATTTTTAATTCAACAAGGTTTTATACAGCGTACGCCAAGGGGAAGGGAAGCTACCGCATTGGCTTATAATCGCTTTGGTAAAAATAAATTTCCAAAAAATAATCAATCACTTTTCGAATAATGAAAGGGAATACAGTGAAAAGGGTTTTTATTTTACTGCCTGTTTTTTTATTCATCACAATCTCGTTTGCACAAAATAAATCTTATGTGCCACTGAATATTAAACCGGCTTATGAAAGAGAGACACGTTCTTATGATGGAAAACCAGGACCCAATTATTGGCAGAACAGGGCAAAATATGATATAACTGTTAATATTGATCCTAAAACAAAATTATTAAATGGATCGGAAGAAATTGTTTATTATAACAATAGTCCTGATTCATTGACACAAATTGTTGTGAGGCTTTATCAGAACATTAATAAACCTTTCTCTCGAAGAGATTTTTATTTGAGTGAAGAATCTTTAACAAACGGTATGCAGTTAAAGAAAATTTTAATAGGAAATTCAGAAGTAAATCTTGATGATAGTAAAGAGATGAAAATATTAGGTACAAATCTATTCCTGAACCTTTCAAAAAAATTAGCTCCCAAAAGTTCTATCCATCTTTCATTTGACTGGGAGTTTTCAATTCCCAAAGGACAATCGATGAGATTTGGAAGCTATGATTCTACATCTATGTTTATTGCTTACTGGTATCCGCAAATATCTGTTTATGATGATGTTGATGGATGGGATAGGGCAGATTATACCGGGATTCTTGAAATGTATAATGATTTTAATGATTACTCTGTAAAATTCAATGTCCCCGTCGGTTTTCATATCTGGTCAACAGGTGTCTGGCAGAATCCAGATGAAGTTCTTGCTGAAAAATATTTAGACAGATATAACCTTGCGTGGAAATCAGACGACATTGTTAGAATTTTTGAGAAAGGTGATTTAGGGTCCGGCAATCTCTACAAGAAAAAAGATGGATTACAAACATTTGTATTCAATGCTACAAACGTTCCTGATTTTGCTTTTGGAATTAGCGATCATTATTTGTGGGATGCTGTTAGTTTTGTTCCCGATAAAAATTCAGATCGTAGAGTTTATTGTGCTGCGGCTTACAAAGAACAAAGTAAAGATTTTGTTGATGTTGCTTATTATGCTAAAGAGTCATTAAAGTATTTTTCATATGAAATTCCGGGAGTAGCATTCCCTTATCCATCCGCAACTGTTTTTAACGGAAACGGTGGAATGGAGTTCCCTATGATTGTAAACAATGGCAGCGCCAGTACTAAAGCGGGAACTGTTCATTTGACATCACACGAGCTAACTCACCAGTATCTTCCGTTTTATATGGGCACTAATGAAAGGAAATATCCTTTTATGGATGAAGGATGGGCTGTAATGCTGCCTTTTGATTTTCAGGAAAGAATGGCTGAAGGATATAAACCGCGAGTAAATACTACGAATAATTTTGAGAGTTTTGCGGGCAATGAGTTTGATCTTCCGTTAATGATTCCTTCCCCAACCATAAACTATCAATCATACAGAACCTCTGCATATAATAGACCTGCAATGGCTTATGAATTTTTACGTAAAACATTAGGAGATGATTTATTCCTTAAAGCTTTGCATACTTATATGGAAAGATGGAATAGTAAACATCCGATTCCCACTGATTTCTTTTTTACTTTTAATGAAGTGGTAGGAAAGGACTTAGGCTGGTATTGGAAACCATGGTTTTACGATTTTGCATATCCAGATCAGGAAATTGTAAATGTAAAACAAAGAAAAAATTCAATCGTAGTAACTATAATTAATAAGGGTAAACTTCCGGTTCCTGTTAAGTTACAGGTAATGGCAAATGGTGTTGTAGTAAAAGAAATAGAAGAAACTCCTGAGATATGGAGTTCCGGTAAAAATAAAATTGAAATTAAGATAAAAGGTGTTAAAAAATTTGATGCGTTAATTTTAGGTGGAGAAACTATTCCTGACGTTAATAAAGTTGATAACGTTTATATTAATTAAAGAATTGAATTAGATGTAGTTTAAAAGAATCCGATATACTCTATCGGATTCTTTTTTATGTCCTATCTTCTTTTATCTCTGGAAAATTTTTTGTCACGATTAAAATCTTTTTTATCTGTTCTTTCTTTTCTATCGCGTGAAAATTCGTTTTTCTTAAAGCCACCTGAATTTTTTCTATCTGAACTGAACTTAGGTTTACTGCTTCCGCCTCTTTTTTTCTCTGCAATTTCCAGATTTATTTCACGGCTTTTTAATTTTTGCCCTTTAAATCCTTCTAAAATTTCTGCCTGAAACTGGCTATCGGCTTCGAAGAAAGAAAAGTTCCTTAAAATTTCTATTTCACCTATTGCAATATCACGCATTCCGGTAAAATCATTTATCATTCCTATAAGTTGTGCTGGTTTTAAACCGTCTGTAACTCCTAGATTTATAAAGTATCGCGTATAATCACCACTTCTACCCGGTTTATATATTTCTTTTGATCTATCATCTTTAGGACTTCTTAAATCAGTTTGATTTTGGTAATAATCAAGGAATCTGTTGAACTCAATAGAAACAAATCTTTGAATCAGATCATTACGATCCATCCATTCTAATTTTTCATATATCTTGGGCAAAAAAGATTCAACTTGTTCTGTATTAACTTCAACTTTTTCAACTTTATCAATCAGGTGAAAGAGTTGTTTTTCACAGACTTCTTTTCCAGAAGGAATAGGCATGTTCGTAAACTTTTTATTTATCTGTCTTTCAATCGTACTTAATTTATATTTTTCCTTAAGATTAGCGATAACAATAGAAGTCCCGCTTTTGCCGGCTCTTCCTGTTCTTCCGCTGCGATGAGTATAAATTTCCAATTCATCTGGCAGATCATAATTGATAATATGAGTAAGGTCGTCAACATCAAGTCCTCTTGCAGCAACATCTGTTGCAACAAGCAAACGTAAATGCCGGGAACGGAATTTATTTAAAACTGCTTCACGTTGGGACTGGGATAAATCACCGTGTAATGCGTCAGCATTGTATCCATCCTGTACAAGTTTTTCGGCGACTACTTTTGTATCCTGTCTTGTTCTGCAAAAAACAATTCCATAAACATCGGGATGGAAATCAACAATTCTTTTTAGTGCTAAATATTTATCTCTTGCATGTACTATATAACTTAGATGTTCAACATTTTCAGCACCGGAATTTCTTTTACCAATTGTAACTTCAACAGGATTTTTCATATAACGGTTGGCAATAGAAAGCAGGGCAGTTGGCATTGTAGCTGAAAATAAAAATGTTTTTCTGTTTTTAGGTGTGGTTTCAAGAATGGCTTCAAGCTCTTCTTTGAATCCCATATTAAGCATTTCATCAGCTTCATCAAGTATAACTGCTTTAACTTTGTTTAGCTTAACTTCACCGCGATTTATTAAATCATTTAATCTGCCCGGAGTTGCAGAAATAATTTGTGCACCCTGTCTTATTTTTTGAATTTGTCTATCCATACTTGCACCGCCAAAAATTGCGGCAATCTTAACATCCTTATTATAGATAGAATAATCTCGTAAGTCATCTGCAATTTGTAAACACAATTCACGTGTTGGACTAATAACCAGGTATTGTATTTCCCGCAAAGTTGTATCTGTTTTATGAATAATCGGCAATCCGAAAGCAGCAGTTTTACCTGTGCCGGTTTGTGCCAATGCAATAAGATCATTTGGTTCATCCTGTAATAACATAGGAATTATTTTTTCCTGAACAGGCATCGGGTTTTCAAAGTTCAGTTCTTTTATTGCACGTAAAATATTTTTATCTAATCCTAACTCTTCAAACGAATTCATTTAAAAACTTTCTAATAATTTTTTTTATTTGATTATAATTTACTCTTGGTAAGATTTCACCGGCTGGGATATTAACCACTTTTTCTGTTGTTATATCAGGCAAGTTTATTTTCTTTTACAATGATTTGAATCGGAATTAATTAAATCCGTTAACAAGTAGTAAATTGTAACTATAAAGATAATGAAAATAAATGTAATTGCAGTCAAACAGTCATTTTAGGCGAGAAAGAAGTAAAAAAGAGGCTGTCAAAAGTAAACTTTTTATTAATGTACTATCAATTGTAATGTTTTTGATAACCTCTCTCTTATCTACGTCTTTTAGATGGGCTTAAGGATAACTGCGCATCCTCCACCCGGAGCAAGATTTATTTTTATAATGTCATTTTTATTTACAGTCTTTTTTTCAATTTCATATTTCATAGGATTGTTTTGCCAATCGGAGTCTTTTGCGTCTCTGTATGTTGTTATTTCATATTTATCGGCATTTAGAAAATCCAGTTTAAGATCAAATGATCTTGCTTCTTCATCAGTAATTGCACCAATAAACCAGTTTTCAGAATTTTTATCTTTACGTGCTGTTATTACATAATCACCGGGTTCGGCTTTTAATATTTTTGTATCACTCCAATCAACAGGCACTTGTTCTATAAAAGTAAAAGCATCAGGAAATCTATCATAATTTTCGGGTAGATCAGCAGCCATTTGTATCGGGCTGTAAAAAATAACATAGAGCGCAAGTTGCTTAGCAAGTGTAGTATGAACCTGGTATTTGCTGCCTGGATTGTAATAGTCCATTTTGATCTGGAATATTCCCGGTGTATAATCCATTGGTCCACCCATCAATCGTGAAAAGGGAAGTATAGTTTCATGTTCCGGCGGATTTCCATTACTCCAGGCATTAAATTCATTACCGCGGGATGCTTCTGCGGCAAGCCAATTTGGATAAGTTCGTTGTAAACCTGTTGGTCGAACAGATTCGTGTGAATCAACACATATCTGAAATTTTTCTGCTTTTTCCAATACTCTGGTATAGTGATTTACCATCCATTGCCCATCGTGGTGTTCTCCTCTGGGAATGATTGGTCCAACATAACCTGTTTTAACAGATTTATAACCATATTTTTTCATTAAGGCAAAAGCTTCATCAATCCTTCTTTCATAATTTGTTACGGAAGAAGAAGTTTCGTGGTGCATAATTAAATTTATATTTTTTTCTTTTGCATAATTACTAACTTCAGCGATATTGAAATCCGGATAAGGAGTTATAAAATCAAAAACCTCTTCTTTCCATTTTCCAAACCAATCTTCCCAACCTACATCCCAGCCTTCAATTAGCACCGCATCAAATCCATGTTTAGCTGCAAAATCAATATAACGTTTTGCGTTTGCTGTTGTTGCGCCATGCTTTCCGTTTGGTTTTACTTTACTCCAATCAATTGCACCAAGCTTTACGTTGTTTAGATTGCCATAATTCCACGACATTGTTCCAACGTGCATACCCCACCAGATTCCTATGAACTTTTGCGGTTTTATCCAGCTAATATCCTTGAATTTAGTTGGTTCATTTAAATTTAAAATTAATCTTGATGCAAGAATATTTTCGGCTTTATCACTTATAATAATTGTTCTCCACGGTGTTGTGCAAGGTGTTTGAAGATAAGCTTTGTTATCTAATGCATCCGGGCAGAGGTGAGTTTGAAGTTTAAAATTATTTTTATCAACCTTTAAATACATTGCAGAATAATTTAGCAAAGCAGCTTCATGAATATTTATGTACAGTCCTTCATTTGTTTTCATCATTAAAGGAGTTTGAACATAGTCGGGTCCCGGTAAATTTTTTGTAACAATGTCGTTAAAGTTTACACCAATACTTGCATCAATTTTTGAAAGCGGGGAAGTTGTATAAGTATACTCTTGTGAATCATAATCCCCGGGAATCCAAAAAGTTTTATGATCACCAGTTAATGCAAAAGTGGAGTGTTCTTCTTTAACTACAAAGTAGTTTAAATTATCTTGTTGCGGAAACTCATATCTAAATCCAAGCCCATCATTAAAAAGGCGAAAAGTAATAATAAGAATTCTTTTTTCTGGTATTAATTGACTTAAAGTTGCTTTCAGTTCTTTATAATTAGTTATAATAGTACTTACTTCACCATAAACCGGAGACCATTTTTCATAAAAAGTTGTTGTATCTATTTTGTCGATTGAAAACCCATCAATAAAATCCGGGTTATCTGCAAGATCAATTCCAAGTGCACTTTCTTTTATTACAAGAATATTTTTATATGCAAGACTGTACGTCGGTTTACCTTCAGTTAGTTTGAAGTTTAAAGTTAAATTTCCATCAGGAGAATTAATTTGTTGTGCAAAGTCGGGAGGGAATATTGAGAAGAGGAGCAATGGAAGTATAGCTTTTTTCATCACTTAGTCCTTAGTTGCTTAAAAAATTATATTTAAGTATTAGAAAATTAAATCGTTTTTATTTTGGCATCAACACGTAAGAATTAAAATGTTGTTATCAAAATCCCGAAATGTTAATGTTGCAAGTATTTCTATAAATGCCTAACGACCTGTTATGTTAAAACACAACAATACCGATTAGAAAGACAACGACAATAATTTAGCAGACGGTGCATAACTTTCATCGCACGCGCAGGCTTGCAACAATTTTGTTTAGTACGTTACTGCCGAACAGCAAACTTACATTTATCACAAAACTTAAGAACAACACAAATGCCGCTTTGAAAACGGCGTCCGGTTGATTTGCTTGTTAGCTGCATTTACTGACTGACTTTTTTTATTTTTATTTTCTTCTTTCTATCAATACTAGTGTTGTGTTAGTCATGAATTGACGGATATAATCTTTTAAGTTTAACCCTTGCATCTTTGGTTGTAAACTGCCAGTTTATTTTGGCATTTTTATTATTTCTATTTGATTGCCACGCATCAACTTCTTCCTTTATTTTTGCCATCGTTGAGATATGCCTGTTTAAGCACTGTCCATTTAATACATGTAAATCTATCTCTGCCATATTGAGCCAACTGCCATGCTTTGGTGTATAAACAAATTCAAATCTATCCCATATATTTTTTGCTTCTTCGGGTTCAAATATTTCATAGAAAGAAGATGCTACATGTGTTGTAAAATTGTCCATTACCAATGTTATTTTTTTTGCTTCAGGATATTGCTCATCAGCAATTTTTTTTACAAAGACTGCCCAGTCTTTTTTGGTCTTAAATTCTGTCACCTCTAAAAAACGCTTTCCCCGCAATGGTTCATTTGCCATAAATATATTCACCACTCCGTTTCGTACATATTCATAATCCACTCTGGTTTCCTGTCCCGGCTTCATCACTATTGATGTGCGTCTTTCTTCTATCAATTGTTTAGGAGATTCATCCATACACACTACCGGGTATTCAGAATTGTAAGGTCTTTTATACACGTCTAATACCCGTTCCATATTTGCGACAAATTCGCTGTTCTTTTCGGGCGGAATTACCCAGCCCTTCACTTTCCAAGGTTTAAGTTCGTTTTTTTTAAAACACTTCTAACCGTTACGTGTGAAATACTTTCTACATATTTTAGCTCTACCATCTTGTCTGCTAATAAGCGCAAAGACCATTTTGCAAAACCTTTTGGGGGTTGACTACAACAAAGTGTTACTAATTTTGCCTCTGTATCACCATCTATCTTTGTTTCATAAACTCGTTGCGTGGGGCGCCTTTCCAATACTGCCTCCATGCCTTCTTCCACAAATCTTTTTTTGACTCTGTCTATTGTTCGCATGCCAACTTTTAGCGCCTTGCTTATTTGTTCATTGGTAATCTTTTCAGAATACTTGCCTTCATCGCAATTTATTAGAATGTAAGCAGTACGAAAGGTTTTAGAAGTATGCGAACCCTTGTTTATTATTGCTATTAAGTCTTCTCTTTCTGACTTAGTAAGGTGAATTGTATATTTTATTGCCATAGTTTTTTTATG
>JBAQCL010000061.1:0-3751 GCA_049294175.1 Ignavibacteriaceae bacterium | reverse complement strand
GGGGAGGATAATTAAATGATTTGATAAATTAAACTGGAGTCTGTTATGGATAATCTTTTTTTGTGTGAATATCTCGGTACCCGCCCCCGATCGTCAAAATTTATTGATAAAGTTGATCAATTGTTTTCTAAAACCATACCATGGATCAGAATCAGTTCTTGTTGGAGAGGTCAAATGGCTAGCATAGAATCCAGAATGAACATCTTCCATTTATTGAATTCCATACTTATTCAAAATATCAAAGGTGATATAGTTGAAATTGGTTGCCATATAGGTGAGTCTACAGTAATTTTGCAACAAATTGTTCAGAAAATGGATGCGTCTAGAAATTTATATGCATTTGATAGTTTTTGCGGTGTGCCTGATTCCGTAAATGAAGATGAGGGAGTATATAAAAAAGGGGATATGAAGGTTTCTTTAGAACAGTTTTATAAAAGTTTTGATATTCTTGGATTAAATAAACCAATTGTAATTTCTGGCTGGTTTGAAAAAACTCTATCGGTTTCATTACCAAAAGAAATTGCATTTGTTCTATTAGATGCGGATTTATATTCGTCAACATTAATTTCTCTGCAAGAAATATATCCAAGATTAAATAAAGGAGCTATTTGTTTGTTAGGCGTGTATTATAATCCAGATTCACATTTTAATGTGACGTCTAATAGTGCATATAGATCTCCTGGTGTAAAAAAAGCATGCGACCAATTTTTTAAAGACAAATCAGAACATATTGATACATTATATGCCGGGAACTATACTTCAGGATATTTCCAGAAACTGTAAATCTAATACTCAGTATTTATTTTAATTATAATTAAAAAACCTCTTAGAAATCTTTCTTCAAAGTTATTAGAATTTAACATTCAAGAATTAGAACAGATTGATAAAAAAACATTTTGAATCCCTGGTGAATAAAAAGCACGCAGCTTTTATTACGTTACTGATGGTCATATTGCTCTGGATGATTTTACAAATATCTTTTGCAATCCCTGGTTCTATTGTAAATGACTGGATGGGATGGAGACAAGCAGACACACAAACTATTGCAAGGAACTTTTTAAAGCCGGGTAGTAACATATTCTATCCACAAATTAATTGGGGCGGTACAGGCCCGGGAGTTGTAGAATCTGAATTCCAGCTTTATACATTTATTATAGCCCAAATAATGAAAGTTACAGGAGAATCTGTTTTACCAGGTCAGCTATTAAGTTTATTGTTTATTGCGCTTACTTACTATAGTGTCATTTGACCCCTGAGGTTTTTCTAGTTATTTCTTACTTCCTCAGGATTTAAGTCTTTGTATAATTTAATGTATTCTCTTACAACTTTCATTGATCTTCCGGTGATTTCTTTTATTGCTGTCTCATCCATTTTTTTTCTTATCAGCTTCTTTATCTGATCATATTGTTTTATGTATCTGTCTACTGCATCCTGACTGTGACCCGTATTAAGTACTATATCTGCCGGACTTTTTCCTTGTTCATACAAACTTATTATTATTCCTTTATGTGTCGGTAAACTTCCTTGATCCAGAACATATCCTTTTAATGGAAGTATCTCGCCAGTCTTTTCTGTATATGCTCTCAAATATTTTGTTATTGTACTTAAGCTTCTGTTCATTATCACACTTAACTCTGCACCACTTAATAATCCACCTTGTTTCTTTGCACTTTTTACCAGCCTTACCATCGTTTCTATATCTCTGGATTCTCTGTGTTTGTAGTTGCTGTTCCTGTCTCCCTTCTTATAATAAATCCTTCGTTCTACATCTTCCTTTGTTATCAGTGGCAGTACTACTGTTACTGTGCCGTAATCTTCTGTTTTCTTTCCATAGCTCTGTCGCTGTCCATCATCTTTTGTTGTGGTAAATACTATCTCGCCGAAGCCCAATTGATCTTGTCCCGGATAATATTCTTTGTGCAAGTCCTCTAAATCATCTGCCAGCATTTCTATTATTTTTCTTGATCCCAGTATTTTATATTCATTCTCTAACAGATTTATTATCCCACTCCTAAAGTTCCGTTTGTTTATGCTTTCATATCTGTCTCTTGTTGGATTTAAACTCATTACAAGCCTCCCATCATAGCTGCCAGAGGCTCTGAATACCGCTTTGCTGTTTTTTTTATCCCTAACCTGTAACTGTTTCTCTTTATCAAATCTTTTAGATTTTCTTTCCTCGTCTTGTCTTTTTTACTTTCTCTTATCAACTCCAAATATTGCTTTACTAATCCTTCACTTATTCCTGTTACCGAACTGATTTCTTTTCTTTCATATATCCCTTTGCTTTGTGCCATCACCACTTTTGTGAAACTTTCTATGTACCTTTTTATTGCTCCACTGCTATGCCTGGCTGTTAATTTTATTTCACTGTATGTCTTTCCATCAAGGTACATCCCGATTATTTTTACTTTATGCGTCTGTCCTCTGCCGATGTTATGAAGATAGCCTCGTGTTACTACTTCTATCCCTCGTTGTTTTATTCTCCTAATATCCCGTTTTACGGTGCTTAGACTTACTGACAAATATTTGCTTATGTCTTCCTGACTTAATACCCCGCCTTGCTTTACTGCTTCTTCTGTTATTCGCTGTATCTTTATCTCGCGTAAGCCTATCCGACCATATTCTTTTATTGCTTCTATATCTTCGTTCCCGTTATCTATCGTCAGTCTTACTTTTTTCTTTCCCATCTTCTCAATCGGTTTTCCTGATCGCTCTTCGATTCCTATTACTGTTACTTCTATTTGTCCTTCCTTTAATTGATACTCTCGCAGCAAACTTTCTTTGGCTGTTAGAAGTATTTGCTCACTAAGCTTCGGGGAAAGCTCGTATGAGTTTTTTAACTCCCAGATGAACTCTCCCTCGCTGCTTTTGATTTGTCTTCGCTCTAATTCTGTTCTTCTTAGTTCCATTTGTCTCCTCAGTATTTTTATTAAATTTAATATCCTGAGGGGTCATTTGACACTATTTCATCAATATCATCTTTTTGCTTTGCTTAAAATTATCCGTAATAAGTGTATAAAAATAAACACCGCTTGGCAGTTTACTTGCATCAAATGAAACATTATAACTTCCTGCAGGTTTCTCTTCATTCACAAGGGTTACAACTTCATTTCCAAGAATATCATAAATTTTTAGAGTAACAAATTCGGTTTCGGGTAATTGATAAGAAATAATTGTAACGGGATTAAACGGATTTGGATAATTTTGTGATAGATTAAAATCCAACGGAATACTGTTATTATTTTTGGCAACATCACTTACATTATTTTCTGCATTTATCCATGCAGTATATATAACGCAGGTTAATCTGTATGATGCTTTTTTAAATAATCCAATCGTAAATTTTTTTGCAATTTGCCAGAACTTATTGTAATAAATTGTATCACTTGTATTTCCTGCGAATGCATGTGCTAGCGAATCGGCATATAACACAGAATCTACATAACTATAATTATCATAAATCATATTGAAAACGTATGCAGGCATATTATCTATGTATTGAAGGCTATCGCCGTTGTAAATTATTTCCGATTGAAATTTTTCAATCAGGCTAGATTCATATCGTGAATGTACGCCGGACTGACCGGAATATTGACCATTATAATTCTTAGTAATATGAAGTGGCATATGTGAATCACCTATATAATGCCCGAGATCAGCTGCTAATAACATCGCGGAATTCATATCATTTTTTTCGAAAGCTTTTTGCAATGAATCTGTAGTAGCAAGAATTGCCCATGGTAATATTCCC
>JBAQCL010000060.1:0-22172 GCA_049294175.1 Ignavibacteriaceae bacterium | reverse complement strand
CGCTCCAATATTTTAATTTGTTGCGACAATTTTAATTTCAAATCGATAAAAATGAAAATATTCAATAACATATTATATTTAAATAACTTACGGCTACTTCCTGTTCGAACAACCGGACAGTAGTGATACTAACTATTTATTAAATGATAGAATAATCCAAAACTTTTTTTTGAATTGCTTAATTTTGAGCAAAAGTAATTTTGGTATCCTAAAAAAACATTTATAGATTTTTGGCAATCATAATTATTTTTTTTGGATAAAAAAAGAGGAATTCTTATTTATTCTGCTATAAAAAAGAGATGCAAAAAATAAATATTAAACCAAATAATCACCTTCTAATTTAGAGGAAGCCTCTTTATCAACAATTATAGTTGCATATCTATGCAATTGAACAATTGTTGCCGGATATTTTGCCATTATGGGACCTTCGACAGTAGCTTTAATTGCATCGGATTTATTTTTACCATTTGCTAATAATAATAACCTTTTTGCTTCCATAATTGTTCCAACTCCCATAGTGATCACAAACTTAGGAACTTCATCTATTGATGAAAAAAAACGTGCGTTATCTTTCATGGTGTTTTCTTTGAGGGTTTTAATTCGTGTCCTGGAACCAAGAGAAGAACCGGGTTCATTAAATGCAATATGACCATTTACACCAATTCCTAAAATCTGAAGATCAATTCCACCATGCTCAACAATTTTTTGTTCATACCAATCGCAGAAAGCTTCAACATCTTCAGCCATACCCATAGGAATGTGAACGTTGGATGGGTTTATGTTGATATGTTTAAAGAGATTTTCCCACATAAAATAATGATAGCTTTGATTGTGCGAAGGAGGCAAGGCAACATATTCATCAAGATTGAACGAAGTAACTTTTGAAAAATCCAGTCCCTCATTCTTGTTCATCCTGATAAGTTCTTTATATAGTCCGAGAGGTGTACTTCCCGTTGCAAAGCCAATTACACAATCAGGGTTTTTCCTTACTAAACTGGCAATCTGTTTAGCGGCTTCAATACTCATTTGATCGTAATTCTCTTTGATAATTACTAACATGATAAGCTCCTTATTATAGTAATGGATAGAACTTATAGTTTAAAATTATGCTGAATATTGATCAGGTAAAACATAATTATTTGTTTTTTTACAATTATTGATTTACAGATACAGGATAAAGACAGAAGAAAATAATTAGGTTTGACTTGATATTACTTAATGAGTAGAAATAATAAAATTAAGTGCAGAGATAAAAATCTCTGCACTTAGATTTACTAGTGACTGTTAAAATAAAAGCAGTAGAATTATTATCTTTAATCCTTATTAGAAATTAATTCCAACTGAAAAATAATGAACATCTTTTAATCTGCCATAATCCTGATAAGCATAATCAAGTTTAACTTTTACAAGGTCAACAATTCTGTAATTGACTCCAAATCCGAGAGTCAATCCCTTCTCTGAATCTTTTTCAAATAGCGAGTTGTAACCTGCCCGAATATAAATAAGTTCATTCCATGCATATTCCATCCCGGTATTTAAATACTCAGTATGATCATTTGGATGAACTGCATCAACTGCAACTGTTAATCTGGAAACTGCTTCCTTCAAAGCATCTACAGAAATGCCAAATCTAAAAAGCAGCGGAAGATCAAATTTATCCATCTCTAAATTTGCATTTACCAGGTTATCCCCGCCAGCACCAGCAGGATAATTTTCTGTTGCATCTCTTCCGGATAATTGCATCTTGGTGCCAAAGTTTGAAACACTGGCTGCAATTCTTAGTTCATTCAGAACCGGAATTTTATACAATGTACCGACATCAATTGCAAAACCGTTTGCACTCATATGCCAGATTGATTCATTTACAAATTTTGCATTAAACCCAATGGAAAAATTTTCTGTAAGGTATCGGGAATAATTTAACGCCACTACAATAGCCCCATAATTAAAAAATTCACCTGTGCCTTCGGGCTGATCAACCGTTCGGACAGGCATATCTTCAGTTGAAAGAACTGAAACAAAGGCTCCAACTGTACCAAATCCGTTAATGTTTGTGGCTATCGCAGCAAAGTCATAATTGATATCAGCATACAATGTAGTGTGATTGAAAAACGCTTCATTAGATTGAATGTTAGCTGTTCCACTGGGATTCCAATATAGTGAGGTTATATCATCAGCTATTGAAGTGAATGCTCCTCCCATACCTATTGCGCGGGGACCAACATTTAATTTAAGAACTTGTGCGGATGTTGTTCCTGTCTTCAATGTCTGGGCATTAGCAGCAAAAAACAAAGTAGCTGCGAAGCTTAAATAAAATATATTTTTTAATGTTTTCATAATTTTTTCTCCTGCAGCTCTTTTACTTTATTATTGCAAACTTTATCAATTTTTCGCCCACTCCTGGCGCGTCTATATGAGCGATGTACAAACCATAAGCAACACTAAAACCATCTTTATTCAGCAAATTCCAAAATTCTCTGCCATTATCAGCGCCTGAATCATGATCAAGAGAAGCAACTAATTCACCACTTAGTGTAAATATTCTAATCGTACATTTCATCGGTAGATTTTCAAAATAAATTCTTCTTTCTCCACGATTTCGATCAGGTAGCTTATTGGTTGGTTCAATATCGTTTGTGGCAACATATGGATTTGGAACAGCATATATGTTGTCCAGCTTTGATGAAGCTATTTCATTACTAACATACCCTGCTTTTGTCTGAAGAGTATATTTATCACTTTTAGTAAACGGTCTTTCAGTATAAAATAAAAGTACATCTCCATTAGCAGGCAGAATAGAATCTCCGTCGACGGTTTTTGATAATGTAACACCCCACGAAAGAGAATCCGTACTTAATCCGGTAGCACCTGGTAAAAAGAATATTATCTCATCACCCAAAGACAACAAAGTATCGTTTTTTGCTCTTTCCTCTAAAAGTGTTACAACTGGAATTGATATTCCAGTGGATACTTCTTCAACCGAGTAGTTTACTGGGATATCGAAAAGACCACCGGTTTTTCTTTTTTTTGCTGTCGAAATATTATGATCTGCGAAAGTGATTATATAATCACCCGGATATTTTTTCTTTCTTGTTCCTAGTGAAGTAAGAGCTATGCTGTAAGGAGTCTGAAGATTTGCATTAGACCATTTTGTATTTGTAAGATCTACGGCTAATGCTGCATAATCAGAGACTTTCACCTTAATACCATCAAAAACTGGATTGGCATCTTCACCATTTAAATATCTGCTTTGATAAACTGAATAGTTCTTATAGGTTATTTCATACTCGCTATTATCGGGCATTGAGCTATTACTTGTCCTTGCAATATTACCTTTTTCATAATCAATTATATAATCAACACCCTTTTGATAAACTGTTCCATCCAAACCTTTAACAAGCAAATTAGAATCATCAATAATATATTTATTACTTAGTGTTGTATTCTTAGTCCCGAATAAATAAAAGGATTCAGAATTAATTTTATCACCGAGAATACTATAGTTCTTTGCTGCAATTGTTGTATCAGAACTAAACAGTGTATCTTGAAAAGTGAGTATATAATTATTATCAATTAGTTTTAGATCATTTATAATACTAAAACCTACTTCTCCATTCGCCGTCCCGTTAATGTGTTGAATGTCTGTATTTGATATTGTCGGACTGGAATAACCACTTGCTCTGGGTCCGGGGGTTACCGCAGTAGTGTTTATATCAAAAATCAAATTTGAAGTTATAGGATCGACTGATATTTTTTTTGTGGTTTCAGTAGGTGGAATACCAACAGAATCTCCATGATCATAAGCAACAACTGCATAGTAATAAGTTTGACCGTTGATTACATTATTAGAATCCACGAATGAATGTCTTAATCCAGAATCATCACCGAGATAATAATGTATTCCTCTACCCTGGTAAGGAACCGGGTGATAACCTTTCCAGCCATTATTTAAATCCCATTTCGCATCAAAACCGTCTATATCTTTTAACGGATTATATAAAAAGCTTGAACCTCTTCCGTCAGTAACAGATTGTATATCTGCAAAATCAGGACGAGTACTTCTATAAATCACATAGCCTTCAAAATCCTTCCCTGTAATGGGATCAATACTTTCCTCTGATGCTGTATCCCAATACAGTGTTACTTTTTTATCATCGGGAATTGAAGTAACTGTAGGAAGAGATGGTGGACGAAAGAAATTATAATTTTTATTATAAATATCCTGTACAGTCTCGGCAGTTGTGAGAAGATCATTTAAATCTTCACCAAACAAAAACGCCATTGAAATTCTCTTGGTCTCACCTTTTTTTAAGGAGATATAACCGGAGCCAAATGTAAAAACAATATCGGCATCTTGAGTTATTTCGCTAAAACTTCCGGGTTTGTTTCGATTCCAAATTACTTCATCATCACCAACTTTCAAATCTGTATTCCAGGTTGAACTTGCAAAACTTGTTAAACCGATCTGATCAGATTCATCAAGATCTGTGTATTCAAAATTAGGTTCTCCTGGAGCTAATGGATCGGGTCTCCCATCAAAGAGTCTATTTCCTGAAGTTGGAATACCATCCCCTTCTCCTTTATCACCAGTGTTAGGTATTCCATCTATACCAACATCATCAGTCTCAGGATTCCAATCGCCATCATTATCAATTCCATCATCCTGTCTTTCATCAATCATTCCGTCTCCATCATTATCAATTCCATCATCTGGATTTCCGGGGCTTTCAAGAAATTTACACCCTAAGTAATAAACTGGAAGACCTTTATCACCTGTTGCACTTTTAGGGTTATCGAAAAAGTAAACCATACTTCTTGCATAAACCGGAATATTTGTGTCATTAGGTCTAATAAAATATCCATTATCATCTTTATTATCTTTTTGCCCGCCTAAATCAGGATCTCCGTAAAAACCAAACATAACAGAATCTAAATCTTTGTCGCTTACGTTCGTGATTGTCCAAACAAAAAACAAAGCGTTGGCAGCAAGTGAATTACTCCATTGAAAGGCTCTGCCATCTATTTCAACTCCAAGACCTTTCCGGGATGAATCATTAATAAACGGATAATAAGGAAATTCGAGATTGTCTCTATCATCCATAGCCCAAAAAGCTTCAAGGTCAGCATTATTTTCCCCAACTGTCAAATAACCAGGCCAAACATATTCACCTAATGCTTCATTATACCATTCTCTTGGCCAGCTATCAGGTTTACCATCTCTATTAGAATCAAATGTAGGATTTGAAGCCATATTATCTTGATCAGGATCAGCATATCCGGGTAATGGCTGCCAGGTCCATTTAAACCCCGTTGTAAGATTTTCATCTCTTAATCCGACATTACTATAATCATACAAACCGTCAGA
Organism: Ignavibacteriaceae bacterium; assembly: GCA_049294175.1. Taxonomy (GTDB): domain Bacteria; phylum Bacteroidota; class Ignavibacteria; order Ignavibacteriales; family Ignavibacteriaceae; genus IGN3. The sequence continues at coordinate 16,807 of JBAQCL010000060.1, read as the reverse complement.
AATAATATGTAACTTTTGATTTGAATTTAATGCACTAGGAACAGATCCACCAACGAAAGGGGTAAACTGGAAAATATAAGGCAAATCCCTCCAGACCAAATCAAGCTGTTCTCTCAAACCTTCACCGCCTAACCCAGCACCTATGCCGCCATAATTCCATATCTGAGTTATAATATTATTACCATTCATTATATAACTTTTTCTATCTTCCTCTGCTGTTGTTTTACGAAGCGAATTATCTGCATCCTCTTTTTGAACTGTTTCCTGCTTATTAGTGTTTACAGGATACTTCAAATAATTAGATTGGATATAATCTATTATCCTTTGATGTTCGGCTTTTCTTTGCTCGTCGGTTTTTTGCGCAAAGCCGTTAACTCCAAACAAGATCAGCAAAACAATTATCTGAGTAATTAAAAAGAAACTTTTATTTTTCAACATTTTTAATCTCCGTTTAGAAATCATTAAAATTCAATCATAAGCCCAAGCCTTACTTCACGCGGGGCTGAATAGTATTGTGGTCGTATTAAATATTCATCACCAGATTTGATTAAAGGATTAGCTTCAGAAATCCTATTTGCTGCTTCAACTCCACTTTGATTAGCTTCAAGGGTGTATGTGGCTCTTCCTGTATCATCATATACATATCTTTCATTTCTTGTATCAAACAAGTTATAAACTTTAAGAAATGCCGTTAAAACTAAATCTGATAAATCAAATGATTTTTCTATTAATAAGTCAACATTTGTTTGGACAGGTTTTCTTCCGCTATTTGTACCTAAATAAATTTGCTTGTCGTAAATCAATGGAGTATAAGGTAAACCTGAGCTGATATTTCCTACAAGTGTAAACATCCAATCTTTTTCTCCACCAAAAGATATTACGCCGTTTAAAGTATGTGCCTGATCCCAATCTAAAGGCACAGGAAGTTTTTCGCTTTGTCTTCCAGATGAAATATCAAGGAAAAAAGCATTTGACCCTGTTTCATTTCCTTCTGCAACCTGGTAAGTATAGTCGATTGAAATTGAAAACAAATCAGTAGGAAGTTTTCTTTTTGTTAATGAAAACGTCACCCCTTTAATGTTTCCATAATCTTTATTTACATACTTATAATAAGTAGAGCTGCTGCTTACTCTTATTTGTTGAAGCGCGAGAAGATCGCGAACATCTTTATAAAATACAGTTACATTAAAAGCTAATTCATCAGTTAATTGCTGCTGAAGTCCAATTTCATAACTAACCGTCTTTTCCGGATTTAAATTTGCATTACCAAATGTTGGCTCCGCTACATTATCTTCAAAAGTAGGATTAGTAAATAAATAACTAAATGGCGGTAACTGATAAAAATGTCCGTAAGAAAAGTGAATTATTCCTTGATCCGTTATCGGGAAAGAGATTCCAAACCTCGGACTTATCGTGGTTTTAGCATCAGCCATTACTAAATCTTTTGTTGGCTCATTAGTATTTTGTGAGTAAAGAGACCGAGCATCGAAATAATCATATCTAACCCCGGCATTTATTATCATGCTGGTAAACTCCATCTTATCCTGTATATATGCAGAAAATTGTCTCGGCTCTTTTGAATACAAATCATGCACAGAACTTTCAGGACTAAGAATTGTTGGAGTTCTATAAGTTGATGTATCGGTTTGAACTGTAAAGTCTTCAAAATCCATTAGATCATTTTTTCCACGGATACCAAACTTAATCTCGTGCTGATCGTTTACCTGGCTGTTTAAATCCAGCTTCAATTCTGTTGTATGAGACCGCTGATAGTATTGTTGATTCCGGGTTCCACCAGACAGAAATGTATAAGTTGTTGCTTTATTCAGTTTATGTATAGGTTGATACCTGGGATCAGCATGTAAAGAAGAAATATCCATTCCGGGATGATAATCAACAGCATTACCTGAAGCATCAAGCAAAGAGAAAAGATATCTTTTATAATCATAAATATTATGTGAAGCTTGAAAGGAATAAAAAGTACTGCCGCTTAAAGCGTGCCTGATCTCTATAGAATTTAATAAACTCCATTCAAATCTCTGATAATTGGCATCCGGATTATATTTAAGATCATGATCATATGTTTTGTATCTTGATTTTGAATAAACTATATCATAATTAATTTTTAAGGTTGATATTGGCTTGATAGTAATTTTACCTGTTCCTGCAAAATCCTCACTGGGATTCATGGAAACAATTGCATTATCACCCGTAGCAGCCACTCTAATATCACTAACATCAGCGGGATTTATATAAACAGAATCATAAATAGTGTGTTCCCTCTTCCCAAGTAAGTAGCCTCCATCTTTGTTATATCTTCCTGAAACGAAGAATGTAACTAAGTCATTAATAACAGGGACCGGCCCGCCCAATGTTCCTTCAATAACCTGGTTACCAAAAGCATTTATATCACCAATATCTAAGAAAGTATTATCATGAGAACTCATATAATCGCCGGTATAAAAAGAAAGTGTTCCCCGATAATTTGAACTGCCTTCTTTAGTAACTGTGTTTACAATACCACTTAAAGCATTCCCATATTCTGCATTAAACGTTCCGCTAACAACCGATAGCTCCTGAACGGCATTGGTGGAAATTGAAACAGTCTTACTAAAATTAAAAGGATTGATAGTGGAAACTCCGTTAACATTGTATGCAACTTCAGTTGATCTTCCCCCGCGTATGTGAATTGCATCATCTGCGCCTTTTGTTATTCCGGCTTGAAGAGTTAACACTTGTTCAAGGCTCTCAACGGGAAGAGACTGGATTTGTCCCTCATCCACAACTGTTTTGGAAGATGTTAAATCCTTTCTTATCATTGGATTTTTTGCTTCAACAACAATTGTCTCGAGACTTATAGCTTCACTGGAAAGTTGTATATCAATGCGTGTTGTAAAATCTGAAGAAACTCTTACTTCAGTAACTTTTTGTTTTTGATATCCGACTCCGGAAAATATCAAAGAATAAACCCCCGGTTCAAGATTATTAATAATATAGGTCCCGTCAACTCCGGTAGCAGCGCCCTGTGTAGTGCCTTCAACCAGGACATTTATTCCAATAAGATCTTCGCCTGTTTGGGCGTCAGTAACCTTACCGGCTATTTTACCGGTTACACCGGCAAATGTTTGGAACGGGATAAGTGAAAATGAAATTAAAAAGATGAGAGTAAAAAAAAGTAAATATTTTTTCATCGTGACCTCTTATGGCAAAATTTAATTGTATAATAATCACTTTTGAACTGCCTGCTTGGGTCTGTTAAAAGATAATTTAATAGAAATAATTTTTAGAACTTTTTCCTGTAGAAAATAAATTTTTCATCATATTGGTTACAGTATAACAACAGAAAGAAATTTCAACTACCAATTTCCCCGTTTATTACAGAACCACTATCATACAAGTAACCAATAAGTAAAAAGGAAGGGTTATCTGAATACTATTTATCAGCATAAATCGATATTAAATTATATTCCGATAACCCTTAAAAGCATAAACAAAATTACTTAAGTAACTGCATTTTCTTAGAAATCATAAATGATCCTGTTATCATGCGATAAATATAATTTCCACTAGCAAGTTTTGAAGCATCAAATTTGAGATTATAAGATCCAGCACTCATATTTTGATTATTAATAAGAACTGCAACCTCTCTTCCAAGTATATCATAAATTCTTAGATCAACATTAGATGGTTCTGTAATTCCAAATTTAATAGTTGTTGACGGGTTAAATGGATTTGGAAAGTTCTGATCCAGATAAAATTGAACCGGAACAAAACTATTTTCTTTTTCAACAGAAGAAACAATTGTAAAATGTTCATCTAATATTACGATTGGCATAGGAGCATCAGTTGGGTTACCTCTGGAATATCCTTGAGTATATAATACCTCATCTGCAGGATCTCCATCAATATTTCCAACACTTATAACATCCATATCTCCATTATTACTCCAATAAGCTGAATCAATAACTGAAGCTACGTAACTTGAAGGAAGTGTTTTGTCTCCACCCTGGTATTCCAATCTAAAGATTGGAACTTTTGCTGTATTACCTGCCATATATCTTGAACCAAATACCATATCTGGTAATCCATCATTATCTAGATCACCTGTTCCAGCACCATTTAATCTTACTGCGTATGGTGAAAAATCAGCGACTTCATAAGAAACTAATGAATCAGCATTGTCAGGTTTATCAATAAAATAAACTTTACCGCTGTACCAGCTGCCCACAAAAACATCTTTACTACCATTATTTAATAAATCAACAACAACCGATCCTTTAAATGAGCTATTACCTTCCATAACACCACTTTGTGCTGGGGTTGTTACCCAATTACCGCCTTCATATTTTATTAAATTAGTTGTTCCACTACTATTAAATAGTCCTATGACATTATTAATAACTACTATATCATAAGCAGCCCCTGCCCCTGTTAAATTAATATCCCCGTCTCCGGTAAACTCTGTTGTCCAGGTTTCTAATTCTCCACCATTATCTGGTATATCATCTACTGATAACACTCCAACATGCCAAGTCCCTGCCCTATCTACAAAAATCAATTCATCTGTACCGTCATTGTCTGGATCAGCAACTACAAATTTACAAGGTCTTAGGTTATAATTATCTACTGTTACTATCGGAGTTTTTGCATTTGGTTCCCAACCGCCAAATCCATCATCAACACCCATATTATCACTTCCATCACCGGGATATTCATAAACTAAAACTCTTGCCGGGTTTGGATTAGTTGATGCATCAAGAAAATTTACAGGTCCCCAGTATAGTTCTGGTCTTCCATCCTTATCCAAATCACCCCAAGCAAGTGCTGGCCACGTATTCTGTAATGGAACTGGTGCAATAGTTCCCCAAACTGAATCCCAGGATGTTGTTGTCGGATTCCATTCAAACTTGTATAGTCTTGGTACTAACTCATATGCTTCATCGATCATATTTGTATTACAAGCATAAATCTCCGGCAATCCGTCTCCATCGAAATCTACTCCTGATACAATATCTCCAAAACCTCTTTCAAGTCCGGATGGATCTTTTATTTCCGCCGTCCGGGTAAATGTTTGTGCGGGAACTATTGTAGAAAGAAGAAATGTAACAAGGACAAAAAAGTAAGATAGTCGGTTCATGAAACCTCCTAAAGTTAGTTAGAAATTATTAAGTGATTTAGTTAGTTATTATTTTACGCCCGAATTCACATCTAATTTAAGATTAAATAATTATTATTTCAATTATTTAAGTTATATTTCAAGAAAATATTAAAATAAGATAGCTTTTCTTACAAATCCATCGGCACGTTTTAATCGTTCTTTAGCTTCTTTGATATCAACATTGGCTTTAATCATTACAAGTGCTGTTTTAACATGACCTTTCGCTTTTTCGAGTGCAACTGTTGCATCATCATAATTAAGCCCGGTAATTGTCATAACAATTTTTTTTGATCTCTCCACTAATTTTTTGTTCGTCATTTGCAAATCTATCATCATATTTTCATAAACTTTTCCAAGCCTTATCATCGAAACTGTTGTAAGCATATTCAAAACTAATTTTTGCGCGGTGCCGCTTTTCATTCTTGTTGATCCCATAATAACTTCCGGACCTACATAAGGACAAATAGCAACATCAACTTCATCAATATCAAAGTCTGCTCTGGGATTTGTTGTTACGTAAAGTGTTTTTGCTCCAAGCTGTTTGGCTTTTTTTACTGCTCCAACTACATAAGGAGTTCTTCTGCTGGCGGCAATTCCACAAACAACATCTTTTGATGTAACATTTGCGGTAATAACTTCTTTAGCGCCATTTTCTTCTTTATCTTCGGCACCTTCCTGCGCACGAAACATTGCATCATAACCACCGGCAATAAATCCTTCAACCATTCCGTATGGTGTTCCAAAAGTCGGCGGACATTCTGAGGCATCAACAACACCAAGCCTGCCGCTTGTTCCGGCGCCAAAGTATAAAAGTCTTCCGCCTTGTTTTAATGCTTTAACTATTATTTCTACCGCCTGTTCAATATAAGGCAATTCTTTTTCAACAGCGTATGGAACAAGTTTATCTTCTTCATTAATTATTTTAAGAATCTCAGAGGTTGATTTTGCGTCTATTTCCATTGAACGAGGATTACGCTGCTCTGTGGTTAATTTATTGATTTCTTCAAATAGCTTTTGGGAGTCTGATAATGAGTTCATATAAGAATATTATGTTTTGTATTAAGAGTTTATTTCAAAAAAGATTTGTACAAATTTAATGAAAGTAGAGATAAGATTGCTATGATTTTTATTAAACGCTTTTTCTTTCAATACATTATCATCATCATTATATTTAGCAACCAAAAAAACAAATTTTTATTTCACAATATATTCAGAGTTACAGATCATGTTATCGAAAGTTGAACAATATTATTTAGACCTTTCGGGTAAAGAGTTAATTTATAAACCCACAGAAAAAATTCCCGTTATTCAGGTTTCTAATTTTCCCGAACTTGGAAAAATGACGGCACTAAGATTTATTGAATGGATGCAAGAAAATCCGGGCGGAGTTGTTTCGTTACCGACAGGTAAAACACCTGAACATTTTATTAAATGGGTTGCTTATTTCTTAAAAAACTGGGGCAAGGATGATGTTATTGAAATATTAAAGAAAGTGGGTCTTGATTCAGCTAACAGACCCGCTATAGAAAGTTTACGTTTTGTACAGATTGACGAATTTTATCCTATTGATTCTCATCAGCACAATAGTTTTTATTATTACATTCAAAAATATTATTTCAGTAATTGGGGTCTTGATGTTAAAAAAGCTTTGCTAATGAATATTAATGAAATACCGACACCAAATAATTTACTTCTTTCAGAAATTTTTCCAGATGAAAACATTGATCTTTCATTAAGAACCCGATGGGCTTCTACAACTTTAGAAAGATATCAGAAGCAAACTATTGAACTTGTCGATCAGTTTTGCACCAATTATGAAAAAAGAATAAGAGAAATTGGTGGTATTGGATTTTTCCTTGGTGGAATTGGACCTGATGGTCATATCGGATTTAATGTAATGGGAAGTGATCATTACTCAACTACACGATTAATCCAGACCAATTATGAAACACAAGCTGCGGCAGCTACAGACCTTGGTGGAATTGAAGTTGCCAAGAAAAGATTAGTTATTACAATCGGTCTTGATACTATTACTTATAATCCTGATGCAACTGCGATAATAATTGCCGCAGGTGAAGCGAAAGGAAATATTGTTAGGGATTCAATTCAAACCCCGGTTTCAAATAAATATCCTGCTTCGGTTTTACAACGTTTAAAAAATGGTCGTTTCTATTTAACAAACGGAGCGGCTTTCAGATTAATTGAAAGAAGATTTCACGACGTACAGAAAGAAGAAGAAATTTCTCAAACTTCTGTTGAAAGAGCCGTAATTAATCTTTGCTTAGAAAGAAATAAATCATTACTTGAACTAACTTCCGAAGATTTTAAATCAAATAAGCTTACAAAATTAATTCAAAAAGAAACCGGCAAATCTCCTCAGGAAATTGGTCAGTCAATTCATTCATCAATAATTGAAAGATTTGAAAGAGGAATGCAGCCTGTAACTGATCAAGTTATTTTACATACCGGTCCACATCATGATGATATTCCACTCGGGTATCTTCCATATATTGCTCATCTTGTTAGAGAGCCAAGCAATACACACCACTTCGTTACAATGACGAGTGGATTTACGGCAGTAACAAATTCCTATATGCTTGAATTACTGAATGATCTGCAATACTTTCTTGGTCACCAGGATTTTAAAGCAAGATTTAGCCAGCGCTATTTTGATCCTGAATTTAAAGAAGGAAAAGATAAAGACATTCATCTTTATCTGGATGGACTTGCAGAGCACGGAAAGACAGTTAGAAAAGAAGCTGTATCGCGCAGATTACTTAGAAATATGATTGAGATATACGAAGAAGACAATTTAACTTATCTTGAAGATAGAGTAGATGAATTGATTAACTATTTTAAGACCCAGTATCCAGGCAAAAAAGATATTCCGCACGTACAAAAGTTAAAAGGAATGATGCGCGAATGGGAAGAAGAACTTGTTTGGGCTTTCTTTGGATTTAAGACAAGTTCAGTATCGCATATGCGTCTTGGTTTTTATCAGGGCAACATCTTTACAGAAAATCCTGAAATGGATAGAGATGTACTGCCTATTCTTCAGTTGTTAAAAAATATAAAACCAACAATTGTTACAGTTGCTTTAGACCCGGAAGGCAGCGGTCCTGATACACATTACAAAGTTCTTCAGGCTGTTTCGGAAGCATTAAAACTTTACCAGAAAGAAACAGGAAACAATAACATAAAAGTTTGGGGATATAGAAATGTGTGGTATCGATTCCATCCGGCAGAAGCAAACATTTACGTTCCGGTTAGTTTAAACTCAATGGCTATTTTGGAGAATACATTTCTTAATAGCTATGGATCACAAAAAGCTGCAAGCTTTCCAAGCTGGGAGTATGACGGACCATTCTCGCGCCTTGCACAACGTATCCAAGTGGAGCAATACCAAACTTTAAGATCTTGTTTGGGAAAAGATTTCTTTTTAAAGCATCCTCACCCAAGAGTTCAGGCTGCTTACGGAATGGTTTATCTAAAAGAATTATCTCTTGAAGAATTTCATGAGCATTCTTCTGAATTGAGAAAATTGACAGAAAATTATTAATTATTTTTATAATTCATCATACTGCTATCAACAGTAAAACTTGTGATGGCGTACACTTAATTAACTTATTTTTTTACATAACAGAAATTGCAATGAAACAAACAAGAAAAGATTTTTTTAAAACAACAGGAATTATTGCGGCAGGATCATTTGCTGCCTCTCTTCCTTCTTCATCATTTGCAACAAATATTATCAAACGCAAAGGCTCAAAGATGAAACTCACATTTAAACCTTACACACTTGAGTTGAAACACGTTTTTACGGTTGCGGTAAACTCCAGAACCACAACTCCGGTTATGCTTACTGAAATTGAATATGGTGGAATAAAAGGATACGGCGAAGCTTCTATGCCGCCATATCTCGGAGAATCACACGAAACAGCACAGGCATTTTTATCAAAGGTTAATCTGGAACAGTTTGATGATCCTTTTGAGATGGAAAATATTTTAGATTATGTTGATTCTGTTGATGAAAAAAATCCTGCTGCAAAAGCTTCAATTGATATTGCATTACATGATCTTGTAGGAAAATTGATGAATCAAACATGGTATAAGATATGGGGCTATGATAAATCAAAAACTCCTTTCACTTCATTTACTATCGGAATTGATACTCCTGAAGTTATAATTCAAAAAACTAAAGAAGCAAAAATTTACAAAGTATTAAAAGTAAAACTTGGCAGAGATAACGATAAAGAAATGATTGAAACGATTAGATCGGTGTCCAGCACACCAATAACCGTAGATGTAAATCAGGGTTGGAAGGATAAACATTACGCTCTTGATATGGTTAACTGGCTAAAGGAAAAAAATGTTGAATTTGTTGAGCAGCCTATGCCTAAAGAACAAGTGGACGATATTGCATGGTTAACGCAAAATTCACCTCTTCCGATTATCGGTGATGAATCAATTCAAAGACTGCCTGACGTAGTAAAAGCACACGGAGTTTATTCCGGAATAAATATAAAATTAATGAAGTGTACAGGCATGCGGGAAGCACATAAAATGCTTGACCTTGCCCGTGCATTAAATATGAAGGTTATGCTTGGTTGTATGACTGAAACAAGCTGCGCTATCTCAGCAGCGGCACAACTTTCACCAATGGTTGATTGGGCTGATCTTGATGGAAACTTGCTGATTAAAAATGATCCGTATGAAGGTGTATTAGTTATTGATGGTAAAATTGCCTTAACTGATTACCCTGGAATTGGGTTGAAGAGTTAGTTCTGTAATTTGTCATTCCCACTTTGGAGTGGGAATGACATTATTTTTTCTATTTAATTCCTAAATAATTTAAGACAGCCTTCATTACCGCTGTTCTTTGTTTTTCTCCAATAATAGTTTCAAATGGAAATCCAAAGTTTACTACTCCATAATCTCCACTATATCCAACAGCAGAACTAAAGTTATTTTCTGAGTAACGTAAAAGGACTTCACTTCCTTTAACAGAGCCTAATTCATCCGGTGCTTCTACTCTGTATATTGAATCATTAAAATTTGTATTAAATTCAAGTTTAGATTCAGCAGGAAGAAAATTATTATTTGCTGAAAACACATCGCCGATCTTAACTGCATGTCCTGTTTTTAATTTAAATTTTAGAACTTCATTTGCAAATACAATTCCACTACTATCAAGATCCGAGTATAAATCTGTTCCGAGATAAGCTCCACTTAAAAATATTTTACCGCCGTTATGTAAATAACCGGCAATCTTATCCCTTAAAGTTTTTGGGAAAATTTCAAAATCAATCTGGTTTTTATATTTAGGTGAAGTTGTTTTCTTCTCCTCACCAAAAATAAAATCAATTATTTTATATTTAGTTAGATCTATATTGCCATTGATTACAGATTCATCGCTAACAGAGCAAAAGGAATTACCATTTTCTTTAAATGCTTTTCCATGTACATAGCTGTAATCAAAATTATTGCCTGCAACTACTTTAGTTTCATAATCGGAATGGCTTGCACCATGCCCCGGATTATCATCGGTATCCCATTTTGAATTCGGATCGAAGTTAAACTGAGTGCCAGTAAATCCTATTTCATATTTATCAGGAACGCCTTCATCAACAAAATTTACAAAGCCCGAAAATGTTGGTGAATCGAATGTTGCAGGCGCGGAAACTCTGTCAAATCCATTTACTATAAGCGCCGGTGTATTTGAATTGTTCATCCAGCAAACAGAAAGTATTTCTGTAGGAAAACTTTCTCCACCGCTATTTAGTGCGGTTACTTTAAAGCTGTAAATAATTCCCGGTTTAATATCATTTAATTTCAACTGATTTGTTGGCAATATTTTACCATTATCAAAGCCACTATCATCTTTTCTTGTGTAAAGCATATACTTTTCTGCAACTGCTGTTGGTTCAAGTGAATCAATCTGCGCTTTCCAGTTTAACTCAACTTCGCCATTCATATTTAATTCAGCGCTAAAATTTACAGGTGGAAGCGGTTGCACAACATACGGTAAGTTATATTCAGATGATAGAAATTTTAACATCCCTTTGTAAATGGATCTTGATACATCAAATCTAAATCGTGGATCAAGTGAAAACTTCATTTCATAATAATTCTGATGCGATAAAAGTTCAAGAAGCATTGCAGGAAAATTTGGTCTTGCAGCCTCACTATACATTGAATTCATAAGTTGTCTGCGGGTCCAGGCAGAATCATATTTCATTCTTATATCGTCAACCAATTGAGTTTGCACAATATCAGACAAATCTCTATTTGCCAATCTGGAAACTCCATCAGGAAAAACTTTTTGCGAATCCAATCCCGGTAAACTATAAATCATCAAAGTACCAATTGCTGTATCGTTTCTTGTAATTCCGGCATCGGTATGAAAAGCCAGAGAAAGATCAAGTGAAATTCCCAATCCCTTTTCATCGTGCTTTCTATTAGGTCCAAACGGTGCACCGTATAAATAATTTCCATATTCTCCGCGTGACTGATAATCATCTTTATAATCATCAGAATCATTATTCAAATTATAGGTTAATGTATCCGGCATTCCTGCAAATTGTAACCAATAACGAGAACCTTCTGCAAATTTTGGACGACCGCTTGTTGTGCCCTCGCGTTCGACAATTCCCATCCCGCCGCCAAAACGAACAGCATCGGCAGAAACAATTTTTGCAGCATCTTTGCTTTGATTAGTAAGTAAAACTCCTTGTGTTTTCTTACTGCCTTCATCAAACTTAAATGTACCAAGATAAATCCAGGTGCTGCCGCCAATTGTTTGATTGACAAGAAATTCCGTTTCTCCTCCGCTATATAAAACTTTATAATGTGCATCAGTTACATTTTTATCTGAAGCAGAATAAGATACCCAGACAGAATACTCCCCTGTTTTAGGAATATCCGGCATCCAAAAAACTGTGGATAGTGGATTTAGCAATGAAGTTGTGAATCTGCTTGTACCGTTTTGAAAAGGATTTTCGCCTTCTTTAATTGTAGGATGATTTAAAGAAAATCCTTTTTGTTGCAATGTTTGCCAGATATTATTTTCAGAGAAAGAATTTTCAACATAATTTTCTTTATTTGAAAAATCATTATCAACTATAACTTCATTGGTCTGAATATCTCTTTCTCTTGGAACAAAAACATTGGCTCCTGCGTTTTCAAGCATAGGAATAAGATATGGAATTGTAAAAGTAATTGGTCCCAAATCTTCAACAGTTTGAAATAACCTTGCACGTTGCCACATCCAGCGCTTTTCGTTTTTATTATAGTACCATCCGTGACTATGCCAAAGTAAAATATTTTTTCCAAACAACCCCTGGGTAATTTTTATATCTTTACTTATGTTTTGAACAATTGGAATTCTTGATTCGTTATTTTTAGGTAATCTGGAATTATCAATTGTTGATTTATCAACACGGTAATAGTTAGGTATTAGTTCCTCAATTTTATTTTCCATTGAGCGAATTTCAAAATTATAATCTTCAAAATCCGGACTGAACATCTTTTTTACTTCGTTATAAATTTCGTTTACATTTTCATTTCTTAAAGGAATGACTGCAAAATCTTTGTTTAGGTAAATTATTATTTTTTTATTTACAGTATCTATTAATGTTTTATCAAGATTAGTTGACTTCGCTAAATGGAACTCTTTTTTAATAGAATTAAAATTCTCTTTAAACGATTGCGATTGAATTTCAAATTTATCCGATAATGTCAGGTCTTTTACGGAAGAGCAGCTATAAATAAAAACAAAAACTAAAAAAGCAGGAGCTAAATAATATTTTTTCATAGGAAATTTCTGATTTAGGGTTGTTGATCATTAAACAATAACACTTGATTAAAAAATTGATAAAGTTTAGCTAAATAAAAAACCCCTTCATTTGCAAAAGGGGTTTTAAGTAAGTTTACTTACTTCAATAAAACCATTTTTTTGGATGCGGAAAAATCATTTACACGAATTCGATACAAATAAATTCCACTGGCAAGATTGGATGCATTAAATTCAAAATTATAAGTTCCCGGGTTCACAAATTCATTAATCAGCACAGCTACTTCTTGTCCTAACAGGTTATAAACTTTAATACTTGTTAAACCAGCTTCTGCAATTTTAACTCTAATTTTAGTAGTAGGATTAAACGGGTTAGGATAATTTTGCTCCAACGCATACTCTTTAGGTGTTGTCATTTCATCTTCAACGCCTGTAAGATTTACAGTTCTAAATTTCCATGCATCCGACCAGCTGCTTGTTCCATAATTATTGCTCGCTCTTACTTTCCAAAAGTACAGAGTATATGAATTTAATCCGCTAACAGAATAGGATGTATCTGTAACGCCAACTTCATTAAGTACAATAGAGGAAGTATTAAAATCTAAAGCACGAGCTAACAATAAATCATAGGAAGTAGCAGTAGGCGATGTATGCCAATAAAAAACGGTATCTACAGGAATATCGGGAGTATTAATAAATGGATATACCAGTAAAGGCTTTGATGGATACCCGGTCATAAAATTAAAAGGTACCGAAAAACTACTTAAACCGCCTGCATTTAAAGACATTACCCGCCAATAATATTTTTGCTGCCCACTAAGTACGGTCACCAAAAATACTGTGTCTGCTATACCGCTTTGATCAAGAATCATATTTGTGTCAAAAGTAGAATCGGAAGAAATTTGTAATCTATAAGAGGATGCAAGTTCCTGATAATTCCATTTTAAAATTACAGAGTCTTTAATATTAATCGCATTGTTTGAAGGATAAATCAAAACCGGAACTGAAGGCGGATTAACCAGCAGCGGAGATATCATTTCACTCTCATTAAAGTTTCTATCGAGAGCAGTAACAACATAATATGCCTGCCCTGAGTCCTGAGCTTCCGGGATACTAAATTTATTACCCTCAACATTATATATCTTCGAAGGATCATTTAAATCACCCGGCGAAACCGATGAATAATTAAATTTGTACACTACATAACGTGATGCTGTGTCACCATCACTAGCTTCAAGTGGAACATCCCAGGTTAAACCTGCTTGTCCGCCTGCTAATCTTTCATATCGTAAATTTCTAACAGTATTTGGGGGAACTAAATCTTTCCAACCCATAACAGGACTAATTGCTTTATATTTATATAAATCGTTTCTGAGAGAATCCGTCACTCCTTTTGGATTTTCAGCAAAATTCCTGGCTCTAAAAAATACACTGCCTTGCACTTTTGTATTTGTTCTGTCCAGTCTTATCTGGTTTGGCATTTCACTATAATTAGTCCATGACGAAATTCGGTAATATGCATGCCCTGGATAAAAATGTCTTCCATTTGATGCAACAGAATCAGCCCACCAGGGTTGAAGTTTACCATAGTCTTGTCCACCTCCAAATGGCCAGTATAGCTGTGGTGTAAGATAATCGATTGATTTATGCTGCAACCAGTTTATTGCATCACAATAAATATCAGTATAAGCATTCATGCCTGTTATTCCAGATGGATACCCGGGTTGCCATATACCAAAAGGACTAATACCAAATTTAATCCATGGTTTTATTGAATGAATTGTATCATTAACTTGTTTAACCATAATATTAACATTATCTCTTCTCCAGTCATTTTTGTTAGTAAATCCTCTCGGATCCGCAGTAAAAGCAGAGTCATCTAAAGCGTTATTAGTTGTACTGGCTGTCATATGGTTTGGCGGATAGGGATAAAAATAATCGTCAAAGTGAACACCATCAACATCATATCGGCTAATCACATCATAAATTACTGATGAAATATAATTCCTAACCTCGGGTAAACCAGGATTTAGAAATTTAAATGTGCCTATTTGCAATGCCCAATTTGGATGTAATTTAATTACATGATTAGACGCCAAAGGGTAATTGCCTACTGCTCTTTCTGCACGATAAGGATTAAACCACGCATGTAATTCCATCCCACGTTTATGCGCTTCAGAAATCGCGAACTCCAGCGGATCATAATATGGATATGGAGCTGTTCCCTGCGAACCGGTTAACCAATATGACCATGGATCAAAAGATGAGCTATACATAGCATCGCTCTCTGATCTTACCTGAAAAATCACCACATTAATTCCATCCCTCTGTAATTCATCAAGCAAATTAATTAGTTCTTGCTTTTGCTGTGATGTGGACAATGCTGTGGAACTGGGCCAATCAAGATTTGTAACTGTAGCAATCCAGGCTGCTCTAAACTCTCTTTTAGGCGAAATTGACTGCGAGTATAAAATTGTTGTGATAAAGATAGTTAAAAGTAATGTGGTAAGTTTTTTCATAGTAGTGCTATTATTTTGTGAAATTGTAACTCAAATTTAATGAAGATTTTTGAAAGATAAACGGATTTTGTTTGGATATGTTGAAATATCTTTTCATCATTTTAAATTGGTGAGACTATATGAAAAAATAAGTCCCGCATATTCTGCGGGACTTATTAATTCTGAAACTAAGAGATAACGAGTTATGAATTACTTCATTAACATCATTTTCTTAGTTACCTTAAAGTTATTTACTTCTAAGGAATAGAAGTAAATACCGCTTGCAAGTGCTGAAGCATCAAATTTAACCTCATAAGAACCTGTTACCTGTTGATTATTTACAAGAGTAGTTACTTCCTGTCCAAGTAAGTTAAATACTTTTACAGTAACTAACCCTGCTTCAGGTATGCTATATCTGATGGTTGTTGACGGGTTAAATGGATTAGGATAATTTTGGCTAAGTTCATAAACTGATGGAATAACATTTTCAATTCGTTCAACACCAGTTGTAAAATCTCCAAATACATTATTAAGTACTATTCCTTCAGGTTTATCTGAAAGAACTAAAAGATGGTTCACGCCAAACCCACCTTCATTATCAAGAGGATTTGTACCACCATTAACAGTATCAGCGCCAGGATAAACAGCAGCAAATTTATATTCATAAGCTCCTGCATTTGTTCCTGCTGCAACAGTAGTACTATATCTCCACATATTACCACCCACATTTGTCAATACTTTCATATTACCGGTGGTCGTGTCGGTAACATTCCAGTTTCCTGAATTCCAATTACCTAAGAAATCTGCAGCGCCTCTTAGTCCCACAAAATCTATTTGATCAAGCGGAATTGTTTCACCATTGTAACGATTAACAGCGCCGGTTAAATCAACGTTAAATTCAAGTGGAACATCACTAGCGATAGGTCCAAATAATGGGTATATCCTGGGAACAATAACAGGTAATGTTATTGTTGTTCCATCAGCTTCATAATAATGCCATCTGTCTGAACCCGTTTCCCAACCGTTATTACCAAATCTACCATCGGGGTATGCTTTAAATTTCCATTTTGTTGAATCTCCAACTCCATTAGGAGCAGCAGAACCTGAAGTAAATGTAAGGGTAGTTGTATAAATACCAGGATTTAAAGGATTTTCAGCTACCATTCTTCTGTTACCAACTACATCTTTTCCAAAGTTATCCCAATTTAATCCCTCTACTAACAGAGAATCTTCATTTGTATTAAATGCACCGCCAACACCAACGCCTAATATTTCTGAAATATCAGCAGTAAAGTTAATAGTATTGGTTACTTCGGTAATAACTGTATAAACGTTATCATTATTAAACCAAGCTTTTGG
>JBAQCL010000059.1:0-47680 GCA_049294175.1 Ignavibacteriaceae bacterium | reverse complement strand
GCTTGGTACATAGATGTATCCAATTTTTCCGCCTGTTGCTTCATCAACTCTTTTGCGATTAGATTCTATCCATTCAAGATTTCGTAAACGGGTTTCATCGCCAATTGTAGTTACAACAATATTCCATGCACCATCCAGAGAAGGTTTGCTATTAATTGTAAGATCAATCGTTTTATCTGAAAGTCCCTCGAAAGCAGCCCACGGGTCTTGAGTTGCATCAATGGTAACACCATTAACAGCAAGAATATAATCTCCTTCTTTTACTTTTAATCCTGAAGCTAAAAGTGGAGATCGTATTTCTGTATCCCATGGAGCGCCGTTTACAATTCTTTTTATTTTGTATGCGCCGTTATCTAATTCCCAGTCCACGCCAAGATAACCAACGGCTCTTTGTGGAGAAGTTTCTTCATCACCGCCGCCGCGATATGTATGAGAAGCACTTAGTTCTCCAATTAATTCTCCAATTACAAAATTAACATCGGTTCTTGTAATGGCATTTTCTATCAATGCGCCGTATTGTTTTTTCATTGCTTCCCAATTAACACCGTGCATATTTTTATCGTAAAAGAAATCTCTTTCAAACCGCCAGACATCGTTAAATATTTGTTTCCACTCATAACGAGGAACGACAGTCATTTCAAGCTGATTTGTCGGAAGTTTTTTGTCAGTCTTTTGATCGGGGGCAACATCAACGATAAAGAAAGAACGTTGCTTTGATAACAATATTTTTTTGCCATCTGCAGAAACCTGAAACGCATCAGCATCATCAACGATATTTTTTTCTTCACGTTTATCTAGATCATAATATACAATTGATTTTTTTTTATCTGCAGAACCTGTATTGGGAAGATGATGATAGATTATTTTTCCTGATACAGCAGTTAATCCCGCGTAGTTTCCGGCTGCTGGCGGAAGTATCACTACTCTATCTTCAAATCCTGCAAAATCAATTTTTGTTTCTTTCGATTTTGACTCCTCTTTTTTTTCGTCTTTCTTTCCCTCGTTTTTCTTATCATCAGATTTCTTTTCTTCATCTTTCTTAACAAGCGTTGAGTCGTTCTTTGCAAAGAGAAGAGATGGAAGCTCCTTTGTTAGCGAGACGGCTGCTATTTGTGTTGCATTCGGATATATCCACGTATTGTCAAAATCGCTGTAAACGGGTTTAAAATTTCTGTTAGTTAAAAAAAATAAATATTTTCCATCAGGATCAAAAGCAGGAGACATATCATGATAGTAACCCGATGTTACCTGGTTAATTTTTCCTTCCTTTGTATCATAGATTGCAATTGCTGTTGATTGGTTATCCAAGTCCTTTGCATAGCTTATATGTCTGCTATCGGGAGACCAGCTAATGCTAAAATTTTCAAGCCCATCCTCATACATATACTTTTGCTGATCAACTTTTTTTAGCTGATCTTTTTCCATATCATAATCATAAATCGTCATTGTCTGATCTATAAATGCAAGCTGTTTGCTATCCGGTGACCAATAAATTTTATATCTGTACCCGGAATCAAAATTTGTCAGTTTCCTTTCAACAGATGGGTTTTCCATATTGCGAACAGTCAGTTGGTATTCTCCGGACCGATCGCTGAAGTATGCTACATATTTTCCATTGGGCGACCACGAAGGATATCGTTCCGCAACGCCCGATGATTGAGTAAGGTTTATTACCGTGCCGTTTTCTGCAGGCACAGAAAAAATTTCTCCCCTTGCTTCAAATAATGCACGATTGCCATCGTATGAAACTGAAAAATTCTGAATCAGCTTTTCGACATTTTCATTTCTTGCCATTAATGTTGATTCATCAGTAACAACATTAATTTTCACTTCAGAATATTTTTCCGTTGTAAGATCAAGCAGATACAATAATCCGCCGGCTTGAAAAACAATTTCATTATTACCAATCGATGGAAACTCAACATCAAAATCTTTAAAGTTTGTTACTTGTCTGCTTTGTTTTGTACTTAGATCATAGACCCAGAGATTATGTCTTTCATTTTCTCCACGATCAGAGAGGAAATAGATTTTATTACCGCTCCACATTGGGATTTCGTCATTAGCAACATTGTTTGTAATATTTTCAGAAGTGTTTTTTTCGAGATCAAAAATGTAGATATCTGCAGCCATACCCCCGCGATATCTTTTCCATGTTCTGAAAACTCTGCTTATAGTAGTAAAAGCAATTTTCTTTCCATCCGGGGAAAGCGATCCAAACTCAGCATACGGTAACGGAAGTTTTTCCGGCATTCCTCCATCTTTTGATACTTTGTAGAATTGATTAAATCTTTGTTTACCGCTTTGGCGCGAAGAGGCAAAGAGAAAATATTTACCGTCAGGATACCAATCAATTAATCTATCCGGCATACCGTGATATGTAATTCTTTTTGGTAAACCACCCATTGAAGGCATTACATAAACGTCTGTATTACCGTTATAATTTCCGCTGAAAGCTATTTCAGAACCATCGGGAGAAAAACGCGCAAAAGCTTCTGTACCCTTTGCTGAAGTAAGCTTGTAGGCTGTCCCACCATCTTTTGAAACTACCCAGATATCTCCACCGTAAGTAAAAGAAATGTGGGATGAAGAAACATCTGGATATTGAAACATTTTTGCATTTATTTGGGCATCAATATTGCCAAGTGTAAAGATAAACAGAAACAAAAAACTAAAGATAAAGTTTTTCATAAGTCCTCTGATAGTGTTATTTAGTGAAATAATATTTTAAAATGACTCTGGTTTTAACGAAAAAATATTATGGGATAAAGCAACAAATAAAATTAAGTAAATCTCAATTAAATAATTAAATGTTGTGCCAAGCGGAAAGATATTTGTTCAGACGGTAAGTAAATGCTAAGAAAAACATCAAGCATTAAATAAATTTTTAATTGGATTGTGCGGCAAAAAACAGAGGCTATAATTCTCTAACCCAACGGCAAATTAAATCTATACCATCAAGTATATTGGAACAATTCGCATTTAGAAATACTTCATCAGGCGTTTTGTATGCCGGCAATGTTTCTGCAGCAGCCAAAGCTTTGGCACCATCAAAATCAACATAAGCAATTCTGATTGTTAACTCTTTTTTCGGTCTTCCAAATACACCATCGGGAAGAACAGCAACCCCGGTTTCTTCTAAAAGTTTTCTGGATAACTCCTCGCTTGTTCGTATATTTTTTTTCTTAAGATCAGATAAATATTTTTTAAAGTTAGCAAACAAATAAAAGCCTCCTTCTGGCTCCGGCGAAACAGTGTTATATTTATTAAACTCTCTATGAATGCGAAGACCAAGAGTCTTTAATATTTTTCTTGTGTTCCAAAGATATCATTCAATATCAACACCCCCTTTAAATGCTCTTACTGCTGCATATTGAATTGGTGCGCTGGTTGAAGTAAATGTTTCTCTGGCGATAGAAGCCATAGCATCTAAAAGCCAGGACAGAAAAGGGGAAAAGAAAAAGTACCCAATCTCCAACCGCCGGCTCCGCACCACTTACTAAGCCCACGGAAAATGATAGTTCCTTCGGGATAAAATTTGGCTATAGAAACATGTTTTCCTTCAAAATTTAGTTCGCCATAAATTTCATCGGAAAGAAGTATTACTCGATATTTTCTTGCAACCGTAGCCAGCTCCTTCAACTCAGCAACAGAATATGTTACTCCTGTTGGATTTGAAGGATAATTTAGAATCACTATTCGTGGTCTATTACAATCGTTTCTATAAATTTTATCGAGTTCGGCGGGCAACAATCGTCATTTATTTTTTTCTGTTGTATTAATCCAATGAATTTGTCTTCCAATAAAAAAAGCCTGCGGAGCGTAAGACATCCAGCTTGGCGTTGGGATAAGCAGATCACCATAGTAAGTGAATTGGAGAAGAAACATTAGCTTTTTAGAAGCGGGTCCGATTAAAACATTATTTGCGTTGCGTTGAATATTATTTCTTCTGGAATGATAATCAGCAACAGCTTCTCTTAGTTCGGATAAGCCAGCAACCTCAAGATAATCTTTTTGGTGTGCGTTAACTTTAAGTTCTTCAACTACTGAACGCGGAACCGGGAAGGGCGATTGCCCAAGCCCTAACTTGTAAACAGTTTTCCCCTCTTTTTTTAATTTGTTTGATAACTCGTTTATCCACAATGTTGCGGATAAGAAGTTCCCCAAACGGTTAGTATATGAAAAGTAGGCGAGTTCGAAGGACTAAACTTTCAGTCAAGCGCAAAGTTTGAAGCGAGCTCAAAGACTAGGTTTTACTGATGCTTCGCCTATTTTTTATATACATTGTTAGCGGGTCGTTTTTTCTATTTCTTTTTCAGTTTATATCTCAAATGAGTAGTCAAGTCAGATGGGATTACTTCTTCGATTTCAA
This sequence comes from Ignavibacteriaceae bacterium, assembly GCA_049294175.1. Lineage (GTDB taxonomy): Bacteria > Bacteroidota > Ignavibacteria > Ignavibacteriales > Ignavibacteriaceae > IGN3. The sequence continues at coordinate 43,311 of JBAQCL010000059.1, read as the reverse complement.
TGTCATACTTGTCTTTGTTGATTCCGTCGAATAATCGGATTCCACTACCCAAGAAAACAGGTGCGATGTGAATAAAAAATTCGTCTACAAGTCCAGCATTCAGAAATTGTTGGATAGTATTAGCTCCACCTTGTATTCTAATGTCCTTTCCTTTTGCTGATTGTTTTGCTTTTTTCAATGCACTTTCTATTCCATCATTTATGAAGTAAAAAGTCGTTGAGCCTTCTTGAACCCAAGGCTCTCGCTTTTCGTGTGTCAAAACATAAACGTCTGCTTTATAGAGGTCATTTGGCCAACTTACTTCGCCTTCATCAAACATTCGTTTTCCCATAATGAATGCACCTGTTCTTTCAATAGTCTCTCTTATAAATTTCCCGTCAGTTCCATCTTCTTTACCTCCTTCCATTCCTAGGTATTCCCAAAATGCTTTTTGTTTAAACATCCAAGAATGAATTTGTCCTGAAACACCACCCATAGGGTTTTTCGGGCTTCTATTGTCTCCTGCGAAAAATCCGTCAAGAGATATTCCACTGTCAAAAATTATTTTACTCATATTTCTATTCATTTTTCTGTCTGTTTTTTTATTGTTGAATCTGTCGTCTTTTAATGCCCGCTAACATTGAGGTTAAGGCTAATATCAAAATTGTTTTTGTTGTTTTTACTCAAAATCAGCTTCAACTTCTGTGGAAACTGTCACCGAATTTAATTCGTCAGTAAAGAAAAACTTATCTTCACCAAAAGCAGGTTTTAAATCTGTGTACCATATAGCATCCTCATCGTACTTAGCAAAAAATGGTCTTGCCGCCCAATCTGAGTTTCTTCCCTGGATCATTCTGAATACCATAACTTTTTCATCTTTAATTTCGCTAACACCAAGCAATTGTACTTTCCCCGGCAAACAAGACATGCTTGGTCCGCGTACTGTTCTGCAAATACCGCTTACTGATTGATATGCCTCTCTGAAAAGCTTCCAGGCATCAATTAGTGGAATTGAAAAATAATGTTGTGCCCCGGTATTACGCGCAACAAACATGTAATACGGGATACAGCCAAGGGAGACTTGTTTTTTCCACATTCCCGACCAAAGCTCCGGATTGTCGTTTATGTTTTTGAGTAATGGAGATTGTGTTCTTATAACAGCGCCGGTATTCAAAATTTTTTTTATTGCTTCGGCAACCGCATTCCCTTCAAGCTCAACAGGATGGTTGAAGTGAGCCATAAAAGCCAGATGTTTTCCGGCTTTTTTAATATCATCAAATAGTCTTAATAAATCATCTGCATCATTATCGGTAAGAAATCTGTATGGCCAATATGCAAGTGCTTTTGTTCCAATCCTGATATTTTTCAGATTATCGATATTCGCTTCAAGCAACGGTCGGATATATGTTTCAAGATGTTTTGTTTTCATTATCAACGGATCGCCGCCGGTGAATAAAACATCAGTAACTTCTTTATGCTCTTTAACATATTTTATAAGAAGTTCTGCTTCTTTTGAGGCAAACTTAAGATGCTCCATTCCAACAAATTGAGGCCAACGGAAACAAAAAGTGCAGTAAGCATGACAGGTTTGTCCCTGGCTGGGAAAAAACAAAACAGTTTCGCGGTATTTGTGTTGCATTCCGTAAAGTTTTTCTCCTTCAATCATCGGAACATTGTATTCAAGCTGCCCGGCCGGATGAGGGTTTAGTTTTAATCTTATTTCGTTTGCAACACCCTTAATTGTTTGTTTACTGGCGCCGTCCATAATTACTTTTCGCATTTTTTCGTAATGTTCTGGTAAGAGCATATCTTTTTGCGGAAAAGTAAGTTTGAACATTGGGTCGTTTGAAACTTTTGACCAATCAATTAAATTTTCTATAACATAATTATTTGTTTTAAATGGAAGGACTGAACCAACTATTTCAATATCTTCAATATTTTGATGATCGAGTTTTTTCACCTCGGGGATATTTCTGAAATTGTGGAGCATATATGAATTATACTTCATACAACACATCCTTTCTGATTTTAATTTAACAAGAACATTTTCAGATGCTCCGCATCCGGTAGCAAGATAAGAAAATAATTTAGAAAAACAAGACTATTAAATATTTTCTACAAACCAGCGATGAAGAGGAAGCATTTCTTTGAAGATTTTGAAAGAAAACTCAACAGGATCATTTTTTATGAGCTCATCAAAAGAGGGTTTTTCGTAATAAACGTACAATCCGTTGTATAAAAACAAATCCCTGTGCTTATAATTATTATCAAAACCACGCGGAGTTTTTTTATAAGTTTTTCCACCAATTATAAAATTTTTTTTCTTTTGCAACGAGGAAATGATCTCAGATAGTTTTTTCCCTTTTTCAGGATCGGAAACGGTTTCTCTGTATTTGTGCAATTTTTCTTTTGAAAACACATACATTCCCGAACTAAGAAAGAATAATTTTGGTTCGATATGAAAATAAAATCCCGGGCAATCCATTTTCTTTCCTTTACCTTCCCAAAAGTAAAGTCCAAGATTTGTTTTGTAAGGAACTTTGTTTTTACTGAATCTTACATCACGGTGAAGCCGGAAAATTGATTTATCAATTTTAGGGATTGCATAAATATTCGGCGAAAGTGTTGTTAACTTTTCTCCCATATCAACAACAAACTGTGTTGCCGGTTGAAGAAATTCAAAATCGAATCTTATCCGGTTTTTCTCAAACCAATCTCTATTATTGTTTCTTGAAAGTGCACTTAAAAATTTTACTGTTGATTGAGGAAAAGATATTTCGGTTTTCATAATTCACCTAATTAATATTTTTGTATTTCATCACCGACAGAAACAAGTCCGGTTGATTTGCAGATGACATTCATTCCAAACATTACTTTGTTATTAAAATTTCTATATTTTGAGAGAGTTGCAAGCGGCTCTTTATTTTTTATTGAAGTTTGCTGGTCTATTGTTGTAATTACACATCTTGCGCAAGGTTTTGCCGCAAAAAATTTAACATCTCCGATTTTAAAATTACTCAAATTGTCTTCACAGTATGGCTCTCCACCAGTAAAAACAAAATTAGTTCTGAAGCGATCCATTGACACGGGTTCTTGTAAACGAGAATTTAAATCATCAAGAGAAGATTGCCCGATAATTAAAAACGGATATGCATCTGCAAAGCTTACAAGATGACTTTCACTTAGATGTTTCTTTTTTTTATCCACCTCTCTTTTTTCAGATTCCGGCATTCTTACCAATGAACATTTGATAGATAACGCATCAGAAAAAAAATCATCTGCTTCTAATGAAACTTTTTCTGCAAGACAATTGTCTTCCCAAATAATAACAGAAAGTTTATCGCCAGTATTTTGTTCGTGTAAAATTGTTAGAGATGAAGAATTTTTTTTGTTTGTTACAATAAATTTGTTATCTGACAAATCTGTTTTAAGTAATGCCATTTGCGGATAATCTCTTTGCGTAATAAACCTTCCGTTCTTATCAACAAGCATCATTTTGCGGTCATATTTCAAACCGCGGTCTTCTGCAAAGGATTGCTTAAGCGCAATTCCGCCAAGAGATTTGATCGGATAAATATAAATTTCAGAAAGCAACAAACTCATGAAAATTAATTTATTATTGATTTTAAATTTTTGCTATTGGTTCTAACTTCAAGCCAGCCGTTAAATTTTTTTCTGTCCGAATTCGATAATCTTGATGAAAATTTTGAATAACACATCGTAACAGTATCAATTCTATTTTCTTTGAAGTTCATTACGTAAGTACGGTAAACCGAAAGCTCCTGTAAGTTTGTAAAAACAGCTTTCGCTTCTTTAGAAATATCCTGAATCGGATATTGATCTTTTGAAATTAAAGCAAGTTGTGTTTCCAATAACCGAATCTGTTGGTCTTTGTTTTTTATAATCTCTTCATTTTTGCGATAAAGATCTTCAATAACCCCGGCGCGCAATGCACCCATATCAACCTTTCCGCTTTCTCCAATTCCTTGATTAACAATAAGCACAATATCTCTTAGGTTGTAATGAGGAAGTTTTCTCTTCGCCATGCTTATTATGTCACCACTGATTGGCGATCCCAGCAAAAAAACCTCGAGCTGAACTTTGCTTGAATCAAAATTCACTTTTTTGCTTACAACTTGTGCATTTGGAAAATTTAATTCGCTGTTAATAAATCTCCGAACATTTTTTTCAACCAAACTTCGGCTAACGATGTTATATGCCATTACAATGCTTGGAATGATTGTAATCAGAACAACAATGACAATATATCTTTTAACCTGTTTTTCTTTTATCGGGTCAAGAAACTCTTTTTTGTTAAATTTCAAAAAACGAACTATTATATAAGTTGCAAGACTTATAAAAACGCTATTGATAAAGAAAAGATAAAAAGCTCCGATAAAGTAAGAAAAATTTCCTGTTGCTAAACCAAAACCCGCAGTACATAACGGTGGCATTAAAGCGGTTGCAATTGCAACTCCCGGTACAACATTGCTTATACTTTTTCTTGTTGCGGCAACAATTCCTGCCAGCCCTCCAAAAAAGGCAATCATTACATCCCAGATTGTTGGTGTTGTTCTTGCAAGAAGTTCCGATTGGGCATCACTTAAAGGTGTAATTAAAAAATAAAAAGTTGATGTGACAACGCTGATAAAAACAGCAATACCCATGTTTTTAAAGGACCTTTTTATCAGATCAAAATCATTTATTCCAACCCCAAGACCAATTCCCATAATTGGTCCCATTAAAGGAGAAATGAGCATTGCGCCGATTATCACCGCAGTTGAGTTGACGTTTAATCCAATTGAAGCGATGAAAATTGCAAACATCAAAACCCAAAGATTCATTCCCCGGAATTCGATTCCTTTCTTTACATTATCCTTTATCTCTTCTTCTGTTGCCTTATCTTCCTCAAGATTTAGTCGTTCATGTAGAAAATCCTTAATTAAAGCGAGAAGTCTTAGTTTTTTATCTATCTTCATTTTTAATTTTCCGTTAAAAAGTTTTCTAATGATCAGAAAATATAAATCAATTCTTTTGTAAAGTTAATATAATAACTTCCGGCGTTGAGTTGTATCTTACGGGTGCAAGCGACATTCCCAAACCACCACCGACAACAGCAAGTGTTTTGCTAAAATAAAAATCACCTTTTATATAAGTTGTTTCAATTAGTGTGGGCGTAAGTTGAATAAATGGGAAAAGAAAAGCTATCTGTCCGCCGTGCGTATGTCCGGCAAGAAAAAGATCGTAATTATTTTTTACCGCAGAGCTAATTAAAAATTTTTGCGGTTGGTGTGTTAAAAATATTTTTACATCTCCTTTATTTGATTTTGAAAGTTGTTGAAGTGTTAATTCAGGAACATCTGAAACATAGGTGTTTGTGATAAATGTAATTCCAATTGTTGAGGAATCAACCTTGATGTAATTAATGGTATTATCCAGCATTTTTACATTATAATTATTTAATGCTTGTTTCACTTCTCTTAAGCTTCTCGAGTAGTCCTGACGATATGCCCAATTATCATGATCCCCAACGCAGGAAAAAACGCCATATTTTGATTTTATTTTTCCGATATACTTTGCCGCTGTTTCTATATAATTAGGAGTTGAGGTAATTACATCTCCGGCAATTAAAACCAAATCAGGGTTTGCTTTATTTACATCATCAATATATCTCGTTAGTCTTTTTTTGTCGGTATATCTATCTGCTTGAACGTCTGAAATAAATACGATTTTAAATCCGTCTAATTGTTTGGGAATAGCTTCATTTTTATAAGCGATATTTCTGACATCAACAGTGTTGTAATCATAAATGATTCTTACCGGAACGTAAACAACAAAAATTACTACGAGCAACAGAAATGTTTTTGCGGCAATTCGATTAAACAACTCTTTATGTTTTTTTAAAATGAGCGAAAGAATAAGTTTTAATATATCCGCAAAAACAAACAACACACATACCTGAACAATTATTAAGATTAGAATCCAGAAAGGATAAAGAAGAAAATAATCCGCAAAAACGTTTTCAGGAAAAGAAACGGATTGTTTTGTTATTGCGGCATAAAGCGCATTGAATATTAAAACTGCCGGATAAAGATTTAATAAGACAAGAAAAGCCGAAATAATTTTTTTTTTTCTTTTCTTAGAAAACGATGGATAAAGAGTTTTTAAAATTCCGCCTAACTTCTTAGTAAAATAAAACTCAAGTAAAAATAGAATAGCAATACCAATTAAAACAGAAACAACTATCCACATAAAAAAACTCTTTTTGTTAAAAAGGAAAAAAAATTACCGCCCTCAGTAAAATAAAAAGCGCGCCGAAATAATTACGAGAGTAATTTGAAATAAATCGGTGCGCAGTTAAAATTTATTTGCTGGTCTTATCAATCCATTTTGCCAAATCTTTAGCAAAGTATGTTAAAAACATATCTGCGCCGGCACGTTTAATTGCCATTGCAGCCTCAACCATTACGCGCTCTTCCTCAATCCAACCATTAGCCCCGGCGGCTTTTATCATTGCATACTCACCGCTAACCTGGTAAGCCGCGGTTGGCATTGCAAAAGTATCTTTAACTTTTCTGATTACATCAAGATACGCTCCGGCTGGTTTTACCATTACTATATCGGCGCCTTCTTCAATATCTTCAGCAACTTCGCGCAACGCTTCATTAATATTTCCGATATCCATTTGGTGTGATTTTCTATCGCCAAAAGCTGGAGCAGAATCCGCAGCATCACGAAACGGTCCGTAAAACCCGGAAGAATATTTTGCAGCGTAGCTCATAATCGGAATTTTCTGAAATCCATTTTCATCAAGAATTTTTCTGATAGCCCCAACTCTTCCGTCCATCATATCTGATGGAGCAATCATGTCGGCACCAGCCTGTGCGTGAGTTAGTGATTCTTGTGCAAGCAGCTCAATAGTTTCATCATTTAAAATTTCTTCACCGTTCAGTAAACCACAATGTCCGTGTGATGTGTACTCGCACATACAAACGTCTGTGATAATAAGTAAATCATTAACTTCTTTTTTAATAGCGCGGATAGCTCTTTGAATAATTCCTTCGGGATCATAAGCCTCAGAGCCTCTTTCGTCTTTATGTTCAGGAATTCCAAATAAAATTATTGCGGGAATTCCAAGATCACGAACTTCTTTGCACTCTTTTACAAGTTCATCTATTGATAACTGGAAAACTCCCGGCATCGACTTAATCGGATTTTTTACTTTTGTTCCCGGTACAACAAATAATGGATAAATTAAATCGTTTTTTGTAAGCACCGTTTCCCTAACCATATCTCTAACGATAGGACTATAACGCAAACGACGATGGCGGATTAATGGAAAGCTGGACATTTATACTCCTTTTAAATTTTCAAAAATTTTGTTGCTAACTAAATCAGCATTTTTGATGCAATCCCCGATTGAAATTCCACCACGGAAATTTCCGCTTATAAATAAACCGAAATTTCTTTTTTCAAAATCGTCAAAAAATCTTTCGTGTTCAATGTGTCCCAAATTGTATTGCGGAATTGCTTTCTCCCAAAATCTTTCAGATGAAAAAATCGGAGTGCCGGTTATTCCCATTAAAGCTTCAAATTCTTTTTTTACTTTATTTAAAAGAGGGGTTCTTTCTTCTTGAACAAATTCTGGGTTGCGTGAACCGCCAACAAACAATGTAAATGCGGCATGATTTTCGTCTGTTCTATCAGAAAAAATAATTGAACTCCAAAGCGCACCAAGAAAAGATTTTTTTTCCTTTGCTGGAATTAAAAATCCAAATCCATCTAAATCCTGTTTTATAATTTTTTTATCGTAAACTAAATAGTATACCAAAACAGGCGGATAATAAATTGCATCAGAATGAGTTTTAAATTCTTTATCATACTTTGTAAAAATTGAACTGGCGGAATAAGCCGGAATTGTTGATAACACCACATCACAATCTATTTTGTTGACAATATTGTTTTGTTTATACGTAACGGAAAATCCAGTATTGCTTTTATCAATCGAAGTAACCTCGCTTGAAAGAAATATTTTGTCGCCAAAATACTTCTCAAATGCTTTTGGAAGCGCAATCATTCCCACTTTAAACGAAAGCATTTTTGCAGATTGTTTGGCAACCTCTGCTCTTTTTTTTCTTTCCCGGATGCTTCTAACGGTTCCTATCATCAAACCGCCATATTTTTCTTCAAGCGCATAAAGTTTTGGAAAAGCCGATTTAACACTTAGGTCTTCGGGTTTTCCGGCATAAACTCCGGCAACAAATGGGTTAATAGCATAATCAAGGAATTCTTGTCCTAATCTTCGTTTAACAAAATCAGCAAGACTTTGATAATATCCATCCTTTGATCTTCCTATAAAAGGCTCGGTCATCAATCGCAATTTTGCCTTGCCGGAAAACAATTTTGTTTTTATCAGACCCTGAGGAGACATTGGCAATGGGTGCAATTGATTATTGCGAAGAATATATCTTTTGTCTGCCAGTTTGCTTGCATAAAGAAGCTCAGACTCTAAGTTAAGTTCCTGAATTAATTGTCCTATAACGGGAGTTGTTTCAAGTGCGCTGTTTGGTCCGCGGTCAAATAAAAATCCATTCTCTATTACACTTTCTATTGAGCCGCCGACAGCACTTCTTTTTTCTAAAACCGTTACATCAAATCCTTTTTTAGATAAAAGATAAGCGGATGTTAATCCAGAAATGCCCGCCCCAATAACTACAATTTTTTTATTCATATGTTTTTTCAATTGGTTTTAATTCTTGAGTTTATTGTCGGCAAATTTAGCAAAAGAAAGCAGAACATGTAATGCAGAAAGACATCGAAATATTTTTAATAGAACCTTAATATAATTTAAAGCTTTTTACATGCAGTTTTTTATTTTATTGAAACCGTAATTCGTTTTTGGATAAATTAAGATTACCTATCCAAACTTCAGAAATAAAGTCGAGTCCTTTAATCAACGGATTAAAGGAATCTGTTAAAATATTTACAATAACCGGGTGAACCGGTATAGAAGATATTTTAACTTCATCAAATGAAAACTCCAGATTTTTATTATTAATAGTCCACACCTTTAATCCTATTGTAAAATATATATCTGGTTTTTTCTGATGAGCGGTAATGCGAATTAAACCGTTTTTAATAGTTAAGCTGCTAATTAATGTTTTTTTATTAGAGGATGTTTCGATATACTCTTTTATGTCATCTGCATTAATACAGAAGCTATTAATATGAAGACCTTTTAGAGATAATATTTGAAGACTATCTCGCATAACAAGTTCTTCCGGATTAAATTCCAGACCCAACAATTCTATCTCTATATCTTTGGTTGATAAAGCATGCTTTTTGAAAGAAAAATCTCCAAACTCTGCTTTACTAATTTTGAATATAAGTTTTTTTATACTGCCCCGGGTGGTTTCTAAAGAATCATATTCGCTTGCAGTTACTGTGTACCCTTCGAGGGAGTGAAAGTATCGCCTAAGGAATCGATCTGATAAAATTTCAACCTTATTTAAAATAGTTTTATTTGAAACATTATTTACCACGGGAGATATTACATGATATAAAATTGCCTCAGATTTGTCCGGTAAAGTGAATCGGTTTATCTCTCTAAATAAAGGATTTGTTTGAAGAGAGTTTTTGATTATAGACTCGGATAATTTTTTTCGTTTGATTGTATCCTCGCCAAGGTTATTGGTTTTTATTACTATAAAATCGGTGAACATTGGAAATCCCGATATACCGGAAATTACAATTGGAAACCGCTTGAGCACATTTTGATAATCAAACGTTTGTCTGTTAAAAAATTGATGATCGGGAACTATGCGAAGCACAGCATGAGTTTTTCCTGTTTTATCCATAGCTTTTTTAACAGCATAAATAATCTGCTGTTGTTGCCAGTTGTTTTTTTCCGGTCCATCTACCGGAATTATAGAGGTTGAAAAAAACTGTTTAGAAAAGAAGCGACCAATATTAGTTGATACCGGAATATAAGTGATTAACAGGTATTGAAATACTATAATTATGAAGACTGAAATTAGAGCAAAAAATCTAAGCTGTTTTTTAGACTGTCTTTGATTTGCCCAGGCAACAATTCCCGCTGAAGATGTAATAATTAAAGGAAGTAATAATGAAATTGAAAACCGGGGTAGTTTAAAGCTAATTATAGTGAGAAATAGATATGCGCCCGCAAACCATAACAACAGCATAATATGAGATTTGCGATAAACTTTGAAATAGAAAATTATTCCTAAAAGTAGGAAAAGTGTAATAATCCAGGAAACTTGTTCTGGTAAAACACTAATATAATAAGTCATATTTTGAAAAGAAGATCGATTTCCGCGATTTAATTCGCCGGAACGCCCGACAAGAATCGGAAGAATATGAGCCAGATACCATGGCGCCGAAATAATTAGTCCTGTTAAAGTTGCGACTATCAAATTTCGAAAACGTTTAACTTTTTCTGGAGACTTTTTAAGTATCTGGAAAAAGACAAAAGCAAACGGAGAAATTATAAACAGTGGAAATGTCCACCTTGTTAGAAACCCAAAGCCAAGACTAATTCCAAAGAGTAATGAATATTTACTATTTGAGAACAAGTTAGAGCGTATCAAGAATAACACAGATACTGCAACAAGAGAAGCAAGTGGAAGATCTTGCATAAAGTCTCTTGAGAAGTGAATAACAATAGGACTAAAAGCGACAAGAGAAGCGCTAAGGAAAGCGACATTTTCATCAAAATAATCTTTTGCGATTAAATAAACACAAAAAACTAAAATTAAAAGAAAAAAAGTTATAACAATCAACCCGGTAAATTCTGATTCGCCAAAAATTTTGTAAAATGGAATAGAAGCGTAGGAAACAAATGGAGGATAATACCATGAAACATTTAGCAGTTGTTTGACAAATGGTTGTGTCGGCTCTTCACCGATGTGGTTGGCGTTAAGGCTTTCCACAAGGTGTACGGCAGAATCCCAATGCTGTGCAGCTCCACCAAGTTGAAACCAAATTATGTTATTAATAAGCAGAAATAATAATAATATTATCAGCTTATTGCGAAATATAAAATTTTTCAAGAAGGCATAAATTATTTACATACAATATATTAATCTTTTATAAATATGATTTTAAATGTTGTACATATGACTTTGCTCCGCCGGGCTGGTAACCTGTTTGCAGAACCATTTTTCCCTGAGAATTAAATAAAAGAATTGTCGGAAAACCCTCAACACCAAATCTTTGTGCAAGCTGATTATTATATATTTTGGTTTCCGTGCTTTGTTCTATGCTTTGTGGAAAATCTATCTTTACAAGAACAAGATTATCTTCGGCGTATTTTTCAAACTCGCTTTGTGAAAAAACTTCGCTGCTTAATCGTTTACACCAAACACACCAATCACTGCCGGTAAAATTAACAAGCACTGCCTTATTTTCTTGCTTTGCTTTTTGTAAAGCTGTCTCAAGATTGCTTTCCCAATCCAGATTATCTTTTGCCCCGCTCTTACTGCACCCAACAAAAACGGCAGTTAATAAAAACAATGATAAAACTATCTTTTTCAAATCATACTCCTTTTTATTTTCAGTTTGTTTGATTCCGATTTCAAAAATCAGATTCAGTTTCTTATCAATACTAAAATGTTTTTAAATACCGGGTTAACAACTTATTATAATAAACTTCTGAAAAACAACCATAAATTTCTTAAGCAAGACCGGGATCAAGATTCTCAACTTTTTTCGGTTTTGGTGGTCGCTCATAAAGTTGTGCCAATTCCAAATATTTTAAATAAAGGTCATCCGATATTTGATCCCACGTAAAACGCCACATCCAGTTACCGCCGAGTTTTCCCGGAAAATTCATCCTTGCTTCACCGCCAAGATTTAAAATATCCTGCATCGGCACAATGACAATATTTGCTACCGAAGCATAAGCCAAACGGATAAGTCCGTAAACAATATCATCACCAGAGTAATTTAAATACTTTTGAACGTGATCATAAATATCAGAACCACTGTCATTCTTGGCTTTTTCAAAATAAGATCGTGTTGTGTCATTATCGTGTGCGCCGGTAAGCACCACACAATTTTGAACAAAATTATGCGGAAGAAATTTTGTTTCCATATCAGTTCCAAAAGCAAACTGAAGAATCTTCGTTCCCGGAAATTCAAAATCATCCCGAAGTTTTTCAACTGCCGGAGTAATAACCCCAAGATCTTCTGCAAGAATTGGAACATCGCCAAGATGTTTTTTAATTGATTTAAATAATTTATGCCCCGGGGCTTTAACCCACTTTCCTGTTTCTGCGGTTGGTGCGTTGCCCGGAATTTCCCAGAAAGCTTCAAATCCGCGAAAGTGATCAATGCGAACAATATCAACCAATGTAAACAAATGTGCAAATCTGTTTCTCATCCAAAGAAAATCATCTTTTTCCATCTCCTTCCAGCGGTAAAGCGGATTACCCCAAAGTTGTCCCGTTGGCGAAAAATAATCCGGCGGAACTCCAGCGACAGTTTCCAGGTTTCCGGATTCATCAACAGTAAAAAGATTTTTATTTGACCAAAGGTCAGAGCTATCGTAAGCAATAAAAATCGGCATGTCGCCAATAATTTTTATTGCTTTGCTGTTTGCATATTCTTTAACAGCAATCCATTGTTCAAAGAAAATAAACTGAACAAATTTTTGATAAAAAATATCGTCTTCTAATTTTTTCTTCCATTCATCTAAAGATTTTTTCTTGCGAAGAACCAAACCCTCATCCCAATCCTTCCAAACAATTCCGCCATGTGCTTCTTTGGCTGCCATAAAAAATGCAAAATCATCAAGCCAAGATTTGTTGTCTTTGCAAAAATGGTTGAACTCTTTTTCAAAAACAGTAAGATGAGATTTAAAATTTACGAAAGCTTTTTTTAGTAAAGATTTTTTATACTCAATCACTTCTCCAAAATCGATGAACCTGGGATCGTGCGCCGGAATATGTTGTAAATCGTGATCATGAAGCAGGTTGTCTTCTTTTAATTTATCCGGGCTAATAAGATTAGGGTTTCCCGCAAAAGCTGAAAAACATTGATAAGGAGAATCACCATAACCCGTTGGTCCAAGCGGAAAAACCTGCCAAAGTTTTTGTCCGGCTTTTTCTAAAAAATCGATAAAGCGGTAAGCCTCATTTCCAAGATCACCAATTCCATATTTGCCGGGAAGCGATGTTGGGTGAAGTAAAATTCCGGCGTTGCGTTCAAAGTTCATTTAAACCTCTGAAAAATTGTTAAGGGAAAAATAAAGATTAGGCGAGAAAAAAATGAGCTATTTAAAAATAAAAGGCAGCATCAATTGATGTTGCCTTTTATAAAAAAATAACCGTTATAACGAAACTAATAAACCAGCCATAATACTAATATAATTGGATGAACCACCACTTGAAGAAATGCTGCTAAATTTAGAATTTACATCAAGATTTAATTTTGGGCTAAGTTGATACAAAAATCCGGCTCCTAATCCAAAACCAAAAAACGAATCCGAGGCGGATATACCACTTATAGTAAGACCTCGAATGATGAGGGTTGGAACATCAACAGTTGTAAAGTGTATCCCAAGTTCTCCGGTTATATAGGGGTTGAATTTTTCTTCTCTAAAATAATACCTTATGCCAGCAAGAATAGGAATAGTGCTGAATGTGTAGTCTAAATCTTTTCCACTCCATGTTAAATAACCAACAGAACCAATTACATCAACATTGGGACTTACACGAATTGCAAAAGTACCCTGTCCGCCAAATCCGGCATCATATATATCCCCAAAATCATCAAGGGGTAGCGCAACACCCGCCTGTACTCCAACCGCAACGTTATTCTGGGCGTTTGAAAATCCAGTAAAAAAAACAACAATAACAACAATTGAAAAAAGAGTATATAGCTTTCTCATAAAGCCTCCCATATAATTAACAATAAACAATAATTAATATTTCCAAACAATTTTGGATAGTAAATTTGTATAAAAAATCTTTAGTTGTCAACATTGGTTTATCGGTAAAGCTTAACAACAAACAAGTAACAAGTGAACCAAACGCTTTAATATCACTTTTATAAGTTATAAGCTTAGTCAAATCAAAAAACTTGATTATTAAAACGGAGCTGCAAAGTAAAAATTAATATTGATAACGTTGTTTTTTACATCCGCATTATTATCCAAATCATCAATGGTCGTCAATCCGAGGTTATATCTGGCATCAAACCCGATTTCATTCTTACCCATTGGAAAGCCAATTCCAGCTCCCAAAACCAATCCAAGTTCGGTTGACTTTATATAATCATAGTCTGCCTCTAAAATTACGCCATCAACATCGGTCTTTACTTTTGCACTGGAGTTAAATGCGATTGAAGGTCCCACAAAAATTGTTGAGCGAATTTTTGAACCTAAGGGAATTAGAACCTTAACAAGCAAAGGTATCTCAACATATTCAAGAGCAAAGGTATAATCATAACTTTGGTTATCGTAAATTGTTGTATCTTTGGCTCCTTTCGTTGTATAGTAAACCTCGGGCTGGATTGCCAGGTAATCATTTAATTTCACATTAAAAAAAGCGCCTACCGTAAAGCCCAGTTTTGATTTTGACTCACCCGCATCGTTGCCGTGCAGGTTGGAAAGGTTTAGTCCTAGTTTTGGTCCAAGCTGCATTTATGCAGTTGCAACCGTTGTAAGAAAACAAAACGCAATCAAAACAGCAGAGGATTTCTTCATATTAGTTCTCCGGTATTTGAGAATATTGTTCCGGATGATTCGTTTATTTAAAATTAAGTGAAAAAGTTAACTTGTGATAACTTTATACCAAGTTTTATCAAAAGAATTTTTTGCGATACAATAAAAGCACAACATAAAAATCCCCTGAAAAATATCTCAGGGGATTTTCTAATAATTAAATATTCCTCTTTAAAAATGCACATTAAGAATAACGCTCGCAGAACCAATTCCAAAAGAAGAGTTGCTAGCGCCTTCAAAGGTAACATTGCCGGTTTTTTGTTCGGGTTTACCAAGACTTCTAAAACTAAGAGTGTATTTCCCGCCCAGCGATAAACCCTCGGTAAAGTACCAATCAAAACCAATATTAATGCCAGCACCAAAGCCGGTTCCGGAATATTCAGTTTTGTCTTTTACGTTGTTAACTGTTTGCTCATATGTTGTGGAGTAACTACCGAAGTTTAGATTAATACCAACATATGGAGAAACGCTATAAAGAGATTTTAAGTGATAGTTCCCATCTACCGAAATTCCGAATGATGTTGCAGAAGTTTCGTCCTTATCTCCATTTGTATATTCTTGAGTAGAAGATCCCGTTCCAAAGTTTAAACCAAGAACAACGGCAATTTGATTAGTTACAAAATATCTAAAACCGGCACCATATAAATCTACTATATTATCCGGGTAATCAGATACTGTGCTTACATAGGCAGGATCAAAATTACTTTGAAACGGTGTATATCTGAAAACGAATGATTTTGAACCTTCCCTTACCTCCGGTTTGGGCCCATCATAATTTGCATTTACCTGAGCCGGGATAAGAGTTACCTCGACAAGAAATAAGGAAAGTATTGTGATCATTTTTTTCATTTTAGTCTCCTTTTTGTTGTGAATGTTTGTTATGTGCCAAGGCAATTTGCCTTAAAACTTCTAAGCAATAGCAATGATTGCGCCAAGCCAACAATTGCAATAGCCTCTAAGATTCAAGAGATTTTTGTTATGTTTGTGCTTTATTTACAGGTAATAAATGAAAATTATTCGAAAACTTTACGATTGGGTTCTTAGCTGGGCAGAAACCCCTTACGGGCCAATAGCTCTTTTTATTTTGGCTTTTGCCGAATCTTCTTTCTTTCCAATTCCACCTGATGCGTTATTAATTGCTCTTGTTCTTGGTGCAACAAAAAAAGCATTTAAATTTGCAGCCAATTCTACAATAGCCTCAGTTTTAGGAGCTGTGCTTGGCTATGTGATAGGACATTTTCTTTGGTGGATGCCATCAAATGAATTTTCTTCCGTTGCGATGTTCTTCTTTAATAATGTTCCCGGCTTTACAGAAAAAGTTTTCTTTAATGTGCAAAAAATGTATGAGCAATATAATTTCTGGATTGTCTTTACGGCAGGGTTTACCCCAATTCCTTATAAGATAATTACAATTTCATCCGGCGCTTTTAATATTAATATTGTAATGTTTTTAATTGCCTCTGTAATAAGTCGCGGTGCAAGATTTTTTCTTGTAGCTTTTTTAATATGGAAATACGGTCCGCAAATTAAAACATTTATTGATAAATATTTTAACTGGCTTGCGGTTGTATTTACTGGTTTATTAATCGGTGGTTTTATCGTCATCAAATATGCAATCTAAATTAATAAGGATTTTTTATGAAAACATTAATTTCAACAGTAGCTGTTTTATTGTGTACCGCATTATTATCCGCACAATCTTACGAGGAAGCTAAAAAGTTTGATCCAAACCGCAATCCCGAAACTGATCTTAAATCAGCAGTTGAATTAGCTAAAAACTCAAACAAAAGAATAATTCTTGATGTTGGAGGCGAGTGGTGTATCTGGTGTCATCGTATCGATGCCTTTATGCATAACACGGAAGAGGTTAAATCTTTGTTAGATGAAAATTATATTGTTGTCAAAATCAATTACAGCAAAGAAAATAAAAACGAAGATTTTCTATCTAAATATCCCAAAATAGAAGGTTATCCACACTTTTTTGTTCTAGATAAAAGCGGGAAACTGCTTCATTCGCAAAACACGGGTGATCTTGAGAAAGATAAAGATTACGACAAAGATAAATTTATTTTATTTCTTAATAAGTGGAAGCCATAGAAAGACTTTGAATAATAATTTCGAATTACGTCTGAAAATCTTATTAATTTAAAAAGTGTGTTTTTTGTTCATTTGAAAAAATTATTATTGCTGAAATATTTACATTAGACAACATAAAATTAGGGGAATAATTATCAATGTATAATTAAGGTATTTTTATGAAAAAAATAATAGTGCTTTTATTTCTTTTATTAATTAACTCTGCTTTTTCTCAACCCCAAAGTGATTTTGTTCTAAAACCATGTTTTGGAAGCGACATACTGAACTCACAAACATCGGAAACGGATTTAATTAAAATTGTTGGCAGCAAAAACGTAAAGAGAGTTGAGCGTTTATATGGCGAAGGAACAGAAAAAGTAATAGGTTCTGTTTTTTTTAAAGATTCGCCATCCTACTTTTTTATTAAATGGAAAGACACTGTAAATTTTAAAAATCCGGATTGGATAGAAATTCATGGTGATAAATCTATTTGGATGCTTGATAATGGGGTTAAAATCGGAATGACACTAAGCGAGCTTGTAAAGCTAAACGGTAAGAACTTTAACTTTTCCGGTTTCGATTGGGATTACGGCGGTTATGCAACATTTGAAAAAGGAAACCTTGAAAATGATTGTTATTCAATAAGGCTTTACTACGATTATAAAGATTTGTTTGAGAACGAATGGAATCAAATTGTTGGGGATAAAGTAATTTTAACAAACAATCCGGTTCTGAAAAAAATTAAAGTCTATGTTGATGAAATAGTTTTTTACTTTAAATAAAAAAAGCACGCCGATTAACATTCAAAAGCGTGCTTTTAATATTTGTCTGGAACGAGGTTAGACTTTAAAATTCATCCGCGCTGATATTTTTCTCAATAACCTTTCCATACTTTTTAGCAATCTCGCGAATGTCATCTGCTTTACCAATTAATATAAATTGCAAATTATCTTTTGGAAAATATCGTTTGATAATTGCATTTGCCTTTTCCACAGTTAACCCGTCAACCTCCTGTTCGAAATCGTTTACATAGGAATCTTCTAATCCATAAATATGTTTTTGGGTTAAAAATCCCGCAAGCGATGATGCCGTTTCATAATCAGGTGGAAACTGCCCTTTCACATAATTTTTTGCAGAAGTGAGAGTTGCTTCATCAATTCCTTTTTCAAAAAGCCTGTTGTATGTTTTTATTGCAAGATCAATAGCCGGGGCAGTATTTTTAGTTGCAGTAAATGTACTAATATAAAACGTTCCGGTGGTTTTATATGAAGCAAACCCGCTTCTTGCTCCATAAGTATAACCGGCATTAACCCGAAGTTCGTCATTTAACCATGAGGTAAATCTGCCGCCAAGAATTGTATTAATTACATCGATCTGAATTTGGCCTGGATTGTTCTTTGGAACACCAAAACCGCCAATCATAAAAGTTGTTTCAGTGGCGTTGTCTTTGTTGATGAGATAGACGATTGCTTCTTTAACGCTCTTCTTTCCCGGATGTATATCCGAGGTAATTATTTCCGCAACGGTCCATTTGCCAAGCTCTTTTTCCAATTTTGATTTTAATAGTGCGGTATTAAAATCTCCAACCACCGCAATAGCTGAATTAAACGGGTTATAATTAGTTATATAAAAATTATTTATCCAGGTTTGTCCAATTAATTCTATTCCGGCTTTAGTTCCGTTAATAGGATTTCCGTAAGGTTCTTCTCCAAAGAGCAGTTTATTAAAATAACTGCCGATTACTTTTCTCGGACTTTCTTTAGCCTGATCTAATTCTGCAATCCAGCGTTGTTTTCTTTTTTCTATTTCTTCTTTTGGAAAAGTTGGAGTTACAATAACTTCTTTTATTACAGGAAGAAGCTTGTCCAAATCATCTTTCATAAATTCTGTGTACAAGCCAGAATAATCCATGCCGGCATAAGTATTTAAACTGCTGCCGTAAAAATTGAAAATAGAATCAATTTGTGTTTTGCTGTAGTTAGTTGTTCCAAACTTTAAAGCTTCTGCCGTAAAAGAAGCAAGTCCGCTTATGTTTCCATCCCTAATTGCCCCGGCATTAAATACTGCGGAAAAAGAAATTAGAGGAACATCTTTCTTTTCCATTAAATAGATCGTTAACCCGTTATCAAGTTTAATGGTTTCATAAACAGGTAACTTAAACTGTGCATTAATTACAGAGCAAAGAACAACTGTAAGTGCTGCTGTTAATAAAATCTTTTTCATTGTGCTTCCTCCGTATTCAAAATTCCAACCGTTCTGTTCTGTTTTGTAAAATATTTTTCAGCAACACGCTTAATGTCATCAGCGGTTATTTTTTTATAATCGCCAGGTGCAGAAAACAGTTTTTTATAATTGCCAAAAAATAATTCGTATGTTCCGATTGTGTTAGACATTCCGTTTATTGTTTCCGTGGTTTTATAAAACTGCATTAGTTTTTGATTTTTAACTTTTTGCAGTTCGTTTTCACTTATTCCCTTTTTTGCGATCTTATCAATCTCATCAAGAATTGCTTTTTCTAATTGTGCCGCGGTAATGCCGTCATTACAAATTCCATAAAAGAAAAAAAGCGTTGGATCAAAAGCTTCCGGATAATAGGTTCCAACATCCAGTGCAAGCTGTTGATTATCTACAATAGAAGTATAAAGTCTTGATGATTCTCCTTCGGATAAAATTGAATTGAGAAGATCAAGCGCATAATAATCCGAACTACCGGATTCCGGAACATGATAAACCAGCATAAGATATGGAGACGGAACATCACGCTTTACAAAAATTCTTTTTTCTCCTGTTTGTTCCGGTTCAATTGTGTGAAGTGTTCTTGGTTTAGGACCGGATGGAATTGGCTCAAAATATTTTTCAGATAGTTTTTTCACTTCATCTAATTTTACATCTCCGCTTATTACAACAACACAATTATTTGGAGCGTAATAAGTATGAAAATAATTTTCCAGGTCTTCCTTCGTCCAGCTTTTTATATCTGATTCCCAGCCAATTACAGGCCAGCGATAAGAATGGGCAATAAAAGCCGTTGCCTGAACATCCTGCCACAATTGCTCCAATGGATTATTCTCAAGCCCGGTGCTGCGTTCTGAAAGTATTACGCCTCTTTCGCTTTCTATCATCTTTGGATCAAAATTTAGATTTGCAATTCTGTCCGCTTCAAGATCAAACATTACCTCAATTGAGTTTGACGGAAACCAGTCTGTGTAAACAGTATTATTTTCTGTTGTGTATGCATTGTTTGACCCGCCGTTTGCTTCCATCGTTCTGTCAAATTGTTTTGGTCCGTATTTTTTTGCGCCGTTAAACATCATATGTTCAAAAAAATGCGAGATGCCCGTAATGCCTGTATATTCGTTGCGGGAACCGACTCTATAGAAAAAGTACATATTTGCATTTGGGATGGAATTATCTTCAAGAACGAAAATTTTCATTCCGTTCTTAAGCGTAAATGATTTTACATCGTCCGCCTTAACCTGTGCAAACAAGGAAACAGCCGAAATGAGAAAAATAAAAATGTGTTTCATAATGTGTCCGAAAAGATTGTTTAAATATGTTGTATTAAAATACGAATAGTATTTTGCAGATAAAGCATAAATTTAGATGTGCTATTGATATAGGTGTTTTGAAAGACGAAGCATTGGCAAATGCAACTTCAAAGATTTGTTTACTTTAAAAATTACAAAGTCATAAATGATGTCATCGAAACAGATCCCAGAACAGTTTTATCGTTAAAAAACAGAACCTCTTCATTTTTTTGTTTAAGACCAAGTATATAAAGCATGGGGAAATAATGATCCGGGGTTGGTATTGCGAGTTTTGCTTCTGAACCAAAATCATTATAGTTAATCAGTTTACTAAACTCATTACTTAAAATGTTTTCTTTAAACTTTGAATTCATATCTTCAGCCCAATCATATTTTTCATCGGGATTTTTCCAGTTAACCAATCGCAGGTTGTGCACGATATTTCCGCTTCCAAGAATCAAAACACCTTTGTTTCTTAAAACTTCCAATTCTTTTGCGAGTTCAAAATGCCAGTGTGCATCTTTTGTATAATCAATACTAAGCTGAATAATCGGAATGTCGGCTTCAGGATACATGCGCCTTAAAACGCTCCACGTTCCGTGATCAAGTCCCCATTCTTTATCAAGTATAACTTCTGCGTTATGAATTATTTCTTTTGTCTGGTTTGCAAGCGCAGGATTTCCTTTTGCCGGATACTCAACATCAAAAAGCTCTTTTGGAAAACCATAAAAATCATGAATTGTTTCCGGGTTTTCCATCGAAGTAACAAAGGTTCCTTTTGTAAACCAATGTGCCGAAATTGAAACTATTGCAGAAGGCTTAACAAGATTTTTTCCTATTCGCACCCACTCTTTTGTAAATTCATTATCTTCGATTGCATTCATTGGACTTCCATGACCAACGAACATAATCGGCATTTTATTTTCTTGTCTTGCCAATCCATCGCTAAACTTTTTCAAATCACTTAAAGATGTCATAGCAATAGCTCCAAACATTGAGTTTTTAATAAAATCTCTGCGCCGCATAACAAAGAATAAACAAATAAGTTGCTAACTATGCTTTTTGCAGCTCTGCAGAAATGTCTAATTTTACTTCATCGGCAACAACAATACCGCCAACCTCCGTTAAAGCATTCCACTGTAAACCAAAATCAAAACGATTCAGTTTCCCCGTGATTTCAAATCCGGCCACATCAACGCCGCCAAAACCTTTAACAGTTCCGTTATAAGTTACATTAAGAGTTATCTCTTTTGTGGTACCACGAATTGTCATATCTCCAACAACCTGATATTCATCATCAGATTTTTTCTTAACTGATTTTGAAACAAAAGTAAGTTTTGGATAATTAGCTGCATCAAAAAAGTCGGGGGATTTTAAGTGCCCGTCTCTTTGTTCGTTTTTTGTGTCAACGCTGTTTACGTCAGCTTCAAAAGAAATTTTTGCATCTGAAAAATCAGATTTATCAGATTCAACTGTCCCATTAAAAACATTAAATTGACCCGTTACAGTTGAAACCACAAGATGTTTTACTTTGAATTTTATTTCACTGTGTGCGGTGTCTATTATCCATGTTGCCATTTTATTTTCTCCTTTATAGATAATTATTATTTTATTTTGAATAAACCTATGTGTTATAACACGCTTTGTCAAGTGATGTATGTTACAGGCTAAATTCTTAACCTTGTGTTTATTGGACAATTAGCAAGTAATTTTTAATTTGACCTTGTGTTGGGAATTAATTCTATTTCAATTCTGTTCTTATCAGAATCATCGTAGAGTAAATTTTCTGTCTAATTAAATTTTATAGGATGCTTACTATGAGGTTAATTTTATCTTTAACTCTATTTTTTGTTTTTGCTGTCGTTTCTTTTTCGCAACAGCAGAATGATTTTTCCCGCTTTAAAGTTTTTGTAGGAGATTATAAATCTAATGAGATTCTTACAGACAAAACCTTAAAACCGATTCTTAAAAAAATTCTTGGCAAAGAATATCAACACTTTATCGGCAATCTTGATGTTATAGGCGCTGTTGATTTAATAAGCGGCGGAATTGTACTTGAGGGCAATGCTCCGCATAATGGCGGAGAAGAAATGGCAAAGCTTGATATTAATCTTTACAGCGGAATTGTGACGGCTGCGATCTTATCAAAAGGAAAGATTGATATTTATACTGATAGAAAAAATTATAAAAAACAGGATGAAAATAATTATATGAACCTACCAATCAGCATTAAAGATTGGATAGCGGTAATCAGCACACAGTTAAAATACAGGTTTGATAAACCCGCAAACTTGAGCTTTAAATAAGCTATTTTTTTCAATAGCGGCTCAAAAATCACGAGTCGCTTTTTATAATTTGTTTATTGTACAGTTATCGCAATTGCCGCATGGTTTTTCACCGGGAAAACCAAAGTAATCTGAAATAAAAACTCTTCTGCAATTTTCATTTCTAAAATAATTTACAACCGAAAGAAGTTTTTTGTTATCATTTAACAATTTCTCTTTCAGATAATCCTCGTCCTGTAAAATTTCCGGCAGTTCGTTTATAAGTACAAGATTCTTTTTTTCAATTTCTCCTTCGGTTACTCCATATCTATCAAGCATAGCAAGAGCGGTTTCTATTCTAAAATCATTTTTGTTTTTAAAGTTCATTTGCTCGCGTACATATTCAATCCCGCTTGAATTAATTAACCCGAGATCTCTTTTTAGTAAGTTGTATAATGCAAAGTAAAAGTTGGCATCCGGATTAGACCATTTTATAAATTCCATTTGTGTGTAAAGATCTTCCTGGTTGTAAAGCAAAAGACAAAGCGAATCTTTTCCATCTCTTCCGGCACGACCGATTTCCTGGTAGTAAGATTCTATTGAAGAGGGAACCTCGGCGTGAATGACAAATCTTATCTCGGCTTTGTCTATTCCCATTCCAAATGCATTTGTTGCAAGAATTAACTTTTGTTTACCGCTTAAAAAATCTCTTTGCATTTGTTTTCTTTGCCGATCTTCTAATTTGCCGTGATACACTCCGTGTTTATAACCCTTATCGCCAAGTATTTCCGAAAACCGTTCAAGAGTTTTAATAAGAGAAAAATAAATTATTCCGCTTCCATTATACGTTTCCAAAGTTGCAAAGATCTCTTTCAGCTTTTTTTTATCATCAAAAACATCGGCAGTTTCAAGTCTTAAGTTCGGTCTTTCAATTCCCTGGTGAAATAATTTTATTTCATCCTTCTTAAGATGAAGTTTTTTAACAATATCTTCCTGAACATCATGAGTTGCTGTTGCGGTTAACGCTATTGTAAGCGGATTGCCAAGAAGTTCTCGGATCTCGCCAATGCGTGAGTAATCAGGACGAAAATCATGTCCCCATTCCGAAATACAATGTGCTTCATCCACAGCAAGCAAATCTATTTTAACTTTTTGAACCTGTTCAACAAAATCGCTTTTGCGGAATCTTTCCGGCGTTACATACAACAACTTAATTTTACCATCAACAAAATTGCTTAATCTTTTTTCTCTTTCCTGTTTTGATAAGGTTGAATTTATAAACGCTGCGGGAATTTCTTTTTTTCTTAACGCATCAACCTGATCCTGCATCAAGGCAATAAGCGGACTTATAACAATAGTGCTGTTATCGAAATAAAGAGCAGGAATCTGATAACACAATGATTTTCCACTTCCGGTTGGCATTAAAACAAGCGCGTGCTTTTGTTCCTCAACAATGCGTTTAATTATTGTTTCCTGTCCGCCGCGGAACGAATCGTAACCAAAGTAATTTTTTAATATGTCATAAATATTTTTATTCACAAACAAAGCCGTAATTATCTGAATGATACTTAATATTTTGTTTTACCAGGCGTAAACAAATTTGTAGATTAACAGCAGCAAATTACTTAAAGTCAGGATTATAATATGAAAAGATCATCAGCGCTGCTATTATTTATTTTTGCTGCTTTGATAAGCTGCACACAAAAACCAGAAGCCGATCCTAATTATGTTAAACAAATTGAACAATGGGACAAGCACAGAGTTGAAAGATTAAAAGCTGATGACGGCTGGCTTAATCTTGTGGGAAGATTCTGGTTAAGGCACGGAGAAAGTACTTTTGGTTCTGCAAAGAATAATGATATTGTTTTTGAATCCTCCAAACTGCCGGCACATATAGGCTCGTTTATTTTTGTTGATACTGTCGTAACATTTAAAGCTAAAGATGGAGTTAATGTTTTACATAATGGTGAGACAGTTAAAGAAATTGTAATGATTGACGATCAGAAAAAAGATATGACGGTTTTACAAATAGGAACTATAAAATTTAATCTTATTGTAAGAGATACTTTGTACGGAATACGCGCGCGTGATTTGAACTCCGAACTAGTTAAAGAGTTTAAAGGAATTGAAAGATTCCCGGTTGATGAAAGCTGGAATATTAAAGCAAAGTTTGAAGATTACAATCCGCCCAAAGATATAATTGTTCCAAACGTGCTGGGACAAATGAACAAAGATAAATCTTCCGGTGCTGTTGTGTTTGAGCGCGAAGGCAAAACTTATAAAATAGATGCTGTTGATGAAGGGGATGGAAGCCTGTTTTTAATTGTTGCCGATGAAACAAGCGGGGAAGAAACTTACGGAGGCGGAAGGTTTATGACTGTTAATAAACCAGACTCAACAGGAACAATAATTTTAGACTTTAACAAGGCATACAACCCGCCTTGTGTTTTTACAAAATATGCAACTTGTCCTTTACCGCCGGAACAAAATTATCTTAAACTAAAAATAGAAGCTGGTGAAAAGATGTATAAAGAAGGGCTTTGAAAAAGGGAGTTGACTTTATTTCTGGTTATTAATTCTGGGGTGGGTAACTTAAATTTTTGTCTTAACAAATTCAATTAACAATTGGCAAATATCTGTAAGAAAGGTAAACTTGTTAAAAAAGCCACGTAGTGGTCAATGACTTCTGTAAGGTAAAAACCTCAGCGCTTTTTGAGTTTGAGCTGTACCAGAACTGCTCCTGCTGAAGCGATTAGCATTCCCATCACTTCTTTAAGTGAAATATCTTCACCGAGAAATATCCAGGCAAGAACGGCAATTTGTATTAACATTGTTCCGTTAATTATGCTTGATTCCATTGCCGTTAATGTTTTGAGTGTAAAGTTCCAGATTGTAAAAGCAAGCGCAGTGTTTATAATTGCAAGCCACAAAAGGTATAAAATATTTTGAAAACTTATTGGCGGAAAACCTTGTACCAAAATTCCCGTTGTTAAGAGAATAATGGAACCAACACCCATACTTATTACAGTCGCCACAAGTGGATTTATATTTCCTTTGCGATTTACACTTCTGCCAAGTACCGCCGAAGCAGCATTTGCAAATACTCCGATTGTCATAACAATTAATCCAAGCGATTCATTATTACTTAGGGAAACGGGGTAAAAGTAAGTTAGTATCCCGGCTATAAACAAAACAACTCCAAACACCTGCAAAGATGTTGGTATTTCTTTGATGAGAAAAATTGCCATAACCGTTACAATAAGGGGAGTGAAGTTTAACCACAAACTTACCATAACAGCCGGCAGCAAAGATAAGCCGATAAACTGTGTGCCTTGTGTAAACGAGTAGAATAAAATTCCAAGCAGAACAAGATTACGCCAATCTTTCCTTTCTAAGTTTTTAACAACGACTAAGTTTTTTTGTGTAAACAGGAAGGGAAGCAAACAGATAAATGCAATTGTGTATCGCAGTCCGGCAAATGTAAGCGGCGGAATTTCTTTAAGTCCCAGTTTAATTATTACAAACGATGTTGACCAGAGAAAGGTTACAAACAGCGCAAGAAGTATGGATGCTAAGGCGGTGTTAAGTTTTATTTTCATTGATGTAAAGATATTAAGAGAAAAATTTTAAATAAAATTTGCGGGTTAAATTTTCTCTTTAATCTCTACTGAATTTCTTTGCGTGCTTTGCGGGAAGTATTTCTCAAAAAAAATTTCACGCAAAGTTTTTCGCCGGGAACACGGAGGAACGCAAGCCGAAGTTATTTCTTCAGCTTGTCTTTAAATATTTTTTCAAACTTTTCTACTTTCGGTGTTATTACATAAGCGCAATAACCCTGGTCGGGGTTGTTATCATAATATTCCTGGTGATAATCCTCTGCGGAATAAAATTTATCCAACTTAGTTATTTCCGTTACGATTGGTTTGTCCCATATCTTTTCATCGATTAATTTTTTCTTATAATATTCTGCTTTTTCTTTTTGATCTTCATTATGGTAAAAGATTACCGAGCGGTATTGTGTTCCAACATCATTGCCCTGCCGGTTTAATGTTGTTGGATCATGTGTCTTCCAGAAAATTTCAAGCAGTTCGTCAAAACTAACAACTGCGGGATCGAAAGTAATTTGTGTGCATTCTGCATGTCCCGTTTTTCCGGTGCATACTTCCTCATAAGACGGGTCAGCAACAGTTCCGCCGGAATAACCGGAAACAACAGAAACAACTCCATTCACTCTTTCAAAGATCGCTTCTGTACACCAGAAACATCCCGTGCCGAAAGTTGCAGTATCTAATTTAGCATTTTGATCAGTCATAATTTTTTTGCTCTCAGCTTTAATTTCCGATTTACTTTCTTTACACCCGATTGTAAAATAAACAAAGGTTAAAATTTCCAGCACACTCATAAACATTTTTAATCGTTGTATTTTATAACTCATATTTTTTAGATGATAAAAATTTATTTTTTAAGCAACTTAAAAGCGTGTGCCCATCTGTTTTCCACAAACCCGGGAATGCACCAAAGAATGCACAAAGGTTCAATTGCTCTTGCTGCTTCAGCTTTGCCCATATCTTCACAATCCCAGCCAAAAACTCTAAGTACATCTTTAACTTGATTTTTTGCCGTATCATTATTTCCTGCAATAAACATAGTGGGTTTGTCTCCGCCAAAATCAGGGTTAACCATAAGCGGGGATCCAACACAACTGAATGTTTTTACAAAATTTGCCTCGGGATATTTGTTTTGCAATTCTTCCATCAAGGAAAAGTTAATATTTGTAAAGAACTGAAGAACACCGTTAACAGGCGGCGCATCAGCAATCGGGTTTGTTGTGTCTATTATTGTTTTGCCAGCAAGATTTTTTTTGCCTGCTTTTTCAAGCACATTTAACGCAGCGGTTCCCTTTACGGAAAGAACAATAATTTCTCCAAATTCTGCTGCTTCCTCAAATGATCCAACCAATCTATTTGTTCCTGCTTTTTTAAGCCAATCATTAAGCTTAGCCGGGTTTCCTGTTCCGATTTTTACCTGGTGACCATATTTTGCAAATCCTGATCCAAGCGTTTGCCCAACGGCACCGGAACCGAGAATTCCTATTTTCATATTTCCTCCTTACATGTATGTTATTTAAAATCGGATTTGAAGTGTTTGAATAAACATATAATAACGCAACCAAACAAGAAATTCAAATATGCAATGTTGTGCTTTATATCAAAAAAAATCCCGCCGAAGCGGGATTTGAAAAGTTTAACTATTTACAGGAGTTGCCGGTGGTGGAGTTGTATCGGGTTTCTTTTTCTTTAAGAATAAAACAACCAGACCAACAATAACAACAAAAGCAAGTAAACCGTAGAGCCAGGTTAAATCTACCGGGAAAACAACTGACTTCCACTCCGATATCTTTTTCTCGATGGTTTCTTTTTGTTCATTGGTTAAAAGATTGTTTTCTAAAAGATAAGGCATCCAATCGGTTTTGATAGATTTGAACCAAACGCTGTCTGCAAAAACAGAATAAGTTTTTTCAGACTCAGCTTTATTTTTAACGCCGTAATTTTTAATCTCATCAGAAACAAATTGCGTTATTATATCGGCAAACTCATTTCCGTTAGCAAAACTTTGCAGGTTAATATTGTTGATGGAGAATTCTTCACGGATTGATTCCCATGCTTCCCGTTTAATATTGTTTGACCATGCAGTATAAAGATTATCAATATCTTTTAGCTCATTAACTTTATCCTTTTTGCTGGCATAAACATCTACAAGTTTGGGCCCTATTTTTATCCACATATCGGCAAAATTCTGTTGTTGTTTTTTTACTTCTTCAAGATCGCTGGCTGTTAGAGAAGTAACATCAAGAAAACGGCTGTTATCTCTTAAAGATTTTTTAACAACGGCAAGGACATTATTTTTCTCAACCTGAGAATAAACCTGTTCTTTATCCTGTTGAGTCATAGTTGAAACATCGCCGGAAAGTTTTGGCATTAAGCTGTCTATAATACCGTAAATAAGTTCATCACGTTTTGCTGTGATAGCCCTTAAGTCTGCAACAAGTTTTTCAAGCTTGGAAATTGTTGCGGCATCTTTTTTTCTTTGCGATTCAAGTCCGCTTATTTGATTTATTAATTCACTGTTTCTTTGGTTTAGTAGATCGATTTCCGATTTAAGTGTGGTTACTTCTGTTTGAAGACCAACAATTTCAGTAAAATCTGTTGAGCGTGTTTCGATATGTGCGGATAATTTTTCAATAGATGATGTAAAATTTTCGGGATATAAACTTTGATCTAATATTTCTTTTTTAGCCGAAAAATCTCTTTTAAGGTTTGCAATCTCGGCAGACAGATTATTTAATTCATCAAGACTTGCAGCGGATTTAATTCCCTGCTCAATTTGCTGGTATCTTTCTTTAAAGCTCTGCACCATTTCATAATCCGATTGAGCAAAGACAGAAAGCGATGTAAACAATAACATCGTTGTGTATAAACTAAAAGCAAAAAACTTTTTCATTTTTTCCCTCCGTCAAATCCCTCAGATGTAAGTTTATAAGTAATTCCATCATCA
This sequence comes from Ignavibacteriaceae bacterium, assembly GCA_049294175.1. Classification (GTDB taxonomy): domain Bacteria; phylum Bacteroidota; class Ignavibacteria; order Ignavibacteriales; family Ignavibacteriaceae; genus IGN3. The sequence goes on along the minus strand of JBAQCL010000059.1, from coordinate 14,164 downwards.
ATTAATTCAATAAATGGTGGTCTTTGATTAAAAACAGGATTTTTAAACCCAGTTTCATTTACAAGTAATTTGTTTTCAAGGGAAAGCGCACTTTTATCAACCGAAAAAACATAAACATTTTTGAAATTTGTTGAAGTCATGAAATAATATCCTTCAACGTTTCTTATTAAGCGGATAGATTTTCCGGTAAAAGACATTGAGTCCTGTGTTTCTTCAAAGAACAATTGTTTTGTGTTAAACGACAAAGAATATCTGTCATCTTTAACAAACCCGTTATCGTCAACTTTTAACACAGATTCAATCGGCCAATTAAATTCTGCCGGAGATAATTTTAAAGTTGAGCAGGCAGAAAATAAAATTGTAGTAATTATAATTAGCGCTAATATTTTAATATGATTCATTTATTACTCCTTAATAAATTGTGAAAGTAAACTTAAGAAATACTGTTGCATCACAAAAGTCTAAAAGATTAAAAAATGTTCACAAACAGTCGGAATTTAAGTCTGATTAAAAATTAATAAGCAAAATCAGGAATTATTTTTGAATGTCAGAATTATTACTTGATGCGTTTTCTGAAGTGGGAGCGGGTGTGCTTTGATTTAGTCTGCCGTTCTTCTTCAGCAAATCAGTTAACAAAAATTCTATTTGTGAGTTAATACTTCTTAAATCATCAGCCGCCCATTTTTCTAAGGCGGCATAAACATTGCCATCAATTCTTAAAAGGAATTTTTTCTTTTCACTCATTTTAACTTCTGTTTATCTTTTAATTATCCAATTGCCCCGGATGAATTTTTTCTGTTTTGTTGCAAAATTTTGTACCAGGCAACCATAATTATCCAGGGATTTTGATCAATAATATCAGACCGCTGTTCAATTGTAATAATGTTTTTATCCTTAAATGAAAATTTGTTCCGGAACAGAACCAATAGTTCGTCCGATGAAGAATAAATTTCACAGGATTTTTTAAATACCCCGAATTTCAAATTAATTTTTTCACCACGCGAAAGTTCAATTATGCCTTTTGTTCTCCAAAAGTTTGTTGATGTAAATTTTGCAAAAGGCATCTGGTAACCGGGTTTATAAATTTCAAGACCCGATCTCCATATCCCGGGAACTTTGATCTCAAATTGCTCTTCAAATCCATCTATAAGCGCTCGTGAACTAAATAATTTTGGAAAAAACAATTTTGCAATTAGTTCTTTTGAAGAACGAAACTCAAACTCTCTCTTAAAAAGCGATGGCTGAGTCAAGACAAGCTCTTCACCAATATAGTCCGACATTTTTCTCATTTAATTATCCGGCGATAAATTATATTTTTTTTATTGATATAGCGTTCCTGTGTTTATTACTGGCTGCACTTCACTTTCAGAAACAAGAGCAACCATTAAGTTATTAACCATTGTGGCTTTTTTATCTTCATCAAGCTTAACAATATTTTGCTCACTTAAAGCTTTTAATGCCATTTCAACCATACCTACAGCGCCTTCAACAATTTTTGTTCTTGCTGCAATAATTGCCTGCGCCTGTTGTCTTCTTAACATAGCTTGTGCAATTTCCTGCGCGTATGCCAGGTGGCTTATTCTTGATTCAAGTATGTTAACTCCGGCAATTTCCAACCTGGTTTGCAAGGTATTTTTTAAGCTTTCTGCAATTTCTTGTGGAGTGCCGCGCAGAGATGGAGTATCTTCTTCGGTAACATCATAAGGATATTCTGAGGCAAGAGTTCTAATTGCCGTTTCACTTTGGATATCGACAAACTGTTCATAGTTTTCAACATCAAAAACAGCTTTAGCAGAATCCACAACTTTCCAGACAACTACGGCTCCAATTTCAATTGGGTTGCCGTGTAAATCATTTACCTTAATTTTCTGGCTGTTAAAGTTTCTAATTCTAAGTGATATTCTTTTTCTGACTGTAAACGGGTTTACCCACCAGAAACCGGAATTATGAATTGTTCCTGTGTATTTTCCAAAAAGAATCAGGACAAAGGAATTGTTTGGCTGAACAACTACAAATCCACTCATAATAAGTATCGCCACAACAAGCAACGGGAAAAATACCCAAAGTATTGTGGTATTTTCGGTTGTTGCCATTTCTACAATCAGGTAAACTTCAAAAACAATTAGAACCAGTAGAATAAAAATCATTAAAAAACCATTAAGCTTATTTGCCGGTTTTTCTTTAATGTTTTCCATTTTGCACTCCTTGATAAATTTGCTATCGTAATGATATCATATTGATAACAAAAAATCAAGGGATTGTTCAAATTTGGGAAAAAATAGAACAAATAAAAAAGCCTGCAAATTTCTTTACAGGCTTCTGGAGGAAAATGAGATTATTTTTTATGTATTAGTTCCGGTTGATCTTGAATGTTCCGTCAAGTTCTTTATCAAAATGCTTTTTATATAGTTCTTTGTATTTCAAGTGATCTGCTTGCTTTACGTTGTTTCCATTAACTTCTGTTTTGTCTTTGTCTATTTCCAGGTTAAACTCTTCATCCGTAGAATTTATATATCCATCTTTAACAAGTTCAGCTTTAAGATCATCTATAAACTCATTTAATTTTTTCATTTCACCTTTAAGATCATGCATTTCAATCCTTAAACCGCCCATATTTTTCTTAAGTTCTTTCATACTTTCACGCAAATTTTTCACATCAATAACTGAACTATCAATTCTGAAGTTGTGCACTTTAAATTCTTTGCCAATATTTTTCATAGTTTCTTGAAATTTATCGATATCGAGGTGAACATCTATATCAATATCCGGGTGAACGGGAAGGTCTTTTAGGTTTTCTTCCAATTCTTTCATGTTTTCTTTAAACTTTTCAGAATCAAGATAAAGCTCGATTTTTTTATCCTTTAATTCTTTCAGATTATCTTCCAGATCCCTCATACAGTTTTCAAATTCATCTTCATCAAACTCAAGTTTAAAGTGCATAAACTTATCATTGTCAAAATCATTTTTAAATTTATCTATGTGATCTTTAAGTTTGTCAACATCAAAATTGAAACGATAAACATTCCCGGAAAGTTCAGCTTGCTCTGATTTCAGTTCATCAATTTTATCAAAAATCATTTCGCGGTAATTTTCAATATCGCTATCCGGCAGCCGACTGCCGTCTTTGTAAATTGCAGTAATATCATCGTCTTCAAAATCAACTTTCCAGGCAGCCCCATTTTCCTTAAAGGAAAAAGATTTATCTCCGGAAAAACTTGTTTGATCGGAAGTAACATTTTGTTCAATTCCGGAAGAGCAACCCACAAGAATTATCAACAAAGTGGAAAAGATTGCAGTAAACAGAAAAGTTGTATGTTTTGTTTTCATAACTATCCTCTTGGCATTTGTTCTTTCTGAGAATTAAGACACTATATAATCAAAAATGTTTCGTTTGTCTTGTCTTTAATTAATGAAGGGTATATATGCAGGATAAATGGATAGAAAATTTAATTTATTTGCAAATCACTTAAATCCGTATTTTTTTATGTGCTTATAGGCAAGATAACCAACCGTTCCGGCTTGTGCCATTCCAAGCACATATCGTATAGGATTAAATTTAGACGCTTCTATATATTGATTGTATAATGGAGAAAGAAGATAGTTCGGGCTTTCAGCCGGAGAATTGTTTGTTTGCGATATTAAAATGGATGTTCTTAACCAAACAGTTTCGGGATCATCATCAAGAGAAAGATTCGGTTTCATATTGTAAAGTTCTCGGCGCAATTCAAACTCATCAAACTTAAGCTGAATTTCATTTAGGAAATTAATTTTATTCTTTGTTTTGGATGAATCTCCGGAAGCGATTTTACTTGTGTCGTTAGATTGGCTGTATAAAAAAGAAGAAATGATTAAAAGAGAAAAAATTATTTTTATGAAAGTTTTCATATAATAAAGATAAACAACAGAAAGAAATTCAGCCAGCTATAAATTAGATTCTTCTACCGTTTGTTTTTTTAACAAACTAAAACTTATCGAATGAGTTAGTAAATCTACGAGTGTTTTAATCCCGATGAACAAAACTATAATTGTAAGATTGGTATCGGTTGAAAAAGTTGATCCAGCGGCGGCAATAAATCCGCCAAAAATAATAGTTAAATGCATCGGGATTATTCTGGCATACGGGGCAAACATTATTTTACCGATGTTGGGTAATTCTTCGCACTCTTCATTTTTAGAGTTTATAAACTCAGTAAGATAGCTGATAAAAAACATTCCGGTTGAATATAGAAAATAACCGGATTGAAACTCGTTGCTGCCGGAAATTCCAAATGTAGAAAAGCTGCCTAAAAACACCGCATAAATAAAATGGAAAAAACCGTAGTGAAAAAGAAAAAAAACAGCCATTGAAAACTTTGTTGCACGTGTTGCAAGCGGCTGTTTGTTTCCCTGTTTAATGCCTGTTGTAGTAAACTCTTTTAATGTGACCATCTTAACAAAATTAAATAAACTGATAATCACACTTTGAGCCCAGTAAATCCATAATACATCTATCGCAGAAAGTTTATCTACTACAGCAAAAATTATAACAAGCAAGTTTGAAAAGATCAATGAAAGCGTAGAAAACTTTGTAAAGTCAACCTGCTTCCAAAGAGATGAAAAATTTATTTGCGGTCTTCCACCCATTAAAACTATTTACCGGTTGCCCAGTTTCTTAAGATGTTTTTTTCTTCCTGGGTAAGTTTTGCTTCGCTGTGAAAAATTTTATATTGCCATGGCGGCATTTGCTCTTCACGCACTTCATCCCAGATTTCTTCTTTAGCTTTTTCTTCTTTGCTTATATTCCATTCGGAAAAGTTTAGATGTTTCCTGCCATGCTTTACATCGTCTGCGGTAAGAAAAGATGCCGGGGCTATCTTTGTGTACCATCCCCAGTTTGTTTCGTTTGAATGACAATCATAACATGCTTTTTTAAGAATAGTTTTTACATTTTCGGGTGCATCAACCTCTGATTTTATTGGCGGATTTGTTCTTTCAACAGGAATAAATTGAATACCGACCAGGATTAGAACAAGAACAATTAATATCTTTTTCATGATTCCCTCGATTAATTAGGTTTACTTGTTTGTTTTTTAAAATCCTTAATAAACTTCTTTTCCCCGTCTTTTTTGCCGTACTTATTACGGTAAGCTTTTGCAGTTTTACAATCTTTACAAAATCCCCCACAACAATCTTTCCATTCTTTCTCGGAAAAATCTTTTTTTAGTTTACTCATTATTTTTTTCTAACACATCTTTTGCTTTTATAATAACATCATCAACCGTAAAGCCATACTTTTTGTAAAGGATGCTATCCGGTGCTGAAGCGCCAAAAGTTTCTATGCTTAAAGATTCGCCCGATTCTCCCACATACTTTTGCCATCCCATACTTACGCCCATCTCAACGGAAACTCTGGACTTTATCTTATCCGGCAAAATTGATTTTTTGTATGTATCGTCCTGTTGTTCAAAAATTTCCCAACTGGGGAAGCTGATAACGCGAACATTTTTCCCTTCCGCTTCAAGCAATTCAGCAGCTTTAATAGAAAGTGAAACCTCTGAACCCGTTGCAATAAAAAGCAAATCGGGATTTTGTTTTGAATCTTTAACAATATAAGCTCCGCGATGTAATCCACTTGCAGAGCCGTATTTGCTCTGACTAATTACAGCAAGCTTTTGCCTCGTTAAAATTAAAGCCACGGGTCCGCCCTTATGATTGATTGCATATTTCCAGGCTTCAACAGTTTCGTTGGCATCAGCGGGACGAATAACCACTAAGTTTGGAATTGCCCGTAACGAAGCAACCTGCTCTATAGGTTGATGCGTTGGTCCATCTTCACCAAGCCCGATACTATCATGAGTAAAAACATAAATAACTTTTTGTTTCATCAAGGCAGCCAGCCTAATAGCCGGGCGCATATAATCTGAAAAAATTAAAAATGTAGCACCAAAGGGAATTATTCCTCCATAAACAGCCATTCCGTTTAATACAGATCCCATTGCATGTTCACGGATTCCAAAGTGTATGTTTTTTCCCTTTCTATCCGTGGATGAAAATGATGTTGAAGACTTTATATATGTCATATTAGATTCATTCAAATCAGCAGAGCCGCCAATGAGTGTGGGAATATCTATTACAGCAGCATTTAGAACTTTACCCGATGCAACCCGTGTCGCAATTTTTTCGTTGTAGTCTTCAAACTTAGGAAGGTGATTCATCCAATTCTGTTCAAACTCAAGGTTCATAACAGATTCAAATAAAGAATAATCTTTTGGGTATTTAATTTTATACTCATCAAGCTTTTTATTCCACAAATCTTCTGCTTCCTGTCCGCATTCGGCAATACCTTTAAAGTGGGAATAAACTTCATCCGGCACATAAAAAGTTTTATCCTCCGGCATTCCCAGGGTTCTTTTTGTTAGCCTAACTTCTTCCTCTCCAAGCGGCGCGCCGTGAGCGGATGATTTGTCCTGCTTGTTTGGGCTTCCATATCCGATATGTGTTTTGGTAATTATAAGTGTTGGTTTATCGTACACAGAACGAGCTAATTTAATTGCACGTTCAACCTGGTTGCAATCATTTACATCCAGTATAGTTAAAACCTGCCAGCCATAAGCTTCAAATCTTTTTTGCACATCATCAGAATATGTAATATCGGTTTTTCCGTCAATTGTTATTTTGTTATCATCATAAAAGAAAACAAATTTGTTTAATTTTAAATGCCCGGCAAGCGATGCTGCTTCGTGTGAAACTCCCTCCATCAAATCGCCATCACTACAAATGCCCCAAATCCCGTGGTCAATAATTTTTATATCATCTTTATTAAAAAGAGCGGCAAGATAATCGCGGGCAATTGCCATCCCTACCGCAGTTGCAAATCCCTGCCCGAGCGGACCGGTTGTTGTTTCAACACCTGCCGTGTGTCCGATTTCCGGATGTCCGGGTGTTATGCTTCCCCATTGCCGGAAATTTTTTAGATCTTCAATAGAAACTTTATATCCGCTTAAGTGAAGGATGGAATAAAGAAGCATGCTTCCGTGTCCTGCAGAAAGAATAAATCTATCGCGGTTAATCCATTTAGGGTTAGCGGGATTATGCTTCATTGTTTTATAATAAAGTGCATAAGCAACGGGTGCCATTCCCAGAGGCATTCCGGGGTGCCCTGAATTTGCCTTTTGTACGGCATCAATTGAAAGGGTGCGGATTGTATCAATAGAAAGTTGTTCAATATCGTTGGAAGAGGACATTCTTAATCTCCACTCATTTTAATAATATTAACATGTGCAAGATAAAAAAAGAAAAGCAATATTTTTTTTGTTTCCTACAAATTATTGGTGGGAGTGCGGTACACAATTGATTTTGAAGGGGATTTCTAAGGTCTCTGTATTTTAGCCGAAGTCTCTATTAATAAATTTATTATTCCGAAATTAAGTTGAAAAAAAAGCCGAGAGTATAACAATCGGCTTTTTATTATATCAACTGTTTTTCCTTTATCTGTTTAATTTTCCTAAAGCCAGTTCGATATCATTGATCAAATCATCTGCATCTTCCAATCCAACGGAAAGCCTGACAAGACTATCACACACACCAGCTTTATGTCTTATTTCAACCGGAATTGATTTGTGTGTCATTGTTGCAGGATGGCTAATTAAACTTTTTGCTCCGCCAAGACTTTCGGCAAGTTTAAATAGTTTTGTTGATGTAACAAATTTTATGGCGGTTTCTTCCGTATCATTATTAAATGAAATTGAGATTATACTGCCGGGAAGTTTTTGTTGCTTCTTTGCTGTTTGATAGTTCGGATGACTTTCGAGCCCGGGAAAATTAACTTTTTTAATTTGAGATTTTCCCTCAAGATATTTTGCAACCTTTAGTGCATTCTCAGCATGTCTTTCAACGCGGATTTTTAAGGTCTCAATACTTCTTATCAACAACCAGCTATCAAAAGGGCTCAATACTCCACCCGAAGCATTTTGAATATATTTTAATCTTTCACCCAACTCTTCATCCGCGGTTATTACTAACCCGGCTAAAACATCTGTGTGCCCGCCGATATATTTTGTTGCGCTGTGTATCACAATATCAGCACCTAAAAGCAAGGGTTTTTGACTTATAGGCGAAGCAAAAGTATTATCAACAACAAGCAGCACATTATTTTTCTTAGCAATTTTTGCAATCTCTTCTATATCCGAAACTTTTAACAAAGGGTTTGTCGGACTTTCCAACCAGATCATTTTTGTTTTGGGTGATATTTCTTTCTCAACATTTTTAAAGTCGGTTGTATCAACAAAATTTACCGTTATACCAAAATGGTTATAAACAGTTGTAAATAATCTGAATGCTCCGCCGTAAATATCGTCAACAGCAAGAATTTCATCTCCGGCAGAAAGCAATTTTACAGCTGCATCAATAGCAGCAAGTCCGCTTGCAAATGCCAATCCTCGTTTTCCGCCTTCAAGTTTTGCAGAAATTTCTTCAAGAATTTTTCTTGTGGGATTGTTTGTTCTTGTGTAATCAAATCCTTTGTTTACTCCGGGCGCTTCCTGCACATAAGTAGATGTTTGATAAATCGGAACAGCTACCGCACCTGTTAAAGGATCAACCGGAATTGATTCAAGTATGGCTGTTAATTCGTTCATTTTTTTCTCCTAAGTTTTATTATTAATGATTATTTAAAAACAAAAAACCCCGCCAAAAAGCGGGGTATATAATATCTATCCTAAAACTTTTTAGCTGTTTATTTTAACGTCGCAGCAATTCGTTTTAAATCGCGACGGGTGGATTTAAAGCAAAAAAACCTACCAAACAGCAGGTTACTTAAACTCTTTTATGCTGTTTAGCTAATTATTTATTGTCGTTGCAATTTGCTTAAATCACGACACTATTTGAAAGAACTTGTGCAAATATAAAAAGTTACATCCTAAATACAAATGTTACAAAACAAGAGCATTTTTTGATTTGCAATAATCTTTTCATTATTGATCTTTTTAAGTGTTCGGAATAAACAACGTATAATATGTAGTCTTATGGTAGAGTGAACGAAGGATAGTTATAAACAACACCACACACCTAAGGAATAATAAAAACAGCGAAATAATTCCAACAATTTTTTCAACAAAAAAGTATCTGCTTTTACTTAAAACAAGTGTAGTTACCAAAGAACCTATTTGATAACCGATTTATAATTCGTGCATGGGAAAGGGGTATTCATGCATATTGTTGTAAAAGCCATGCATACAAAAAATTGAAAAAACTTAATTTTGATGAAAATTTACAATAATTGGTAGCTGGCATTCCATATGAATAGTTTGTGCAAAAACAAGTGTAGAAAAAACTAATTAAAAAACATTAAATCAATAAATTAAAGGATCAAAAAATGAAACTCCATCTAAAACCACTAAGGGACTTCTTAGTCAGGTCAGTAGCACTTCTTTCATTGATGTTCTTCCTGGTCAATTGTGAAGATGACAATAACGTTCTTTCCAATCAAGACCCAACTAACAGTAGTGATAACGCTGAAGCAATTGCCTCCAGTATTTCATCAGAAACAAGCGGGGCAGCAGACCAACTAAGTTATCTTTCCGATTTAGCTGCGGAAGACGGAATTAGCAGCTTAGCAAAAACCACCTCTGGTTTAGCAAAATCAAGTGATGAAAAAATAACATCAATTGATACAGTTTATGATGAATCTACAGAAAAATGGACAATTACAATTAGTCGAGAGAGAACAATCTCTGAAAGAAGTTTCACTTCTAATTATTACCACAAATACACAGTTCAATATTTAAAAAACGGAATTCCGCAAAAACATTATATAGTTAATGGCGACACAGCAAATACTATAAAATTTAATATAGTTGAAGGCACCGGGACAGTTCAAAGTAATAAAATTAATCAAAACCTTGAAAGCACAAGCGGAAGCTGGGTAGCAACTATAACTGCAAATAATGCGATGGTTGTAGCAGGCAGCTATAATCGCTCAGCAAATGCTACTTTTACAACTGCAAATGCAACGAGAAGTTATGATTATTCGTTATCATTAAGTTTTACCGGGTTATCTGTTCCTATAAATTATGGCGATGAATTATGGCTTTACTTATCCGGATTTATGAGTGGACAATTTACCGGGGAATATTCAGCTACAGTAAACGGAGAAACGTATCAAAAAAGCGTTAATAACGCATTTGCAATTGCTTTTTCGAAAAAGGCAACTTATAACATAACGATGGACGGTGAAGATTATTCAGCGGATATAGATACCGGTGAATTACAATAGTGACCTTTCTCAATAAATCGAATCTAAATAAAAAAGGACGAACTTATTCGTCCTTTTTTATTTGCAAAGTTCTCTAATACAACTAATTTTGAAGTAAAGACTATAAATAATCTTCTTAAAACTTTAGATGACAAATGTTTACTTCAACAAAAAAAATCAGTTTGTTTTTTCTTCTATCCCTGTTTTGCTTTTCATCATTGCTTTTTACAAACGCACAGGATAAACAATTAACCTTTAACCAGGCTTATATGTTTGCCGAACCAAGAATATTAAAATCGCTTCCGCGTTTACAGGGCTGGTTTGATGACGAACATTATTTAATGCAAAAACGAGATGCAACAACAAGTGAGATTGTTAAGGTTGATTCAAAAACGGGAGATGAAACCGTTGTGCTTGATTTTAACGCAATCAACCAAAATCTTGGCGAAGCAGAATTTTCTGCAGAAGAAAATATTGCAATAACAAAAGATTATACAGGATTGTTATTCAATAATAACAACGATTTGTTTTTTTATTCTGTCCCAAATAAAAAAGTTATTAGACTTACAAACGATAAAGATGAAGAAGTAAATCCGCTGTTTTCACCCGATGGGAAAAAAGTTGCCTGTACAAAAAACAAAGACATTTATGTTGTTAATGTAGAAACCGGAAAAGAAACAAGGTTAACAAATGATGCAAACGATGTTATTTACAACGGTTATGCTTCCTGGGTTTATATGGAAGAAATAATCGGGCGCGCTCTTAATTACCGCGCATTCTGGTGGGCGCCAAACAGCGAGATGATTTCCTTCTTAAGATTTGATGATTCCCCTGTTCCGCAATTTCCATTGTTTGATGCAAATGGAACCCACGGTAAACTTGAATGGCAAAGATATCCATATGCAGGCGATCCAAACCCAAATGTAAAAATGGGAGTTGCTCATATTGATGATGGTAAAATCGTTTGGGTTGACGAAGATGAAAAAGCGGATCAATACACAGCATTGCCATTCTGGACTCCCGATAGCAAACAATTGTTTTACCAGGTTTTAAACCGCGATCAAAATGATTTGCAATTACTTTCCGCAAATCCCGAAACAGGTAAAAATAAATTAGTGTATGAAGAAAAGAATAAAGACTGGGTTGAGTTTTTTGAAGATGTTCACATTTTAAAGAACAACAAAGGGTTTATACTCCGGTCTGAGAAAGATGACTGGAGGCATCTGTACTATTATGATATGAATGGTAATCTAAAAAAGCAATTGACAAAAGGCGATTGGAATGTTTCTGAAATTGTTTGGGTGGATGAAGAGAATGAAAAAATTTACTTTGAGGCAAACAAAGAAAATAGACTCGAAACTCAATTGTTTGTTGTTGGATTTGATGGTGATGAGGTTAAACAACTAACTGAAATTTCGGGAACCCATAATGCTAATGTTTCTCCAACAGGAAAATATTTTTACGATACGTATTCTGATGCAAATACACCCCCAAGGTTAGATTTATGTTATGGCAATGGTGAATTGATTCGTAATCTTGGTGATAGAAAGTCAGAATTGTTTGATGAATACAAACCTGGCAAAACGGAATTTTTTACAATCAAAACAGATGACGAGTTTGAACTTCCTGCAATGTGGATTCTACCGACTGAGTTTGATCAAGACAAAAAATATCCTGTTTTGTTTTCTGTTTATGGCGGACCGGGCGGGACAGATGTTAAAAATTCTTTTTCTGCTTACCTGGATAGATATTTTATTTCACAAAGCGGAATAATCTACTTTGTTGTTGATCACCGCGGCTCAGCTTACTTTGGAAAAAAAGGAAAATCATTTTTATATCGCAATCTTGGCAAATGGGAAACTAATGATTATACACAAGCCGTAAAATGGTTAAGAACAAAATCATTTGTTGATTCAACAAAAATTGGAATTACCGGCGGAAGCTATGGCGGATATGTTACCTGTATGGCTTTGACTCTTGGCGCAGATTATTTTACTCACGGCGTTGCCGAGTATTCTGTTACTGATTGGCGTCTTTATGATAATGTTTATACTGAAAGATATATGGATACGCCGGAAGATAATCCCGAAGGATACAAAGCTGGTTCGGCGATTACGTATGCCGATAAGTATAAAGGATTGTTGCGTATAACCCACGGCACAATGGATGATAATGTTCACATGCAAAACACGCTTCAGCTTGTAGATAAGTTTACAGATATGGACAAGGATTTTGAACTGATGTTATATCCAAACGCAAGACACGGAGTTAGCTTCCCCAAATGGATGCATGCTCAAAGGGAATATGTAAAGTTTTGGTTTAAAAACTTTCTTGGCAAAGATTTTATGAAATAGTAAAAACAGAATGCGGATGACACAGATTCCGCTTATTTTCTCAGATTAATATTGTGTTGATACTGAACTAATAACCCGTGATAAAGAGTTTAAAACGCTTGAAGGCGAAATAAAAATTAATTGGATATAGAAATTTATTTATAATATAACATAGTCCCGAATAAAGGATACTTTTTCCCAAAACCAGTATTTAAAGTTGACGATATAATTAGTTATGCTGGGTTAGTTAAAATCAATCTGTAATTTCAAAAAAATCACCTTGATAAGAATCTGATCTGTACTGGATAAAGCGCTTAGAAAAGGTTTCATCGATTTTAATACCGCCAAAATTATTTATATTCGTTTTGATTTGTGGGATACAATATGATTGAATTTGCTCTTTGATTTGATTTGTATTAAAACGTAAAACATTCCAACCAAGAGAAGCCAAATCATTATTGCGAATATTATCTTTTGATGCAGCCTCAGGATTGTGATGCCACTTATCTCCATCGGTCTCAATGTCAATTTTACCTTTCATACAATAAATTGCAAAATCTAAGAAGTAAAATTTATTTTCAATTTGGATTAATTCTTGACGCTCAGCTTCAATTTCGTTTTTTTTAAGTTCTGCCCAAAGCTGATCTTCAAGCGTACTACCGCCATAAAGATCATTAATCTCAACAGCTTTAAGCAATTTATCTATAGTTGTTGGGATGAAAACTATTCTGCGCCACCTGCGGCTAAGAATTGGTTTTGATAAAGCAAGCAATTCATTAAAGTATATTTTGTAATATCTCTTATTTGAATTTACATTATCTTTTTCTTTGGGAAAAAGTGTTTTGCGTGCTACTGTTTTTATCTCAGAAATCCTAGCGTAGTATCTTATCATAAAAGGATTATTCTTTATCATTCCGGATTGATAAAAGGCAATCCATTTTGGTGGCCAAATATTTACTAGTAATTTGTTTGCGTTTATAACTGGTATACGATACCAATGCTGGTCTCTAATGATTTCAAGATCTTTGATGTTGTTTACAATCCCAACTAACAAATCTTCTTGGTTACTCATATCAAAATTTTTAGTTATTTTAATTAAAAGAATATTTAAATATATGAAATCCTTCTTCCCAAAACAGAGTTTTAAAGTTGATGATATGGGGGTTTAATGAACCGAGCATTTTATTCAAACTCAATTTCAAATTTCCTTGATTCATCAGATGAAACAATTGTTGGACAACTTGCCCTGAACAATCAATTTTCACTTGAACAAACCCAACGCAATGCTTGGCTAGAAGAAATAAAAATATTAAAGCAACTACTTCCACCTTATTCTAATAATGGTTCTATCTATCTTGAATTTTCTATTCCACGTATGGGACAAAGAATTGATGCAGTTGTTTTGATTGGCCCAGTTATTTTTATTCTTGAGTTTAAGGTTGGGGAAAAGGAATATACTTCTTACGCAGTTGACCAAGTGATGGATTATGCTCTAGATTTGAAAAATTTTCACGAAACAAGTCACGAACAATTTATTGCGCCCATTTTAATTGCTACAAAGGCAAAGCACTCTTATACAACAATTTCACAAACACCACAT
>JBAQCL010000058.1:0-2630 GCA_049294175.1 Ignavibacteriaceae bacterium | reverse complement strand
GAGTAAAATTGTTTTATGCCCGTGGTGCTAGATTAGTTGTTGCACCTGAAATGTTCAATTTTCAATCCGCTACGGCGGACAGGTTAGAATTAGGAGCGGGCGAATGTTATTAAATCTGTGAAGTTTCCATTATCTGCATTTCTTAAAGCTGTTAAATAAGCTATTCTTACTTCACCAGCAGCAGTGAGATTTGTACTTCCCCAGGTGAACTCATCTTTCCCAAATCCTTTATGGATTAAAACATCTGCGATTAATCTTGAATGGCGACCATTACCATTTGGGAATAAATGAATTTGTACGAGCCTATGGCTGAATCGAATTGCAATTTCATCTTCCGAAAAAGTTTTATGCTCAACCCAGTATTTTGTGTTTTCGACTAATTGTCTTAATTGAACTGGAATCTCTAATTTATCAATACCGATATTTTTATCTGATCTTCTAAATGACCCTGCCCAACTCCATACATCTTCAAACATTTTTGAATGTAATTCTTTTATAAACTCTTCATTAAGAATTCTATCTAAACCAAGTTTTGTTTTTAGTAACCAAACTTTTGCTTCTTCAATATTAAGTTGTTCAAACTCATCCAGATCTCCGCGAGTGGATATAGTTTTTATAAGCAGACCTTCTTTTTCCTCTTCACTAAGTGGAGTCTGACCGTAGATATATTCGAGTTCTAATGTAATGCTTCAGATGGAAATGGAATTTTATAAATTTACAATAGTGTAAAAAAAGGAGAATTCCATGCGACAGAGAAAGCACTACACAGCAGACCAAAAAGTAATGATTCTAAGAGAACTCTTAGAAAACAACGTCCCCATTAGTCAATTAGCCGAGAAGTACGAGATCCGTCCTAACGATATTTACAATTGGAAGAAAAAACTTTTTGAATCTGCAACTGATATTTTCACTCAGAAGTCATCAATTCCCAAACAAACATCAGCAGAGCAGCATAAGATCGAAAAACTGCAATCCAAACTGAAGGACCGTGACGAAGCAATCAGCTACCTGATTCGGGAAAACATAGAAATAAAAAAAAGTATCGATGGGGAGAACTAAATGCACAGTGGGTTGAACCTGATGTTCGTGATAACATTATTAAGTTTACCGAAATGATGACGGTCAAAACAAATACCCCGGTTAATAAATTGTTGGGAATTATCGGTATTAGTTCCAGCAAGTATTATTCCTGGATCAACCGGTTTGAGCAGACAAATAATCATAACGGTTTTATTCCTAAAAAACACTGGATAGTTGATTGGGAAAGACAAGCAATTATTAACTATGCTAAAACTCATATCGGTGAAGGCTACAGAAGAATGACCTATATGATGATAGATGATAACATAGCTGCTGTTAGCCCTTCAACTACTTACAGAGTATTAAAATCAGTTGATCTGTTGAACCGCTGGAATAAGGTTAAGAAATCATCTAAAGGCAACGGATTTGATCAGCCAACTTTCCCTCATCAGCATTGGCACACTGATATCAAGTACGTGAACTTCCGTGGAACTTTCTTATTCCTTATCTCGGTCATTGATGGTTACTCGCGTTACATCGTTCATCACGAACTTAGAATGAATATGCAGGAATATGATGTACAATTAACCGTTCAGAGAGCATTAGAAAAATATCCATTGGTTAAACCAAGACTCATCACTGATAACGGTTCTCAGTTCATCTCCAAAGACTTTGCTGAGTATTTGAAACTTGCAGGACTTCAACATATCAGAACTTCGATTGCTTATCCGCAGAGTAATGGCAAGATTGAACGCTATCACAGAACTATTCACGAAGAATGTTTGATGAGAAAATCTCTGATTGACCTTGACGATGCCAGAAAACAAATTACAAAGTTTATTGAATACTACAATACCAAGCGTTTGCATAGCTCTTTGTTTTATTTAACACCGTATGATTTTTTGAATGATAAAATTACTGAGAAACTTGAAGAAAGAAATATTAAATTACAGTCAGCTAAAAAAGCTCGTTATAAGGTGAAAAATGTTAACTGATTTTCCCCCTTATTTAATTAAACCCGAATTCCATTTCACGCTGAACCAATACATTGTATAGTCCCAGGTTTTTAATCGAATAGAGATATTTACTTGACTTTTAAACTATTTTAGTGTATTACCAGCCACACTAAAAATAAGGAGGTTATTATGGAACCTTTAATGTTATTAAGTGGAGGTATCTTTTCAGAATTTGGAATAAGTCCTGATGCCGCTGAAATGGGGTACGTTGCTGCCATAGTTATTGTAATAATTATTGTAGTACCAATATAGTCAGTCTTTTTTCGGGCTAAGAAGATGTACCATTCTTAGCCCTTTTGTTTTATACTGTCCTATTGATAATAATTGATTCTATTTGAAATGTTATAAAAGTTTTTCGGAGAAATCAAGATGGATGTTATTTTGATCAATCTTAAGGACCCTATGGTTGACAAAGGTACAATGGATTCTGTATTAAAATTAAGTGTAGATATGGTACCTTTGTGGCTTTTATATTTAGCAACTATGTTAGATGTAAATGGATATTCTGTGGAAGTTATCGATTTCAATAACTTAGGAAATGATGAAGATATTGAATTAACCTTGAATAATATCATATCACAAAAACCTAAAATG
>JBAQCL010000057.1:0-2100 GCA_049294175.1 Ignavibacteriaceae bacterium | reverse complement strand
TTCGAGGATCAATACGTTGGGATCGAGTTCCTTGCCGGCTTTGGCGAGATCGCCGGATGACAACGCCGCGGAAAATCGATCCACGGTGGCAACGGCGTCTTTCGCTGCCGCGGGAACATTGATGTCTGCGCCGCTGCTGGCGGTCGTCGGTTGGTCGTGCTGATGGGGAGCGGTCTGCGCGAACGCAGGGCCCGTGAACGCGGCGACCAGGATCAATGCAGGGAAGAGGCGTGGCGTCATTGCGGGATCCTCGGCGTGTTAGCGCGGACAAAAGATACAGGGTAAGCACGCTTGTTCTCGTTTCTGTCTCGTCGCCGAGAATTTCGCCGCGTGGGCAGTTACAGGCGTCAGCGCAGGATGTGCGCTGACGTACAGACGCTGATTTCTCCTGCGCCCATACATACCAACATTCGCGCATTTGACCGGAGGCGCTGCAGCACATCGCTACTCGGCTGGCCAATCCACCGGGGAATGAGCGTCCAATTCGGCCACATAGGACACTCGCTTTATGGACACGATCACCAGCTCACGCTTATCCACTGCAGTTCTCATCATCACCGCCATGTTGCTGCCCATCGATGCCGCGATTGCGCAGGGGGCCATGATGGATGGCGGGACGATGGGGAATGAACACTGGTATGGCACTGGGGGGGTATGGCTGCCCGTGTTGGCCATCGTCGTCGTGGGCGCCGTGCTGTTCGCTGTCCTGCGCCGAAAGCAGTAGGGCTCGCCGCCGCCAGTCGCCGACATCGAACAATTTGATCAATTCAACCCTGAAGGTAGAACCACCATGAAAACCTCAATACTCGCAGCCGCCGTCGTCACCTGCGCTCGGGTTACGCCTATGGCCTCCGCGCAGGACACGGCCGCTCCCGCGAAGCCCGCGATGAGCATGCCGATGGATGCGCAAATGTCCCAGATGCATACGAACATGACGTTGATGCAGTCGCAGATGGACACGATCCACGCGACGACCAACCCGAAGGAACGCCAGAAGCTGATGCAGGCGCACATGCAGACGATGCAGGAAAGCATGGCGATGATGCGCAGCATGAGCAAACCGATGCCGATGGGTGGAGGCCAGGGCGGCGGCATGGCCATGGGCGGCGACAAAGGCAAGCCCGGTGACAAGGGCATGATGGGTGGCGACATGATGAAGCACCACCAGATGATGGAAGAGCGCATGGGCATGATGCAGACGATGATGGAGCAGATGCTGCAGCATCAGCAGGCAATGGAGTCCATGCCGGCCAAGTAGCTGCGCGGTCGCATACCGCAAACGCGGCGGCGACGGCTGTTTCGTTGCGACGCTGCGTTTCCATGCTTCGCTGTGAACCGGCTCGTGCGCACGCGCGTTCGAGCGACGCCACCCGACATTGAGTCGCGCGGCAGTAACGCTCGCTCTTACCCCTTGCACGATCAGTGATCGCGCCCGGGAGCCGGTTGCCCAGTGACCCGAATTTGTGGCCAACGAACGCGGCGGAGCAAAGGGGTAGTTCGTGAACATCCGGCGGCTCGCCGGGCTTGGGAACTGTGCGATTTGTTGGCCTCGCCATGGGCCTCGTCCGAAAATCTTGCCGGCGGCGGTTCCGTGAGTACTGCGGCGCCTCCTGGTGGTGACGTACGAGTCGCCGGGAATCACACGGTGACTGCCAAGCGAGACGTGACGATTGGGGCGAAGTCCGTGGCGATCAGCGATCCAGCGGCGACCAGCTTGGCGGCAATCGGGTCGGTATCGATAAACGAGCGGGGTCTCAAGTAACGGCGCGTCCTCAAGCTTGTCGGTGCGTTGCCGTGTCGCGGCCAACGGCGTGCGGCTGTGCCGGCCGGGCTAAGTGGTACTTGAACTCCCCGATCGATTACCGTCGGGACCGTTTCGCGAAGTAGACGGCGAACTGTTGATCGATGATGGGGGGCGGCGCGTGTAACCGGCCGACCGTCTGCTTACGAGCGCCGGCATCTACGGCCGCTCATGGCCGGTTCTTCGCCTTCGTGGACGACCGCTTTCTCACAACCGGGTCATGATGGTGTACGGGCGTCCAGCCGCTGGTCAAGCCTGGACCCTCGTTACCAGTCAGGGGGCGGCTTGCCGATTGCACT
>JBAQCL010000056.1:0-21889 GCA_049294175.1 Ignavibacteriaceae bacterium | reverse complement strand
TCCAATATTTTAATTTGTTGCGACAATTTTAATTTCAAATCGATAAAAATGAAAATATTCAATAACATATTATATTTAAATAACTTACGGCTACTTCCTGTTCGAACAACCGGACAGTAGTGATTTTAACTATTAAATAAATTTGCGTTTAAGAAAAAATACTTTAGAAGCTTTATGAAACGAACATTAATTATATTATCATTTCTTGCTTTCTTTCAGCTTATCGCATTTTCACAGACTAATTCCATTAACTACGGAGATAACCCACAAGCCGGTCATTATGCTTACATAAACGGAATCAATTTATATTACGAAGTTTATGGAAACGGCAAACCTTTAATTTTGTTGCACGGTAACGGCGGTTCTATTAGTGCATTTAAATATCAAATCCCTTTTTTTGAAAAACATTATAAAATAATTGCAATTGACAGCAGGCTGCAAGGAAAATCCGGTGGTTCGCCCGATAGTATTTCTTATGATTTAATGGCATCGGATTTTTGCGCATTGTTAGACTACTTGCATATTGATTCTGTTTATGTTCTTGGGTGGAGCGACGGCGGAATTGACGGATTAATCATGGCGATGATGTGTCCTGAAAAAGTAAAAAAATTAGCAGTCTCGGGAGCTAATGTTGTTCCTGATTCAACAGCAATACCTTACAGCGATATACTTTGGATAAAAAATTTTGTAGAACATGACACAACTGTTTCCAAAACCAAACTTGCTTTAAATAAAATGATGCTATATCAGCCGAACATTCCTTTTGAAAACCTAAGACAAATTAAATGCCCGGTTTTGGTAATGGCTGGAGATCACGATATTATAAAACCGGAACACACATTAAAAATATTTCAATCAATACAATCAGCGTCACTTTGTATATTTCCAGATTCCAACCATGGTGTTTGCCAGCAGCATCCCGAATTGTTTAACGAAACGGTACTTTCTTTTTTCACTAAATAATTTTTTCAACCGGCATATTGCATCTTGCGGTAAACCCGTGCTATAATTATCTTATAAACAACAGAAACAATTTTTTTCAGGATTCGGATAAAAATCCACAAGGTTAAACTCCTTATCCGGTTTTTTACACATTTTAGTGAAGATAACATTTCCGATCATTTGTGTTTTTATTATTAATATTATTCTGCTTTGTTAATTAGATACAATAGGGATAGGCTTAATATTATATAAGATTCTTCATTAAGAGGGTAATTAATTGGCTTCTTTTAAACTGTTTGTTTAGAAAAACTTCCTCTTAATTTTCACCAAAATATTTTAAAACAATATCAATATTTTTAGTACAAAAAGTTAGCTATGTACACAATAACAGATAAAATATTTCAGCAAGAATTTCACGATGCCTGCGGAATAGGATTTATAGCAGAAAATTCCGGCAAACAAAGCCGCCGTGTAATTGATCTTTCAATTGAAGCGTTAAAAAACATGTCGCACCGCGGCGCTTCGGGTTCCGATGAAAAAACCAGCGATGGAACCGGGCTGCTTACTGATATTCCGTTTGAGTATTTCAAAATTGTTCTTGAAGAAGAACTTAACAAAAAATTAGAACAGACTAATCTTGGAATTGCAATGGTTTTCACTTCCGGGGAAGAGCTGCCGTTTATTGAAAGTAATTTTAAAGAGCTGTCGGCTAAACTGAACGTAAATTACCTCGGAATGAGATATGTGCCTATAAACAAGGCTGTGCTTGGTGAAATTGGAAAAGCTACCTGCCCGGTTATTATTCAATTTTTCTTTTCCGGCGTTGACCAGGAAAATTATAGTTATGAAACTTTGCTTTACATTTTACGAAAATCCGTTGAACAGCAAATTTATTTATCTAAATATCAAACATTCATCTGTTCTCTTTCAAGCAAAACAATTGTATATAAAGGAATGATGAAGCCCAACCAGTTATCAAGGTTTTATTTTGATCTTAATCAACCGGAATACAAAGCAAAGGTTGCACTCTTTCACGAAAGGTTTTCAACCAATACAATTTCAAGCTGGAGCATGGCTCAGCCTTTTAGAATGCTTGGACACAACGGAGAAATAAATACTATTAAAGGCAACCGCCTGTGGATGAAAACACGCGAAGCTACAATTAAATCCGGTTTTTGGGGAGAGCATATAGATTCTTTAAAACCTATTGTTTCCGAAACAGGAAGCGATTCATACTCGCTTGATAACGTACTTGAATTTTTAGTACATAGCGGCAGAAGCATTTTCCACAGTACAATGATGCTTATACCAGAACCATATATTTTTGACAGCACAATGCCTGCCGGGTTGAAAGATTTTTATATATATCATGAAAACCATATTGAGCCATGGGACGGACCTGCGGCACTTGTTTTTACAACCGGCGACTTGGTTGGGGCAAAATTAGACAGAAATGGTTTGCGTCCTTTGCGCTATACTATGACAAAAGACGGGCTTGTTATAATGGCTTCCGAAGCCGGTGTTGTGGATATTGATGAAGAAAATATTTTATTACATCACCACATGAAATCCGGCGAGAACTTTGCCATAAAGCTTGACGGAACAGGGATTATAACCAACACAGAAATAAAAGATCTTGTTGCAAAGAACGATAAGTATTCTGAAAAAGTTAAAAACCATCTTGCTGTTCTTGAAAGAGGAACTGATGCTGAAGAGTTTGGGGACTTTTCTCTTCCTGAGGGTGGTTTTGATAAACGTCTCCGCATTGCATTCGGAATTGATAAAGAAGACCTTGACCGCTTTATCATTCCAATGGCAGAAAGCGGAAAAGAATCCGTTGGATCAATGGGTGATGACACACCGCCCGCTTTTATATCAAACCAGAGCAGAAAATTTTATGATTACTTCAAACAACATTTTGCCCAGGTAACAAACCCTTCAATAGATTCTATACGCGAACGATATGTTATGAGTTTGTACAGATATATCGGAAGTGAAAGTGATCTTTTAAGCAGCGCACAGGAATTTGGCGGAGCGATAAGAATTGACAGCCCGGTGCTTTCTCCGCGTGAGGTTAAGTTGCTTTTGGAAAAGAAACAAAAATTTCCACATACTGTTATAAAGTGTCATCTCAATATAAAGGATGATCTAGCGGGAAGAATAGAAGAAATTAGAACCGAGTGCGAAAATGCAATATTAAACGGATCCAGAATAATCTTTCTATCCGATGAAGGATTGCAGCCGGATCAGGCTCCTATTCCGATGCTGCTTGTTGTTTCTGCTGTTCATCAGTACCTGATTAACAAAAAATTAAGAAACAATTGCGCTCTATTATGTTTTACCGGCGATGTGGTTGAAGACCATCATGTTGCCTGCCTTGTTGCGTTTGGAGCCAGCGCTGTTTATCCATATATGGCTTATGAATTAATCTGCGAGAATTTTAAAGATGATGATTGGATAAAAAAACTTAGTAACTATCGCAACGCTCTTGAAAAAGGTCTTCTTAAAATTATGGCAAAGATGGGGGTGTCAACAGTAAGCAGTTATCACGGAAGTATGCTTTTTAACGCAATTGGAATTTCTCAACAACTTATTAACGAGTATTTTCCTTCTATTAAAAGTGCTCTGGGAGGAATTGATTTAAACATTCTAAAATCAATGCTGACAGATAGAAGTAAAAAAGCTTTTTCAGATAAAGAAGAGTTGGTAGAGATTGGACGATTTAGATTTCGTAAGGATGGAGAGGCACATGGTTTTTCTCCAACAACATTTAAAAGAATTCATAATGTTTCACAAAACAAAAATCTTGTTTTTAAAGAAGTAGAACAGCCGGTTTACATAAGGGATTTTCTTGAAGTAAAAAAAGGAACTCAAATTCCTTTAGAGCAGGTTTCTTCTTCAGAAGAAATTTATAAACGTTTTGGTCTCGGCGCTGTTTCATTCGGAGCTATTTCCGAAGAAACACATCGCACACTTGCTCGCGCTGCATCAATGCTGGGAATTAGAAGCAACACCGGCGAAGGCGGTGAACAGAAAGATCGGCACAGCATATCAAATCCCGATAAAAGTGAAAATTGTTACACAAAGCAAGTTGCCAGCGCAAGATTTGGAGTTACGCCATCTTATCTATCCGCCGCAAGAGAACTGCAAATTAAAATCGGGCAAGGCGCAAAACCCGGAGAAGGTGGACAGCTTCCCGGAGAAAAGGTTACGCTTTCAATTGCAAACAGCAGGCATACAACTCCTGGAGTTCCGTTAATATCTCCACCGCCTCATCATGATATTTACAGTATTGAAGATCTTGCACAATTAATTTATGATCTTAAACAGGTTAACCCGCGCGCCAATATTTGTGTTAAACTTGTTTCGCAATTTGGAATTGGAATAATTGCATCCGGCGTTGTAAAAGCCGGTGCGGATACAATTTTAATAAGCGGAAACGACGGCGGCACAGGCGCAAGTCCGCTTGGTTCTATAAAACATACGGGACTTCCATGGGAAATCGGGCTTTCCGAAGTTCACAGAACTTTGATGCAAAATGGTTTAAGAAATATGGTTACGTTACGTGTTGATGGTGGATTAAAAAATGCGTCTGATGTTGTAATAGCCGCTTTACTTGGTGCCGAAGAATATGATTTTGGAACATCCGCCGTAATTGCTCTTGGCTGTGTTATGGCAAGACAATGTCACCTTAACACCTGTCCTGTTGGGATAGCAACCCAGGATGTTGAACTTAGAAAAAAATTCAAAGGCAAACCGGAAAATCTTATTAACTTTATTAAAAACATTGCAGATGAAGCAAGAATAATTCTTTCCGAAATAGGATTTGAAAGACTTGATCAAATTATCGGGCGTAATGATCTGTTAAAAGAAAATTCATCTTTCAAAAAAATGATTAAAGAAAGAAATATTGATTTATCACTATTTGTTGCTAAAAATGAATCAGGCAATTTCTTTTTTGATTGTAACAAGAAGGCAAAACTTCAATCCGTAAACTTTGAGCACCAGCTTGCAGAAGGAATTAACCAGGAAGTTTTGCCCGCGATAATGACACACGGGCGCGTTGTTGTAAAAAGAAAATTAAAAAACACCGATCGTGCTGTTGGCAGCAGAATTTCAGGTTTGATTTCTTTCTTAAACGGCTCAAGCGGTTTTAAAGGATATATTCAATACCAGCTTGAAGGCGCCGCGGGACAAAGCCTTGGAGCATTTTTAGTTGACAATATGGAAATCCGTCTTTCCGGTGTTGCTAATGATTATGTTGGTAAAGGAATGAGCGGCGGTTTAATTACAATACGCTTTCCAAGAACTATAAGAAAATCACTTGAAGGAAATACAATTATCGGAAACGTTGCATTGTACGGCGCAACGGGCGGAGAACTTTTTGTTGCGGGAAAAGCAGGCGAACGTTTTGCTGTTCGTAACAGCGGCGCCGCTGCTGTGGTAGAAGGAGTTGGTAATCATTGCTGCGAATATATGACTCGTGGTTTTGTAATTGTACTTGGTGAAACCGGGAAAAATTTTGGCGCAGGAATGACCGGCGGAGTTGCTTTTATTTACAACAATCTTGATGTTGTAGAAAAAAATCTGAACACCGAATATGTTAAGGTTGCAAAATTAACAGAGCCGGACGATGAGCTTGTTTTCAAGTATCTTGTAAATCATGAATTTCACACAGGTTCAACTATTGCAAAAGGTATTTTGGAAAATTGGAATCAGGAAAAAAATAATTTTGTAAAAATTATTCCGTTAGCAGTTGAAACCGTAAACTATGACAAAATATTTGAAGAGCAATTTAAAAACAGGCTAATGAGCGTTTTTAACAAACAATAAGCTTTGCGTAATTTGCCATTGAAATTTTTTTAACAAGAGTTTATAAAATGACTACAAAACAAACCGGCTCTAAAATCCGATGTCCCTGGCCTGCTGATGATAAGCTTTACCAAAATTATCACGATAAAGAATGGGGCATTCCTGTCCATAACGACAGAAAGCTTTTTGAGTTTCTTCTGCTTGAAGGTTTTCAGGCGGGACTTAGCTGGCGGACAATTTTGCACAAAAGACAAAACTTCCGTAAAGCGTTTGATAATTTTGACTTTAACAAAGTTGCAAAGTATGATAAAAGAAAAATTAATTCCTTAATGAAAGATGCGGGAATAATACGCAACAAGCTTAAGATTGAAAGCGCTGTTAAAAATGCAAAAGCTTTTATTGAAGTTAGAAAAGAGTTTGGAACATTTGATAAGTATATCTGGGGATTTGAAAACTACAGACCGATCAAGAATAAATTCAAATCATTAAAAGAACTCCCCGCCAGAACAGAGCTCTCGGATTTAATAAGCAAAGATTTGAAAAAGCGCGGATTTAATTTTGTGGGCTCCACAATTGTTTACGCACATATGCAGGCAACAGGAATGGTAAACGATCATCTTGTTGATTGTTTTAGATACAAAGAATTATAGTAAAATGGCAAGCTCTTCAAAGTATAAGCACAGCGACTTATATCGCAGAGTATAACGCATTCGGGTCGGGTTCAGAACGAAATCAAAACGGATTCAGATTTTATATTTTTCCGAAACAGAAAACATATCGCATTTTGTTAAAACACTAAGTCAGGACAACACATCTTTAATTTCATCCACCTTATCAAAAACAGATTTTGCAAACGGGCATAATGGAATTATCTTAATATTCTTTTCGCGTGCAAATTTAACCGTACCCATTATTAATTGCTTGCCCACATTTTTTCCTTTGAATGCATTATCAACTTCTGTGTGATCGATGATCATAAGATTATTTCCGGTATTTGTATAGGTTAACTTGCCGGCTATTTCACTGCCGTAATATGCAGCAAAGTATCCTTTCGGATTTCCTTCGATGTGTTTTATTTCCATATTGTTAACTTTGTTTAATACTTAGTGCACGGGACGGACATTTGGCAACCTGGTCTTTTAATTCCCGTGTTGCTGCCTTTTCAGGTTTTACCCACGGTTTTTCCTTCGGATTATAAACCTGCGGAAGTGTCTTTACGCATACTCCCGAGTGAATACATAATTTCGGCTGCCACACAATTGTTATTTCGCCGTTAGAATATTCTTTTCTTTCCACACAATATCTCCAGATTATTATTTAATAAAACATTTTTTAAGCAGGTGGATTTTGTTAACCGGATAAAAGCTTAAGCCCAAAATATAATTTCTAAATTACATTTACTATTCTTTAATAATCCGTTGTGACCAATGTATTGTATAACGCGAGAATGTCGTTGTTTTAATGTTTGCTAAAAGTTAATTGCCATTACTAAGTAAATCTTTATCAAGTTTAAAAGAATCAAAATTTGTTTTCATATTATGATAACAACATACCTCAAAAATTCTTATCTTTAACTATTACAAAACAAACCAAAACGAATTATGTCCCTTTGGAACAATGATGTAGAGATTCAATTTTTTACTGAGGCTTTAAGAAATTTTGCTTCCCCAGAACAGTTGCTTTATAATTTAAGTGACGGTTATTTTGCTTATGTGCCCAAGGGAGCAGATGCTGAGGGTCAAACACTACAAAGCAGAAATTCTTTAATAGGTCAGTTTACAGAAAAGTGGTGTAAGGCTCTTTTAGAACCAATTGCTGAAACGCTTAACTTATATGCGATCAATGGTGTTGTATGCGAAGAACTTGGTTTAACTAGACAATCCAGCGCAGACCTCGCCCTTTGTACAACTAATAACATTAATCAAGCTCCTCAAAACATAAAATTACTTTTTGAAATTAAAATGAGTGTAGTTTCAAATTATAAGTTAACGCCACCAAATACAGTTGTATTTATTGGCGACTATAAACAGCACCGAGGAAACCCTTCTTTATTACGCTCTGATTCAATGCTAAAGGCCATAGGAAAATCAATAAATATTAGAGTTTCCGGTATAGAATCAACAAAAATCCCAATCGTGGTTTTGGGAAATAGCCCAATTACAGAAAGTTATGTTAAAAAAGTTGATTTTTTAAAAACTTCAGGTGTTATTCAAGGATTTTGGTCTCTAAATCCTAAACCAACCGAATCAGATTTTGTTAATACAACGCCGCAGTTTGGATTTCAAACTATTCATAATTTCGAAACTCTTCTAAAAAATTGTAGAGTGCTTGTTGAAGAAGATATGAATTACTTCTCCTCTATGGTATCTAAATTAAAGCTTGGAGAAATTATCCGAATTGCAAGTCAGGAAACGAGCGATATTGCAAGGGCAGAAAAATTTTTAACTCTAATTAGAAATTAATATGAGAAGGTCAAAAGGAACAGAAACAAGTGCATTCGGAACAAACGGTCGGATTAATCACGATAGTTCTAAATTTTATAATTCGAAAATGTATTCGACATTAGATAATAATGTCGTTGTTGAGACGGAAGAGAATGAATTACACCCATCATTAAGAAATAAACTAATTTACGGTTCTGCTGAAAAGATGGTAGAGTTATCTAATAATTCTATACATCTCATGATAACTTCGCCACCATATAATGTCTCAAAAGAATATGATGAGGACTTATCTTTAAAAGAATATCTACAATTGCTAGAAAACTCATTCTATGAAACCCACCGAGTTTTAGTAAATGGCGGGCGAGCCTGTATAAACGTTGCAAATATAGGGAGAAAGCCATACATCCCATTATCTGACTATATCTCCCGAATAATGCAGAAAATTGGTTTCAATATGAGGGGCGAAATCATTTGGAATAAAGCGGCAAGCGCTAGTCCATCTACTGCTTGGGGAAGTTGGCAAAGCGCAGCTAATCCAATTCTTAGAGATATACATGAATATATTCTTATTTTCTCCAAAGGAGAGTACAAAAGAGAAAGGGGATCAAAAGAGAATACCATTACTAAAGAACAGTTTCTGGAGTGGACAAAATCTATCTGGACAATGAATGCCGAAAGTGCCAGACGCATTGGTCATCCAGCTCCTTTTCCTGAAGAACTACCAAACCGTTTAATACAACTTTATTCGTTTAAAAATGATATAATCTTAGATCCATTTATGGGTAGTGGAACAACTGCGATTTCTGCTATAAAGAGTAATAGATATTTTGTCGGTTATGAAATCAACAAGGATTATATTTCGCTTGCAAAAAAAAGAATTGACGCCGTCTTAAAACAAGTAAAATTAGAATTTACTTAACGTTAAAGTTACCCCCCCTTGGGATTTAAAAATAAAGTCCCCAACGCTTTTAAACATTATAAATTAATTTACTTTAATCTTAGCTTACTTCCCCATCTCATCTGCACTTGGTCCGTAAACACCGGGAATCTAGATATTCAGCAATCTAATCAGCGCTATTTTTTGCTCTACTATTTATTTCTTTTCTTAACTTTCCATCTCAAATTTTAAAAGAAAATAAATGAATCCCTGGAAAGGATTAAAAGGTCTTCCGCACGATATGTGGGCGTTGTTTTTTACATCGCTTATAAATCGTTCGGGAACAATGGTAATTCCATTTCTTGCGCTTTATCTCACAAAAAGGATCGGCGTAACTCCCGCAGAAGCAGGCACAGCTTTATTGGTTTACGGGTTAGCCGCTTTTCTTGCGGCACCATTAACCGGAAAACTTTCGGATAAACTTGGTTCATTAAAAGTAATGAAGTTTGCATTGTTTGGTTCCGGTGTGCTTTTCTTTGCTTACTCTTTTATTAATGATTACAACTGGATACTTGTTGCAACGTTTATTCTTGCGGCGGTTAACGAATCTTTTCGTCCTGCAAATCTTTCTTTGATTACGGAGATAGTAACTCCCCCGCAGCGCAGAATGGCGTTTGCATTAAACCGTCTTGCAATAAATGCGGGAATGAGTGTTGGTCCGGTTATAGGCGGATTTCTTACACTTATAGATTTTCGTTATTTATTTTATGCAAATGCGGTTGCATCAATTGCGGCTGGAATTTATTTCACCTCTGTAAAGTGGTCTTCTTTGTCCCCGGAAAAAACGGTTGAAGCGGGAGAAGAAAAAGCAAAACTTAACATTTCAATTTTTTCGGATAAAAAGTTTTTATTTTTTCTTATTGCAATTATTCCGGCAAACTTTGTTTTCTTTCAGCAGCTTGGCGCACTTCCGCTTTACATCGTTAATGATCTTGGTTATACCACTGCCGCCTTCGGACTATTCAACGCAATTAATACTGTTCTAATAATTCTTGTTGAAGTGCCGCTTAATAATTGGATGAACGACACGCCTTATAAAAAATCATTAATGATTGGCGCTTTATTAGCCGGAATTGGTTTTGGCGGATTTGCAATTGCAACCACAGTATTTTCATTAGCTATTACAATTATAATTTTCACTTTCGGCGAAATGATTTTTTCCCCAACAACCGCTGCTTACGCGTCCGAAATTGCTCCTGCCGAAAGACGCGGCGAGTATATGGGATATTATCAAATGACTTTTAGTTTTGCTTTTTCTGCAGGTCCGTGGCTTGGAACTGTTGTTTATCAGCATTATGGTTCTGTAATTTTATGGAGCGGAGCGTTTGTTTTTGGTTTGATAACAGCTATATTAATGTTTTTTGTAAAAGTTAAACAACATTAAATGGAAAAAGATCTGTTAAAAATATTGCCATATTTAAAACAGGATTTAATTGCCAACATCAGCACAATCGGGTTTATAGAGAATAACCCAATCACAGAAATTGTTGAGAAAGACAATTCATATCTCATCAAAGGCACAAGTGATGTGGAGTGGGCTTATCTTGCATGTAAAAATGAAACGGAATTAGAAGCTTTGCTGGCAAAATCAGGGACAAATAACACTTACTTTGCTTCGGCAGAAGATTGGATGATTCCCGTTATAACAAAAAAAAGCAAAGCAGAATGGATATTAACAACAATCCGTTATTATTTGCCGGATGATGTTAAGGTTCCTGAAAACAAAAAAGAAGTTGTTCCGTTAACAACGGATCATATCGGGTTCATTATTTCGCAGTCAAACTACAAACAATTTTTAACTCCCGCTTATCTAGAAGAAAGAATAAATAAAGGCATAAGTGCGGCGATATTTAAAAAAGATAAACTTGCTGCATGGGGTTTAACTCATGATGACGGCGCACTTGGTTCTCTTCACGTTCTTGATGAATACAGAAAGAGGGGTTATGGAAGAGAAATCCTGATTTCACTTATTCACCAGAACAGAAAGCTTGGAAAACTTTCATTTGCACAGGTTGAAGAAAAAAACACAAAGGCAACAAATCTGGTTGGACAGCTTGGTTTTGTAAAAGATAGAAAAGTAAGCTGGATAAAACTTAAAGAATAATTTTTAAATCAAACCTTTTGTACTTTTGGGATGTAAATAATTATCGGTTTATAAAATGACTTTAAACGAATTATTAAATTCACAAAGCGAAGATATATTGGAGAGCGCTCTTCAATCATTAAACTGTGCTCATCTTAAATCTTATGACAAATCAACAGAAAATGACAACAGAAAAAGATTATTAAACCTGTTAACACTTACACAAATTTGTGTTTCCGAAAAGAAACTCATTCCGATGCGGGAGTACGCGGCACAAATAGCGAAGGAGAGATTTAATTCGGGATTTGGTTTGCATGAAGTCCATACAGCTTTTAATGCTATAGAAGAAGAAATCTGGCATCGCGTTACAAAATATATTGAACCGGAAAACCTTGGTGAAGCGCTTGGCTTGGTTAGCACTGTTCTGGGCGCAGGAAAAGAAGAACTGGCTTTATCTTACATTGCGTTTGCCTGTAAAACAAAAACACAAACCCTGGATTTAAAAGCGCTTTTTGGAAGAAAATAATATTATTTTCGATTTGGTTTTTTTATATAACCTGCTCTTTTATTAAGTCTCGCTTTTTCTATTTACTGCATTTATATAATATTTTAAAAAGTTACGCTTATTTTTGCGGTAAATCCATAAACTAATTCGTGGAAAGCAATGAACAAAACCTGTGTTTTACTTATAAATCTCGGCACACCTGATAGTCCATCAACAAAAGATGTAAGAAGATATTTATCTGAATTTTTAAACGATCCGCGTGTAATTGATATAAACTCTGTCGCGAGATTTCTTCTTGTAAATTTTATTATCGTTCCCTTTCGCGCGCCAAAATCTGCAAAAATCTATAAAGAATTATGGACAAAAGACGGCTCACCGATTTTGATTTACGGTAAATCTGTCCAGAAAAAATTACAATCAGCACTTGGAAACAATTTTGATGTTGAGCTTGCAATGCGTTATCAAAACCCAAATCTTGATGAAGTGTGCGCGCGCATGGAAAAGAAAGGTTATGAAAAAATTATTATTGTTCCGTTGTTTCCACAATACGCTTCCGCAAGTACCGGATCGGCAGTTGAAAAAACAATTAAGTTAATAAGCAAATGGTGGGTTATTCCTGAAATAAAAATTATTTCCCAGTTTTATAATGATGAAGACTATTTAAACTCTGTTATCGAACAATCAAAAAAATATAATTTAAACGATTACGATCATATTCTTTTCAGCTATCATGGATTGCCGGTAAGACAGGTTGATAAAGTTTATTCAGACGGCAAACCATGTTCTGATCACAAATGTGAAGAAGAAATTAACGAAGATAACAAATACTGTTACAAAGCAACCTGTTATGCTACAACAAGACTGCTTGCACAAAAACTAAATCTGCAAAAAGAAAGATATACGGTTTGTTTTCAGTCGCGTTTAGACAAAGACTGGCTTGAACCTTTTTCCGATAAAGTTATTGAAGAGTGGGCAAAAAAAGGTGCAAAAAAACTTTTGGTGTTTAGCCCAGCCTTCGTAGCCGATTGTCTTGAAACAACAGTTGAAATTGGTATTGAATATCAAAAATTATTTAAAGATAATGGTGGTGAAAGAGTTCAGCTTGTAGAAAGTTTAAACGATCACCCGCTGTGGGTTGATGCTCTTAAAAAAATGATTCTTAAAAATTTTTGAGGCAATTATGCTTGATAACACTGGAAAAAAAATTAAACATCACACAAAAAAACAAATTAAAAAAGTAACCCGGCTTATCCGTTCAAAACCAAAACAAATCGGGCTGGATCCGGGAACCCTTGTTTACACAGGCGAAAAAGAAAAAGAACCAATTAAGTTTAAACTCCTTGAATATGATGAAGAAAGTTTTTCCGAAACAGAATATCAGGACATCAATAAAATTTTTGACCTAAAAAAGAATAACAAAAACACCTGGATAAATATCGATGGCGTCCACAATGTTAAGGTTATGGAAAAAATACAAAATCACTTTGCAATTCATCCGCTTGCCATGGAAGATATCCTTCACACAACACAAAGACCAAAGGTTGAAGAATACGATGATTATTTATTTATTGTTTTAAGAATGTTCTTTTATAATAGCGAGACCCGTGAATTAAAAAACGAGCAGGTCAGTATTATTCTTTCGGATAATTATCTTATAAGTTTTCTGGAAGATGCCGGAGATGTTTTTGATCCCGTTAGAGAAAGAATAAGAAAACCGGGAACAAAATTCAGAAAAAATGGAGTCGACTTTTTAACATACTCGATGATAGATGCTGTAGTTGACAGCTATTTTCACATACTTGAACAGATTGGGGAAGAAATAGAAGAGCTTGAAGATCGCTTGGTTATCAACACAGAAAAAGACGATATTCAGCTTATCCACAGAATGAGAAGGAATATGATTTTAATGCGCAAATCTGTTTGGCCGTTAAGAGAAATGATTCTTTCCTTACAAAGGAACGAGAACAGCTTTATTAAATCTTCAACACAAATTTATCTGCGCGATGTTTATGACCACGTTATCCAGATAATTGATACGATAGAATCATACCGCGATATGATCGTTGGAATGCTTGATGTTTATCTCTCAAGCGCAAGCAACAAGCTTAACGAAGTGATGAAAGTTCTAACAATAATTTCCACGCTTTTTATTCCGCTTACTTTTCTTGCCGGAGTTTATGGAATGAATTTTAAATTTTTTCCGGAACTTGAAACAGAATGGATGTATCCAGGGGGCTTTTGGGGATTAACAATAATTATAATCGTATTTATGGCATTTTTCTTCAAGCGAAAAAAGTGGTTCTAAATTTTTGACCTATTAACGGTAACATTAATCACAATTTAACTGAGGATATTTTTAAGATACTTGCTAATCTGCTGAAAAAGTTTATATTATAGTCAAAACATTTAGACAAGTTGCAAAAGTTATAGATCAATGAGTTACAATAGTTTTTGATGAGGCCTGTGGTTTTGAGTAGATACTAATTTTTACGCGATCGAATAAGTTCTTCCTTTTTATTTTGGCTACGTTTCACTGCAAAAGCCCCGGGCTTCATAACTTAACATAAATAATCAGACAGATATAATACGCCCTATCACTCAATTAGCGGAGTAAAAATGGAAAATTATGAAATCGTAATCGCAGGAAATGGGGAGCCGGCGCTTGTCTGCACACTTTCCGCAAGAAACACTTATGCTGAAAAAAGTATTGCGATAATTAAAAGCGACAAAAAAAATTCCATAATAGAAGAAATTCTCTCCGCAGTTTCTGCTGGTTTTGATAAAAAACTAAATATCTTTTACGATGAGATTGTTGGAAAGAGTCGCAATATTCTGTGTCTCGCAAGCGGAAAAAAAATTCAATATGAAAAATTGGTTTTAGCTGCAGGTTCCTGCCCAATTGAACCACCCATAGAGGGTATAAAAAAAGATGGAGTGGCGGTGATAGATAACGATCCGAAAAATTTACGTCATATAATTCAAGAAGCTGTTGATGCAGAAAGTATCGTTATTTTCGGCGGCGGATATGTGGGTGTTGAGCTATGCGATGAGCTTTTAAGAATTGGAAAAAAAGTTACAATTGTAGGAAAATCAAAAAGGCTTATGCCCTCTTCTTTTGATGCGGAAACAAGCGACAAAGCAAAAGAAATTATTGAAAATCTTGGTGGTAAAGTAATTCTGGATGCCGAAATAAAAAGTATTCTTGGAATTGATTCTGTATCCGGAATAAAACTAAATACCGATGAAATGGTTGATTGTGACTTTTTAATTCTCTGTTGCGGCACAAGACCAAACACATCTATTGCAGAAAAATTAGGAGTAATTTTCGACAAAGACCGTGGAATTCTTGTTGATGAATATTTTCGAACATCAGATAAAAATATATTTGCCGTTGGTGAGTGTGCGGCTAAACATGATTTTTTTGCGAGTGATTTTGCCAGCGTTCTTTTAAACAACACAAAAATGGAGGAAGCAAAATTACTTGGCGCAAATCTCTATTCAATAATTTTTAACCGTGGAAGAATGCTTGATTATTTATCAGGGAAGAGAAACATAAAAGAAAGAATCCGAACAGAGCTAAAGAATCAGGAGGCGTTAAATGGCTCACAAGATTATTTATATTTGCAGCGAATGTAAAAATGAGTGGCTCGGAAATTCGTCCAAAGGACAACCAAAAGAATGTTCTTTTTGTGGAAGTGCTAAAATTTACAAAAGTTATCACCACCAGCGCTTTGCTAAAAAAAGCCGGGATAAAGTGCGATGGTCTTACAAAGTTTAATTATTAAGAGGAAGCTATGAAAATTGCAATTGAATCCAACGACGGCGGAAAAACTATTTCCGATCCTTTTGTTCGCTCAAAAGGATTTTTGATATACGAAGTTGATGAAAAAAATGTTTTTGTTAAGGAATTCAGAACATCTGAAAAACTAAAAACCGCTATTTTAGAAAAAGAGCTTAATGATTGTTGTGCAGTCATTTCGAGAGGTATGCCAAGCGCATTTAAACAAGAGCTTGAAAAGCAGGGCAAAAAAGTATTAATCACTTTTACCTCTTCGCCTAGAAAAGCTTTAAGTGTTTTCCTGACTGATCAATATACTTCACAAATTCCCCGCCTGCATGGTTAGGCTAAATATATCCGGCTAAAGTTTTATTTAATTTTAACCGGATATGTTTCTGTAATTAATCTCCAATACATTAAATTCCATTCTAAATTATCATTAATATTTTTGGATAACATTAAATGGCAAAAAGCAAAAGACCGTCGTGGGATGAATATTTTTTAAAACTTGCAATGCTCGCTTCAGAACGAGCAACTTGCCCGAGAATGCATTGTGGCTGCGTTCTTGTAAAAGATAGGTTTGTACTTGCAACCGGATATAACGGTTCGCTTCCGGGTCAGCCACATTGTGAAGATGAAGGATGTTTAATTGTTGATAATCATTGTGTGCGGACAAATCATGCAGAAATGAATGCACTTGTTCAGGCGGCAAGACATGGAATTAACGTAGTTGACGCGACTGCTTACATCACAAATATGTCCTGTACAACATGCGCCAAAACTCTTATCGCCGCGGGAATAAAACGTGTTGTTGTGTTTTCTGATTTTCATGACACTCTTGCAACTCAATTTTACTCTGATGCCGGAGTTGAAATTGTAAAAATGGATATGCCAGAAAAAAAAATTCAATATGATTTGACCGCTTACTCCTCAGCAAAGAAAACAATTAAATCAAAATAAAAAATGTCACATTAAGACTGTCGAAATACTACCGTAACAGGCTCGGTTCATCAGCGATAGACAGGCTCCGGCTAATAAACGGGAAATACTATAACATCAATACAAAATCTATTAAATACACGCTTCCGTTGCTTGCAATAATATTTTGGGGCGCATCGTTTATTGCAACAAAATATTTACTTGACGAGCTTATACCGGAAACCATCATCTCAATGAGAATGATTCTTGCAATTATTCTTTTGCTTTCAATTGCTTTAATTCAAAAAAGAGATTTCACAATTAATTTTAAAAGTCATGCATACATATTATTGCTTGCGCTGATCGCTGTTTTTCATTTATGGATACAGGTTACAGGATTAAAATTTACAACGGCATCAAACACAGGCTGGATTATCGGCACTGCACCGATTTTTATGGCTTTACTTGGTGTAACTTTCTTCAAAGAAAAATTAAGTTTTATTAAAATTACAGGAATATTAATAGCTGTATTTGGATTACTTATACTTGTCGGGAAAGGAAATCCCCTAAACATTAATTTGATTGAAAACAAAGGTGATCTGCTTGTTCTATTCAGTTCGTTTACGTGGGGAATTTATTCGATGGTAAATAAAAAAATATCACTTAATTATTCGCCGCTGATGACAATCCTTTATCTTTTTATAATGATGGCTGTGATAATAATTCCTTTTACCACAAATAAAGATTCCATAAATTCTGTTGTGCATCTTTCAAACGTTGGGTGGATCTCCATTTTATTTCTTGGTTTACTTTGCAGCGGAGTTGCGTATGTTATCTGGGCTTATGCTCTGCGCGAAATGGAATCCGCAAAAGTTGGCGCATATCTTTACCTTGAACCATTTGTTACTGTAATTACAGCTTGGATTTTTCTTAAAGAAGAGATTACTTTGTTAATGATCTTAAGCGGATTGATAATTACCGCCGGAGTTTTTCTGGTTAACAAAGATTGAAAATAAAAGGAACAGAATGATTCTTGATTCAAATAATAATAAACCAAATATAGAATATCCATGCGATTGGAATTATAAAGTTATCGGCACCGATGTAGATGAAATGATTAAAGCCATTGAACTTGCTGCGGCAGGAATGGAATACGAAATCAATTCTTCAAAAGTTAGTTCTAAGGGAAACTATTTCAGTTTAAACTTAAAAGTGTTTGTAACCTCGGAAGTTATTCGTGATATAATTTTTGCAAAACTTAAAGAAAATGATTTTGTGAAAATGGTCTTGTAATTAATTATTTACCATTATTCCTCTCTTAAAAATCATTTGTCAATTGTTAATTGAACTTGCCAAAATAAAATTTTAAGTCATTATAATAAGGTTGACTTGATATTATTTTTCGAAATAACCGACAAGGAACAATTGCTGTTTATATTTGTCTAAAAAATTATACCGGTATTCAATTAAAACAATTTTAGGACATATAAATATGAAACTCATTTATTGCATGTTTTTTATTTGGGCTTTTGCTTTGCCTGTGTTTTCTCAAAGCGGAAAAACATTAGAACAAGACTTGCTAAAATCTGAACTTAGCGGTTCTGGTGAAAACAAAGTGCCGTCCGGGACTTTTTCAGAAAGTCCCGCTATATCTTCCAAAATGCTAGCTCGTTTATACCTAAATAAAGACAGAACAAAAGTTATTCCTATACCTCCGGCTATTCTTTCAAATAGAAAAGTAGAGTTGTTACCGTTGCATAAAGCAGGAAATGTAGTTGTGAAGTTTATAGGAAAAGAGAAACAATAAAGCACCTTCGTTTATTTTTATTATTAATTTTCTTTCAGAATTAATGTCATAACGGTCTTTGTTCCGTTTAGCAAGATTAATTTGTCTCCATCGAATTTATAACTTGTCGCCTGTTTAATTGCATTTAGAAAACTCTGCTCGGTGTTTTCCGGGCATGCCATTTTAGTAATTGAGCCCGGGCTAATTGACAACGACGCGCCTTTAAGTTTATAAAAGCCCGTAAAGCTATTACATCCCGTAGAACCAAATAATTTTCCATTATCGCTAAAACTTAAGTATGGAATATTTTTAGTGGTTTTGTTTTCGTAGAGAGTCTTGCCCAGAATTGATATTACGTTCCACTCACTACCGTTTATTTGTGTTGGTAAATTTCCGGTGCTGCAGCTACCAAGAAATAAAGTTGCAAAAAGAAGAAAGAAAAAACTTTTATACATAAAAAACCTTATTTAGAAGTAATAACCATTGCTTTGAAATTTTAAATTGTTTGCTTTCGCTATATAATATAGCGTTAGCTTAAGATAAAATAATACTTATGCCCGGCGTTATGCTCAAGGTTATTTCAACTGACTTAAGTTTACGCTCACCTATTTTTAATGAATCCGCAAAATCATTTGCCTTAAAAAGGCTTGTGATTATCAGGGAAATAATTTTACTGTCTTTTGTTTCTTCAATTATGCGGGTTTTTTTTCGGTAGAAATAGATTCGTTTTTTGAAAATTCTAAAACAAATCGGGCGGCAACCCAAGAGTTATTTCAATCTGGTTAAAAGTATAACCCGCTTTATTAAATATTTCGGAGGAGCTGCTGATTGACTCAACAATCTCTGTGATTTTCCCCTTGCCAGATTCTTTAAACTGTTCAATTATTTCTTTTTTTTCTTCATCCCCAAAAGAATCTTTTAACTCACCAATTTTCTGCTTAATTGAAGCGGCATAAGATTTTGCTTTATTAAAAATCTTTTCTTCCATAAGATTTTCTTTTTTTATTCAAAATTAATCTGCTTTTTTAAAAACTATTTTTACTCTTGAGTCGTTGTCAAGGGTAAGTCTTGGATTTTCTATTTTGTAAGTAAATGTCTTTTTATTAAGAGCATCAATTACTGCGCGTTCTACTTCCATATCGGGACAAGCCATCATTGTTGCGGCTATGTTTCCAAAATTTATTTTAGTGCCCCGAAGGTCAATCTTTCCGGTTAAATTATTACAGCCAGCGTGCCCGTTAAATCTCATCTCTTTAAGGTTAAACTCAAAGGTTGGTATGCCTTTTATCAATTCTTCTTTTTTCAATTCAACCCCCGTCATTTCTTCCATCACCCAGATGTCATTTAGACGATAATCAAATAAATAACTACCACAACCTTCATAAGTTTTAAAATTTTCATCTATAGATTTTCTTACTTCAACTTTAACCTTATAATTAAACGGTTCGCCCGACATATTATCTTCACAATTTTCCTTAATTAATGTGACCATCATTTCTCCGCTTTCTGTTTGTGCGTGAAAACGCGTTACATCTGCATCCTGCGCTTTTACTCCTTCCACAGCAGGGATCGTTAAATTAATATCATCAAGAGTTATAAATTTCATTTCTTTTTCAAGATCAATTTCCAAAGTCCAGAAAGGTTCGTTTCCCCTTGCAAAAAAATCAGTTCCGTTAATAAACTTTTCCTGATAAAACGATGGTGCGGTTACCGGTTCTTCGTTTTGGTTGTTAGCTGATTTATTCTCTTTATTAATTTTGTCCGATGAAGCACACGCTGTTATTGTTATTAATCCAAACAAAAGAATGGCTATATGTTTCATAAATAACTCCTTTTTGATGCTGATAAAAATAAGGAATAGTTTTATAGATAGTCAAAAGTAACCGAAAATAAACGAAAAAGCGCATCCGGTTGTCTGAATGCGCTTAATCATTTGGGGCTTATGAAAATTTTTTAAGAAGCGGGAACTAATAACTCTTTTTCAATCGCTTGTTTTATTGATTCTTTAGGAAGAGCGCCTACTGCCATTTTAGGCTGTCCAGCCATCGGAACAAAAAGAATAGAAGGAATGCTTCTTATTCCAAACACGGCTCCAAGTTCCTGTTCTTCATCGGTGTTAACCTTATAAATATTTACCTTGCCGTTGTATTCTTCTGATAATTCTTCCAAAACAGGCCCAACCATTCTACACGGTCCGCACCATGGTGCCCAAAAATCTATAATAGCAGGAAGTTTACCGTTATATTTCCATTCTTGATTTTTTTCATAATCAAAAACCTTGGTTAAAAAAGTTTCTTTTGTTAAATGCTCTGTCATTTATTTACCCTTTTATGATTCTTATTTTCAGTTTTAATTTTTTATTAATATTTTTTATCCCGAACAAAATTCGGAACGACACATTAAAAATTATACGGCTTCAAAAACTTTTATTAATTTTTTCTTTACTTCTTCAGCAACAACGACTAAGTCAGTGTTGTCAATTACGTATGCCATAATCATAGGGTCAAATATAGCAACCATGGTTTTGCTGCCTTTTTCATAAACTATAACATTACACGGAAGAAGCAATCCTAATTCTTCTTCTGTCTGTAACGCTTGGTGTGCTAATGCCGGATTGCATGCGCCAAGTATAGTATACTTTTTAAAATCAACATCTATCTTTTTCTTCAACGTTTCTTTTACATCAATTGAAGTGAGAACACCAAAGCCCTCTTTTTTTAATTCTTCCGTTACCTTTTCAACAGCCTGCTCAAAGCTGTAATCGGTAAGTTTAGAAAAACCATATTGCATTATTGTTTATCCTTTTTTTCTTCTTTTAAATTCTTTTTTAATAATGATTTCCAATCAACAAATAGAAATCCTGCAAAAGCACCGTAAGCAGTGCTTACAAACGGGTTGCCGGAAATCGGGCAACTTCCGTTACATCCAACATAATAGTAAAACAAATAGCCGGTTACAGCTCCGAGTGCAACGGGCAAAATACGCTTGCCCCACTTCCAAATTATTTCAAACCTGCTGAATTCCAACGAATCATTCCTCCGCTTAAATTGCTAGCGTTGTATCCTATTTTTTTTAATTTAGATGCGGCTTTCAGGCTCCGGTTTCCGGTCTGACAATAACAAATTATTTCCGCATCCTTAAATTTCTTTAGCTCGTGTTCTTTTTCTTTAATATCCGTTACCGGGATATGATAAGAACCCTTTATTAAAGTTTGTTTTCTTTCTTTTTCTGTTCTTACATCAAGAAAAACAACGGTTCTTTCTTTTTTTACTTTTGCAAAAGCATCAACCGGGGAATATTGTTTGATTGATTTAAGCAAATAAACTTTTTTCCCAACATAAAAAACGATAAGAGCAATAAATACATAAAGCAAAATTTGTTCTGTTGTCATAAGCCTTCAAAATTTGTGATAGTATGATAAATAATTTAAGAAAAGGATTCACAAGAAGATAAACCAAAAACATTGCGTTTTTGGTCCCCGAGATTACAAACACATCTGACAAATCCTGTTTAATCGATTTAATTTACAAGATGTGCCGGTAAATAAAGCGCATACTAACTAGTGTTGTGTTAGTCATGAATTGACGGATATAATCTTTTAAGTTTAACCCTTGCATCTTTGGTTGTAAACTGCCAGTTTATTTTGGCATTTTTATTATTTCTATTTGATTGCCACGCATCAAC
>JBAQCL010000055.1:0-86375 GCA_049294175.1 Ignavibacteriaceae bacterium | reverse complement strand
GGAATTACCCACAGGCAAATGCGCAAACATTTACTTGAGACATTTGATGAAATTTATGTTCTCAACTTACATGGAAGTACAAAAAAGAAAGAGACAACTCCTGACGGAAGCAAAGATGAAAATGTTTTTGATATTCAGCAGGGAGTTGCAATTTCTATAATGATTAAGAAAAATATTGGTAACAAAACCCAAACCTCCGAGGTTTCTAAAACCTCGGAGGTTTTACAGTCCCCAAAAAAGAATTTGGGAATTGTAAAGTTTGCTGAGCTTTATGGTAAAAGAACAAAAAAATTCTCGGAACTCAATGCAAATACATTGAATACTATTCCTTGGCAAACATTGAACTTAAATGAACCAAATTACTTCTTTTCGCCTAAAACATTTAATAATAATATAGAATATTTCAAGAATTTTCCAGTAGCTAATTTATTTCAAATTCAGGCTTGTGGGATTGTCTCAGCCAGAGATAAATTATTAGTTAATTTTAGTACTATTGAAGCTCAAAAAATTATGGATGACATTGTAGAACTTAAAGAGAATAAATTCAAATTAGAATATAAATTACCAAAGGATAGTAGAGACTGGACATACGAAGAAGCAAAAAAGGATATGAAATATGCTACACTTGAAACAATTGATTATAGACCATTCGATAAAAGAATTATTCCGTATTCGGCTCACTCAAAAGGTGTTATAGAATATCCAAGATATGATATTATGAAGCATATGATTAATCAAAACAATTTGGCTTTAATTATTTGTAAACAACTTAGCACGTTTGATTTTCAACATATATTTGTCACAAAAAATATTACTGATAAATGTACTTTATCCAGTCAGACAAAAGAAGCAGGTTATCATTTTCCACTATATCTTTATTCAGAAGACGGCACAAAAGTACCGAACCTAAAAACAGAAATTGTACAGGAAATAGAAACCGTAGTTGGCAAAACAGAACCGGAAGAAATTTTAGATTACATTTATGCGGTATTGCACTCGCCAACTTACAGAGAAAAGTACAAAGAATTTTTAAAGATAGATTTTCCGCGCGTTCCATATCCCAAAGACAAAAAAACATTTAAAGCTTTAGCTGCGCTTGGTACAGAACTTCGTTTAATGCACTTATTAGAATCACCAAAAGTAAACCAATTCGTTACAACCTTTCCTGTAATGGAAGGTGATGAAGAAGTAGAAAAAATTAAATACGAAAACGGAAAAGTCTGGATAAATAAATTACAGTATTTTGGTAACGTCCCGGAAACCGCGTGGAACTTTTACATCGGCGGTTATCAGCCAGCACAAAAATGGCTTAAAGACCGCAGAGGGAGAGAATTAACAAATCAGGAAATAGAACACTATCAAAAAATCATTGTCGCACTAATGGAAACTGATAGAATAATGAAAGAGATTGATAAAGTTAATTTTTTTTAATAATATTTTAATTCTTCAATTATAAGATTTACTTTATGAAAAAAGCAAAAATTAATGATTTCGATGTAATCCAAATCGAAAAGAGTAATAATGGTTTATTAGATATACATATCAAAGAACCTGCAAATAGATTAATCAGGGATATACTTTCTAGTTACGAAAGAGAAGAAATAGTTTTGCAACCAGAATTTCAGAGACAGTTTGTTTGGAATAAAAAGAAACAAAAAGAATTGATTAAATCCTTATATGCTGGTTTCCCCTTACCAATGTTCTATTTTGCTGAATCGGAAGATAGCAAAATTGAAGTTGTCGATGGTCAACAACGATTGACAACAATTTTAGGGTTTTTAAAACCACAATCAGTTCAGAAAAATATCAGAACAAAATTAATATCGAACTTCAGGTATACTCATAATGGTAACCTTATCTCACAAGAAGAGATACGCAATAAAATAAAAAATCGGAATATTTATTGTGTTTTATTACAAGAC
This sequence comes from Ignavibacteriaceae bacterium, assembly GCA_049294175.1. Lineage (GTDB taxonomy): Bacteria > Bacteroidota > Ignavibacteria > Ignavibacteriales > Ignavibacteriaceae > IGN3. The sequence continues at coordinate 84,453 of JBAQCL010000055.1, read as the reverse complement.
TCCACAATGCAATTGAAGTATAAGATATTTCAAATACTAAATCAGGGGGCAACAGTCCTTAAAGCACAAGAAATTAGAAATTGCCTATTTGCAAGTGAAATGCCATCATTTAATAAACTATTAAATCTCGTTGCAAATAAATTACGAAAGATTTCTGGGATGACCCTGGATAGGATGTGGAAGAATTAGCACTAAGATTTTTTGTAATAAATACTTATGGATTCGAGAAAGATATAACAAATCTATTAAATAATTTTAATGCACTCAAAAATGACTTTGATAAAAGTACATTAGAATCTCTAAAAAATAAAAGCAATCATTTCTTTAATCTTTTAACAAAAATATTTGGGGAAAACATAGATAATTGTTTTCAGGTTTTACAAAAAGGCGCTGAGCTACCGAAAATCAATAGATGGTCTTTATATTCTTTCTCTAATAAGATTAATCAGAGTTTATTTCACTTGCTTTCTTATTATCTCCCTAAATATTCTAATCATCAAATAAGTAAAAAAGATTTGGACAAAATCAAAATTGGTTATTTAGAACTATTAAAAAATAAGCGATTTGTATCGGTAATAACTGGTGCTGGTACAAATAGTAGTAAAAATATTAGGCAATCAAAACAGATATTTGAGAAGAAATTTGTAAAAGAATATTTAGGCGATTGGACAGATAAACCACAAAGAAATATCACGGTTGGCGAGAAAAAAACAATATTAAAGAATGTTCCATATTGTTATCTATGCTATGGTAAGATTAAGAAAAATATCAAAACAAAAAATATACACGCAGAGCATATTTCTGCTTATAGTTCTGGTAGTGAAAGCAAGTTTAAAAACATATTGCTTGCTCACTCAAAGTGTAATAATGAGAAATTAGGTCAGACATTGGAAGATTACAGAAGAAAGCCTAACTGTATTAAAAGAATACGAAAAAACAAAAATAATATAGCTGAATACCTAATTGCACTAAAAAATTGGAATGAAGCATATCCACTCGACTTTTATTTTAAATTAAGGAAATACGCTAAATCTGATTTGAAACTTTAATAATAATGCTATGTCAAAACAACTTCATCCATCAGATTCAACAGAACAGCAACTAGCACATAAAGATATTCTTATGCTGCTTAATGAAAACTTTAAACTAAATCTTGAAAGTAGGAAAGTTTTAATTAACGAAACACTATTTCCATGTTAACGGTTATTCAGATAATACACCAATCCTATGCGAGATTTATTCACGCATCGGTAAAATGAAAGTTGCACAGCACAACAAAATTGGTAAAGATATTTTTAAAATGTTGTTGATTGAAAAAATGCACAACAAAACTTTCAGAAAAATAATCGCATTCGCGGATGAAGAAGCAGCAAGCACGTTCTCAGGTGGCGATTCTTGGTATTCAAAACTGAAAGACAACTTTAACATCGAGATTCTTGTTATAGATATTCCCTCAGAACTCAAAGAATCTTTACTCAATGCTCAAAAAAGACAATATAGATAATCCTTCTTTTTTATTGATATTTATAATTTTATATATATATTAGCGGCAGATAATAATTTTATCTGCCAGGAGTATATGCCAGCAAATAGTCTAAAAACTGAAATATCTGCCTTTATTAGTAAATACAGTTACTTTAACACCAAATTTTTGAAGAAAGAATTAAGTAAAAATATTTCTTCTTTTAAAGCCATATCTGTAAATCAATATTTGTATTCCTTAAAAAAACAAACCCTTGTATATGATGCAGGTCTTAGTTGGTATTCAAAAATACCAAACCATTTTATATTGGATACAACTTCTTTAAAAACATTAAAAGATGATCTAAACTCTGCTTTCCCTTTTCTTGAATTTAATGTTTGGTCCGTAACACAATTAAAAAATTATTTCCATCATTTGTACACACAGGATGTTAGTTTCATTTATACGGATTTTGAATCATTAAATTCGCTGTACGATCACTTAAAAGATAAAAACTTTAATGTTTACAATAATCCGGATAAGCGAATTTTATCTTCGCATTTTAACATCAAAGAGAACACTATAATACTGCGTCCTTCAATTTCTGAAGAACCTTCTGAAAATAATTTTTCCGCAATAGAAAAAATTCTTATTGATTTGTTTATTGAAAGTAATAGATTAAATCTTTTTGATAGGACTGAATACAAACGTATTTTTTATAACATTATTTGTTCTTCAAGAATAAACATATCAGGTATGCTCAGGTATAGTAAGCGCAGAGAAATTAGAAAAACTTTTGTTGATAAAGTAATTCAATCTGAAAGCTATATAAATTGCAGGTAGATAATGATAAATCCTGAGTGTTTTGAAAAAGAATGGTTTGAATCACTAAAGAAATCTTTTGATCGTAATGTTGATGTATATCTGCTTGAACGTACTATTTACGCCTTTGAATTACTCTGCCAGCTTACTAAAATCAATAACAATTTTATTTTCAAAGGCGGAACTTCCCTTGTCTTTTTATTACCCACTCTAAAAAGACTTTCAATTGATATTGATGTTATTGGTAAATTTTCCGAAGAAGAACTGACTTCCATTATTAATAATTCTGTCTTTCACAAACTCGATCTGGATAAAAGGACAGGTGATGATAAAATTCCTAAAAAACATTTCAAATTTTATTACACGTCTAAATTAGATTCTGCTGTAAAATATATTCTGCTGGATGTATTAGGTTCTGAAAATCCATATTCAATAGTTACTGAACAGCCTGTCTCAAATAGATTATTTAATATAGATGAAAAGGTTTTAGTAAAGCTGCCTTCCATAGATGATATTCTTGGAGATAAATTAACAGCTTTTGCACCACGAACAATTGGCATTCATTATGGATCCGATAAATCTCTGGAGATTTTAAAACAATTATATGATATACATAATCTGTTCAACCAATTCTCCAGCAGGGAAATAACTCTTGCATCATATTCAAAAATCGCAGCAGAACAATTTTTATACAGAAAATTAGAACTTTCTGTTTCTGATTCACTTAAAGATACTTTTAATGCATCAGTTAAATTATGCAAATTAGATTTCAAAGGATCAATTGAAGATGATGAAACATCAGAACTTAGAAAAGGTATTAAGGCACTATCAGGATTTTTAATCTCAAATGATTTTAATCTTCAAATAGCAAAAACAGCAGCTTCTAAAGCAGCCCTGCTCTCAACACTTCTACGTTTCCCTGAAATAAAAATAAATATTGAAGAATTATTTTATAACGAAACTCGCTTACCATTATTAAAAGATTTTCAATTGCCCGCTTCATTTGGTTCATTAAACACACTTAAAAAAGTTAATATCGAAGCGTTTTATTACTGGTATCTAATTTCAACACTCACAGATAATACCGATTGGTTGTCTTTTAATTGATCATTGAAAACCTGTCCGCCGTAGCGGATTGTAGATTAACGGCGGGCTTGTGTTGTTCACCCCTTCGGGGATTCCAACACTATTCAGCAAGTATAAAACTTTGCGATTCACAATTCGTGCTCTCTTTAATTCTTAATTCTTATTTTCTATCCGCTTTTGCCATTAGATTCATTCACTCATCCGCTCCATTTGTTACTTGATAGCAGGATTAAATTTTATTTCAGCTATGATTGTCTTCAATTGTTCATTGTAAATTGTTAATTGCCCCGCTATCACTCCACTACATTCCGCTACTTCTATTCATTCAGCTAAACGCACAGTTTGCTGTTTAATTAGCTCGTTAAAAAAGATTGCGTGTTTTTTTGCATTTAGCTGCAAACTTTTTCTTAACACTCGCTAAATAAACCAATCCCGCAAACTTAAAAGCTAACACTATCATTCCTTATTGCTTTCATTGAACATTTAACACTGAGCACTTAACATTTAAGGTGTCACAAACTTGCTTCCCTGTCCGCCTGTGGCGTAATAATCCAGATTCCGGTATTCAGCCCTTAATATTTGTCAGTCTGAATATTATGACATAGTCAAGCTGTTTTTAATAATTCTGGGTTAATAGATTTATAATTTTCAGTATAAGCAACTATAGAATTAACAAATCAGGAAATAGAACACTATCAGAAAATAATTGTTGCCCTTTCGGAAACCGAACACATAATGAAAGAGATAGATAAAGCGGGTGTTTAATTAATACTCAATTCATATCCATATTTCTGATAACTAATTAAACCTTTCTTTTTATTTTCCTCAATCCAGCCCTTTTCATTATGGCTTAATTCAATCAACTCATCGGTGCTGATTTTATTAAACTTTTGAAATATTTCCCTTAATACATCCAATTCACTTTGTTTAAATAGTGTTTCATCAAATCTTTTTAACGGAACGGGTTTATCTACCGGTGTGTTTTTTACTTCAGCCAAAATAAAATCGATAAAATTTTCGTACGTTAATAAATCATAAATGGCATCGTACCTGAATGGAACCGGTCCCATTTGTATTGCCTGGTACATATAACCACTTATCGATTGTCCAAATCTTTTGAAATGTAAAAAGTCTGTATAGTATAACAGCTTATTCATTTTTACTTTAAATATATTTTCATTTGCCTCTAAGTAAAACAAAACAATGTTTGCAAATTTTTCAAAAGAAGGCATTGAATACCCGCTAAGTTCATTAGGTGTTTTCTTATTATCCCACAAAAGTTTTTTTAGGGAATTACGATTATCGATTGTTTCAATTGTTTTTTCAATATGATGAACAACTTTATCAAATTGTTTTTTAGTAAATAAACTTTCTTTGCTTTCGACTATCTTTAAAAACTCTTTGGGGTGCATTGCAATATTTAATAGTGTTCCGTTACTCTGATTGGGCACTTCACCGTTTTCATAATTACGATAAATATTAGTTCCAAAACCTAAAACTTCAGCCATCTTTGCTGCTGATAATCCGTAGCTTTCCCTTGCCATAATCAATTGTTCGGGAAACGGAATATTGTACTTTTCCCGATACTGATTATAGACCTGTTTAATATTTACATTATCTAACTCTTCGGTTGTAAATCGCTCTTTGCAATTCACACATTCAAAAAATTGTTTATGTACTTTAAAATCTTCTTTCCTATAACTGATTTTTATTGTTTCCACCATTTGTAACGCATTTCCACCGCAAAATGCACACTTCATTTTTAACTCCATATTTATTTAAGGGGATATTTCAAATCATGGGCTGCAACATGAAAAGAAATACAAATCACCGAACTGTTCGGTAATCCCATCTCTATCTTTATATATACTTCTTTGTTTTTTATTTTTAATCCAAATTCCCAGTAGTCAGGATGATTTTTGTACAACTCGTTTTTTGTTGGACCGGCACAATAGTTTTCTGCCTTTAAACTTTTTATTAATTCTGTTCTTTCGGTTCCTGTTATTTCCAGTCCAGCAAGTGCCTGTAAGTTTTTATCACGATCACTTCGGTAAACAATATTGAATACCGAAAGCTTTGTTTTGAAGTCATCGAGGAAATGTTGTACATCTGTTTTTGTCACAGGCAAACTTACATCAGTTTTTTTAGTTTATCAACTATAAAGTTTATCTATTGCCTAATTACAATACAATTATCCACCATATAGTGTGCAATTGAATATTTTAGTTGTTTTTTTAGCATTTAATTGATTTATCATCTTATAAAAAATCACTTTAAAATTCTAAAAATTATTTTCTGATAATTTCTAATAGCTTACCCAGCCTTTTAAAATCCTCATTTACTTCAAAAATTCAATAATTTTTTATAAAAACACAGTGTGATATAGCAAAAATGTAACGTAAGTTTTCAGAAACGCAATGTAATTGGACAAAAAAAAGACTACCACACCTGATAAAATTTTAAAAAAACAAGAACAGCAAAACATCACGCCGCTTTGCTTATCAGAATGACAAGATTATTAGTTAACTCTTAGCCAAACAATAGTTCCGTTATAAATATCATCAGTATAGTAATGTGCGCCGGTAGTGGTATTAATACTTAAATTTTTAAAATAAAGTGTAGTTGATAATTCTCTTTTAATTGATACGCGAATTATGATTTTCTGTTTGCAATAATAGCAGACATATAAAGAATCTCTATATCCCCAAATTGCTCTTTGAAGTTCAGATATCAATGAGATTATTTCGTCAAAAGATTTTTTAAAGAAATCTTTTGCATAGATGATTTCGCCATTTTCCAGATTGAGGACGTTTTCAATGGTATATTTATTTTGAATCTGCATAGGGTTTTGAAACAAGTATTATTTGTCAGATTAATAAAATCAATTCATTCCTTAATAAGGTTAATGCTTCCTTCTTCCGGAACTTTTATTTTATAAGCGACACTATTTTTATTTTTTAAGAACGTATCACGCAGCCACGGATTATATAGTTTTAATGTTTTATAATTAATTCCAAGTGTTGTAGCATAATCTGCAAAATCTTTTACCGATGTATTTAAATCAACTTCTTTAAATTTTAGCGGTTTATAAAAATCATCTTCTTTTAAATCGTAACCATAATTATCGGGATTTTTCATAATAAGTTTTATCGCAACAATGCGCGCAACATAACGCGATGTTTCAGAACCAAGAACAAGATTCCAGTAATTTTTAGCTTTCTGTAAGCCGCTCCATTTATCAATGCCATTCATTCCGGCATTGTATGAAGCTGCCGCCATAGTCCAGTTTCCAAACCTTGCATAAGCTTCTTTTAAATAATCGCAAGCCGCTTGTGTTGACTTTTCAATATGATAACGTTCATCAACTTCGTTATTAATTTCCAAACCGTATTTTGTCCCTGCAGGTTTTGTAATTTGCCAAAACCCCGTAGCGCCGGCGGGCGAAACGACATTTTCTAAATTGCTTTCTACAACTGCAAGGTATTTGAAATCATCCGGAATGTTATTTTGTTTTAAAATTGGTTCAATAACCGGGAACCATCTTGCGGCTCTTTTGATTGCAAGTATTGTTGCGGAATGCCAGTATGTGTTTACCAAAACTTCCCGGTCAACTCTTTCGTAAACTTCAAAATTATCTAAAGGAATTTTTTCGCCGAACAATGATAAGCTATCAGGTATATTTGGAGAAACAATTTTATAACCCTGAGGGAATTTTCCATCTCCATTCTCTTTTGATGTTAACCCAGCCGGATGAGTAAAGAAAAGATTTGTCGTTATAAACAATATTCCAATTACAGTAAATACTCCTACCAGAAAATAATAAATTTTCGATTTTTTATTTAAGTTTTCTTTAAATTGTAATAAAACATTCATTGCACATCCTTTTTAAATTTACATTGCATATTAAAAAAATGTGATGTGATTACGAAGACAAAAAAGAAGTGTTGTTATATTTGTAAGACAGAATAAACAACTTTAACCTCTGTGGAACACCGTGCACTTCCGTGAAAGGATTAGTTCTTACACGGAGAGCCGCTGAGGTTTTACTGAGAAACACAGAGGAATCAAATAATATTTTTTTGAGGAAATATGAAAATACAGGAAGCGCTATTAAACAGAAGAAGCATTAGAAAATATACGGATCAAAAAATTTTAGGGGAAGATTTTAATAAAATTCTTAAAGCGGCAATGTATGCGCCAAGCGCAATGAATCTGCAAGCATGGCAATTTATTGTAATTGATGAAAAAGAAATTTTAATTGAAACAATTAAATCAATTCCTTATGCGGAAATGCTTAAGCAATCTTCCGCTGCAATTATTGTTTGCGGTGATAATGCTGTTGAAAAAAACGAAAGCTGGCTTTTGCAGAATTGTTCCGCATCAATACAAAACATTTTACTTTCTGCACACGGATTAGGAATTGGTTCCTGCTGGATTGCGATTCATGGAATGGACGATGTTTATAAAAATATCAGGATACAATTTAAACTGCCTGAAAATATAGTGCCCGTTGCATTAATTTCACTTGGTTACCCGGATGAAAAAGTTGAAGCTGAAGAAAGATTTAAACAAGAGAAAATCCACTTTAATAAATGGTAAAAATGGACGAAGTAAAATCAAACAAAGATTATAATCCCGAGATGCATTCGGCTGAACATATTTTAAACCAGACAATGGTCAGAATGTTTAATAGGGGAAGATCATTCAGTAATCATATCGAAAAGAAAAAATCAAAATGCGATTATCATTTTGATAGAAATCTAACCGGGGAAGAAATAACAGCAATCAATAAAAAGGTTAATGAAATTATTCTACAGGACTTGCCTGTAACGGAAGAATTTCTCCATCGGGACGAAGCAATAAAAAATTATAAACTTTCGCAGCTTCCCGAAGATGCGGGCGAAATAATTCGTATTATTAAAATAGGTGATTATGATGCTTGCCCCTGCAGCGGAGTTCATGTTTCATCCACAAAAGAGATAGGAAAGTTTCAATTAATCTCCACAAGCTTTGAAGAAGGAGTTCTAAGGGTAAGATTTAAATTACCAAGGGTGTAAATCAATTAATAAAATAATATATTAGGTTTCGATTATACCACAAACTATCATAGGAAAACAAAATGAAAAAACTTAGCGTTATGCTTTTTCTGGCTGTTGTTTTTTGGGGCACGTTCAGTGCTTCAGTAAAGGCACAGGATAAACCAATTCAAATTGCACTCTTTAATCCGGTACAAATATTTCCGGAAAATACTTCTATAGCGGGAATCAGGCTTAATATTTTATACGGAAAAAATAATAATGTTCAAGGAATAGACTGGGGACTTGTTAATTCTACAACAGGCAAACAGGTTGGTTTACAAATGGGATTTGTAAATCTTGTAGATAACGGGTTTCTCGGTTTACAATCAGGTTTTGTAAACTTAACGGACAGCAAATTTGAGGGTCTACAATGGGGATTTGTAAATTATCATAAGGGTAAAGTTAGCGGTGTACAGATTGGATTTATTAATTATGCCGGCAGTATGTATGGATTACAGATTGGGCTTATAAATATCATTTCACAAGGCGGCGCATTTCCGGTATTTCCAATAGTTAACTGGTCTTTCTAAGTTTTAAGTGTAGTCCACTTTTTAAGTGGACTACACTTTTAATAACTACCTATTCAATATCTCTTCAATCTGATCCATAACTTTATTCATCTTCTTCATTGCTAATTCAAACGGCTCCGGTGATAGCGGATCAATTCCTGCATCTTTAATTAAATCAACGGCATATTTTGAGCCGCCGCCTTTTAATATTTTATAAAAATTATCTACAGCGGGACTTCCTTCATTGACTATTTTTTCTGCAAAGGCAGTAGCATAAATCAGTGAAGTTGAATACTGGAACACATAATAATTATATCCCATAAAATGAGGAATGTAAGCCCATTCGTATTGAATATAAGGATCAACAACACAATGCCCGGCATCATTTCCATAATATTTTTTTACGATGTCGTAATAAATTTTACAAAGATCATCGCCTGTTAGTGGTTGTCCTTGCTCTATCCGTTTATGGATTTCAAGCTCAAATTCTGCAAAAGATGTTTGACGGAAAATAGTTGTGCGTAAAAGTTCCAGATAACTGCCGAGCAAAAAAAGTTTTTCTTCGTCGCTCTTTGCATTTGCAACCATATAATTATTTAACAGAGTTTCATTTGTTGTTGATGCAATCTCTGCAACAAAAGTTGCATAATCTGATTTTGCAAAAGGCTGCGTAGCATTCGAGTAGTAGCTGTGCATTGTGTGTCCCATCTCGTGCGCAAGAGTTGAAAGCGATTCATAATCGTCATTCCAGTTCATTAAAATATATGGATGAATATCATAAGCGCCTCCACTTGAGTAAGCGCCGCTTCGTTTCCCGTCGGTTGGAATAAAATCAATCCACCTGTTATCAAATGATTTTTTTACCGTTGAAAGATATTCGGATTTCATAGGTTTTAGCGCATCTAAAATTACCTGCTGTCCTTGTTCAACTGTAAATTTCAGATCTGCCTTTTTTACAATCGGAGTGTATAAATCATAATAGTGAAGCGTATCAACGCCCAGCATCCGTTTTTTCAAATCTAAAAAACGATATAATGTCGGAAGACTTTTATTTACCTGTTCAATTAAAGTTGTGTAAATTGATGTCGGAAGATTATCACTGCTTAACGCAGCTTCTAAAGATGAATTGTATTTTCTGTCCTTTGCAAAAACCCAATCTTTTTTAACTTTACCGACAAGGTTTGCACCCAAAGTATTTTTAAAATCTCCGTAACCATTAAAAAATGCTTCAAAAACTTTTTTCCTGTCGGCGCGATTTTCTACTGTTCTCACTCTTGTATAAGCGGCGGGACTTAATTCAACATCTTCTCCATCAGAAAGAGTAATTTTTGGATTAGGTTTTTCACCGTCTGCAAAAATTGAATAAACAGTATTTTGATTTCCCGCAATCAAACCAAAGCTTGCAAGGATTTTTTCTTCTGCTTCGCTAAGAGTATGAGCGCGCAATCTTTGGATGTTATCAATGTAAACGGAATAAGTTTCCAGTTCCGGTTTTTCTTTGAAGAATTTTTCAATCTTTTCTTTTGGAATTAAAAGAATTTCCGGCTCAAAGTAAGAAGCTGTTTCACTAAACTTTGTTCCGACCGAAGAAAGTTGCTGAAGCAATGCCTGGTTTTCCGAAATTCTTACGTCTTCATTGCTAAGGTTACCGGCATAAGCGCTTGCTTTGTAGAATACTTTAAGCATATCAAAATAAGAATTTAGCGCATTAAGTAAAGTTTGAGAATTTTCAGCAAGCTTTCCTTTGTATGAAGCAAAATTATCAATCTCACCATCTACTTTTTTAATGTCGGCTTGCCAATCCGTTAAAGCGGGATACATATCTGCAAGATTCCATTTGTATTTATCCGGCACATCTTTGCGTTCCGGCGACTGGGAAAACGAAGAAGTAATTAATGTGATAGCAAAAAAAGTGTAAAAAAGGATTTGTTTGTATTTGTTCATTTTTCCACCTGTAAATGTAAAAAGATTTTTTATGGTGCTAACATAACAAGAATTGTTGTGTATGGAAAAATCTTTGTGTTAAACGGTTATATAACGGTTGTGAAAAAGAACTAAAAAATTCCAGGCAATTATTACAGCCGATCTTTATATATTTCTAACATTAAAAACATATATTTCTTACACCAAACAAAAGGTGAATTAATGAAAAAGTTATTTTTGTTTATAACAGCAGCCGCAATATTAATTAGCTGTACTGAAAAGCAAAACCAAACACCGCAAAATGATTTAGAGGAAACATCAATGCTTAAAGAAAAAATAGCCAAATTTATTCCCGTTGAAATAAAGTATGATAAAACTCTTTTAAGCGATAGGGAAAAAGTTGTTTTGGAAAAACTCTATCGTGCTTCAAAAATAATTGATGAAATATTTCTTGAACAGGTTTATTCTAAAAACAATCAAATTAAAGCAGAGTTGAAGAACAACAAGAGCGAAATAGCGAATTTACAACTTCAATATTTTAATATTATGGCGGGACCATTTGACCGCCTTGAAGATAATGAGCCTTTTATTGGCAAAGATAAAAAACCGCTTGGTGCAAATTTTTATCCCGAAGATATGAGCAAAGAAGAATTTGAAAAGTGGATAAAAGATAATCCCCAAGACGAAAAATTATTTACAAATGAATTTACGGTTATCAGAAGAGAAAACGGGAAATTATTTGCTATTACTTACAGTGAATATTTTAAAGAAAAATTAACTGATGTATCAAATCTTTTAAAAGAAGCTGCTGAGTATGCAGATAATACCTCGCTAAAAAAATATTTACTTTCGCGTGCAGAGGCGTTCTTAAACAATGATTATTATCAAAGCGATATGGATTGGATGGATTTGAAAGATCACAACATCGAAGTTGTTATTGGTCCATATGAAGTTTATGAAGATGCTATGTTTAACTACAAAGCAGCATTTGAAAGTTTTGTTACAATAAAAGATCCTGTTGAATCAAAAAAACTTGAAATTTTTGGAAAGTATTTGACCGAGATTGAAAAGAATCTTCCGCTTGATGATGAACATAAAAATTATCAAAGGGGAAGCGAATCCCCGATTGTTGTTGCCAATGAAGTTTTTATAGCGGGCGATACAAAAGCGGGTGTGCAAACTCTTGCATTTAATCTTCCAAATGATGAAAGAGTACGCAAAGCGAAAGGTTCCAAAAAAGTAATGCTTAAAAATATTCACGAAGCTAAATTTGAAAAACTTTTAAAACCAATTGCTGAAATAGTAGTTGATTCTGAACAGTTAAAGTATGTTACATTTGATGCATTTTTTAATCACACATTAATGCACGAAATGTCCCATGGTGTTGGTCCCGGCTTTATAAAAGTTAATGGAAAAGGCACAGAAGTTAAAAAGGAACTGAAAGAAACTTATTCCACAATGGAAGAATGCAAAGCTGATATTCTTGGTATGTATAATAATATTTTTATGATTGAAAAGGGTGTTTATCCAAAGCAAATAGAAAATGAAGTCTGGGTTACTTTTCTAGCGGGAGCATTCCGTAGTATGCGTTTTGGAATTGGCGAAGCGCATGGAGGAGGAAACGCAATCATTTATAATTATCTTTTAGAAAAAGGTGGATATGTTTATAACGAAGGGACACAAAAAGTTAGCGTTGATTTTGAGAAGATATACCCTGCTTTAAAAGAACTTTGTAATTTAATTTTAACAATTCAGGCAGAAGGGAATTATCAAGGGGCAAAAGACTTAATATCTAAGTATGCAGTTAATTCACCTACAATTGAAACGCTTAGAAAAAAATTAGAAAATCTTCCTGTTGATATAAAGCCTGTTTTTGAGATTGAAAAAAAATTAAAATAAGATAATTATTGCTCTGAATTAATTGAAAGAAAAAGTCAGATACATCTCGGCAGATTTGTTGCGTGGGCTTGTGATCATAATTATGATTGAAGTTCACGTGTTTAATGCCTTCCTAATCCCGGAATTAAGACAAACCGGCTGGTTTAGCGTTCTTAATTTTATCAATGGGTTGGTTGCCCCATCATTTTTATTTGTTTCAGGATTTGCATTTCAGGTTTCTTCGGGAAATAAACTTGATGAAATAAGAAAATTTGGAAAAGTCTTTTGGAAAAAAATCGGAAGGATTTTTCAAATTATAATAATTGGTTATATACTTCATTTCCCATTCTATTTACTTTCAGAAAATAGTAATGAAGCCACCGCACAATTAATAGAAAACTTTTTTGCTGTTGATATTCTTCAGTGTATTGGATTCGGGTTGCTTTATCTTTTCGTATTTCGATTATTAATTAAATCGGATAAAATCTATAATTATTTTATTATATTCTCGTTATTTGCTATAATGATATCAGCTCCATTTATATGGCAAATAGATTTTAATCAATACATTCACCCGGTTTTCGGAAATTATTTAAACAGGCAGCATGGGTCTTTATTTCCCTTAATTCCGTGGATCAACTTTTTGTTAGCCGGTTCTATTTTTGCGAAATATTTTGTGGATGCACGTGAGAAAAACGAAGAAGAAAAATTTATTAAGTTTTCCTCTGTTACCGGACTTATTATTTTACTACTTGGTCATTTTTTTTATTCCGGATTATTTTCTGCGAAAATCACATCTATTATTCCCAATCCTGCTTTTTATTTTGAAAGACTCGGATACATTTTAGTGTTATTTTTTCTCTGCTGGATTGTTGATAAAAAAACAAATATCAAAGGGTCATTTATTATAAATGCCAGCCGGGAATCGCTGCTTGTTTACTGGCTTCATTTGATTATTATTTATGGAATGTTCTGGGGCGGGAAAAGCCTTGCTTTGATCATAGGAACAAAACTAAATGCTTTGGAAGCATCACTGGTTGCTTTGTTATTAATTACACTAATGATAATCATAGCAAAAATCTGGGGACGGGCAAAAGAATTATTCTAAGTTCACCCCTGTTTTTATAAGAATATTTATTATTGGATTACTAACTTATTGGCGGCTTTATAGAGCATAACTTTACTTCCATTAGCTGCGAAGATTTCTTTTTTTTTGTTATATGGTTTTTTTAAAAGAATGATGTTGTATATAAGAAATTTTATGGACGAGCAAAAAAGGATGGTTTAAAACAAAAAAGTCCCGCATTAACGGGACTTTAAAACCTGAAACGAATTATTTAACCTAAATAAGCTTTCAGTCTGCTGCTTCTTTTGGATTGTCTTAAATTTCTTAAAGCTTTTTCTTTAATTTGTCTAACGCGCTCGCGTGTAAGATTAAATCTTTCACCAATCTCTTCTAATGTTGCTGAATGATCTCCCTCTATTCCGAAGTATAGTTTTATTACCTCTGCTTCTCTTTCAGAGAGCGTGGATAACACATTGGCAACTTCCTTTTTCAGAGACTCAGTCATTAGAGTATTATCAGGTAGCGGCTGTTCTTCATTGGGCAGAATGTCAACTAATGAATTTTTACCATCGTCACCTTCTTTTAGCGGTGCATCCATTGATACCTGTCTTCCTGCAATTTGAAGTGCGTAAGCAACTTCATCGGAAGTCATATCAAGAATAAGAGCAAGCTCATCGGTGGTTGGTTTTCTTTCATATTCCTGCTCCAGGTCTCTATAAGCCTTACTGATTTTAGTAAGATTACCGACCCGGTTGAGCGGAAGACGAACAACTCTTGACTGATCTGCAATTGCCTGCATGATAGATTGTCTAACCCACCAAACAGCATACGAGATAAATTTAAAGCCCCTGGTTTCATCAAACCTTTCAGCAGCTTTAATTAAACCGATGTTCCCTTCATTAATGAGATCGCCGAGAGATAAGCCCTGATTTTGAAATTGTTTTGCAACGCTCACTACAAATCGGAGGTTTGCTTTTATTAATTGTTCCTGGGCTAATTTATCTCCCTTCTTAATTTTGATCGCAAGCTCGATCTCCTGATCGGGAGTGAGAAGATCAACTTTTCCGATTTCCTGCAAATACTGGTCTAATGATTTGCTTTCGCGGTTGGTAAATTGCTTGGTGATCTTCAATATTTAACATCTCCTTAAATATGAGTAAATATTTTGTATGATAACTAAATTTCGATAAAAAAAGGTTCTTCTTGAGGAAGAACCGGAGTGTTGAAATTTTAAAAAACAAATATAGTACATTATTAGATAAAAGTAAGAGAAAAAAGATTCTCAAACTCTTAAAAATTAAAGATTAATTTTGTCTCCCAAAGCAGGAAATTCCACACTTTTATAGCCTTTTTGTATCAATTTTTCTCTAAAGGG
This sequence comes from Ignavibacteriaceae bacterium, assembly GCA_049294175.1. Lineage (GTDB taxonomy): Bacteria > Bacteroidota > Ignavibacteria > Ignavibacteriales > Ignavibacteriaceae > IGN3. Next base: position 69,254 of record JBAQCL010000055.1, on the reverse strand, counting down.
CAAAGCTTGGTCTGCCTCACCATGCACTAATAATATATTTTTAAGCGTATTTGGAGAATTTAGACGAACGTAATCCAATAATTCCTTTTGATCGGCATGACCACTGAAATAATCCATCTTTTTAATTTTTGCTTTTACTATGTACTCTTCGCCAAAAATATTAACCTTTTCATTCCCATCCATAATTCTACGGGCAAGTGTGTGTTCTGCGGCATATCCAACGAACAATATTAAGTTTTTGGGATTTTGAATATTATTAGCCAAGTGATGCAAAATCCTTCCGCCTTCCGCCATCCCGGAAGCTGAAATAATAATCATCGGACCGGGTTTATCATTAAGTTCTTTTGATTCTTCGGTCTTTTTAACATACTTCAATCTTCCAAAACCAAAAGGATCATCGCCCTCCTGCAAAAAAATACGATATGTTTCTCTGTCCATACATTCGGGATGAGAACGAAAGATATTAGTAGCATCTACCGCCAAAGGAGAATCAACATAAATTGGAATTTCTGGAATTCTATTCTGATCAAAAAGTTTATGGAGCATATAAACAATTGTTTGAGTTCTTCCAACAGCAAATGCGGGAATTATAACTTTTCCTCCATCTTCAATAACCCGGCTTATTGTTGATGCGAAATCTTCTTCAACTTCTTCTGCGGGCGAGTGTAATCTGTTGCCATAAGTTGATTCCATAATTAAAACATCGAGATCGCGCAAAACATCGGGAGATTTTATTACGGGCGAATCAGGTCTTCCAATATCACCGGAAAATCCCAGATTAATTTTCTTACCATTACCCTCGTCAATTTCTAATCTGATTCCGGCAGAGCCAAGAATATGTCCTGCATCTCTGAAGGCTAATTGTATTCCCGGTAATAAATTAATTGTTGTGTTGTACTGAACGCCTATAAAATGCTGCATTGCCTGTTCAACATCTTCCAATGTGTAAAGTGGTTCTATTTCACTTTCGTTTTTTTTCTTTCTTTTCTTGTTAACCCATTCGATATCTTTTTCTTGTAAGTGAGCGGAATCCCTTAACATTATTTGACAAAGATCTACGGTTGCAGAAGTTGCATAAATTAAACCTTTAAAACCTTTGCTAACAAGATTTGGAATATTTCCACTGTGATCTATGTGTGCATGTGAAAGTACGAGAGCATCAATTTCGGCAGGATTGAATTTAAAGTTTTTGTTTTTATCATAGGTCTCACTTCTTTTTCCCTGGAATAACCCGCATTCCAAAAGAATTTTTTTACCGTTGATGTGAAGTAAGTGTTGTGAACCTGTTACGGTTTGTGCGGCACCAAGAAATTCTATTTCCACGAAAGTTCTCCGTTAATTTTTATTTGACAATACTGTTTTTATTTTTTTTGATCAGTTTCAAAAAATGTTTTTTTCAATTCTCTTATCAGGAGCTAGCTAGATTAACGCAACTAAAACATAGATAGCCTGGGCTATCCATGGATTTATAAACACCGATAAGATAGCGGTTGAGTACAAAATTGGTGATACTTTCCCTTTTATATCTTTGCCAATTGCTTTAACTAATAAAGAATCTTTTCCCTCGGTTTTTACTATTAAACTCTGCAGAATGTAATATGCAATTGCCGCCAGCAATAAAATTGTTCCATAAATTAAAGTTGGAATTTGTTCAAAGTGATTTTCACCCATCCAGCCTGTTACAAAAGGAAAAAGTGAAAGCCAAAAAAGTAAGTGCAGATTTGCCCAAAGAATTCCACCATTAACATGTTTTGCAGTATGTAACAAATGATGGTGATTGTTCCAATAAATTCCCAGATATATAAAGCTTAGAACATAACTTAAGAAAACCGGGATAAGCGGTTGCAGGTCCGCAATATCGGGTGTGTGAGGAACTTTTAATTCCAGAACCATTATAGTGATAATGATGGCAAGAACACCATCACTAAAAGCTTCCAGTCTGTTTTTTGTCATAAATAATATTATAATATAATACTAATAAAACTTATCTGCCATTTTTCTGATTGTTGTTGAATTGCGGATTGTTGTTTCATTCCTGGTCTTTTTCTAAAACTTTTCTCCTGTTCCGGATTCGCTGCGATTATTTACACCATAATATTATTTTATATGTCGCCTTACGCATGTGTTAGAAAACCTTGAAGGTTTTTCCAACATAATCTTGATTAAATAATAATATCAAATTTTTTCTAGTAAAACTTTCAAGGTTTAGCTTTTTTGCGTAAGGTGATTTATATTTAATAATAAATGATACTTATATTGTATTAAGAAAAGTTAAACAGCAGGTGAAAGTTATGTTAAAAACGAGTTTGTTAATTTTAACATTTTGTGGATTTGCTTTTGGAGGCGGTGATTCGTTAAAAGTGATGACTTATAATATTGAAGGAATGAAACCCGGGACAGAACCGGAAGTTCGCATTGTTCATATTATTGATAAGCTTATTGAAATTGATGCTGATATAATTGGGCTTCAGGAGATAAATGAATCTTTAAACGGCAGCGGCATGGATAACCAGGCAAAAGTTATTGCTGATTCGCTAAGTAAATATTTTGGTATTCCTTACTATTTTTATAATCAATTTACTCACCTTTCATGGAATAACCAGTTCAGAGAATTTATAGGGATTATCACAAAATATCCGGTTGAGCAATCCGGATTTTTTCAGTTAGTAACAGGGACATTCCCGCGTAAAGTGGTCTGGAATAAAATAACCACACCTCTTGGAACAGTTAACTTTTTTAATACACACCTTTCATTTAACAGTAGTACTGTCCGTATTCAGCAGGTGCAGCAAATTATCTCTTACATAAAAAGTATTGAGCTTAACCATCCTGCAATTGCTTCAATTCTTACGGGTGATTTCAATGATACTCCAAACACAACAACAATTCAGCGATTAACAAATACCGGTACTGATACATTTTTTATTAGCAGCTATGCATTTGTAAACCCCGGCAGTCCGGGTTACACTGTTCCATCAAATGCTCCAACATCAAAAATTGATTACGTGTTTATAAAAAACACTGGTAAGATTACGCCTTTTGAATCAGCAGTTGTTATGAATCAACCTTACAACGGAAACAGTTATTGTTCAGATCACCTTGGTGTATTAACATCCTTTAATGAAAATGTTATGAATATTAATGACGGATCTTCAATTTATCCTAATAAATATAACTTATTTCAGAACTACCCAAACCCTTTTAATCCGACAACAACCATTAGTTATGAAATTTATAAAGAGGGAAACGTTACATTAAAAATATTCGATTTTCTAGGAAGAGAAATTGAGAACGTAAGAATCGGATTTAAACCGGTAGGTTTTTATAAAAGAAAATTTGACGCTTCAAATTTGCCTAGCGGCGTTTATTTTTATAGGTTAACAGTTAATAATTTCACCTCCACAAAAAAAATGATTTTGCTACAATAACATTTATTATATGAAGTTCATAAAATTATTTTTATCTAATAAATATTGGGTGAACTTAACTCTTCTTTATCTGGCATTTACTGCAAACGTAATATTTGCATCAGATCAGGCTGATTCTTTAAGTCATTTTATACACGATGGTAAAAGTGTAATTGTTTTCACAGCGAACGGTCTTAAATACCGCATTTCTCCATACAGTAAATGGATGATAAGAATACATACAGCAAAACAAAATGAAACTTTTTTACCCGACGATCATTACGAAATGGTTGAAAAACATAATTGGGATAGTGATTTCCAGCTAAAAGAAACTAAAGAACAGTTAGTTTTAACTCCAGACTCTTCAGATGGACTGCATTTAATATTAAATAAATTTCCCTTCTCTTATTCTTTTTATGTCGGTGATTCGCTTATACTTAGTGAAAAAAACGGAATTAAATATAACGATAATATTATTTCCGAATCCTTTATTCCGGATAGCGCTGAACATTTTACCGGACTCGGGCACGGCTTTTATGGAAAGTCAGAGAGCATCGATCTTAAAGGTAGAGTAATTGAAAGGAACTATGGCACAAAGCATGGCGATCAAGCACCGTTAATCGTTCCTTTTTATATGTCATCAAATGGTTATGGAATATTCTTAAACAGCACTTTTGTTAATCGTTTTTCTTTTAATAAAAATGGCGAATATAGATTTTCAATTAACGACTACGGAAGTAACGGACAATTAGATTATTTCTTTATTTATGGACCAGAATTCAAATCGATTCTAAATCATTATACTGAATTAACAGGAAGAACTTTTTTACCACCCCTTGCGTTCTTCGGTTTAGGGCTTTCTGATAAAGGCAACGATCATAATTCAGAACATCCATCAGATGAAGTGTGGTGGAAAGAGAAAGTTACAGAACATAGAAATGCCGGACTCGCGATAGATCATATTATAAATGATAACCGATGGAGAGCCGGCGGCGGTGAAAGATGCAAATCCTATTTTGATTGGGATAGTACACGATTCCCTGATCCTGCCGAATATGAACGATGGGTGAAAAAGAATGGATTAATTGTAACTCTGGATTTTAACCGCTGTATTGGCATGTTGTGTGAAGGATGGAAGCCATCCTATAATGTTCATGGTGCTGAAAGAATAGATTTTGGAAACAGCGCACCGGATTTTACAAAGAAAAATGTACGAGATTGGTTTTGGAATTTATTTTGGAATAAATCATTGAATCCTAAATTAAATTACCCCGGAGATGCTTTGTGGATTGATGAGTTTGATGAATATAATCCTATTGATGAAAGAGTAAAACTTGGAAATGGACTGCTTTGGGGGGAAATGAAAAATTACTGGTTTTTTCTTATAGCAAAATCATTGGTTGCAGACGGTTGGAACAAATCTTTTGGACATTCAAAGAGACCATTTGTGTGGATACGTGGAATGACCGCGGGTGCACAGCGTTACGCCACTTTATGGACAGGCGATATAAAACCGACTTATGAAGCAATGAAAGAACAAATTATTGCAACACAGTTAGCCGGGTTGTCAGGGTTTCCGTTTGAAGGACACGATCAAGGCGGATTTTATGATTATGAAAATAAAAGAGGTCCCGATCCAACGATGTACCAAAGATGGTCTATGGCATTTGGTGCGTTCACTCCATTCTGGAAACCTCACGGAGTAGGAAAATCTCGCTGGCCATTGGACAGAACACCTGATGAACTTATTACTGCCAAAAAATTTATTAATCTTCGTTACAGCTTGATTCCGTACACATATTCAATTGCATTTCAAGCGCATTTAAATGGAACGCCGATAGTTAGACCAATGATTTGGGATTATCAAAATAGTTCCGAAGCCTGGGTACACGATTTGCAGTATATGTGGGGCCCAAATTTATTAGTAGCACCAAATGCTACAGAAAATGACAGTCTAAGTTTTTGGCTGCCTAAAGGTGAATGGTTTGATTACTGGACAAACCAAAAAGTTACCGGGGATAAAATTCTCGAGTACCCTTCGTTAATTGGTAGTTTGGTTTTATTTGTTAAAGCGGGATCGATTTTACCTATGGCGGCGAATGTTTTAAGCACAGCATTTATTGATAAAAATAATTTGATATTAAAAATTTATCCGGGAGCAAATAGTAAATTTAAACTTTATGAAGATGATGGCGTAAGTGGATATTATCTTGATAATCAATTTAGGACTACAACTTTTAAATATGATGATGAATCACACTCATTTACAGTTTCCAAATCCGTTGGAACATTTTCGGGAACAACTGAGAACAGAAACTATTCGTTGTTTTTTATTAATACAGAGCAGGTTAAATCCGTAACTCTTAACAGTGAAACATTAAGAAATTTTAATACGCGGGAAGCATCTTTAGAAATGGAAAACGGGTTCTTTGTAGATCAGAAGCTAGGGCAATTAGAAGTGTATTTATACAATATTTCCGTAAACGCACCAATCACAATTAAAATTATTCAGTGATATGGCAGCCAAATAATTTTGAAGAAGTACGGTTTAACCAATTTAATTGTGAAATGTATCACTAATAATGTTGAAAATTAGATCAAGACTAAATGATATATAGAAGAAAGTTTTTTAATTTTAGATAATTCAATTCTGATGTTGTTTACCCTGCTCCATCAAAGTTGGTGTATAGGTTTCGTTTCTCAGATGTTTTGGAAATTTGGAGTCAGTAAAAATGAAACTTATAGCGGCAATAATTCTTTTATTATCCACAACGTTTGCCGGATATACTCAGGATCAACCGGAAACCAAGCAGCATGAACGTAAAGGCGACCTTTATTTTTTTTGGGGCTGGAACCGGGGATGGTACACAAATTCAGATATTAATTTTAAGGGAGATGATTATAATTTTACTATAGAAAAAGTTGAGGCTAAAGATCGGCAGACTAAGTTTGGTCTAAATACATATTTCAATCCAACCAAGGCAACAATCCCGCAGTATAATTTTTAGAGCAGGTTATTTTATTACCAATAATTATAATATTTCATTCGGTATAGATCACATGAAGTATATAATGATACAAGATCAAGCAGTAAAAATTTCTGGATATATTAATAATACGGGAACAGAATTCGATAATATATATGATAATGATAACATCACCCTGACAAAAGACTTTTTACAATTTGAACATACCAATGGATTAAATTATGCGAATATTGAATTTAGAAGGTTCGATGAAATTTATGATCTGAATAAAATTAAAATAAATATTACAGAAGGTTTGGGAGCAGGTATATTACTGCCTAGAACAAACACGACATTATTGAACAAGGACAGGTACGATGAATTTCATTTAGCCGGTTATGGAATTGACGGCATAGTTGCAGCTAACATTTCCTTCTTTGATTATTTCTTTATTGAGTCAGAATTTAAAGGAGGATTTATTAATCTTCCTGATATCCGAACTACAAATTCCGAATCAGATAGCGCAAACGCGCATTTCTTTTTCTATCAATTTAATGTTGTTTTTGGTGCGATGGTTCACCTTTAAAAAATATTTTTTTGTGGCATGCGTGTTTTACTGAAAGTATTTATAGACGATCTTCTTGATGGTCGTTGAATTACGAATTGTAGTTTCAATATTTAAAGTCTTTTCCAAAATCTTTCCGGAAAATTCTGATTCGCTGAATTTTTTTCTGCTAAGCCAATACATTTCTTTTTTGTAAAAATGGAACTCATCATACCCGGTTGAAAATTCTAAAACTTTCTTTTGTAATAGTTCGCTGGGTGTATTATCTAAAAATGCTATATACAACGAATTTCCTTTGGTATTTAGTTCTGATTCTTTAAATGGCTTGTAATCTGCAATTTCTCTGAGCTCTTTTTGTGTTTTGATAAAGGCAGCAACTTTATAACCGAGCGCCTTTTCTAATCCTTGCTCAATTTTTTGCTTGATTGAATCAATGTTTTTAGCTTTTGTTTCAAAAAAAACATTTCCGCTTGCTATAAACGTTTCAACATTTGTAAAACCCATTTTTACAAATAGAGTTTTTAGATCATCCATTTTAACCGTATGTCCGCCAACGTTAATGGCTTTTAGAAATGCAATGTGTTTAGGCATATAATAATTTATTTTGTTAATCTATCTACAGCTTCTGAAAGAGTTAAAACTTCAAGATTCCTTTTTTTTAATCCCTCTAAAAATTTTAAAAATACAGAGTTATTCATCATACAAATAAAAGTTGGTTTATCTACTGTAAATTGATGAAAGCCAAATATAATTAAACATTCTTCTTCTGTTATTCCGTGATTTACTCGCATTAATAAGGAATTTTCATCATCGTTATCCTGTACCTGGTAATAACCTAATCTGTCTTTATTGAGTGGAAAACTGTAATGTTCATTGTAACTGGTTCGTATAATATCAAAATATTTTTTAATAATTTTATCTATTTCGGGATTTGAGTGTCCGGCAGGAAGTGCAAAGCACCTGTGTTTTAAACCAAAATTTATCAACTGCTGATAATTTTTGCTTATTTCCATGCGTGCACTATCAATTGGAATTGTAGTAAGATTAGCATGTGTAACTGTGTGTCCGCCGGTTTCCCAACCCTCTGCTTCCATCTCATAAAGTTCGTCCAAAGTCATCATATCCGGAGCATTAATCCAGCCGGTAGGAACAAAATTTACTCCCGGATAATTATATTGCTTCATTAAAGGAAATGCAAGTTCATAGATGCTTTTATGTCCATCATCAAAAGTTAGTACGATTAAAGGAGATTTAATTGGAACATCATTGTCTATCAAATCACAACCGGTTATAAAAAGCAATATTAAAAAAATCTTTCGCATAGTTTCATTCATTCTTTCCCCAAACAATTTGCCCTTCAATTCCAAAGAAACCAATATTGGGTCCAAACTCGGTAATTATAAAACGGATTCGAGGAACAATTCTTAGGTGATTTGTATAATACAAGTAAGCTGATGTTCCAAAATGGATTTCATAAAAATTGGCAATGTTAAAAAACTCTACTTGCAACCCGGGAATAAAAAAGTCATTAAGCTTATAACGTAAATCTAAACTTGTTCGTAATTCTTCTTTAGTTAAGATTGAACTCATTCTTTTGTATAAAATCGCTGCGCTAAGTTCCCATTTTGTTTTTGGTAAATAACGTCCTTCTGAGAAAAATGTGATTTCTTTTATAGGGGATGGTTCTTGATCTAATATTTTATAGCCTACTACTTGATAACCCTTGAATTGATTAAATGATTCTTGAATCTCAACTCCAAACTGACCGCCAAAAGCAGCATATTGTGGGTCGCGGGCAACATAAAGGGCAGATGCCTTTAAATCGATACCGGCAAGTGGTTTAGTAAAATAATTCATTCCACCGATAAATCCTGAAGAAATATCGGAACCCAGAAATATATTTAATTCGCTGTTCTCAAAACAAAACTTACCTTCAATTTCACGGATTAAAAAATCATAAATAAGTCCTTTATCCCAAAAGGTTCTATCAAAGGCATCATTAAGATAAAAACTTTTATTACCTGCCTGAACACGCCGCTGTCCGAAATATAATTTTCCCCAGCGGTGATTTATTTTTACAAACGCCTCATACATTTTTATACTATTCGTTTCGGGAGAATCTTCATCTCTGATTGCAAAAAACGAAGTAATGTAGTTTCCTATATTTTGAGATATACCCAGACGGATATCAGTTTTCCACAAACGTGTAGCGCGTGTAAAAAAATCTTTGGGGCGAAAAGGATCTATAATCTCTGCGCCAAAAAGTAAATTTGAATTTGTATATATTCTGGGCGCAGGTAAATCATCAAATTCGTCTTTGTCGCCGATAGTGTCAGTTAGTGTTTTGGTAAGAGATAAATTGTTACTGTTTACAGTTGATCTATAAAAAGAGAAGTTTCGGTTTTCGTTTTCTTGAAATCTTCCCAACGTGGAACTGCATAAAAACGAAAACAGCAATATTATAATAAAACCAAAGAAGGATTTCATTTTTTCCTCTTTGTGTCTTCAATAACTTATAATCTCCTATTCAAATATACGCTAAATTTTTAAAGCAAGCAGGTTAATACTTTTAGATAAAACTTGTATAACATGCTTGAATCAAAAAAAACTTAACTGGTCTGTTTGCACAATTGAATCAAAGTTTTTGCCAAGTAATGACAATACGGAATCAGCAATAGGCTTAAGTTGTTTTTCTATATAATGATCGTAATCAAAATCATTGTGCTTAAGTTCTATTGGAATCGGACCACGTTGTGTAATTGCATAATAAATTACATCGCGGGGTTCGTTTAATAATTTTGCCGCGCGTGCATGCGGCGGAACATTTTTGGTATATTCTTCAACATCTTTGCGTAATCGTTTTTTATAAATTAATTTATCATCATATTCACCTGCTTTTAGCTTTTGTATAATATTGCGAATCCATACTTCAACTTCTTCATCATTAAAAACTTTTCTGTACAGTTCAACCTGAAATTCTTTTGCAAGTTTTGTCCAGTCAGAACGTACGAATTCCATTCCGACAAACTCTATACTTTCTTTACCATCTTTAGTTATTAATCCGGCATAACGTTTTTTTGCACCAATATCCGCACCCCGCGCCGGAGTTATGATAAACTTTTTATAATATTTTTCAAATTCAATTTCTAAATGTGATTCAACTTTAAATTCTTTTTTAAGTTTGTTCTTCCAAAACAGATTAAGTTCTTTAACTATTTTTTTACCCTGCATTTCTTCATCTTCAACGGATAAATCTTTTAACATAACAAATAAAGAATCCGTATCGCCATAAATGACTTTTAGATCTTTTTTCTCAAGATATTCTTTACTCCCAAGTAGCAGTTTATGTCCGCTTCCCGTAATTGCGCGAGGAAGATCGGGATGATAAAATCTGCATCCAAATGAACCCATAACGCCGTAAAAGCTATTCATCAAAATTTTAATTGCCTGAGAAAGCTGCTTGTCTTTTTTCTTCTTTGCAACGTCCCGCAGTTTCATAAGTTCATTTATAAAATCAGGCAGGATGTGAAGTGATGAAGAGAATTCATAACCATTTAAAGTTTTAATAGTATCTGTTTCTTTCATCAATAGAGAATAAGGATCAATTTTAAATGTCTGGATGATTGACGGATACAAACTTTTAAAATCAAGAACAATAATATTGTTATAAATTCCAGGTGTTGGCTCAATAACATATCCACCCGCAGCGTGCCCAATTGTATGAATATCTTTTAAATTTGGCGCAACAAACCCTGCGCGATGTAGTCTTGGAAGATAAAAATGATCGAATGCAGCAGTCATCATTCCAAGTTGATCCATAAGCAAACCGGAAATTTGTGCGCGCCGAACAGAAAGTTCTATTAAGCCTGTTTTCTTAAAAATATCCGAGACAAGGATTGCATCCTGCAAATTATATTCTGACAGGGCATCTTTATCTTCTTTAAACAAACGGTCAATCTCTTCGATCTTATTCTCATCGGGAGTTATTGTTTTCCCGGTTCCCAGTAGTTCTTGCGCAACAGTTTCAAGTTTGAAATCTTCGAAACTAAAGAATGAAGCACGAAGCATAGACGGACCATCAATAACTACTCTGCCCGTAATAGAAATATAATATCCGCTTGGTTTTCTTGCCCGTAATGAAACTCTTCCACCGGCTCTTGCAATGTCAAAATTAATTCCAAGCTCACGGCATTTATTATCTAAGAACAAAAGATCAAACCCGATAACATGCCAACCAATAATTATATCGGGATCAATTTCTTTAAACCAACTAAAAAAATTTGTTAGCAAGTCTGTTTCATTTGTAAAGAGGGATAAATACTCCGTAGAACGTTTTGATTTTTCACCAATCATAAAAACTTTTTTGTGTTCACCTTTTTTACCTGTAATATGTGCGGCGATTGAGTAAAGTTGATTTGTTTTTGTGCCTGTTTCAATATCGACGGAAGCAACAACAAAGCTTGGCGTAATCTCACAGGGTTCAATGTCTGGATTAATAAATTTTGTAATAAAATTATTTTGTTCTGCAGCCCCGGATATTTTCATTTGGGCGTTAATGGATTTTTCCATTAAAAACCTTCTTAATGGATCAATATCAGATTCATAGGTTATTGTGTTTGACTGGTGAAGTTCATCGGCAAAGGTAATAAGTTTTTTTTGTTCATTAAAATATATTGCATCAACTTGTTGGCGGTTAAAATTTTTTAATGCTGTTTCTTTTCTGAGGTAATATTTTTGTGGCTGGTTAAGTCTCGAATTATGTTCAATAAAAAACACAGGCTTATTGTTTGTAATAACAATATCTACAGAACCAAGCTCTTCGCTGGTTCCCATAAGCCGGAAAACATTTTGACTTTTATAATCACTCCAATCCCCCGTTAATAGAAAAACTTTTGTTGTGATTTTATTTTTATTATAATCCATATTATTAAATAAAGCCTTAATTATTTAGGACTAACAAGTTTAAATTAAGATAAACATTCGTTATAATCTTTAACAAGATATAAAAAAGTATGAACATAGAATCAATTGTTAATTATTGTTTAAGTAAAAAGGGAGCAATAGAAGATTATCCTTTTGATGAAGAAACACTCGTGTTCAAAGTCGGAGGAAAAATGTTTGTATTAATTTCACTTGAAAATATCCCTTTGCAAATAAATCTAAAGTGCAATCCCGAAAAAGCAATAGAATTAAGAGAGTTGTATGAAAACGTAAAACCCGGCTGGCACATGAATAAAAAATATTGGAACACCGTTATACTTGATGGAGAAATCAAGTGGAGCGAATTAAAAGATTGGATAGATCATTCTTATGATGAAGTTGTAAAGGGATTGACAAAATCTAAAAAAAAAATTAAAGTTGATTTAAAAAATGATTATTAATAATTATAAAAAATTATTGTATTTGTGTAACAAGAAAACTAAATTTATTAAGGTAAATTAAAACTCAAAAATATAATGACATCTCGAATATTTTCTACTTTGTTTTTGTCACTAATCTTATTTGTCTCTGTACAAGCGCAAATGAAAATTCAAAGCGGCAGCTGGTCAGTCAATCAAAGTGTTCCTGGATTTGCTCTTGACAAAAACAACGGCGAAAGAACTTTAACAATAGAAGTTCGGTTTATCACTCCCTTTGTTAAAAAACCAAGAGTATTTTTATCGATAGTGCAAATTGATGCTAGTAACGAAACAAACCTTAGATATAACATAGAACCGAGTTCAATTTCCCGGGATGGCTTTACTATTAAAGTTACTACATGGTCTGACTCCAAAATTTTTAGTATGAGCGGTTATTGGTTTGGCTATTCTGAGTAAGGGTTTTTTAGATGGAAGTCAAAAATAAGTTTTGTGAATAAAAAATATAATAAAATTAAAGTTAGTTGCTAATTGTTAAAATTTTTGGATATTCTATAAAAATTGGTTGACTTTGACAATATATTTTAAGACTTTCACAGTTGTAATTTCAAATTCTTTAAAATAAAGGGATTTTTTATCTGGTTGTTTGATACAAATTCGTACATATCTACTGTATCCAATGCGATAGATCTTTCTAAAGCTTCTTTGGGTAGTAAGGCAAATCTATATACTCGCAGAAACTATTTCAACCAGCATAATCTATCATCAATAAAAATCCTTTTTAAATTGAGTGGAATTCTTTCGGCTAATTTATTTTTTGCTTCTGTCGGCTGTTTAGCTTAATAATTTAGGTACGGATGAAAATAATGTAACTTGTTTGTTTAATAATTTTTATATGATCAGATATTTATAATTAAGCAGGAATTAAAAACAGTGATAAGATTTTTTTTATATCAATAATTATCATTAATATCATATAGATGTTTCTCAATTTAATCAAATCAATTATTTTACTAGGAGGTAAAATGAGAATACCTTACAAAACAAAACTACTCGTGGCAGCAAGTATTATCACGGTAGTTTTTATTGCTGGTTGTGTAGATACTAGCGTAAATCCCATTCCACCCAGGATTGACTATTCAAGCCAATTGAAAGTTGTCAACCTAGTCACTGGTGTTAGCCAGACCGCATTAACATTAAATGGTACATCGCTTGGTACAGCGGATTTTGGCAGTGAAGTACCAGGAAGCGGATCAGCCTTTTTGACGCTTGGTGCTGGTAGTAAAACACTCATTGCAAATTTTTCGAGTGCTGTAGATACTTTCAAGTTTGCACTAGACACTGACTATAAATACAGAGTATTTTTAGTCGGAGCAGCTTCCTCTAGCAATGCTGTAAAAATAGCCCAAAGATATATTTGGCAAACTAAAGATTCTAAAGATGGTGCTAAATTATTTCCAGCTGATACCGGTTGGGTGGCATTCTTTAATGGTTCCCCGGATGCAGTTCTTAATAGTGTAAGTATTAGCGGGACAAGCACTTCTTTGGGTAATCTCGCTATGGGTGAAGGGTCTGCATATATAAAACTTCCAGCGGGTAATTATACATTTGATGTAACCTATGATACTGATCAAAATGTTACATTCGACTATACTGTGGCTTCAAAAGGTAGATATACAGCAGTTATTTATGATGCTGCGGCTAGTATTAAAAATACAGTATTTATAGATGATTAATAAATTAGTTAATAATTAACGGAGGAAAAAAATGTTTCCCAGATTATACAAATTTTTACTTTTGATGTTGTTTGCCTGCTCATTTACCTTAGCCCAAAGCGGTCGAATTTCCGGAAAGGTTACTGATCAGCAAACAGGAGAACCCCTAATAGGGGCAAATATAATAGTTGTGGGTACAAGCTTGGGTGCAGCCTCGGATGTTAATGGCGAGTATTTGATTACAAACCTTTCTGCCGGGCAATATAGCGTTAAAGCTTCTTATATCGGTTACCGAGACTTAGTAATAAGTGATGTTCTTGTTACTTCCGGTTTAACTACCAGGCTTAATTTTGAATTACAATCAGCAGGGATAACGACCGGTGAAGTCGTAGTTGTTTCTCAAAGACCTTTGATTGAGAAAACGTCAACAAACGCTTTAAGAAGATATGGACCCGAAGATTTTGAAAATCTTGGGTTAAGATCACTTGATGCAATTACTCAGCTTCAGCCCGGTGTTGTTCGTCAAAATGGCAACACTTACATTCGAGGTAGTAGAGCTGATGAAACTGGATATACTGTTGAGGGAGCTGATACTAAAAACATTTTAAGCCGCGATGGCGGAACCCTTGTGACAGTAACCCCAGATGCTTTACAAGAAGTTCTTGTACAAGCTGGAGGTTATACGGCAGAATATGGTAATGCTAATGCCGGTATCATCTCCTCGGAGTTTAGAACCGGTACAAATCAGTATAAATTCTCGTTTAGAGCCGAAACAGACAATTTCGGTAATTATCCGGGTGAAAAATTCTTAGGTACTTATACATATGGTTATTCTAATTACGTATTTACTGCGAGCGGACCTGTTTTTACTGATAAATTAAAAGTGTTTGTGTCTGCAGAAAATTCATTTAATAGAGATACTCCAAAATTTTTTGATGCTAATCCTGCTGCATTTTCAGATGGCGCCCCATTAGCTACGACAAAAGTTTATGATACCGGAGCAAGTGGCGGCTCTATTTCAGATTATCAATATTTAGTATGGGATGCAGCAAATATTCCAGGTAACTCAGATAACAGATATACACTTAATGGTACAGTATTATTTGATAATAATCCATTATTGATAAGATTAGCCGCCGCTTATACCTGGCAGACACTTCAGGGTACCAATGGTATATTTAATATATTTAATTCAGATAGAATAGGAAAGCAAGATGTTTCTAGTTTGTTATTAAACTTAAAAGGAACTTATTTATTAGGTGCTAATTCCTTTATTGAAGGTAATGTCGGTTTTTTTGATGGACGCGATAAAACTTATGACCCTATCTTTGAGGATAATTATTTATTGTATAGTGATAGTTTAGCAGTAAGTCAGTATGGTTGGACACAAAGTACGTATTCACAATCTGCAGCTGCTTATGATTTTTACGGTTTTCCATTTAACAGACCAGGAACTCAGCTAAGTGGCTTTAATAAAAACCATAATAATTATATAACAGCATCTTTATCATATACAGGTCAGTTAGAGAAACATGCTTTGAAGGTCGGCGGTTCATTTCAAAGATATACAATTAGGACTTATAATTTAACCGCTAATACAGATAATTTTTTAACTTCATTAAGGGCTAATCCTGATTATGCGAGAGACTCACTTTCAGCATTGATACTTGGTCCAATGTATAATACTATAGATAATTACGGATATGATGTTTTTGGAAATGAAACAGATGAAGATGGAGTTTTTGCTCCTAAGCATCCCCTCTTAGCTTCTGGGTATATAGAAGATAGATTTGAAGTTAATGATCTTGTAATTAATGCCGGTTTAAGATTTGACCATATTGATATGGATAGCTGGAAATGGTCAAATCCAGAGAACCCAACGATAGATGTTGTTAATCATTTACCAACTTCGATAGAAGAAGGTGATGTGTTCAACTATGTATCTCCAAGAATTGGATTTGCTTTTCCTGTTACAGACCGGACAGTATTCCATTTACAGTTTGGTAAATTTGTCCAGGCGCCTGCTTTAGATCAGGTTTATATTTCACCAACCCAAGCGACGCGCCAAATACTTGGAGCCAATTTATTTGGTAATGGTGTTCCGTCATATAATCCTCAACCGATAAGAACTACACAATATGAAATTGGTTTTTCACAGCAATTTTCAGACTTTGCTTCTTTCGATATCACCACTTTCTTCAAAGATATTAAGGGACAGTTGCAATATGCAGTAGTAAATACAGAGCCAGGTGCAATAAGAAACAAGTACAATGTATTTGCAAATCAAGATTTTGCAACAACAAAAGGTTTAGAATTTGCTTTTAAGATGAGAAGAGTTGAAAGAATTAGTGCCGCAATTAATTATACTTTTTCTAGTGCAGAAGGTACAAACTCTGGTTCAGGAAGTGCTATTGGTTCAATAGAAGTTAATGGTAATGCCCCTACTGTATTAATACCTCTAGATTACAGTCAAACACATAGAGGATCTATAATTCTTGATTACAGATTTGACAAGGGTGATGGAGGTCCGATACTTGAACGATTAGGTCTAAATGCAATATTTACATTTAACAGTGGTCACCCATTTACTTATTCTGTTTGGTCGGGTCTTGCACAATCTTCTGCCTGGACCGGTGGTCTGACTCCAATCGCTAATGGTGATACAAGAGGAAGAAGACCTTATGGACCCATTAATTCCTCCACAACCCCCTGGGTTTATAATTTAGATCTTAGAATTGATAAAACAGTTAGTATTTACAAGTTTGATCTAAACATTTATGTGCAAGTTCAGAATTTGTTGAATACAAAGAACGCAATAAATGTTTATGACAAAACAGGAAATGCTAATGACGATGGTTTCTTAAGCACACCCGAAGCAGCAACTTTAATTGTCCAGTCAAGATATTCCGAAAGATTTGCTGATCTTTATCGAGCCATAAGCTTAGGCAACAGGGCTGCAGCATATAATGTTTACGGTTTTGATGTTTGGGGCCCTCCCAGACAATTGATTGCTGGCGTATTGGTTAACTTTTAATTAAAGGAGGTTTTAATGTTACCCTATGAAAAATATAATTTTTGCGGAGGTTATTTAATATGAAAAAATTCAATTATTTAAGTTTACTTATTATTCTCCTTGTCTTTTTTACTGCTTCTAATAATTTATTTGCAAATTATAAGGAAAGCGTAAAAGAAGGAGATAATGGGAAAGGTAAAAAACCAGTATTACAAAAAACATCGGCAGACAACCCCACACAAAGCCTTCTAAATGTTAATAATGCTACTATGTGGGTTACTGATGCTGGTTATCATGATTGGGTTGTAGCTTCAAGCTGGAACGGCGCTTTTCCAAATGGGCAAGCCCTTGGAGCTATTTTTACCCAGGGCATTGTTTGGGGCGGACAGGTTAATGATGGTGGATCGCAATTAATTAGAGTAGGTGGAAATACTTATGGGTCAGGAACAGCTGGCATAATACGTTTGTTCAGGGTCAGGTCTGATTATCAAAAAGCCGATCTTAAGAATGATGCCGCTACGTTCAATGATATTCCCGTTTCAAGTGTAACCGATGCAGATGTTGAAGCAATTAAGGCACAATATCTATTAGATTGGAAAGAGTGGCCGGTAGATGAAGGTGCTCCATATGAGAATCGAGACGGCGTACCTGGATATCAACCTGATCAACAGGGAAGAACAGATGATGATGTTGACACTTCAAAGCATTTCGACATTCCCGGTATACCGGGAGCTACTCAGACAATTTTTGTTAAGTATGATGATAGGCAAGCGACTTCGCTTTTTGGAGCTAATCAAATAGGGATGGAGGTTTCGGAAGTTTATTGGGCTTATTCTGCATCCGGTCCCTTGGCTAATGTAATTTTCGATAAAGTAACTCTTGTTTATAAAGGTCTCCCGAGCTCAGCTTCCAATTCAGTAATAGATAGTATGTATATTGCTATGATGTCAGACCCTGATGTCGGAACTTCTTCAGATGACTTTGCCGGCTGCGATACTGTATTAAATCTGGGTTATGCATATTCGTCCAAAACTTCTGACGCCACATTCGCCGGAGCAGGTTTACCACCACCGGCAGTTGGCTATGATTACTTGCAGGGTGTTTCTAAATTTACTGGAAACCCAAATGATAGTGCTATTTTTGATTTGAAATGGAGAAGAGGGTATAAATATGTAAACGATGTACCTATGAGTTCTTTCGTCTATTTTGCATCTGGTGGTACTTGGAGTGATCCAACCGAGGGTTCTTATGGTGATGGTGCCCTTGCAATGTATAATTTGATGAGAGGTGTTTTGCCCAGACCTCCTTATCCGGCTGGTTCTCCTTTTCCTGATAACGTTATGGATAAAGGTGCTGGTGGTGGAGTTTACCTTCTTGCAGGCGACCCGGTTGCGGGTACCGGTAAAATAGATGGAACTGTAGATGGACCCTCCGATAGAAGAATTTTGCCGATTAATGGTCCATTCACTATGAATCTTGGCGATACAGCCCAGGTTGTTGTAGCAACTATATATGGTATGGGCGTAAACAATCTTTCCAGTATAAGTGTTTTGAAATTTAATGATGCATCTGCACAATTTGCTTATGATCAACTTTTCAACGTTCCTTTAATGCCTACACCAGAGGTTACCTATCAGGAGCTTAATGGTGAAATTAGTACCTATTGGAACAATACACCCAGCGAGCAGAATGCTACTGAGGTCTTAAATCATGGTCCTTACAAATTTCAGGCATATGCAGTTTATCAATTACCGGCAGGATCAAAAGATGTTTCTACCGGAACTCGAATTGCAACATTTGATGTGGTTGATGGGGTTAGCTTTATGGAAGAAAAAGTGTTAGACCAAAGTACTGGTATTGTATATACCAGACCTCTTATACCCCTAGAAAACATCTCTGGAATAAGTAGAACATTTATATTTGATAAGGATTATATAAATAATAAAGCTCTTATAAATGGTCAGTCATATACATTTGCTATTACATCTATTGGTTATAATGATGACCCAGGTTTGCCCAGCTTTATATTGGAATCTGCTCCATATATTTTAAATGTTACCCCTCAAGAAACAATGGGGTATACATACAATGATAAAATTGGTAATGAACAGACCGTGACACATTCATCTGGTGTAGCAGATGCTACATCAAATGTAGTAATTGTTGACCCAGCAAAAACAAACGGTCATAATTACGAAATTTATTTTACTAAACAACAGGAAGTAAGAAATGCAAATGGTGACTGGGTATCAGCTGGTGTTGGTAAACTTAAAAAACCAGGTGATCTTACCGGAACAACGATTAATATCGTTGGTCTTTATGGTCCAAATCCGGCTTCTGGTGTTCAGTTAAGCTTTACGTTAGATATGGTTTCACCAACAGATGCTTGGTGCGACGGCGTATCAATTACATTTCCTGCTGGAGTTGAAATTCTTAGTGCACCTTCTTTTGAAGCAGGTGGAGGAACTGTAACCCCAGAAATCGTAGGTCAAACAATTAATTTCGGTGATGTTACTCAGTCAAATACACAAAATGGTATTTTCCATGGCGGTGAAACCTGGGATGTATTTATTTCACCCCCAGCATTGCCTATAGATATTGAGTGGACAGCATTTGATGACACTTATGGTAATCCAACTGCAGATCCGGTTAACGCTTCTGGTACATTTACTTTAACAACAATTGGCGAACTTTCAAGAACAGCAAAATACTGGAACTTAAGAGATGTTACCGCTGGTGTTGTTAATCTACAGAATCAGAGCGTAATAGATGGAGTTGATTTATTTCCCAAACGCGATGATTTAGAGACAACTTATCTTGGAACCACTACAAGCCCTGTTGTGGATGGTTTCCGGGTTAATGTATCTGGTAGCTGGTTAGCCCCAACTACATTCTCGACTATTAACCCTCCACAAGTAAATGGAACAGAGATGAGTTCAGGTTCTCGATGGACAAGCGCTAACTTTATATTAACCAACTTTATATTTTTCGGCTACGCAGATGGTCTAGCAATTACATCATTAGGTCCTGCTGGATATGCACCTGGGGCAAGCGGTACAACAGATATTGCTCAGTTACAACAGGATATAGAATTTAGATGGACTGGGGTGTTAGGAGATACCACACTAGGTAACGGTAATACAATTCAGATTACTAAATCTGGTGGCCAATATATTACTCTATTTGGTGCTAGTGGATATGATATAGCTAATCATCCACTAAATCCGAATCCAGGTAGCGGTGCACCGTTTACGATTAGAGTTCCATTTGAAATTTGGAACGTAGATGCTAACGAACAAATTAACGCAGTTATGTGGGATAGATCAAGCAATCCAACTGTAGATGGCGGAAAAGTATGGAATACCAATGACAGAGAATATTTGTGGTTAGTTAATACACCTTATGCTAATACTCCAATTGATCCTGCAGGACAAACAGTAGCTGATCATGGTACTTGGAGTGTTGTACCTTATCGATCAACATTTAAACCTGGTGATGTTCTTAGAATAAACTTTGATAACCCACTACTTCCAGGAACTGATACATTTACATTCAATACCAATGGGTCCATTTATTCTGTGACAACTGTAAAGAGCCAGGTTGATAAAATAAATGTATTTCCAAATCCATATTATGGATACCAGTATAGAGAAACATCACCGACTAGCAAGTATGTAACTTTTAATCATTTACCGGATAATGCGATTATAAGAATATTTGATTTAAGTGGTGTTCTTGTAAAAACAATAAATCATGTTTCAACTAATGGGCAGTTTGATACCTGGGACTTAACAAATGATAATAACTACCCGGTTGCGAGTGGTGTTTATATAGTTTACGTAGATATGCCAGATTTGGGAACTACTAAGATCTTAAAGTTGGCTATTATACAAGAACAACAAATGTTAAAAGTATATTGATATTTAAATAAAGGGACAAGCGTCTTTCCGCTTGTCCCTTAATAAAATTTTAATTTATTCGGAGGAAATTATGTTTCAAATGAAAAGAATAGTGTTCATAATTCTGATGTTGAGCTTCTCAGTCATTGAAACATTCGGTGGTGGTCAAAATCGTGCAGGTACTGCAGGTGCACCGGAATTAAGAATTCCGGTTGGCGCAAGATATCTTGCTATGTCAGGCGCCCCGATTGCAAATGTTACTGGGCTGGAAGCTATTTATTGGAACCCAGCAGGTTTAGACTTTAGTCCAAATGTAGCTAATGCTTTATTTTCATATCGTTCTTATATCGCAGATATGAACATAAGTCAAGTTGCAGCAAGTGGAAAAATGGGCGATTTAGGCACTTTGGGCATATCGTTCAGATCGTTTAACATTGGGGACATAAATGTAACAACAATGGATCAACCAGACGGGACAGGAGCTACATTTAGTCCCACCTATTTTGTACTTGGGTTAACTTATTCAAAGCAACTCACTGATAGAATAGGAATCGGAGTCAATCTGAACTTAATCAATGAAACTATTGATAGAGTTTCAGCTTCTGGATTCAGTTTTGATTTTGGTGTTCAATATAGGGATATGCTTGAAGTACCGGGATTGGATTTAGGAGTAGTTGTTAAAAATTTAGGAACTCCTATGAAATATAGTGGTAATGGTCTTTTTTATAACGTAACAGATCCAACCGCAAGCAGAGGACCTACATATCTTAGTGTAGATGGTGCGTCTGCGGATTTACCATCAGAAATATCGATAGGTTTAACTTATCAAAGGAAAATAGACGATGAAAATTCAGTATCAATTTCTGGCACTTTCCAAAATAATAATTATGCATATGATGATTATAAAATAGGTGCTGAATATTCATTTAAGGAAATATTCTATGTTAGAGGCGGATATCTGTTTTCACCTCAATCAACAGACAACACACCAAATATCTTTCAAGATTATACACTTGGGGCAGGATTAAATCTGAAACAGTATAGCGGCATTGATCTTTCTGTTGATTATGCATATGTCCCTGTTAAATATTTTGATGGAAACCATGTATTTACTCTTACACTCGGTTTCTAAAAAGTAGTTGTTCATTGTAATTATAATCCGTGCAGTTAATAGCTGCACGGATTTTTTTTGCTTATTAAGCTCTCAAGTTATTTTCTAATTTTTTATCCGCGAGCTAATTTTAAATCTTTTCTTCCATAGTACCGGCGATAAAATAACAACGCAACTCCGGCAGTAAGCCCAATAGCGGCAAAATAATACCAAACCATATAAGCCTTATCATAAGCCGTAACTAATTGTTGCGCTGTTAAAGTAGCGGGATCAGGAACATAAGCGGTTAGTAAGTAACCGGAAATACCGAATCCCAATATTGAAGATAAAAATGAATGAAGGTGGCTAAAACCAAGATATAATCCCTCTTCACCTTTTGGTGCCTGTAAAGAAAAAAACTCAAGGTAACGTGGTGAAATGAAACACTCTGCCAATCCCTGGACAATTATTCCCAGTATTAGCATTACCGTTATCGGATGTGCGGAAAATAATCCGAAGATAGAGACGGAATTACCGGTGAACGAAGCAAGAATATTACTTGAAGCCATAAGCAAAGCTGAAACAGGCATAAGAAACATTCCAATTGCCATTGATGAAACAGCTTTTACTTTTCTCATTAAATGGGTTATGATTACAACCATAGTCATTACAACAGCAGGATTAACATTGGCAATCCACTCCGGTGATGCATGTTCTCCAACAGTTCTTAAAACGTACTTGGGCATTGTAGCATAAAGTTGATGTTGTATAATCCAAAAACCGGTAACAATAAAAATTAAAAGCAGTAATCGTACATTAGTAACAACCTTAATTAATCCTGCCCATACTTCTTGAAGTGACTTGCCTTCTCCGGCAGTATTAACATTTTTGTAAAAAAAGAGAACTATCACAAGCGCAATAACGCTCATCACTGCAGAAAAAAAATTGATTGAAGTGAGTCCCCACTCAATTCTAAGTGGATATGCAAAAGTTTTTCCCAGAAAAGCGCCAACATTTACAATTCCGTAAAAAATGGAATAACCTTTAGCTCGAGTTTCGGGTGTGGTTGTTTTTGCAACTGTACCGGTGATTATAGATTTTATAAATGAACCGCCAAACATCAGCACAACTAATGAAGGAATGACTACGGTTCTATAAGGCAAGGCTCCAAGCGCAAAGTATCCAATAGATAATAATGTAAACGCTAGAATAACTGCATTTCTAAATCCTATTTTATCTGCTAAAGCTCCACTAAATGGGGGTAAAAAATAAAGTCCGGCAGAAAAAATACCGCCAATCCAGGCAGCCTCAATATCATCAAAGCCAACAATGCGGGAAAGATAAAGAGTTATTGATATAAACACAGCATAATAAGCTGCACGTTCAAAAAGTTCTACGGTGTTTGCTGTCCAGAAGGTACGCGGAAACTTCCAGCTGGATTTTTTATTGGATGTTTGCTCATTGCTGGTATTTATTTTACTCACACTTTACCTCGGTTATTTTTAGATATTTATTTTGTAAGATATGATGAAAAACTTAAGAAGGCTGCTTTGTTTTTTTTATAAATTTCATGGCGCCGGAATTTATACAATAACGTAACCCCGTTGGAGGTGGTCCATCATCAAAAACATGACCAAGATGACCGCCGCATTTTGCGCAGATAACTTCAGTTCTATCCATTCCGTAGCTTTTATCTTTTTTATAAATTATCCGGCTGCTGTCTATTGGTTCAAAATAGCTTGGCCATCCGCATGATGATTCAAACTTGGTGTCTGATTCAAATAATTCAGTTCCACATGCCGCGCAAACATATGTTCCTAATTCAAAATTATTCCAGTACTTTCCCGTGAAAGCTCTTTCAGTTCCTTTCTCTCGTAATATTTTGTATTGTTCGGGGGTTAATTCTTTTTTCCATTCTTCGTCAGACTTAATTACTTTATCGTTCATTGTTGCTCCTTGTTTTTTTGTTGAATCAGAAAGAATAGAATTAGGTTTTATAATGGTTTCTTTGTAAGATTTGGTCGGAAACATCAAGAAGATAAGTCCAATAATTAAAACAATACCTCCCAAGACAAATTTCATAATATAGTCCTTTTTATTTGATGATAGTTTTATTAAACATATAATGGAAAATTATTTTATTACTTTCAATGCACGAATAATTGGGGAAATGATTTGTAACCAAAAAAATTATTAGTTGAAAGAGGGCAAACTTCATAGCAGTATAAAATATTTAGTGTAAGTAACAAAATAATCCTCATTATTCTTTTAGTAAAAGTTATATAATTTTAAGCAGGATTTGATTAATTTGCAGTAAAGCAGGAGAGATTATTATGAAAAGATCCGTGTTATTGTTAATAATAATTATATCGATTTTTTTATTAGAATGCGGCAACCAATCAAAAGCTAATCTTACACAACAACAGAAAGCAAATCTTAGAGCCAATTCTAAAGAATTTGTAGAATCCCTAAAATCTGTGCTTATAAAAGAGATTCAGACAAACGGAATAGTTTCGGCAGTTGCTGTCTGTTCTGATACGGCCCAAATCTTAACAAATAAATTCGGGATTACAAAAGGAATTTACATAAAGCGTGTTTCTTTTAAGAACAGAAACCCAAATAATTCTCCCGATGAAATTGAATCTAAAGCTTTAAAGTATTTTGAAGAACTAAAATCAAGCGGGATGTTAAATGATACAACAGAATTTATCGAGATTACTGAAAAAGAAAATACAAGAACAATACATTTTTTAAAACCAATCATTGTACAGGCACCTTGTTTAAATTGTCACGGGCAGAGTAACTTTATTTTGCCCGACGTAAAAGCAATAATAGATCAAAAATATTCAAGCGATAAAGCGACTGGCTATAATTTAAATGATTTACGCGGCGCAGTTTCAATTCAAAAAGTATTATAAAATAAGAAAGATTAATAATGGTTAAAGATTACCCTACATACCAGGTTCCAGCGATAACATCTGTACAGGATATGTTATTGCGATCGGCAAAAATGTTTGAAGACAAACTTGCACTTGAAGATTTGTCCCCAAATCCAATATCAAGCGTTACTTTTAAACAATTACATGATTATATAATCCGTTTTGGTAAAGCACTTTTGGATATTGGTTTAAAGGAAAGAGATCATATTGCAGTAATAAGCGAAAACCGGGTACAATGGTCGTTAACATATTTTACTACAATGTGTTTTAACATGGTTATTGTCCCGATTGATAAAAATCTTAGTCAAAATGAAATTTTGAATATAATACATGAATCGGAAGCAAAAGGAATAGTTTTTTCTGAAAGTTTAGAGCCTTTGATGAAAGAGAAAAGAGATTCGTTGTTGAATCTGAAGTATTACATTAATATGGATTCCAAAGAAAATAAAGACGGCATTTTTTCAATGCCCCAAATGATTGAAAGACAAAATGCATCAATTGAAAGGCTTCCCTTTGTTGATCCCGAAGAGATGGCTGAAATTATATTTACTTCAGGATCTCTTGGGCGGGCAAAAGGAGTAATGTTAAGTCAAAAAAATATTGCAGCTAATCTAATGGCTATGACAAGTATGATTAAAATTACATCCGAAGATAGATTTCTTTCAGTTCTTCCTATTCATCATAAATATGAATGCACCTGTGGGTTGCTTTGTCCTTTATATGCAGGCGGATCAGCACATTATGCCCGCTCACTAAAAACAGTTGTTGATGATTTACAGCAGGTTAAAGCAACAATTATGCTTGGTGTTCCGCTGTTATATGATAAAATGTTTAAAAAGATTTACAAGGGAATACAGGAAGATAAGTTAAAATCTAAAATAATTCCGTCACTTATTACGCTCACAAATATTTTTCAATCATTCGGATGGAAAAGCTCTAAGAAACTTATCTTTAAAGAACTTCATCATAAATTTGGCGGACATATAAGATTATTTATAGCTGGCGGTGCAGCTCCCGATCCATTAATTGCCAAAGGTTTACGTGAGTTTGGTTTTAATTTTGTGCAGGGTTATGGATTAACCGAAACTTCACCTATCGTGGCATTAAATCGCTTATATAGTTTTAAAGATAATGCCGCCGGTTTACCATTGCCGGGACTTGAGGTGAAAATAAATAAACCTGATGAAAATGGAGCCGGAGAAATATACGTTAAAGGTGACAGCGTTATGGTTGGTTATTATAAAAACCAAAAACTTACGGATGATGCTTTTGAAAATGGCTGGTTTAAAACAGGAGATATCGGATATTTTGATGAAGATGGGTTTTTGCATATTAATGGCAGACAAAAAAATGTTATAATCTCTAAAAACGGTGAAAATGTTTTTCCGGAGGAGATTGAAGACATACTTAACAGAAATCCTTTTGTGCAGGAATGTATGGTTTATGGTGAACAGGACGAGAAGCATACCGAAGTAATTGCCGTACAGATTGTAACCGATGCTGAAGCTTTTATTGAATATTCGGAAAAGAATAAAGTAGCAATAACTCCCGAGCTTGTTAATTCAATTATCGCAGATGCAATTAAGGAAACAAATAAAGAATTACCACCCTTTAAGCAGATAAGAAAGTTTTATGTAAGAGATAGGGAATTTGAGAAAACAACAACACAAAAAATTAAAAGGTATTTGATATAAAAAACTTTTAAAAACATCACTCTTTAATCTATAGTGTAAAATTAAACTGTACTACTGGCATCCAGTAAAAAGAGTTATCTATATTTTCTAGCTGGGTTATCCAAAATAACCTGGCTCCCAAAACAACGCGTCCAGTAGTTCCAACATTATAAAACAAACCGGGAGTAAAATTTATTACCCCTGCCGTTGCTTCTCCTCTTAGGTCTTCAGTAATATACACATTTGGGGTGTAAAATGCGTTGTGATATATTTGAGTTTCAGGAGAAAAATCTACCAAGCCTTGTGAGTTATAGCCAGCCTGCGCAAAAATATTGAATATCCAATCAGGATTTGTGGTGTTGGCTGTTAAAGTTATAAATGGATTGAAATGAGTTTTTTTCCAAACATCGTAATAATCAACAACATAATTAAATGAACTTGAAGAGCTTGTATAATCAACGGTGGCAATAGTATATGCCTCATAAGGTATTTCCTGAATGTTTAATCCAATATCTACTCTAATTCCTGAATTTTTACCTGTACTCAGCAAGCCTAATCCAAACAATCCGCCCCACAGTCCTTTTTTGATCGCAAGCGAATAATTAACCCCGCCAAATAATGCAAAGTGTTTTGAGATTTGAAAATCAATATCTACGGCAGTAAATACTTCTGCAATGTTCCATGTTAAATTATTACCTGTAAACTGATAGCTATTAGCTCCTGCAGATTCTTGGAAGTAAAAGGTATCATCATCATTAAAAACAGTATCAATCTGAAAGAAACCATTGGCGTTTACCTTTGTATGTCCATCAATCTTACCGCGTAAAGATTTTTTGTTGCCAAATGATATTAGCGGGGATATAGTAATTTTAGAATCAGAACTGTCTGTCAAATGTATCGGGGTTTGATTAATGGGTCCCGATATTTTAATATCCTGTAAATAAATTTTGGTAATTGTTGTGGATGGCGAGCAACCAACTAAGAAGAAAAAAAATATTGTAAAACTGAGGAACAAAAAATTTTTAATAAATATTTTCATAACTTCCTCCTATTACAAAAACTTCTCAAAAAGTTTAACAAAATATATAAATATTTATTTTCTGAATAGCGTTCTTTAGGGGGTCCGGTTCTGATAATAAATAGAATCATTTTATCAGGCTGTTAATTTTCCGTTGTTATTTTTTCTTTAGCAAAAAAACCCATAAAAGAATTACTGAAATTTTTAATGCGGCTTTCCTTTGTTAAAACGATTTCCTTCTTTGAGCCATTCGGGTAATATCGCCAATGAACCCTTGAGTAAATATTTGCACATTTATAAGTGTGATTAATCATATATGAAAGAGGGTCGGGCTCGTTATTGTTTATGAGATAAAGTTCTATTTCATAAACTATTTCGTTAAACATTTCTTTACGTTGTTCAATTCCGGTTGTGGGCTGTAATAAAAATTCTACCACAAAATTTTTATTATCTCCAATTCCTATTCGTGCAACAGGAGCGGGATCATAGCCGTATTTGAGTTCAAAAAATCTTTTTGTTGTATCAACTCTTCCAATTTTCCATTCCCACTCTATATTATTCATTTGGGTTCCATATATTTTTTAAAGATGACTTCGACACAAAAACAAACTTGATTAAATCTAAAGTTTCTACTTAAACGAAAATTAAGCAAATATATCTTAAAGTATAATAATTCTTTTAATTCTATTATTACAAACTTCTATTTCTGTAAAAAAACGTCAACATATTTCTCAAAAATAAGCATATAAAGTTTTTTGTTTAACAATCATTTATGCCGATTTCTGATTACTTACAAACTTATTATAAATTAATAGACCGATTATGGTTACAACTCCTATCATACTAAAAATAATCCACAAAGTGCTGGGTTGATTTAATTTATCAACAAAATGGACATATAAATTTGCGCCCAAAATTCCACCGATAAAGCTTCCGATTACACCATATAAAAACGAGTAACCAAGATAAAGTGCTTTTTTATCTTCCGGCGCAATCAATCCTACGTAACTTATAAACTTTGGATGTGCGGTCATTTCACCGATTGAAAAAATTGTAATGCCAAACATAAAAATCCAGATGTTTGTGTTGATTGCAAGTATTGCCATTCCAATCGTTCCCATTGCAATCCCCGCAATCATTGTAGGCAGAGCTTTAGTGTGTTTTACAATGTTTGATACTGCTATTTGAAGAAGAATAATTGTTCCGGCATTGATTACGGTTACATGTTCAACATCAAATTTCCAATTAATATTAATTCCTATTGCTCCAAGCGCACTATTTACAAAGTTATTAAGCGAAGTTGCATCAACATATTTTTGAACATACCACAAAACAGAATCAAACATTTGAAAATATAAAATCCAGAAGCCCGAATAAATCACGATTAATCCAATAAACTTAACATCCGTTAAAACCATTACGGCACCCTTTAAAACCTCCGCAAGGGATTTTGTGCTTTTCGGTTTTTCCGGTTCTTTAAAGATAAGGAATGTCGGAATAAGCATTGATGCCGTTGCTATTGCAGAAGCCAGCATAACATATTGCCAACCGAAAGTATTTTTAATAAAGGGAACCAAAATTAATGGAAATAGGAAAGCACCCAGGTTTATTGACCAATAAAAAATTCCAAATCCAAGCGTACTATTACTTTCATTTGTTGCTCTTGCAATAGTGCCCGAGATCATAGGTTTAAATGCGCCTGCGCCAACAGCCATTATAATTAAGCTGGCAAAGACCATAGGATATTCGGTTGTCTGGCTTGTTAGAAAATATCCGAGTCCCAGAAAGATAAATGCGAAGGTTAAAACTTTTTTATATCCGAATCTATCTCCGATTGCTCCAAACAAAATGGGAAGAATGTATAACATAGGCTGAATAGTGCTTTTTATAATTCCAACGCTTTCTTTTGTATAAGAAAGTTGATCGGTCATATAAACAGAAAGTATGCTCATCATTCCGTAGTAAGAGCCTCGTTCAAAAAACTCCATCATAATCACAACCCAATAGTTTTTTGGGAAGGATTTATAGCCCGTGTTCAATGGTTGTTGTTCGCTCATTTATTCTCTCTTTGTTTTGGGATTTTATGTTTATTAAGTACAAAAGTAAGGAAAAAGTCTTTAAGATTTTGTAAGATTATTCAAAATCCCCGATAACATAAATTTAAATAACAACATGTAAACTATAAGCACGATAAAGGGATATATTAACATTTTTTAATTTTCCATTAATCTTTTTTTAATAAGCTGCTCTTAATTTGCAAGTGAAAATAAAAGCTAACATAATCTAACTTTAAGTAAGGAGAAATAATGGAATATTTCAATAAGGCTGTTGGGCAAACCCTTCAGTATCCGGAGTTGGAACTAATATTTGCACGTTATTATAACATCAAAGGGGCAAAATAAGGCAGACGATGGGCAACTTAAAGAAGCACTTGAAAATTTTAACAAAGCCATCGAACTAAATCCAAATTATGCAATTGCACTATTTAATCGTGCAACTATCAAAGCGGATTTAGGTGACTTTAAAGGGGCAAAAGAAGATTTTTGTCGGGCAAAAAATGTTGAGTGCGAGCTTAATAATGATCCGGTTCCATCTCTCAGAAATTTTCTAAATGATGAAATATCCAGCGACAAGATTAATTTTTATTAATCTGAGTTTAACTCAGTCTTAATGTTGGGTAAATAAGTTTACCCTGTAAGTTTTTAAGAACTATAAATAAAGAAAATCATTAAAAATAAATTTGAAAGGATTTAAAAATGAAAACCAAGTTATTTGCATTCGCAGTTTCAATTATAATGATTGCTTTTGCTGTCAATTCAACAGCATTGGCACAAAATAAAGAAACAAAAAACACTGTAAAAACAGTAAAACAAACCGAACAAAATGTTCAAACCAAAACAGCCGATGTAAAGGAAAAAGCCGGGACAGTCAAACAGACTGAAAAGTCCAATATGGGAACTGTAAAAACAGATGTGAAGAAAGAAACAGAGAAAAAAGTAAAATCGTCTGAAACGACAATAAAACATCATAAAATGCCGGTAAAGAAAACCGAAACAACAAAAACAGAAAAAGTAAAAACCGAAACCAAGGCAAAGCAATAACAAGAAAGGTTAACTTTTAATATTAAGGAGAGATAAAATCTCTCCTTTTTTATTATTAATTTTAATTATGCGAATTCTTGTAGTTGAAGACGAAAAAAAAGTTGCGACCTTTATTAAAAAAGGATTGGAAGAAGACTATTATTCCGTTGATATTGCTTTAGATGGTAAAGAAGGAACCAGACTTGCCTTATCCGAAGAGTACGACTTGATTATTCTCGATATTATGCTTCCCTTTAAAGACGGCATTTCAATTCTAAAAGATATACGAACAGAAAAAATATCAACAGCCGTACTGATGTTGACCGCAAAAGATAATGTTGATGACAAAGTTCTTGGTTTAGATTCCGGCGCCGATGATTATCTTGCTAAACCATTTGCATTTGATGAACTTTTGGCGCGCGTTAGGGCTTTGCTGAGAAGAAATTCAGTTGAAAAAAAAGTTATTTTAACTGCCGGAGATTTGCAGCTTGACACACAAACACATAAAGCATTCCGAAACAATATTGAAATTCAGTTAACACCAAAAGAGTATTCTATATTAGAATATCTTTTGCGGAATAAAACCCGGGTTGTTTCAAGAACAATACTTTCGGAACACGTTTATGATTATCACTTCGATTCCGGCACCAATGTAATAGATGTTTATATAAACAAACTTAGAAATAAAATTGATAAAGGGTTTGGTTATCCTATATTGCAAACGGTAAGAGGTGTTGGCTATATAATAAAAGATAATTAAAAATAGTTACCTTAATTGTCTTTCCGAATTTTAAAAAGCATTTAATTAAAAATGTTTTCAAAAATTAACAAATATTTAAAAACAACCAGATTTAAAACCACACTGTGGTATTCCCTTATTTTCCTTTTGCTTGAATTTGTAATTGGCTTGGTGATATATACCTATCTTAATCAATCAATGAATAAAGAGCTTGATCTTTCTTTAAGCAAACAAGCTGATATGATTTTTCATTTTGTTAAGGAAAGCGAGGTTAAACTAAGCGACTTTAAACCCGATTCAATTTATTCTTCACCATCCGAACTTGTCTATGATCTAATTTATGAAGCAGTTGCATTTAATCCGGCAAACACTTTTGTACAGGTAGGCTATAATAATAAAATAATCTTTCGCACTGCCAATCTATCCGATTATAAAATAAAAGCTAAATCAACCAAAGAAAATGAAATAACGCTTTTTACTTTTGCCGATTCACTTTTATCAAGGGATTATATTAGAGCGGCATATCTAAAAAAAGATGGTTATGAAATCATAGTTGCTTTTCCAAGCTATATTATTACACAAACGCTTGATAGTCTTACAAGTCTTTATGTAATAATCGTCCCGATTTTCTTTTTGCTTTCTTTAATCGGTGGCTCAATAATTTCTTTCCGGGCATTATCAAGAATTGATAAAATCACACAAAAAACCGAAAAGATTACTACTGAAAATTTGGATGAAATGATTGAAGGAGAAAATTTTGAGGATGAATATGGGCGTTTGGTAGCGACAATGAACACAATGATTAAACGTATAAAAACATCTATCGAATATATGAACCAATTTTCAGTTTCGGTTTCACACGAATTAAAAACGCCGCTAACAATTTTAAGAGGAGAAATAGAAATTGCTTTAAGATCTGAAAAAACACCGGAAGAATATCGTGAAGTGCTTGAAAGCAATCATGAAGAAACGTTAAGATTAATAAATATTATTGATCGTTTGTTTTATTTGTTCAAGTTGGAAAATTCAAAAGTCAGTATAGAGAAAACCCCGACGTATGTTAAGTTGTTTCTTCAACCCATAATAAAATCATTTCAAAATTTTGCAGCGAAAAAAAAGATAAATTTAATTTTTGATTGTAAGACTTTAGATGATGAAACTATTCTGATTGACGACGCTTTATTCAGACAAGCGGTTAGTAATTTAATCGATAATGCTATAAAGTTTGGCAGAGAAAATTCAGATGTGCTGATTGAATGTAAAAAAGAGTCCGATAATAAAACCTCAATTATGTTTAGTAACCAGGGTGAAGCAATTCCTAAAGAAATGTTACCCAGATTGTTTGATAGATTTTACCGTGCAGAATATTCCCGAAACAGAAAAATGGGCGGAATGGGTTTGGGTCTTTCAATTGTAAAATCGATAATTGATCTTCACAAAGCCGATATAAATGTGGAGAGCACCCCCGAAGGTAAAATACAATTTATAATAACTATTTAATTGTTGTTATATTTAATACTTTGTTTAGCAGTGTAATCAATTCTCTTTCAACTTCTTTACCACGATTTCTTCCGTACCAAAGTTGAAGTTCTTTGTTGATTTTTGATTTTTCCACCTCTTCATTTTTTAGTCTATTATAAAGATTCTGTGCTTCGGCAGGACGCGGACCCCATTGAAAGAGTTCATTATTTTCTTTATCAAACACAACTAATTTAGGAATGCTTCGCGAGCCGTTTGTAAGATATCGATCTATTAGTTCTAAATTATCATCACGTAAAACAATTCTTAAGTTAATGTTATTATTTAATGAAGCGGCTTTTGTAATTATCGGCAGATTCTGAGCGGAGTCGCCGCACCACGATTCTGTAATTACAATCCACGTTTGATGTTTGTCAATTTTACTAACTAAATTTATTAAAGAGTCTGAGGGAACAAATGTTTTTTCAAGTCTATTGGTTCTTTGCAAATTTAACTTACGGTATTCAAAAAACTTCAACTCGTTTTGATCAAGTAGGTTAGGTTCTTCAACTTGCCTGACAAAAATTTCTTTATATAATTTAAAATCAATTCCCACGTTGTTTTTATTTTCCGACAAAGAATCGCTCATGGTTTAACCTATAAAATTAGTAATATGAATTTGTTACCTGTTAGATAACTATTTTCCCAATAAGGTTCGCAATAATTTAACTTAATTTTAATGTATATATCACTTAAATGAACTTTATTTAATAAAATTTAATTGTATTTTTAGATCGAATTTAAAACAGGAAAGTGATGACAACCGAGATAAAATATTTTACGCCGTTGGAAGCGAGAAAAACCTTGCCCCTGGTAAAAAATATTGTAAGAGATATTTTACAAGCCACCAGAGAAATGCGATTGATTGCAGAAGAAGTTGGTGCTGATGTTGAAGAGGATGCACGGGTTAAAAAACTTGCTTCCGATGTTACGGGATTTTTAAAAGAACTTGAAGAGATTGGCTGTTATTATAAGGATTCAAATTTTCAAATAGGTCTTGTAGATTTTCCGGCTCTAATGAACGGCGAAGAAATTTATCTTTGCTGGAGAAGCGACGAAGATGATATTTTATATTATCACGAAGCAGACAAAGGCTATGCGGGAAGAAAATTAATTCCCCCGCAATTTTATGAAGAAAGCCAGTTTTAATTATTTTGAAATATCGAAGCTAACTTTTGCTGTTGTATTATTTTTTGATAAATCATCCGTTATGCTAAAAACCAACGAATAGTTTCCTTCCGTGTAAGTTGAATCAAGATCAAATTGTGCTTCTAACCCAATATCATTAATTGCTTCTTTCTCGGATTCTTTGTGCACATCTTTATAAATTGATTTAACAATCGAGTTATCCGGTTTTACCAAATCCACGATATAAGAAATAGATACCGAATAATTTCCATCTTTTTCGTTTTGAACAAAACCTTTTATTCTTACACTTGCATTTACTTCTGATGCGCCGTCACCAATATCATAAGCAAATGCCTCGGAACTGAATGCTTCGAATTTCACGTCTTTTTTACTGCAGGAAATTATTATTAATAAAACGGCGGAAACAATAAATATTTTTTTCATTTTATTCCTTTTGTCATCATTCCGAGCGATAACGAAGAATTTTTGTTTTCGATTGCTTCGCTTCGCTCGTGATGACGTTGATATTAATTTTATCCGTTATTCTTTTGGAAATCGTTCATAAATGATACAAGATCATCAACACCTTTTGTAGGGAATGCATTGTAAATCGATGCGCGCAATCCACCAACGGAACGATGTCCCTTTAATCCGCTGAATCCGGCTTTAGTCGCTTCGTCAATTAATTTCTTTTCAAGATCAGCAGTTGCAAGATTAAATGTAACATTCATTAAAGAACGGCTTTCTTTTTCAGCGTGACCTTTATAAAATCCACCACTGTTATCAATCGCATTGTATAAAGTTTCCGCTTTCTTCTTGTTTATTTCATACATCTTATCAAGTCCGCCAATATTTAGCAAATGCTTTGTAACAAGTTTTATGATATAGATCCCAAAAGTATTTGGCGTGTTGTAAAGCGAATCATTTTCAGCCTGGATTTTATAATTCAACATTGTGTGAAGTGAATCCTGACTTCTTTCCAACAAATCTTTTCTGATTATTACGAGTACAACACCAGAAGGTCCAATATTTTTCTGAGCTCCGGCATAGATTACACCGTATTTGCTCACATCAATTTTTTTATGAAGAATATCAGAGGATGCATCACAAATAAGCGGAACATTTCCAACTTCGGGTTCCTTTTGCCATTGTGTTCCGTAAATTGTATTGTTTGATGTAAAGTGAACATAAGAAGCATCAGCATCAAGTTTTAATTCGCTTTGCTTTGGAATACGTTTAAAATATTTTTTTTCTCCTTCACCTTCTTCAGTTGATGCGACAATGTTAACTGCTCCAACTCTCTTAGCTTCTTTAATTGCCTTTTTAGACCAGCTACCTGTTGAAATGTAATCAGCTTTGTTTTTAGGAGGCATTAAGTTTAACGGAATCATTGAAAATTGCAAACTTGCACCGCCCTGTAAAAATAAAATCGCATAATCATCCGGCACATTTAAAAGTTTTTTGATTCCTTCTTTTGCCTCAGCGTGAATTGCATCAAAAGTTTTTGAACGATGAGAGATTTCTAAGATTGACATTCCCACGCCGGGAAGAGTAAAAAAATCTTTTTGTGCTTCAAGTAATACTTCTTCCGGTAAAATTGCAGGGCCTGCACTAAAGTTATAAATTCTTTTTTCCATGATAATTTCCTTTTATTGTATTTTTAACTTCAACTATTAAGGTTCCCAAAACAAAATTTCTTTTTTACCAGGATATGCAGCATGTGGATTACTAGTCCATTCAAATTCCACATAAATTTTTTGCCCAGTTAAGTGAGCAAGTTTCAGAGCATTTTCCCAAGTTTTATTAGCATCCATTCCCTGATAAGATAACCCGGTTTTAGTAACAAACTTGAATCCTCGTTCATGCTCTTCCCCTTTTATTAAATTAATAGTAGTGTGTCTTTGTAAATCATTTATCGAAAGCCCCAATTTTACAGCTATAGAAATTCCAGTAGTAATTAAATTTGCCCACCTGTTCCCAGGATTAATTCCGCCAAAACTACAATTTATAATTCTAGTAAAGCCTAAACTTCCAGAGGGTTTTATTCCATACTTTGTGGTAGGTTTTGGTTTTTGTTCTCTCGGTTCAACATACTTTGTTTCAGCATTAATTTTCGAAAGATATTTGAAAACAGAATCTATAGAAGGTTTATAATTACAAAGTTCTTCAACTTTATTTGCAACTAATTCGAAGAGTATCTCATCATTTTCATCTATAATTTTTCTCCAAGCATTGGGTAATGTTCTAATAATTTCTCTTTCGCGATTTATATCTTCATAGTCTTTCTGTAATATTTTTTGAGCTTTGCCAGTAATTACGTTTTGATATTCTAGGTAATCATTAAACTTTGAACAAAGCTGTTCTAAGTCCTCGTATTCTATCAGATCTAGTTTGTTTACTTTTCTTTGCTCGTATGTTCCAAGGCCGGCAGTGAGGAAAAAATGCCAAGTAGAACCGTCAGTAAGAATTAATATTGGAACACCGGAATGAAATGCGTATTCAAATAATTGTTTTTCCGCTCCATCTGCCGCCCCAATTTTTTTTGCTTCAATAAAAATGAAAGGCTGGTTATTATGGAATAAAGCAATGTCAACTCGCTGATTTTCAAGTGTAAACTCAGGGCGAACCACACGAACATCATTTATTGGCCAATTTAATTTTTGTAAAATTGGGTTAATAATTCCGCGAATTACAGAAGCCTCATTAGTGAAAAGACCATCTTTTATTTGAGTCTGAATTTCTTGAATTACTTGTTTCATTTTTTATTAAAATTTCTTTTAAATTTTGAAAACTCTATTAAATTAAATGTGTTAATAATCCATCTCTTAATTTAGGTTCAAACCAGGTTGATTTTGGCGGCATAACTTCGCCAGCATCCGAAATATTCATTAAATCATCAAGCCCAACAGGATAAAGCGAAAAGGCTACAACTGCTTTACCCGAATCAACAAGTTTCTCAAGTTCTTTTGTTCCGCGTATTCCGCCGATGAAATCTATTCTTGTGTTTGTTCTCGGATCATCAATACCAAGCACAGGATTTAACAAAAAGTTTTGCAGAATGCTTACATCAAGTTTTTCTCCGACTGATTTTTCAAGAGACAAACTTGCAAACACAGAATCTCTTGGTTTTAATAAAAACCATTCTTTATCAATATACATACAGAAAGTATTTTTTGTTTTTGGTTCTTTGTCTGCCGTTGAGGTGATAGTAAACTTTGCCGCAACGGAATCTATAAAATCTGCTTTGCTTAATCCGTTCAGATCAAACACAACGCGATTGTAAGGAAGAATTTTTAATTGATCTTCCGGAAAAATCACTGCAATAAAATAGTTATACTCTTCATCCCCCTTATGATTGGAATTAGCTTTCATTTTTTCTTCCCGCGCACGGCTTGCACTTTTTGCACGGTGATGTCCATCAGCAATGTAAAGTTCATTTATTTTGGCGAATTCGTTTTCTATAGTCTGAATGTATCCATCAGGTAAAATCCAAACCGTGTGTTGAATTCCGTCCGGAGCGGTAAAATCATATTCCGGTTCAACATTTTTAATTGTTTCATCAACAAGCTCATTTACAGTTTTAACACCGCGGTAAGTTAAAAACACAACCCCGGTTTGAGCTTCTGTTGTTATAATATGATTTGTTCTATCATCTTCTTTTGCTTTGCGTGTTTTTTCGTGCTTTAATATTACATCGCTATCATAATCATCAACAGAAAAAGTTGCACAAATCCCCGTTTGTGATCTTCCACCCATTATTAATCTGTAAAGATAAAAATGTGGTTTTTCATCAACATTTAATGGAGCCCGTTCAATAATTTTATTAAGATTTTCTTTTGCTTTTGCATAAACTTGCCTGGAGTAAACATCGGTTGCATCAGGTAAATCAATTTCTGATCTTGTAATGTGTAAATAACTTAAAGGATTTCCTTCTGCAAAATGTCTTGCTTCTTCCCGGTTAACAACATCATAAGGAACGCTTGCAACCAATTGGGCTTTTTCTTTTGTCGGTCTGAGCGCTTTGAAAGGTCTTATAACAGCCATAGGATCAAACTCCGTTTAAAAAAGATTTTTAAAATTTACTATATCAAAAATCCACAAAATAAAGACAATAGTCCACCTAAAACGGAATAATTCAATATGTAAAATCAACTTGTTATCTTTGCACCCATTATTAATTAGAAAGTTAACTAAAGATATGACAGAAGTGTACAAAAAAAGACAACGGAAGTCCCTACAAGAAAACGACGAGATTATAGGTAGTGTAGAATATCATAAAGATTTTTTTTCTTCATCGCTTTATAATAAAAGAGATATAATTGTCTGGCTTCCGCAAAACTATGGCTCTTTGAAAAATAAAGAAAAACGTTATCCTGTTCTTTATATGCACGATGGGCAAAACATTCTCGATCCCAAAACTTCTTACACAGGCAAAGACTGGCGGGTTGATGAAACTGTTACAAAGCTTATCAAGCAAAAAAAGATTAAAGAAATTATTGTTGTCGGAATTTATAACACTCAGGATCGTCTTGATGAATATAGCTGGAGTGAAAAAGGGCAAAACTATCTGAAGTTTATTGTTACAGAATTAAAACCGTTTATTGATTCAACTTACAGAACATTAGCTGGGAAAGAAGACACGGCAATTATGGGATCATCAATGGGCGGATTGATTTCTTTTTATGCAGCGTGGAATTACCCGGAAGTTTTTTCTATGGCGGGATGTTTGTCCAGTTCTTTTTACTACAATAATGATAACGGGATAAAACAAGTTAGGGATTACGGTGGAACAAAAAAGAAAGTGAAATTTTATATTGATCACGGAGAGGATGGCTCTGTACGCGGACAAAGAATGTTTGTTGAACTTTCTAAAAAGGGTTATGTGATTGGACAGGACATAGATTATTTTTACGCGCCCGGCGCAGAGCACAACGAAGCAGAATGGGCTGCAAGATTGGAAAGACCGCTGTTATTCTTTTTTAAAGATAAGAAGTAATAGTAAAATTTTATTTACCGCAACTTATTGTTTGCAAATCTATACGGTTAATTCATATTTTATATATGGATTAAAGACACATTTCTTTTTATAACCAACTGAAAGGAAACGTTATGCGCTGGCAGAGAAGAAGACAAAGTTCCAATGTTGAAGACAAACGAGGTCTTTCATCAAAAGGAGTTATCGGCGGCGGCATTGGTTCGATCGTTATTGTTCTTGTTGTTCTGTTGCTTGGCGGCGATCCAACAGCACTGCTTCAAAATATTCAAACCAGTGATCAATCTACCACTACAAATTATTCTGAAACGGCGGAAGAAAAAGAGCAGACGCAACTTGTTTCTGTTGTACTTGCCGAAACAGAAGACGTTTGGCATAATATTTTTTCGGATCTTGGAGAAAGCTACCGCGAACCTAAGTTAGTTTTATTTACAGAAAGTGTTCAATCTGCTTGCGGCACTGCCGGCGCATCAACCGGGCCATTTTACTGCCCGGGCGATGAAAAACTTTATATCGATTTAAGTTTTTTTAATGATCTGCAAACCAGGTTTAAAGCTCCGGGTGATTTTGCAATGGCTTATGTAGTTGCTCACGAAGTTGGTCATCATATTCAAAACTTACTTGGAACAATGGATAAAATTCAGAATCTCCGTTCCCGGTTAAGCGAAGAAGAATACAATAAATATTCAGTTCGCTTGGAATTACAGGCTGATTTTTATGCCGGGGTTTGGGCACATTATACAGATAAGATGAAAGGTCTGCTTGAAGAAGGTGATCTTGATGAAGCGCTTAATGCTGCCAGTGCTGTTGGTGATGATAGAATACAAAAGCAGGCGCAAGGTTATATTGTTCCCGATTCTTTTACGCACGGAACTTCCGAACAACGTAAACGCTGGTTTTACAAAGGATATACTTCCGGAGACATAAGACGGGGCGATACATTTAACACGGATAATATTTAGTAAATCAAACAACAACTGTAATGAAAATTTATTTTAGTTTGTTTCTTGCCTTTGTTCTTATTGGTTGTAAATCGGATGAAATATTAAATCTGAGAACGGCAAAAGATAGAGTGCAAAATTATTATGAGTCCGGCAAGTATGATGAAGAAATGAACAAAATATTGGATGATGCAAAAGAAAAGTTTAGTAAGATTGAGATTAATAAAAACTCGGCAGTAATTTTTGATGTTGATGATACGGCGTTATCAAATTATGAAATAAGCAAACGGCTTGATTTCGGATACGATCATACAATTGTGCAGGATTTTGTAATGAGTGCAAAGCTGCCGGCTATCAAACAAACAAAAGAGCTTTTTGATTTTCTTAAATCAAAAAATGCAAAACTTATTTTTCTTACAGGAAGATATGCAGACGAATATGATGCAACGTATAAAAATCTAATTGATCAGGGTTATACGGGATTTGATACTTTGATTGTGCGTAACGAAACCGACAAAGAACTAAAATCGCAAGTTTATAAAACAAAGGTTAGGGAAAATCTTACCAAAGCCGGTTATAAAATTATTGCAACTGTTGGTGATCAATGGACAGATTTGAACGGGGATTACTCGGGAATAAAAATTAAGGTTCCAAATTATTTATATGAAATTAATTGATATACCAAACCTTTGACTTTCCCCTCGTTTTGAGACCGTGTAAAATTATGAAGAAACTAAAAAATTAATAACTTGGTAATAAATAATTAGAAAAAGATTCCAAGATAATGCTATTTAGTCGTTATCTTCAGCAGTTATTCAGTAGATAGGCGGATCATATAATTATTGGTTTTTCCTTGGAACTATCAAACTTAGCACGGCAGTAAAAACCGCGGCACCAACAATTGACCAGACAATTGGATACCTTATTCCTCTAATTTCAAAAGAGAAGAAATCGGGAAAGTTAAACTGGCGCGCAAGTATAGTTCCGATATAAGCGCCAATAAATCCCACAACAATAGAAATAATACAGCCGCCTTTTTTAAATCCAACAAGCGAGCGCCCGATTCCACCTGTAATACCGGCAATCAAAAGTAAAAGTATAATCTCAAACATTTAGTCCTCGCTGTTTTTTATAACCAAAAAATAGGTTTTATTCCGGTAAATTTCTTGCAATATTTAAATAAGATTATTAGTCACGATATTTAGTTCTAATTTATGCATATTTTAAAGAATCAGGTGAACAGAAAAAGATTTTTAAGAATGG
This sequence comes from Ignavibacteriaceae bacterium, assembly GCA_049294175.1. Classification (GTDB taxonomy): domain Bacteria; phylum Bacteroidota; class Ignavibacteria; order Ignavibacteriales; family Ignavibacteriaceae; genus IGN3. Next base: position 27,950 of record JBAQCL010000055.1, on the reverse strand, counting down.
TTTACCCTCACATCTTTAAATCTTTGAATTAAAAAAATTTTCTAAAACTTAAACTGCAACACTATTTATATGACAAAACTTGAAAAAGGATTTATACAGATTTACACCGGGAACGGGAAGGGAAAATCAACAGCGGCAATTGGGCAGGCTGTGAGAGCCGCGGGATACGGACTTAAAACTTACATCGCACAGTTTATGAAGGAATACCCATACAGTGAATTAAATTCCCTTAAGCATCTGAGTGATTGGATTACAATAGAACAATTTGCCGGAGATGATTTTGTCTATCGCAAAGAATTGCCAAACAAAGTTGAAATGGATAAAGCAAGACGTGGGCTTGAAACGGCGAAAGCCAAAATGTTAAGCGGTAAATATGATCTGATTATTCTCGATGAAATATGTGTATCAATCCATTTTGGTCTATTCAATGATGAAGAAGTTTTAACCTTTATCAAAATGAAGCCTGAAAACGTTGAATTGATTTTAACCGGTCGTTATTGCCCCGATAAATTTTTAGAAGTTGCTGATCTTGTTACAGAAATGAAGGTTGTAAAGCATTACTATCTTGATGGTGTTTTGGCAAGAAAAGGAATTGAATCATAATTGATCTTTTGTTGTATTTATAATATTCTAAAAATTGTGTGATTTAATTTACAGGCAAAACTTTAGCCTTTGCCTTTTTATTTATCATCACGTAGATTTAAGCATACTTAAATATTTTATTAGTAGAACTTAAATGTATAACACATCACAAGAGGACTATTTAACAGCAATTTACCGTAATCTTAACGATGATGGTAAGATAAAGCCAAACATCCTTGCGGCAAAACTTGAAATTTCCAATGCTGCTGTAACGGATATGCTGCGTAAACTTTCACGGGATGGCTTTGTTGATTATAAAAAATACAAAAGCATTAAACTTACCAGCGAAGGTGAGTCATATGCCAAAAATATGCTGCGGCGACATAGAATTTGGGAGGTTTTTTTATACAAAACTTTAGGAATGCCGTGGGATAAAGTCCACGAAGAGGCTGAAAAACTTGAACATTCAACTTCTGATGAAATGATTAATCTTTTAGAAAAATTTTTAGAATACCCGGAAGTTGATCCGCACGGCTATCCTATCCCTGATAAAAAAGGTAGAATTAAAAACACAAAGGATGTTATTTCGGTAACCGAATTGAAAGAAAATGATTATGCAAAAGTTGTTCGCGTTAATGACGATGTGAAAAATTTCTTATCATACATAACAAAAATAGGAATAGCCCTCGATAAAGAAATTTACATAAAGGATAAACTTGAATATGACGGTTCGATTTTAATTAAAATTGACAATAAAGAAGTTAACATAAGTAACAAAATTGCCTCAAACATTTTTGTAGAAAAAATTAAATAGGTGTTGAAATGAATGAACCATTAGCGCTTTTAATAATCGGCTTGCTCGCTTTGATTTTTTTAACTGTTTTGTTTTATCCAGATAAAGGAATCATAGCAATTTGGAAGCGATCAAAATACACAAACAAAAAAGCGTTGATCGAAGATGCTTTAAAGTATCTTTACAATTGCGAGTATAACGGAATTAATTGTACGCTTAATGGAATCGCAGGCAATCTTTCCATCTCTGCCGATGATGCCACGGATATTATCACGCGACTTGAATCAATGGGACTTGTTTTAGCAAAAAAAGATAATCTAACTTTAACTTCTGAGGGAAGATCTTATGCTTTAAGAGTTGTAAGAGTTCATCGCCTGTGGGAAAAATATCTTGCTGATGAAACAAGTGTTAAAGAAAACGAATGGCATTTAAAAGCTGAAGAATTAGAACACACTTTAACTCCTGAACAGGCAGATCAACTTGCAGCACAAATCGGCAATCCTGTTTTTGATCCGCATGGCGATCCCATTCCATCGGCTTCAGGCGAGCTTCCGGTTAAAAATGGAAAATCTTTAACGGAAATGAAAGCTGGTGAATTTGCAAATATAATTCACATTGAAGATGAACCACAGGCAATCTACAGTCAGATAATTGCCGAAGGATTATTTCCCGGAATGCAAATACGAATGCTCGAGATTTCAGATAAACGAGTAAATTTTGTTGCAAATGGTGAAGAATGTATTCTTTCTCCCCTGATTGCCAAAAATATTACAGTCGGAGTTCTACAACTCGAAAAGAAAATTGAGGGAAAATTTAAATCTCTATCATCTTTAAAAATTGGCGAAGAAGGAACTATACTTGGAATCGCAAAAGCATTACGCGGACAGCAGCGAAGAAGATTGATGGACCTTGGAATTGTACCGGGGACAAAAATAGAAGCAGAGCTTGAAAGCTTAACCGGTGATCCTGTTGCATATCGAGTTCGCGGAACAACGGTAGCATTGCGTAAACAACAAACGGAAAAAATATATTTAGTTAATGAGGAGAAATAAGTAAAGATGTCTAATGTAGATTTGAGTAATTGTGCTAATTGTCCTGTTCATAATATGGGCAATTTAAAAAAACTTGGGATTGACATGAACAGTTTTGATTTTGTTGTTGCCCTTGCCGGAAACCCAAATACAGGTAAAAGTACTGTGTTTAATTATCTTACAGGACTAAGACAACACACCGGAAATTGGCCAGGTAAAACCGTAGCCCGTGCTGAAGGTGGATTTGCATACAACGATAAAAAATTTAAGCTTGTTGATTTACCAGGAACATACTCGCTTTTATCAACAAGTACTGATGAAGAGGTTGCGCGTGATTTTATTTTATTCGGTCAGCCTGATGTAACTGTAATTGTTATTGATGCGACAAGAGTTGAAAGAAATTTAAATCTTGTTTTACAGATTTTGGAAATTACAGATCGCGCGGTTTTGTGTTTAAATCTTATGGATGAAGCAAAAAGAAATGGTATTCAGATCGATGCCAGAACATTATCAAAAGAGCTTGGTATTCCCGTTATTCCGACATCTGCAAGACAAGGGGAAGGGATGAATGAATTGCTTAACATGATTCATCAAGTTGCAACAGGTAAATACGTTTGTAAACCGTACCGAATAAAAACAAATTCTATTGAATTAAATTCAGCTGTAGAAAAATTAAGCAGAGAAATAGAAACAGAATTTCCAAACCTGCCTAATTTACGATGGGTTGCTTTACGATTGCTCGAAGGTGATCAAAGCATTATTGATGCAATTCGTTCCGGCGACCTGGGAAATCTGAAAAAAGATGTTATGCTAAATGAAATAGAAGCTTAATAGGATAAGAATAAATATGAATGACAAGTTAAAACAAGAATCAATTTTAGCAACTGCAAATAATTTACGCTGGGAAGTCGGAGAAAATCTCCATGATACATTAATGGAATCTATTTATGAAAACGCCACAGCAATTTCTGCTAAGGCTGTCGTTTATCCCAATAAAAAGCCTGCGTTTAGTTTAGACAGAACTTTAGATAAAATTTTAACAAGCAAATATCTCGGCTTCCCGATTATGTTTGTTATTCTTGCTGTTGTTTTCTGGATTACAATTGAAGGCGCAAATATTCCTTCCGGAATGATTGCTTCTTTACTTGTTGATACTCTGCATCCGTTATTAAAAACATTTGCTGATTCATTTATGCCGTGGTGGTTAAGCGGTGTATTAATTGACGGCGCTTATCTTTCGATGGCGTGGGTTATAAGCGTTATGCTTCCTCCGATGGCGATATTTTTTCCGGTTTATACCTTGCTGGAAGATTTTGGCTATTTGCCGCGGGTAGCTTTTAATATGGATCCGCTTTACAAAAGAGTTGGTGCGCACGGAAGACAGGCACTTACAATGACAATGGGTTTTGGATGTAATGCCGCAGGTGTAGTTGCAACAAGGGTAATTGATTCCCCGCGCGAAAGATTAATTGCAATAATCACAAATAATTTTTCTTTATGTAACGGAAGATGGCCAACACAGATTCTTATTGCAACAATTTTTATCGGCGGTGCCGCTCCGGCTTATCTTGCCGGTATTTTATCTGCAGCGGCTGTTGTTTTTATTGCCGTTCTTGGGATAGCCTTTAGTTTAATAGTTTCCTGGGGACTATCAAGAACTTTATTAAAAGGTGAAGCTTCAGCATTTAGCCTTGAACTTCCGCCATATCGTCCTCCAAAAATTTTACAAACACTTTATACCTCGTTAATTGATAGAACAATTTTTGTACTGTGGCGCGCAATAGTTTTTGCAATTCCGGCTGGAATGATTATCTGGCTTGTTGCAAACATAAGTGTTGATGGAGTTTCTATAGCTAATCATTTTATCAAGGCAGTTGATCCGGTTGCATTTATCTTTGGATTAAATGGTATAATATTTCTTGCATACATAATTGCAATTCCGGCAAATGAAATTGTAATCCCAACAGTCCTGATGCTTACTGTTGCAAATATAGGTATTGCAGGCTTAGGCGCAGGTAATGGGGTTATGTTTCAACTTGATTCTGCTGCTGATACTGCATCAATTCTGCACGCCGGCGGATGGACTTTACTTACCGGAATTAATTTGATGTTATTTAGTTTACTTCACAATCCTTGCTCAACAACTATTTATACAATTTATAAAGAAACTAAAAGTATAAAGTGGGCAGCGATTTCAACTTTGCTTCCTATTATTATGGGATTTGTTGTAACTTTTTTTGTTACTCAAATATGGCGATTATTTTCTAATTAATATTTTTAAATTTTATGATTGATAATGCAACAAAATCAATTTGGCTGGAACATTTACAGGATGAAATAGATGCCGCTTTTCTTTATCGTACTTTAACTGAATTAAAGATTCCGGAAAAAAGGAAAAGCATATATTTACAATTAGCCACAATAGAAGATAAACATATAAAAGCCTGGAAAGATTTATTCGGGAAAAACAATATCTCTGTTTTCGAAGGTTCTCCTTCTTTCAAAGCAAGAACAATAGCCCGGATATCAAAAAAAATTGGTCCCGGATTTTTATCCAGAATGATGTTAAAAGAAGAATCCACAGAAGTTAAATCATATTTAAATCTTTATAAATCAAGCAACTCAGATCAAACACAAAACATTGCACTTAGATTAGCACGTGATTCTGCAACTCATGCAAATCAACTTATGACTGCATACGAAGTTACAGAAGAACCATGGCACAGTTCGGAATCAGGCGGAATGCTTAGAAATATTGTTTACGGTTTTAATGATGGTCTTACCGCAAATTTCGGTTTAATAGCCGGAATTATTGGCGCAAGTGCTGCTCCGCACGTTATTCTTATTTCCGGTATCGCGGGAATGATTGCAGATTCACTTTCAATGGGTTCTTCCGGATACCTTGCCGCTATAAGCGAAAAAGAAGTTTACGAACACGAAAGGAAGATGGAAGAAGAAGAAATTAGATTAATGCCGGAATTAGAAACTGAGGAGTTAGCATTAATCTATGAATCAAAAGGAATGGAGAAAGATGAAGCAAAAAAGTTAGCTGAAGATGCAATGAAAAATCCATCTCAGGTTTTAGAAGATAAAGTAAGAGAGGAACTTGGGCTTACACCAAAATCTCTTAGTCCGTTTACAGAAGGTTGGGTAACAGGACTTTCAACTGCTATTGGTGCTATTATTCCTATACTTCCATTTTTCTTTTTTAGCGGCTCATTAGCAATTTGGCTTGCCTTTATAATTTCGATGCTTTCACATTTTGCTGTTGGTGCAGCAAGAAGTTTCTTTACAGGCAGAGGAATTTTCAGAAGCGGTTTTGATATGTTCGTTGTTGGATTCGGTGTTGCAGCAGTTGGTTATTTTATCGGTGATCTTGTCCTAAAATTTTTATTATAGAAGGAGAATAAAACTTGAGCAATAATACTTTAAGAATTCTTTCTTGGAATGTTAACGGAATTCGCGCTGTACAAAAAAAAGGATTTATTGATTGGGTACTAAAAGCAAATCCGGATATTCTTTGCTTACAAGAAACAAAAGCGCATCCCGAACAGCTATCTGGAGAATTGTTAAATATCAACGGGTATAAATCCTATTTCTCTTCATCAATAGTAAAAAAAGGATACAGCGGAGTTGCGATTTATTCAAAACAGGAGCCTTTAAAAGTTGAGCATGGATTTGGAATTCCAAAGTTTGATGATGAAGGAAGAATTTTAATCGCAGATTATAAAAATTTTGTGTTGATCAATATCTACTACCCAAACGGAAAAGCAAGTCCCGAAAGGTTGCAATACAAAATGGATTTTTATGATGCATTTTTAAATTATGCGGAAGACTTAAAATCTAAAGGAAAAAAACTTGTTATTTGCGGTGATGTAAATACCGCACATAAAGAAATTGATCTGGCGAGACCGAAAGAAAATTCAAAAGTCTCGGGCTTTCTTCCAATTGAAAGAGAATGGATGGATAAGTTTTTTTCTCAGGGTTATCTTGATACTTTCAGACTGTTTAACAATGAGCCGGAACAATATAGTTGGTGGGATATGCAAACTCGTGCAAGAGATAGAAACGTGGGCTGGAGAATAGATTACTTTTTTGCTTCGGATAATTTTAAAAAAAATATTAAGAACGCTTTTATTATGCAGGATGTAATGGGTTCGGATCATTGCCCGGTAGGAATAGAAATCGAAATTTGATTTAATGATTAACGAAAAAAGAATTCGTTTATTACAAAAAGGAAATGAAACAAATGGTCCGGTTGTTTATTGGATGAGCCGTGATCAGCTGGGTCATGACAACTGGGCTTTATTATATGCACAGCAACTCGCACTTGAAAATAAAAAACCTCTTCTCGTTTTATTTAATCTTGTTCCTGATTTTCTGGAAGCAACAATCCGCCAATATGGGTTTATGCTTAAAGGATTACAGGAGGTTGAGATAGAATTGTTAAAGCACAATATTCCATTTTTTTAACTTCTGGAAAATCGGACAAAGAAATTTCAAAATTTCTAAAGAAAATCAACGCTTCAACTCTCATCTCGGATTTTGATCCGTTAAAGATTAAAAGAATATGGAAACACGAAATTGCCAAACAAATTTCGATCCCGTTTTACGAAGTTGATGCACACAATATTGTTCTCTGTTTTTATGTTTCAAACAAACAAGAGGATGCCGCCAGAACAATTCGCCCCAAAATCCATAAAGCATTAATAGAATTTATAGATGAATATACAATTCTGAAGAAAATGAAAAAGAGTGAAATTTCATCCGATAAAATTGATTGGAATAGTGTTGATAAATCTTTACAGATAAATCGTGATGTAAAAGAGGTAGATTGAATAAAGCCCGGTGAATTAGCTGTTTTAAAAATGTTCAATGACTTTTTAAAAAATAAATTTGATAATTATAATGATCTGAGAAACGATCCTACAAAAGATGGACAATCAAACCTTTCACCATATCTGCATTTCGGACAAATCTCGGCACAAAGAATTGCACTCGAAGTTGAAAAATTTAAGAGAAATACTGAATCAAAAAAATCTTTTTTAGAAGAATTAATTGTCCGCAAAGAATTATCCGATAATTTTTGTTACTTCAATAAAAACTATGATTCATTTGGTGGATTTCATCAGTGAGCAAAAACTTCTTTAAATGAACATCGAAAAGAGGAGAGAGAATTTATTTATAGCTTGGATAAATTTAAGGCAGCTAAAACACATGATGATTTATGGAACGCTGCTCAGATTGAAATGATGACAACCGGAAAAATGCATGGATATATGCGAATGTATTGGGCAAAGAAAATTCTTGAATGGACGAAATCGCCAGAAGATGCATTGAAGATCGCAATCTATTTAAATGATAAATATGAACTTGATGGACGTGATCCAAATGGTTATGCCGGAATAGCGTGGTCAATCGGCGGAGTCCACGATCGCGCCTGGTTTGAACGACCTGTTTATGGAAAAATAAGGTATATAAATCACAATGGTACCGAGAAAAAAATTGATGTAAAAGCTTATATAAAAACTTTGTCAAATAATTATCCAATGAATTAAATTTCAGTAATATTTGTCGAAATAAGCAATCTTTTCTCATTCTGCAACACAGCAGTCCTCAATATTTAACAAAAAACAGAGTTTTTACTATAACCGATAGTCGGCACTTAAGTTGATAAAACATATACCACATCAAACATTTGATTGAGACAGAAATAAAATTAACAGACCGATATTTGTTTAAATATGAAAAATCATTCTCAAAAACTTCAATTAAAATTAACGTTAGAGTTTTCTCTCTTCTTTATAATAATTTCTGTCTTCATCTATTTTTATACTACAACAAAATTTGAAGATCAGTTGGTGGAAAAATACAGATATAAAGCATTTATTTTTAATAATTACTTAGAACAAAACCCTCAAATATTTGTAAAGAAAAAATTTGCAGATAAAGAAAGTGTTAAAAATTTATTAGACCTAAACGACGGAATTTACCTTGTTGTTGAAAACAATTCGGGAGAAGTTTTTGACGCTATAAATCTTGAATTAGCCGAAAAAAACTTTTACATACTTGCCAAAAAAGATTATGAGGGAATATCAAAGGATGAAAACATATTTAGTATAGTTCTTCCCGTCAGCTATGATAAGAATCCTGCAGGAAAGATTTATGTGGGATTTGATTCCCGGGATGATGCCAGAAATTTATTTAAAAATAAATTACTTACTGCACTTTTTAGTCTTTTAATTCTCTCAGCAGGAATAGTTTTTACATATTTTTTAAGCTCTATTTCTTTTAGACCGTTAAACAAAATTATCAAAAAACTAGACGCTATCTCAAATTCAAAATCAGAAAAATCATTAACTGATTCGCATAAGGATCAATTAGGTGTGCTGGAAGATCGGGTAGATATAGTTTTATCTGAACTTGATAAATCAACATCGGAAGTTGAGTCTTTAAATAAAAAATTGCATGATGTTTTTAAGGATAAAATATCTGAACTGAATTTTGAAATAAATCAGCGAAAAAAAGCAGAAATATCTTTACAAAAAAGCGAAGAACAGTTCAGACTTGTTTTTCAAAATGCACCGATAGGCATTGTAATAATCTCCAGAGAAGGAAAAATTCTGAGTGTAAACAAATCTTTTTGTGATACTCTCGGATATTCAAGGGAAGAAATAATTAGCATTCCTATAAAGCATTTGTTTGACAATAATGATCTGGAAGGATTTAGTGCTGAGGGCTTTGACTATAATGGAACACCGGTTGCAGATATTAACACGCAAAAGGTATTATATAAGAGAGAGGGGACTGAAATTGATGTAATTGTAAAATCTGTTTCCATCCTGGATGAATTTGGAAAAGTTAAACACTATGTAATGCAGATACTTGATATTTCTGAAATCAAAAAAGTACAAAACGAATTAGTAACTGCACTTAATAAAGCAGAAGAATCCGATCGGTTAAAATCAGCCTTTCTTGCACAAATGTCTCACGAAATAAGAACTCCGTTAAATGTAATTTTAACTTCCATTCCCTTGCTTGCTGATGAAGTATCCGGCGATGATGAAGAATTAAAAATTATTTTTGATTCCGTAAAAAGCGCCGGCAAACGATTACAAAGAACTATTGATATGATTTTAAGTATGTCCTCTGTTCAGAGTGGAAATTACAAACCAAGCTTTGAAAGTTTTAATCTGGTTACCGATTTGCAAAACATGCTAAATGAGTTTAAATCCTTAAGCGATGATAAGGGACTGGAATTAAAGTTTCGCACAGATGGCAATGAAGCGTTTATAGTTGCTGATAGATATACTGTTAACCAGGTGTTTCAAAATATTATTAATAATGCTATAAAATATACTTTAAAGGGATATGTTGAAATTTCTGTTAAAACTTTAAAAAGTCACAAGATTGATGTTGAAATTAGAGATAGTGGAATTGGAATGGGTGAAGAATATTTGCGGAATATTTTTAGTCCGTTTTCACAGGAAGACGTTGGACATAAAAGACAGTTTGAAGGAAATGGGTTGGGGCTTGCACTGGTTAAAAAATATATAGAGTTAAATCATGCGCAAATTAATGTTGAAAGCGAAAAAAATAAAGGCTCTGTCTTTTTGGTAACATTTGATAAGGATTTAAAATCTTCCAGATCAAGTCTTCTTTCAAAAGAATATAAAGAGCTAAACTAATTTATTAAAAAATTTCCCGCCCATAATTTTGTTTTGAAAAACTATCAAACAAAAATTCAAAAGATTATGTTTAAATTAATGATTATAAATAATCCCAAAATAAAAATTACATTTATTTCTAAATTTTAAAATTGTAAGCAGGGCTTATCTTGAAACATTTGGATTTAACTTATAAAGCTAGAACTAACTCGGATTGATTACCTATTTATTTAATCATTCAATAAAAATTAAGATACAAATAAAATCAATAATTATTTTTTTACAGTATGGGCAAATATAAAGTAATATCATTTTATAAATATATTGAGATTAAAGATCCTGAAGCTATGGCAAAAGAACATCTTAATTGGTGTTTAGAAAATAACATACGGGGTAAAGTATATTTTGCAACAGAAGGCATTAATGGCTCTGTTTTTGGCGATGATGAAAAAATTTCAAAATATAAAAATCATTTAAAAAGTATTAAAATATTTAATGATGTCTGGTTCAAAGAAACTTTAACGGACAAAATAGCATTTAATAAAATGTACGTCCGCGTCAAAGACGAAATTGTCAATTCGGGATTACAAAACACCTCTCTTAAAAACACAGCGCCAAAGTTAACTCCCGAACAATTGCTCAATTTTTATGAAAGTGGAAAAGACTTTGTAATTGTTGATGCAAGAAATTGGTACGAAAGTAAAATAGGAAAATTTAAAAATGCCATTACTCCGCAGATAACACATTTTAGAGAGTGGTCAAAAGTTGTTGAATCCTTGCGGGAATATAAAGAACGAACTATTGTTACTTACTGCACTGGTGGAATACGTTGTGAAAAAGCATCTGCGTATATGAGGGAAAAGGGGTTTAAAGATGTTTATCAAATGGACGGCGGAATTCTAAACTATATTCAAAAATTCCCAGATACTTACTGGGAGGGCGGAATGTTTGTTTTTGATGATCGCAAAGTTTTTGAACCTAACACCAAAGAAGAACTAAAACACATAGCTTCTTGCCATTTTTGTAACAAGCCAACTTCTAATTATATCAATTGTCATAATGTGAATTGCGACAAAATTTTTATTTGCTGTGATGAATGTAAGATTGAAAATGATTACTGCTGTTCAGATGAGTGTAAAAAGTCGGAAAATAAAAGAAAAAAATTTTATGGATGATGAATTAAAATCAGAATTTGAGCAAAGTATAAAAAAAGCAAAGCCCCATACAAAGTGGGATGAATTTAAAAAATGGATCCCCTCAATCATCATTCTGCCAATTGCACTTTACTGGGTTTTGAATCGCGGGCAATATGGATTTATTGATAACGCTGATTTAGTAATTCATGAAGCCGGACACTTATTTTTTAAGTTTTTTGGCAGGTACATTTATACTCTTGGCGGTTCTTTAATGCAAATAATTCTTCCTTCAATAATATTTTTTTACTTTTTTAGAAGCAGTTATAGAACCGGAATGCAATTTTCTCTTTTGTGGCTGGGTCAAAATTTTATAAACATTTCAGTTTATGCCGCAGATGCGCAAGCACGAAGATTACCATTACTGGGCGGAAACAGTGTTTACCACGATTGGCATTATTTATTAAGTGAAATTGGGCTTCTTGAATATGATAACGAAGTTGGATATTTAATATTTAGTATCGCAATTCTCATTTTTATCATAACCTTAATTATGCCTCTTATAACTCAAGATTAAATATTATCTTTTGCCACCTAATTTTAAAAAAGGTTTTATCTGCTAATGAAGTTTTTTTGCATATCATTATTTCTGCTCGCTGTTACAAATATTTACTCACAAAAAGATACAGTTAAAAACTATTATCCCAACGGAAACATTGAATCGCAAATCGTTTATGAAAATAATATCCGCCAGGGAGAAGCTATCTTTTATTGGGAAAATGGAAATCCAAAAGAAAAGAGGAATTACATAAATGATAAAGTTACGGGCACAGTAACAACATTTTACGAAGATGGAAAAACTAAAGAACTTTTCAGTCTTGAAAATGGGAAACGATCAGGAATTACTTCTTACTATGATTCAACAGGTAACAGTGTTGATGTGGTTTTCGAAGATGGCGTTCGCAAAGGTCAGGATTTTCTTTTGGTTGGAGAATACAGGGAAGAAGATTATCAAAAACTTTTAACTGAATGGAAAGAAAGGCAGAAGAAGAAAGCAAACAAACAAAATGATTTTTCTCTTCCGCCGGTTGAGAATGGAAATAAAATTATGGATGATGATCCTGCTTATTATATGAATGTAGAAATTATGCCTGAACCAATTGGCGGAATGAACACAATCTATAAAAAACTTATTTACCCTCAGGAAGCAAAAGAGAACAACATAGAAGGAACGGTAAAAGTTTTGGCGTTTATCGAAAGGGATGGCGAAGTGTCTTCTGCCCTGGTTGTTGAAGGAATAGGATACGGATGTGATGAGACGGCAAGACTTTCGGTTTATTATACGCGCTTTAAACCGGGTTTACAAAAAGGACAGAGGGTAAAAGTCCAGATGACAATTCCGATTGAGTTTAAACTTGATAAAAAATCTAATTGATTATTTTAAACCTGAGCTGCTCCAGGGTATTTTTCAAATAAAGTTTTTCTTTAGCAATTGATATTTTATAGTTAGTAAATTCTCTTCGCAAATGATAATTTTTTCTTAGACTTTCAAAGTAGAATATTTTTTCTGGCTTTGTTTTATTAATCATTTCCCTCATTAAATTATCATCCGTTTTTATATTATATATTTTTGAAACCAAATCATCTAAACTTTTTTCCGGTTCCGGAAAATCTAATAACTTTAAATCCGAACCCTCTATAAAATCATTTTCCAAATCAAATTTTTGTTCTGCATTTAAGTAATTGCATAATGCGTTATAAATCATTTTTGTGCCGTTTACTTTGCCTTCCCAGGAATACCCGGCAATGTGCGGGGAGCCTATTAAAACTTCCTTAAGCAAATCAAGATTTACATCAGGTTCATTCTCCCAGACATCTAAAACAACCTTAAGATTTTTTTCTCTTATAACACTAATCAATTCTTTATTATCAACAACCGGTCCCCGTGACGTATTAATGAGAATTGCATTCTTATTAATTAAACCCATTTTTTCTTTATCAAGAATATGATATGTTTTATCAACACCTTCTTTAATGAGAGGAACATGAAAAGTAATAATATCGGCTCTTAAGATTTTGTTGAGAGAATGGAATTCTCTTTTGACGCCATTTCTTTGCAACGGAGGATCGTTTAACAATACCTTCATTCCCAATGCATTTGTAAAAGCTGCAACCTTACTTCCAATATTTCCCACACCGACAATTCCAATTGTTTTTTCACTCAATCTTAAATCAAGTTTATTTGCTAAAAAAAGTAATGCGGCAATAACATATTCCGCAACTGAATAGGCATTGCAGCCCCTGGCATCGGCAAAAACAATATTATTTTTATTTAAATAATCCAGATCAATGTGATCTGTTCCAATTGTTGCGGTGCCTACAAATTTAACAGCAGTATTTTTAAGTAAATCTTCATTAACCTGCGTTACCGATCTTACAATCAAAACATCAGCATTTTGTAATTCTTGATTGGTAATTCTTTTCCCGGGTAAAAGAATTATTTGTCCAAATTGGTCAAATGCTTCCCTGGCAAAAGCGATATTTTCATCAATAATAATTTTTAGCATAATTTTAATTCTAAAATGTAATTCCTAAATTTCCAGTTGAAATTTGCAAACAAAGAGATTTTTTAAATTTCTAAATAATCCCCAAACAAAATCATGTAAAATCAAACTGCTCTCTTTAAAATAAGGATTTTTCGATGCTAAGCAGATTATTACAACCAGAAATCCAATCTCTTATTGCCGAGAAGCAGCTTGGCATCCTAAAAGATATCCTTACTGATTGGACACCAGCCGACATTGCCGAACTTCTCGCCGATCTATCCGAAAAAGAACGTGTTATTATTTTCAGGCTTTTATCAAATGAATTAGCTGCCGATACATTTGAGTATATGGATTTTGATACTCAAATGGAGCTTCTAAAATCAATGGGAAGAGAAGAAGTTGCAGAAATTCTTAATGAGATGGATCCTGATGATAGAACTGCACTATTTGAAGAGTTGCCATCCGCTGCCGCAAAACAATTAATACATTTACTTTCGCCCGAGGAAAGGAAAGTTGCGGTAACACTTCTTGGCTATCCTGAAAATAGTGTCGGAAGATTGATGACCCCGGATTATATAGCCGTCAAACCGTCGTTCACAATACAGGAATCACTTGATTACATTAGAGAAAATGGAAAGAATAAAGAAACATTAAATATTGTTTATGTTGTTGATGATAAAGGAAAGCTGATTGATGATGTTAAAATAAAAGATTTTTTGCTTGCACCGCTTCATGATACTGTTTTTGATTTAATGGATGAAAATTTTGTTGCACTGCATGTGTTTGATGACCAGGAAACTGCAGTGGAAGCATTTAAAAAATATGATCGGGTTGCTTTACCGGTTGTTGATAGGGGCGGAATACTTATCGGCATTGTTACGGTAGATGACGTATTTGACATTGCAGAAGAAGAAGCAACCGAAGATATTCAGAAATTAGCCGCTGTTCAAGCATTAGAAGAATCCTATTCAACAATTTCTCTTTGGGGAATGTTGAAAAAAAGAGGAAGCTGGCTTGCTTTACTTTTTGTAGGCGAAATGCTTACCGCCTCAGCCATGGCAATGTTTGAAAATGAAATTAGCAAAGCTGTTGTTTTGGCATTATTTGTTCCACTTATCATTTCAAGTGGTGGTAACTCTGGCTCACAGGCAGCCACTTTGGTTATCAGAGCTTTATCGCTTGGTGAAATTACCTTAAAAGATTGGCTTCGTGTTTTCAAGCGGGAATTAATAACGGGCTTTTGCCTAGGAGCTATTTTGGCTGTTATCGGATTTTTGAGAATCACAATTTGGCAAGCCACTTCGGCTGTTTATGGTGAGCATTGGTTTTTAATTGGAATAACCGTAAGTCTTTCACTTGTTGGAGTAGTACTTTGGGGTACTATTTCCGGTTCAATGCTGCCTTTTCTCTTAAAGAAATTAAAGTTGGATCCAGCCACTTCTTCTGCCCCATTGGTAGCAACAATGGTAGATGTTGTTGGTTTAATAATTTATTTCTCAATTGCACTTTTCCTTTTGAAAGGTTCATTACTATAAGATAAATTTTTGCATACCCGGCGCTTAAAACCAATCAGTTTGATAGCATTATTATTTTTATATTTATGGTATAATTATTAATAATAAAGCCAGATTATAATGAACTCAACAAAAAAAGTTAAAGGCATTATCCTTGCCGGAGGTTCAGGTTCAAGACTTTATCCTATCACAAAAGTTTACAGTAAACAACTTGCTCTGATCTATGATAAACCGCTTATATACTACCCGCTCTCTATTTTGATGCTTGGTGGGATAAGAGATGTTTTAATCATTTCAAACGAAGAAACAATTCCACTTTATAAACAACTTTTTAATTCAGGCAGTACAATTGGGATGAATATAAATTATGCTGTTCAGCCCGCGCCAAATGGAATTGCCGAAGCGTTTATTATTGGGGAAGATTATATTGGGAATGATGATGTTTGCTTGGTTCTTGGTGATAATATTTTTTACGGTGATCTTTCTTTTTTCTACAATGGATTGAAAAAAAACACCGGCGCTACAATTTTTGGTTACCAGGTAAATGATCCCGAACGATATGGAATAGTTGAATTTGATCAGAATGGCAAAGCAATTTCAATTGATGAAAAACCTAAAAACCCCAGGTCACATTATGCAGTTCCCGGGTTATACATTTTTAATAACAAAGTAATTGAGATTTCTAAAAAATTAAAACCTTCCGCCCGTGGTGAGTTAGAAATTACGGATGTAAATAAAACTTATCTAAATAACGGCGAGCTTAATGTAGAAAAAATTGGAAGAGGAATTGCCTGGCTTGATACGGGAACTCCCGAAGCTTTGCTTCAAGCATCCAATTTTTTTGGCGTTATAGAAGATCGGCAGGGATTAAAAGTTGCTTGTATCGAAGAGATTGCTTTTTCCAAAGGCTTTATAAATAAAAATCAGTTTGAACAGTTGGTAAATTCGATACCTAAATCATTATACCGTAATTACCTTGAACGAATTCTAAAAGAGGAGTAGAAAGTTTGGAAGTTATCAAAACAGAAATAGATGGATTGCTTTTAATAAAGCCAAAGGTATTTAATGATGAGCGTGGATATTTTTTTGAAGGATTTAACAAAAATAATTTTGTGGCAAATGGAATAAATTTCGATTTTGTTCAGGATAACATTTCCAAATCAAAAAAAGGGACAATACGTGGATTACATTATCAGGTAGGAGAAAAAGCTCAAGGAAAATTATGTTATGTTATATCAGGCAAAGTTTTAGATGTTGCTGTTGATATTCGTTTTGGCTCCCCAACCTTTGGCAAATACTTTTCTTCTGAACTTTCTGAAGAAAACCATAAGCAACTTTGGCTTCCCCCGGGATTTGCACATGGATTTTCAGTTTTATCAGATGAAGCAATTTTTGTTTATAAATGCACATCATTATACAGCAAAGAACATGAACGGGCAATAATTTTTAATGATGCTGATCTTAATATCGACTGGAATGTTGAAAATCCTATTATATCAGAAAAAGATCTTCAAGCTCAGTTTTTTAAAAATATAGAAAAAGATTTTATTTACTAATTTTTATTCAAAAGGAAATAATATGCGAGTACCACTATTAGATTTAAAACCTCAGTATCATTCATTGAAAAAAGAATTAGATGAAGCAATAATAAAAGTTGCCGAATCTCAATATTTTATTTTAGGTCCCGAAGTTTCTGCAATGGAAAAAGAATTTTGCACTTATCTTAACTGCAAACATGCAATAGGGGTTTCATCCGGAACAGATGCGTTACTGTTAGCTTTAATGGCAATTGATATTAAACCGGGAGATGAGGTTATCGTCCCAACATATTCCTTCTTCGCAACCGCTGGAGTTGTATCAAGATTAAATGCTACGCCTGTATTTGCAGAAAATGATCCTGTTACTTTTAATTTGGATCCCAAAGACTTTGAGAAAAAAATAACTTCTAAAACTAAAGCAGTTATTCCTGTTCATCTTTACGGACAAAGCGCAGAGCTTGATGAGATTGTTAAAATTGCAAAAGCTCACAATCTTTATGTTATTGAAGATGCGGCACAAGCTATCGGAGTGCAATACAAAGACGGTAGATTTGTTGGAACAATTGGCGATATTGGTTGTTTTTCATTTTTTCCAAGTAAAAATCTTGGTTGCTTTGGTGATGGTGGGTTGGTTACAACAAACAATGATGAGCTTGCAAAGATTTTAACTATAAAACGTGTGCATGGCGGCGAACCAAAATATTACCATAAAGTTATTGGTGGCAATTTTAGGTTAGATGCTTTACAAGCTGCTGTTTTAAGAGTTAAGCTTCCTCATCTCGATAACTGGTCTGAAAAAAGAAGACAGAATGCGGATAGATACACTCAGCTTTTTATTAATGCCGGATTAGCTAAAGAAACCGGAAAGATTAGTTTTGATTCAGATAACAAAGTTCTATTACCTGATGCAGTTTATAAAAATTCAAAAGTGAAAAACTACCACATTTATAATCAGTATATTGTTCGGGTTGAACAACGGGATGCGATGAGAGAATTTTTAACGAAGAATGAAATTGCAACAGAAATTTACTATCCCGTTCCATTTCATTTACAGGAATGCTTTGAAAGTCTTGGATACAAGAAAGGCGATTTTCCAATTTCAGAATTTTCTGCTGATACTTCAATTGCTTTGCCTATTTATCCTGAGCTTAGCGATGAGCAATTGGTTTATGTTGTGGAAACCTTTAAAAAGTTTTTCAATCAGTAAGAGAACCTGAATGTTTAAAACCTTATTTCTGTTTTTGGCTCTAAGCTATATTGTAATTGCTCAAGTAGTTTATGAGCCATTGAACAGAGATGTTTATTTATTTTTATCACGACTCAGCCAAAAATCAGTTATTGTTTTTGATGATCAGATAAGACCAGTGAGCAGGAAGTACATTGCACAAAAATTAATTGAGGCATCTGAAAAATCTAACCAGCTTACATCTTTGGAAAAAGAAGAGCTTGATTTTTTTAGCAAAGATTTTAAATTGGAGTTTGATATTCTAAATAAGACCGAAATAGGTTCATCTCAATTAACTATGCTTGGTTATGATGCAGGAAACCGGTTAAGACTTTTTAGTTTTAGAAACGATCTATTCGCAATAAATTTAAGTCCCATTCTCGGAGTTACATTTGGTTCACACGATGATGAAAATTTTACACACACGTGGAATGGAATTTATACTTATGGATACTTAGACAAATACATTGGATTTAGTTTTGATTTTAGAGACAACACGGAAAAAGGAAATTCTTTAGATAAGTATAAGGACTTCACTCCCGTTACCGGCGTAGATGCACGATCTGATAGAAACACGATTAATTATTCTGCCGACAAAATGGAATATAGTGAAGCAAAAGCAGTTTTGGCAACTGATTGGAGCTGGGGTTCCTTTGCGGTTGGCAAAGATTTTTTGGAATGGGGATATGGGGAAAGCGGTCTGCTTGTACTTTCACAAAAAGCTCCGTCTTTTGGTTTTATAAGATTAGACATTAAACCTGTTAATTGGCTACGATTTAATTATATACATGGGTGGCTTTCATCTGATGTTCCTGATTCAAGTTCTTTTTTTTATAACAATAACGGAACAATAAGTTTTTCATACCGAAATAAATTTATTGCAAACCATTCGTTGATTATAACTCCAACTAATGGTCTTGATTTATCATTAGGTGAATCTATCATTTACGATGATCAACTCGAATATCTTTATCTTATCCCTATTATGTTTTTCAGAGCAGCAGATCATCACATAAGCAGACAATTAAATGCTGCCGGTGCTAATGCACAGTTTTTTTTATCGGTTAATTCAAAAGGACAAATAAAAAATACTCATCTTTACAGTACTTTATTTATTGATGAAATTACACTTAGCGGATTGTTTGATTCACAAAAACAAAGAAATCAACTTGGCTTTACGCTTGGTGGTTCTGTAACGGATTTGCCGATTGAAAATCTTACTGCAACTGTTGAATACACAAAAATTTATCCCTTTGTTTACCGGCATTATATTCAAACACAAGATTATAAAAGTGCCTCTTACCCGCTCGGGCATTGGATGGGAAATAATACTGATCTTATTTATGCTTCCCTTAATTACAGATTTATCCGTGGTTTGCAGGCTAAGATTTGGGGTCAATATATTCGCAAAGGTGAAGAAGGCTCTTACGATCAACAGTACAACATACAGCCGCAGCCGCCGTTTTTATTTGGGCTGAGACAAAATTATTCATACTTTGGTGCAGAAATAAAATATGAATATACTCACGAGCTATTTGCAAAATTAAAATTTCAAACAACAAAAATAGCAAAACAACAAACGAATTTATCTTTTAATAATAATACGATAAACGAATTTTATTTTTCAATTTATTACGGACTTTAACACAAATGAACAATTTTCAAAACAAAAAAATTTATCTTGCCGGTCACACAGGAATGGTTGGCTCCGCAATTTTAAGAGAGCTGCAAAAGCATAATTATACAAACATAGTAGAAAAAGATATCGATAGGCTTGATCTTCGTAAACAAAAGGATGTTGAAGATTTTTTTCATCTTTATAGACCAGAGATTGTAATTATCGCAGCGGCAAAGGTGGGCGGAATACTCGCAAACAATACTTATCGCGCAGAGTTCCTTTACGATAACCTGATGATTGAAGCAAATCTTATACACGCTTCTTACCTTAACGAAGTTGAGAAAGTAGTTTTTCTTGGAAGTTCCTGCATTTATCCAAAACTTGCACCGCAACCATTAAAGGAGGAATATCTTCTTTCTGATTATCTTGAGTTTACAAACGAACCTTATGCTATTGCTAAAATTGCGGGAATTAAATTATGCGAAAATTATTATCGACAGTATGGATGTAATTTTATCTCGGTAATGCCTACAAATCTTTATGGACCCCATGATAATTTTAATCTTGAAACTTCACACGTGCTTCCTGCGCTTATAAGAAAATTTCATGAAGCAAAAATCAGGAGTGAAAAGACAGTTACAATCTGGGGAACCGGAAAACCATTACGCGAATTTATGTATGTTGAAGATCTTGCAAATGCAATAGTTTTTATGATGGAAAAAATTAACGCAAAAGATCTTTATGAAAATGGAATTACACACATAAATGTGGGATCGGGAAAAGAGATATCAATTACAGAGTTAGCCAAAATAGTTGCCGAAATAACCGGATTTAAAGGTAAAATTAAATATGATTCTTCTAAACCTGACGGCACACCAAGAAAACTAATGGATGTTACAAGACTAAACTCACTTGGCTGGAAATATAAAACAGAACTTAAAGATGGAATCTTAAAGACATATAATTTCTTTAAAGAAAATTATAAATAGGGAATTTTTATGAAGAGAGCATTAATAACCGGAATAACAGGTCAGGACGGCAGTTACTTAACAGAAATACTTCTTGAAAAAGGGTATGAAGTTCACGGAATTATCCGCAGAAGCAGTTCTTTTAACACGGGAAGAATTGATCACCTTTATGAAAACCGTGAACTGTTAGACAAGAAACTTTTTCTTCACTACGGTGATCTAGTTGACACAAGCAACCTTAACCGTCTGCTTGAAAAGATTCAACCCGATGAGATTTACAATCTTGCCGCCCAAAGTCACGTAAAAGTATCTTTTGAAATACCGGATTACACTGCCCAGGTTGATGCACTTGGAACTCTTCGTTTTCTTGATGCAATTAGAGAAGTTGGCTTAAGAAAAGTAAAGTTTTACCAGGCATCTACAAGCGAATTGTTTGGCAAAGTGCAGGAAGTTCCACAGAATGAAAAAACACCATTTTATCCCCGCTCACCTTATGGAGTTGCAAAGCTTTACGGTTACTGGATAATTGTTAACTACAGGGAAGCTTATGATCTTTTTGCCTGCAACGGGATTCTGTTTAATCACGAATCTCCCAAAAGAGGCGAAACATTTGTAACAAGAAAAATTACCCGTGCTGCATCAAGAATTGCAGCAGGACTGCAATCAAGTCTTTCTCTCGGAAATCTGGAGGCAAAGAGAGATTGGGGATTTGCACCTGAGTACTGTGAAGGAATGTGGCGGATACTTCAGTATAAGAAAGCAGAGGATTTTGTACTTGCAACGGGAGAAACACACACGGTAAGAGAGTTTGCAGAGTTAACGTTTAATAATCTTGGTGTTGAACTTGAGTGGAAAGGAAAGGGAATAAATGAAAAAGGTGTTGTTTCTGGTGTGGATTTTGAAAAAGCAAAGTCGCTTATAGGTTTTAGTAAAAACTCAAAATTTTACAAATATGATTTTACACAAAAGTTAAAAAAAGGAAATGTTGTAGTAACAATAGATCCTAATTATTATCGCCCGACAGAAGTTGATTTATTAATTGGTGATCCGGCAAAAGCAAAAAAACTTTTGGGATGGAAAGCCAAAACAAAATTTGAAGACCTTGTTCAGGTTATGATTAAATCCGATATGGACAAAGTTTTAAAAAGAGGTTATTAAGTTTGTGTTATAAGTATGAAATAATTTTTCTTAAATAAAATATTAGAGGTCGATATGTTTGATTCCAATTATAAATTTACATGTGTTGATAGATTTTTAAGATATGTTAAATATGATACGCAATCCGATGAAGAATCCACTTCATTTCCTTCAACCGAAAAACAAAAAATTCTTTCGAGTGATCTTGCTAAAGAATTGAAAGAATTGGGATTGAAAGATGCTCATATGGATGAATGGGGTTATGTGATGGCAACTTTGCCTGCAAACACAAATAAAAAAGTAGATACAATTGCTTTTATCTCTCATGTTGACACTTCTCCTGCTGTTTCGGGAAAAGATGTAAAACCAGTATTAAGAAAAAATTATCAGGGTGGTGATATAAAACTTGAAACCGGTGACTTAGTAATTAAGGAAGATGAAAATCCTGATTTAAAAAATATGATTGGTTACGATATTATAACTACAGACGGTTCAACTTTACTTGGTGCGGACAATAAAGCCGGTGTAGCAGAAATTGTAGATGCGATAAATTATTTTCTTACTCACCCGGAAATAAAACATGGTGAAATAAAAGTATGTTTTACACCTGATGAAGAAGTTGGAAGAGGAACGGAAAAAATTGATCTTCAAAAACTTGGGGCAAAGTTTGCCTACACAATTGATGGCTCAAGCAAAGGCGAACTTGAAACTGAAACCTTTTCTGCAGATGCGGTTGTAATAAAATTCTTCGGAAAAAATATTCATCCAGGTTATGCAAAAAATATAATGATCAACTCAATTAAGATTGCTTCTCATTTTATTGAGAGCTTGCCCAAAGACAGTTTATCACCCGAAACAACTGACGCTCGTGAAGGTTATGTTCATTGCGGATTGTTTAATGGTAACGAAGAACTCACAACTTTAAAATTTATAATTCGTGATTTTGAATCCGGTAAGTTAAAAGATTATGAAGATTTTCTAAAAAAACTTGCTGAAGAAACCATTGAAAATTTTCCCGGGTCCAGAATGGAATTCCAGGTAATTGAACAATACAGAAACATGAAAGAAATTTTGGATCAGCATGCAAACGTTACCGAATATGCTGTTATTGCGATGGAGGGGTTGGGAATAAAACCAATAATGCACCCGATTCGTGGTGGTACGGATGGCTCACGTTTATCATTCATGGGCTTACCAACTCCAAATATTTTTGCAGGCGAACACAGTTTCCATTCACAACTTGAATGGGTTGCAATACAGGATATGGAAATGGCTGTTAAAACAATTGTAGAGGTTGCAAAAGTCTGGGAAGAAAAAGCCTAAGTCGGTTGTTGGAGGTTGGTAATTGGTAATTGGTGGTTGGATGTAGGAAAAATATTTTGAATGAATAAATTAAAATTTGAAGATTTAGAAATATATCAACTAGCTGAAAAGTTGAGTGATAGAATTTGGGAAATTGTTGTAAGATGGAATTACATTACTCAAAAGACTTATGGTATTCAGATAATTGATTCAAGTTCGAGTATTGGGTCTAATCTTGCTGAAGGTTATGGTAAGGGGAGTGATCCTGATAGAGCAAGGTTTGCAAAAATTTCAAGAGGATCATTGTATGAAACGATCCATTGGATAAATAAAACTAATCGATTAAAAATTTTAGCTGAATCTGAGTTTCAAGAACTTTCTGAAATTTGTGATATTCTTACTCCTAAACTTAGTGCATACATAAATTATCTAAATAAGAAGTGAACCTTGCTGAAAATAAAAAATATCATCTATGAAAGTTGAAGAATATAAACCAATTTCCAATACCCAACTTCCTACATCCAAACTCCCCGAGTTGATGGCTCCTGCAGGGGGTTGGACTATGTTGCGTGCTGCAGTTAGTAATGGCGCTGATGCGGTTTATTTTGGTTTAGATAAACTGAATATGCGTGCAAAAGCTGCCAACTTTTCCGTTGAAGAACTTTCGGAGATTATTTCATTCTGCAAAGAGCACAAAGTAAAAACTTATCTCACACTAAACGCTATTGTTTTTGAAGAAGAACTATCTGAATTAGAAGAGATAATTATTGCAGCAAAAAAAAACGATGTTGACAGAATTATATGTTCCGATCTTGCTGTTGCTGATCTTTGCTTTAAGCATAATTTTCCTTTTTGCATATCAACTCAAAGCTCAATTTCAAACTCACTGGCAGCGGATGTTTATAAAAGATTAGGCGCAGTTAGAATTGTTCTTGCAAGAGAATGTTCTTTAGAAGAAATAAAAAGGATTCGTGCTAAAACTGATCTTGAAATTGAAGCATTCATCCACGGGGCTATGTGCATTGCTGTAAGCGGCAGATGTTTTATGAGTCACCACTTGTTTGGTAAAAGCGCAAACCGTGGGGAGTGTATTCAGCCTTGCCGAAGAGAGTATGAAGTCTATGACCCATCAATTGAAAAGTCTTTAATCATCGGGGAAGATTATGTTATGTCTCCAAAAGATCTTTGTACAATTGAATTTATTGATCAGCTTATTGAAGCGGGAATTGATTCATTCAAAATAGAAGGAAGAAAACGAGCCCCAGAGTATGTTGCAAAAGCTGTTTCTGTCTATCGGCGCGCTATTGATCTTTACTTCGAATCAAAGCTTACGGAAGAAAAGAAAAAAAAATTGCTTGCTGAACTTGAGAAAGTTTATAACCGTGGATTTTCTTCCGGATTTTATTTTGATGTTCCAAGCTCTGAAGAATATGCCGGAGTAAACGGCAGCAAAGCAACAACCCGCAAATCTTATGTGGGAAAAGTAATGAACTATTTCAAAGAAGTTGAAGTTGCCCATATATTAATGGAATCGGGAACGATAAACATTGACGATGAAATTTTAATTATGGGTGATAATACGGGAGTTATCGAAATTAAATTAGATAGTATAAAAGTAAATGACGTTGAAAATCCAACAGCTAAAAGAGGAGATGAAGTTACGCTTAAGGTTCCTTCTCTGGTTAGAAGAAACGACAAGGTTTATTTAATCGAGCGGTTAGACGGATGATTTGTAATTTTTCTCCGTTCGATTTTGAATTATAATTTTATCTTTTGCATTAAACGGTTACTATTTAATTAAACTATCTTTCATTTTTTCATAAAGCTCAACAGATTCATTTATTATTTTGTAGGCTTCTTCTCTCCCAAGGAATTGTTCAACAACAACCTGTTTGTGCTCTAATTTTTTATAGTCTTCAAAAAATCTTCTTAGTTCTACAACAGTGTGCGGCGGAAGTTCCGATATGTCATTAATATAATTTACTGCCATATCATTATTAGCAACCGCAACAATTTTATCATCCTGTTCATCATCATCTATCATGTGCATTACGCCAATAACTTTTGATTCGATTATAGAAAGCGGATCAACATCTATTGAACAAATAACAAGAATATCTAACGGATCTTTATCATCGGAATAAGTACGCGGGATGAATCCATAATTAGCCGGATAATGAACCGAAGAATAAAGCACGCGATCTAATCTTAATAAGCCGCTTTCTTTATCAAGTTCATATTTCCCCTTGGAACCTTTGGGAATTTCGATAATTGAATTAACAACATGAGGCGCCTCTTTACCGGCAGAGACAGAATGCCATGGGTTTGCTGTGAAAATTTTCATAAGATTAAATAAATAATAATTGTACTAAAATAAAAATTGGCAAAAGAACAATGATTGAAAATTTAAATATATAACTAAAGAAATCAGGCATTTTAATATTGTTTTCTTCAGCAACTGCCTTAACCATAAAGTTTGGTCCGTTGCCAATGTAAGTCATCGAACCAAAAAATACTGCCGCTGTTGAGATTGCCTTTAAGAGTTCTTCGGGAATTCCGGCAACAAGGGTTCCGGTATTGATTCCAAGCCCCAATGCTAAAGAATGAAAAGTTACAGCAGTTGGCGTGTTATCAAGAAAACTACTAAGCAATCCAGTGTAATAATAAAACTGGCTAACGGATTGAACTCCTAAATGTTTTGCATTTACTTCAAGATAAAGAAGAGCTGGAACCATTGTGATAAAAATTCCCAAAAATAAATAAGCAACTTCTTCTATCGGGTGCCAGGTAAAATTGTTTGAGGTTCTTAAAAGTTTTGGTGTTAATTGCATTGATAAAAAAGCCATTAAAACAATTACTGCCTCTCTTAAAAATTTGAAATACGGATTAATATTTATAAAAGGAAGATATTGTTCGTTTATAAATGCAACGGCAAGTACAACTCCTATTAAAAATATAAAGTTTCTTTTCCCTTCAATTTTTATCGGGCGGATGTTTGCTTCATCTCTATTTATGGCAGAGGCAGGTTCCTTTTTGTAATAAAAAGTATCCACAAAGAAATAGACAATTATTAAAAGTGCATTTGTAAAAAACCATTCGGGAACTAAATGGAAAAACCATGTAAAATGAGCTCCTCGTAAATACATCATAAACAATGGCGGATCACCAAGTGGAGTTAAGAGACCACCACAGTTAGCAACTATTGCAATAAAAAATAAAATTGTATGAACTTTAAAAGCTCTCTCTTTATTTGTTTGAATAATAGGACGAATCAACAACATTGCGGCTCCTGTAGTTCCCATAAATGATGCAAGTACAGCCCCGATTGCCAGAAATAATGTGTTTATAGAAGGCTTTGCCTCTATATCGCCGGTTAATAAAATTCCCCCGGTTATAGTAAAAAGAGCTCCAAGTAAAACTAAGAAAGGAATATAGTCAAACAACATTGTCTCAATTAGTCTTTCAGAAAAACCGCTCATTAATAAATAAATAACTGCAGGGATGCTGAAAATAATTGCAACCATCAGTTTATTTTTATTCTTTTCCCAAAAATGGTTCCAGAATAAAGGAAATATAGCAATGGATAAAAGCATTAAAACAAACGGCAGCATACTTAAAAGCGGTATTTCAACATTAGCAGAATGTTCCATAAATAACTTTCAATAATTACAAAATGAATTAAATTTTAAAAGTGAACATAAAGAAAATAAAATTAAAATTTTTATTTATTTATCACATCCTACATAACATATTCAAGCTTTGATAAGCTTTATCAAATCAGTATTTTTCTAACCAAATTTTAACATAAAACAAAACTATTTAAGAAGATTAGTATGAGATTAAACAAATATTTTGTCCCAACACTTAAAGAAGTCCCTAACGATGCTGTTGTTGTTAGCCATATTTTAATGCTTCGGGCGGGATTAGTTAGAATGGTTTCTGCCGGAATTTATTCTTTTCTTCCGTTGGGTTATAGAGTTGTAAAAAAGATATCGGAAATTATTCGCGAAGAAATGGATGCAATCGGCGGACAGGAATTTCATTTACCGGCGCTAAATCCTATTGAAATCTGGCAGGAAACAAATCGTGTTGAAGCTTTTGGTGATACGCTTTTTCATATAAAGAATCGTGATTATGTTTTAGCTCCAACGCACGAAGAAATAATGACATTCCACGCACGCAATGTTGTAAAATCATACAAAGATATGCCGCAAATCTGGTATCAAATACAAACCAAGTTTAGGAATGAATCCAGACCAAGAAGCGGAGTTATACGCGGAAGACAGTTTTTAATGAAAGATGCCTACAGCTTTGATACAAGCTGGGAAGGACTTGATCAATCATATTCTCTGCACGATAAAGCATATAGAAAAATATTTGACCGTTGCGGAATAAAATATTTTGTTGTTGGTGCATCAAGCGGCGCAATGGGCGGAACCGGTTCTGAAGAATTTATGGTTAAATCAGCAGCCGGAGAAGATACTGTTGCTTATTGTGAATCATGCGGATATGCAGCGAATGTTGAAGTTGCAACTTCACGAATTGATGCCGTTGAAAGAGATGCAGAAAGTAAATCTATTTATGAAATATCAACTCCAAATGTTCATTCAATCGATGAGCTTTGTGAGTTCCTTAAAATTGATGAAACCCAATGTGCAAAATCAAGAATTTATATTTCAAACAACGAACCGGTTTTAATTCTTATGCAGGGAAACGATGAAGTTAATGAAACAAAGTTAGAAAAAGTTTTGGGCGGAGCTATCCGTGCCGCTCATCCAGAAGAATTAAAAGATATTTCCGGTGCAGATGCGGGCTCAATAGGTCCTGTTGGATTTAAAGGAAGAATTATTGCGGATAATCGTTTAAAAGATGCAAACAATCTTTTCAGCGGTGCAA
>JBAQCL010000054.1:0-31714 GCA_049294175.1 Ignavibacteriaceae bacterium | reverse complement strand
TTTATCCCGATGAATATCGGGGCTCCACAGCACTTAACTAATTTCTTACTTTAACCATTTACACAAAATTATTTACACTCCCAAAAAAACTTGATTTTACTAATTCAAAAATAAAAAACTTGATTTTTCAGAAGTCTCAGAAAAATAATTATTTCAACAAAGCCCAACTCTTAACAGATTGGGCTTTAGTTTTTTTCTTATTCACTTTAAATATTCTTCTTAACAAATTCTTGGCAATTGTTCTCCCGATAACATATCTACTACCCTTTTACTCCCAATTGTCGTTTTCATAATAACCTTGCCATAATTTTGTTCATTAACTTCACCAATTATTGAAGCATCTAATCCTAATTTATTATTCTTCATAACAGCCAAAACTTTATCTGCATCTGCAGGATCAACAATTGCGATAAGCTTTCCTTCATTTGCAATGTAAAGCGGATCAAGACCTAATATTTCGCAAGCTGCCCTCACCTGTTCATCAATAGGAATATCTTTTTCATAAATCATCATCCCAAAATTAGATGATTGTGCAATTTCATTTAAAGCGCTTGATATTCCTCCGCGCGTAGGATCGCGAAGGACATGAATGTTTTGGGATGAGTTAAACATTTCATCAACTAATTTGTTTAATGCTGCCGTATCGCTTTTAACTTCCGAATCAAACTCTAATCCTTCACGTGCAGACATAATCGCGATTCCGTGTTGTGCTATTTTACCGCTTAGAATTATTTTGTCTCCGGCTTTGCAATTTAAAGGAGAAATATTCCTGTTTTCATTTATAACACCTACTCCTGAAGTGTTTATAAATATTTTATCACCTTTACCTTTATCCACAACCTTTGTATCGCCTGTAACAATTTGTACTCCTGCTTTTTCCGCCGCTTTTTTCATAGATAAAATAATCTGCCAAAGTTCTTCCATAGAAAAACCTTCTTCTATTATAAAGCCGGCTGAAATGTATAAAGGATTTGCTCCGCACATAGCAAGGTCATTAACAGTTCCGTTAACGGCAAGTTCACCAATATTTCCTCCGGGAAAAAATATTGGTTTTACAACGTAGGAATCTGTTGAAAATGCTAATTTGTTGCCGTTCACTTCAAAGATCGCTCCATCATGTTGCAGATTAAGAAGTGGGTTATCAAATTGAGGTAAAAACATTTTCTGAATTAATTTCTGGGATAAAGTCCCTCCGCCTCCGTGAGCTAATGTTACTTTTTCATAATCTGAAATTGGAATTGGACAGGAATAATTTTCTAATGAGTTCATATTAATCTCAAATTTTTCCGTAATGAAAATAGGCTGCACACGCACCTTCGCTTGAAACCATAGGAGCACCAACTGGATGTTCAGGTGTACATTCTTTGCCAAACGCTGAACAATGTATAGGTTTTTTTAAACCTTGTAAAACCTCTCCGGCTATACATAAATGTGATTCTTCAGTTGTAATATTTGATACATCAAATGTATTTTCTGCATCGTATTTTGCAAATTCATCTTTAAGTTGATAACCGCTTTGGGGAATAGTTCCGATGCCACGCCATTTTTTATTTATCACTTTAAACATTTCATTAAGTAGATTTTGAGCCGGCACATTCCCCTGCTTAACCACCGCACGGGAATATTGATTTTCTACTTCACCACGATTTTCTTCAAGTTGCTTTATAGTCATATAAATTCCTTGCAGAATATCTATTGGCTCAAACCCTGTAACGATAATCGGGATTTTATATTTTTCAGCAATCGGTATGTATTCGTGAAACCCCATAACAGAGCAAACATGCCCCGCAGCAAGAAATCCTTGTATCCGTGAATCCTGAGAAGCAAGAATAGCTTCCATCGCCGGTGGAACGAGAACCAAAGAAGTTAATACAGAAAAATTATTTAATCCTTTACGATGAGCTTCTTTTACAGACATTGCGTTTGCAGGAGCAGTAGTTTCAAAACCAACTGCAAAGAACACAACTTTTTTATCAGGATTATTCTCGGCAATCTTTACAGCATCCAGTGGTGAATAAACCATGCGGACGTCGCCACCATTTGCTTTAACCGAAAGTAAATCATATTTAGAGCCTGGCACACGAAGCATATCTCCGAATGAAGTGAATATTACATTTTCGCGTGAAGCTATCTCAACTGCTTTATCAATTGTCTCAAGTGGTGTTACACAAACGGGGCATCCGGGACCATGAACGATTGAAAGATTTTCAGGCAATAACTCTTCAATGCCGTATTTCATAATCGTATGAGTCTGCCCACCGCATATTTCCATTATTGTCCATGGTCGCGTAATTATTTCATGGATTTTTTTGGAAAGAACTTTTGCCGTATCCTGATCTCTATATTCATCAATGAATTTCATTAATCTTTTCTTTGTTATATCATTTATAATAAATCTAAAACATCATTTGATTTTACATTTTTATACTCTATTTAAAAGCATCATCTTCTTTTTTTCTTTGATCATTAATTACTTCTTCATCACTTTTTAATTCGTCTTCAATTATTTCACCCATTTCACGTAGTGCCTGCAAAGTTTCTTCGGCTTGCTGTTCATCAATTTTGTTAAGAGCAAATCCTACGTGAACAAGAACATACTCTCCAATCTTAACATCTGGAAGCCAATCAACACAGATATTTTTTGTAACACCTGCAAAATCAGCTTTAGCCATTTTTAATGCGCCGGGATTTTCATCTATTGAAACTATTTTACCTGGAATAGCGAGACACATATTTTACTCCTAAGCTTACTTTTCTTTAACTATTTTGTTATACTTCATCGCAACAGAAATTTGCCCGACAGAAATCCCACCATCATTTGTAGGAATTCTTTGATGCCAATATGGCTTGAAATTATTTGCATTCAATCTGTTTACAGTTCTTTCCAAAAGATAAGCATTCTGGAATACGCCCCCACTTAATGCAACATTTTCTATTTTAAATTGCAAAGCTACATTTGTTATAATTTCTGCCATAGTATTGTGGAATTTAGTAGAAATAATATTTAATGAAATCTTGTTTTGAACATCATCTAAAATGCTTTTTATTGTTTTTTCCCAATCTATTATTGTAATTTCTTTTTTAACAAGATCAAAAGGATAAGTTTCGTTAATTCCATGCAAGGTTGAGAACTCCAACATCATTGCGGCTTGTCCCTCATAACTCATTTTATGATTTATATTTAGTATTGCGGCAACGGCATCAAATAATCTACCTGTACTCGATGTTCTTTGAGTATTGATTTTTTTATTTAACATTTGTCTGAGATTATTTTTCTCTGAATTAGAAAAACTATTCAGAAAATCAAAACTCATTTCAAAAATATCATCACCATACATTTCATACAATAAACCTAAAGCGGAACGACGAGGTTCTTTAATTGCTTTATCTCCACCTGGCAAATAAAACTGTCTCAATTGTGCAATATGCTCTATACTGCAATCAGTAAAATGAAAAAACTCTCCGCCCCAAATTGTTCCATCATAACCATATCCTGTTCCATCCCAAGAAACACCAAGCACTTCATCCTTAATTTGATTTTCTGCTATGCAAGCTGCAACGTGAGATTCGTGGTGTTGTATTGAAATAACATTATCAAATTTTTCTTTAGCATATTTGGTTGAAACATATTCAGGATGTAAATCTGTAACAACTAATTGCGGAGTTACTTCATACATTGATTGAAAATCATTTATCACATTTTCGAATGTCTCAATTGATTCTTTAGTTGATAAATCACCAATATGCTGGCTCAAAAAAATGTTGTTTCCAATATTAAGAGCGACGGTGTTTTTTAAATGCCCACCGACAGCAAGAATTATTTCTTCATCCTTATTCGGAAGAGTTAAAGGAAGCGGTGCATAGCCGCGTGCTCTGCGCATTACCATTTCCCTACCCAAAATTACTCGAACAATTGAATCATCCGTGTGTCTTACAATTTTGCGATTGTGGGTTAAAAAATAATCTGCAATTCCTGATAATTTTTCTAATGCTTCCTCATAATCAATTGCAATTGGTTCTTCAGAAAGATTTCCGCTCGTAGCAATTATCGGAATATTTAATTCATACAACAATAAATGATGAAGCGGAGAATACGGAAGCATAACTCCCAGATACGGATTATTTGGAGCGACTGAATCAGCGATATTAAAGGATGAATTTATTTTATCAAATTTCCTTTTCAACAAAACTATTGGCGCCTCTGATGATTTGAGTAAACGTTCTTCAAATTCTGAAACTTCACAAACAGTTTTTATGCTTTGTAAATCAGGAAAAATTAAAGCGAACGGTTTTTCTTCACGCCCTTTTTTGATGCGTAAATCATTTACTGTTTTTTCGTTTGTTGCATCAGCAATTAATTGGTAACCTCCAATTCCCTTTAACGCAATAATCTTCCCATCTTTTATTTTTTGAACAGATATAAGCAATGCTTCATTGTGTGAACAAAGCATATTTCCGTGATTATCCAAAAGCTCAATATGTGGTCCACACTTTGGACACGCAATCGGTTGAGCGTGAAATCGTCTGTTTGTAGGGTCTTCGTATTCGCGGCGACAATCATCGCACATCTCAAAATCTTTCATTGATGTGTTTGGTCTGTCGTAAGGAATAGATTCAATTATAGAAAAACGTGGACCGCAGTTTGTACAGTTTATAAACGGATAAAGATATCTTCTGTCTTCCGGATCAAACATTTCTTTTAGGCAATCATCACATACAGCAATATCAGGAAGAATTAAAGTGGTTTTATCTTCGGCATCGCTACTTTGTCTAATCTTAAAATCTGTGTAACCGGTTGAATCAAGAAAAGAAAATTCCATGCTGTTTATAATTGCAACTTTTGGTTTTTCTTTTTCAATTCTTAATAAGAAGTTATCAAGAATATTTTTTTCTCCCTCAACTTCAATCAAAACTCCGCTGGAAGAATTAAGAATAAATCCGTTAAGATTTGCTTCAGTAGCAAGTCTGTAAATAAAAGGACGGAATCCTACACCTTGTACTGCCCCACAAATATTTATTCTTAAACGTAATATCATTCATTTCTTATTATAGTTAGAGAGTATTTTGAAAGTGTAATTACTTCTTAACATTTGTTTGAAGCCACTCACACCATTCAGAAATACCTTCATCAGTTGTGCAAGATGTTAAAAATATTTTCAGATTCGGATTGATTGAAAGAGCATTATTTTTTAGCTCTTCAATGTTACATTTTAAATATGGAAGCAAATCTATTTTATTTATTACGCACACAGAAGCATTTCTGAACATTGCCGGATATTTTAACGGCTTGTCATCGCCTTCTGTAACACTAACAAAAACTACTTTCATATCCTCACCAAGATCATAACCTGCGGGACATACAAGGTTTCCTACATTTTCAATTATTACTAACTCGGCAGTAACAACATCTAAATTTTGTAAAGCATCTTTAACTAAATTAGCTTCAAGATGGCAAGCGCCATTTGTTACAATCTGGGCAACAGGAACACCAAGTTTATCAATTCGTTGTGCATCAAGATCAGTTTGAACATCACCTTCCACAACTACAATTTTTAATTTATTCTGCAAATAATTTATGGTTCGTTCAACAAGACTTGTTTTACCGCTTCCCGGAGAACTTACAAGATTGATAGTAAAATTGTTATTCTTTTTAAACAAAGCTCTGTTTTCATTTGCGATTATATCATTCTTTGCAAGAACTTTTCTTTCAACTTGTATTACACTCATAATTTAACTCCTGTTATTCTAATTCAATTTCACTTACGGTTAATTCATTACCGGAGATTATTTCAACTTTTGTGCTTTTACATTTAGTGCACATAAAAGTAAATCTCTCCAGTTCTGTTTCTGCAAGGCATTCATTGCATTTTATTTTTAAAGGAATTTCTGCAACTTCTAATTTAGCGCCTTCTAATTCAGTTCCGCTTATCAAAGAATCAAATCCAAAGACAAGCGAATCAACAAGTACGTTACTCATTTTTCCAACTTTCATGAAAACAGTTTTCACTTTACCTGATGGTTGGGATTTAATGTTATCTTCAACAATTTCAATAACACTTTGAGCGATGGATAATTCGTGCATAATTTATATTGTTACACCATTGTTAATTAAACTTCTCTTTTGGATTTCCGCCAATAATTTAAATCCGGCATCCTGATCAACTAAACGATTGATTAAATAAAATAAATAAGTAGTACTTAACCAATTTGTAAATTCTACACTAGAACAAAGATGTTTTTTCAGATTTATAATTATCCATGCAAAATGCTGCCATACATCATAACAGTTATTACAGCTATCATTCAACCGGGTACAACATTTTCTGGTAGATTTAAAATCAGCATTATAGGATTTAAAATGCGGACTGTATGGATTTCCGTTTTTCATTCTTGTAAAATTTAATTCATTATCAATTGAAAAATTAGGGCAAACATCATGACCCCACTTTCCATCATAAAGTGTACCGCTTGTAACCACTTGTGAAACATACGAACTTAACAATATTTGTTCTGGATATTTTTCAATTAGTTTTACAATTTCCTGATTAACTTTCTCAAAATTATTTACCGAATCATTATATAATGTTTTATTTCTATTATCTTCGCTAAAAAAATTGAACAAAACTCTATTCCCGTTTTCGATACATAATTTCGTCACTTCTTCTATCTCATCATATTTATCCGGTTGAACTGTATAATAAAAAAATGCACGGGGATCATTCTTGAAATTCTTTAATGCGTTATTAAAAACATCAATCTGGTAATTACCTCTCAATCTCAAATCAGTTGCCTGATTGCCCCATACAGCAACACCTATTGAAATATCCTCAAGATTTTGTGCCGGTATTTTAATTTGTCCGTTTGTAGCAACACTGATCTTAAAATTGTTACTGAGTTTTATCAATCTTTCAATTTTTAATGATGGCTCGCCGCCAACTACTGTAACAAAGTTGGTCCCCCGTTTTTTTTCATTCAGGATTAGATTATCAAAATCTGCTTCACTTCCCTCTTTAACTATTGTATTCATTCCATCGGAAAAATAATAACATCCTTCGCATCTCAAATTACATTTTGATGTTAAGTCCAGCGAGATGGATTTTATTGCCCCTGCTTTGCGAACTTCCGAATACATAAATTGTAAAAGAGGATCTTCCAAATATTTATTTATTGCTGAAAACATATATTAAACCAACGCCGATCTGAATTTTAATTTAAAATAATTCATTGCACTTTTTATATCGTTTATGTTTGAGCCAAGCATTATTTTTTTCAATTTATTTAAAGATGGTATTTCAGTTTCAGTTTGAACATCTACTATTATTCCTTTATTTGTATAGAAAGCAAACTGAACAGCCCTGTCTTTTATCATAAATGTTTCAAAAACTATATAGGAATTTGCCGAAATCTTCAGAGGTTTTTCAATAAAAGAGGACATTTCTTTTTCAATATTCAATTCATCAATCACTAACTCATCTTTCATTTTATCAGCAAAAGTAATTTCATCATCTGTAAGATTATCGAAGTGCACATCACATTTTAATTTCTCTTTTACAGATTCAATAAATTTATCTTCAATAGTTTTACTTGATATTGAAGAGTCTAATTGTGATAATGTAATTATATTTTCGGTTAATGCTCTTTTTGCCAAGATGCGCGATTCATTTATTGGAAGGTTCCAGACGTTTGTCATTGTTTCATAATCAAAATCAAAAAGATAATTGCCAACAACAACGCAAGAATCATTAATAAATCCGCCGCCTGTTCCGGCAATTCTTCTGTTATCAACTTCAAGTTCGTTTGTGGAATTAAGTGTACACTCAATTCCCAGTTTATTTAATGTCATTTTGGGAATTTCAAGAAGATAAGAAAATATATCGGCAAAAGATTTTGGCAATGAACTTTGTTTAAATATAAACTGATAGAACAATTGGCTTTCATCAAGATAAGTTGCGCCGCCGCCGATTTTTCTATGTACAATCGGAAGATTATTATTTTTGCAATATTCAACATCAAATATTTTTTTATAATCCTGATGATAGCCTGTGCAAAGATATTTACTATCAGGTTTGCAGATAATTATTGTGTCAGAAGAATCAACATTCATCAATTCAGCTAAAGCATGATAAATAGTTTGGGTTTTATACCATTCAATCTTGCCAAGATTTAAAATCCGTATTGAGTTTGATTCTTTCATTATAAAATTTCTTCAATCACCATTTGATTTCTGATCTCAACTAAATCCTGTTCTTCGGGAAGAAATGGATAGTCTCTAAACTCTTCTCCCGGTCTATATGAACCAAAAGGACGATTGCACGTCATTTCACCTTGCCTGTCAGGGCATCCATCTGTCATAAAAGGAAAACCGCTATCAATAACCTCATCAATTACATTAACCGGTAAATTTATTTTTATCAGGTTACCTTCAGCATCAAACAACAAATCATTTTCTGTGGCAAGATTATTTTCAATTAAATATTTCATTAATTGAACCCGTCTGTGTCGTTTTATTGGTTGACGCTCCCAATCTTGCAATGCTGAGCCCGGTTCAGAGTTGAAAGAAAAAAGATATACTTCAACCTTTTGAGCATATAATTGGAAATTTATTTCGGCAAGTTCTTTGTCGGTTTCGCCAAGTCCAACAATTATGTGGCAATTAACATTATAAGGTCCATAAAGTTCGCGTGCGAGAGAAATTATTTTAAAATATTTCTGCCAGGTATGAGGTCCGCGTCTTTCTTTTCCACGATGTTTATTAAAGATTGGTTCACTTGCTCCGTCAAGACCAAATCCAATTTTATCCACTCCATATTTTTTTAATAACAGCAAAGTTTCCTCATCCATTGTGGAAGCATTTATTAATGCGGCTATTGGAACATCCGGAGCGGTTGTGTTTATTAAACCAGCCATTTCTAAAATATCTTTATTAGTCTTGGGATCATGCACTTGAGATATACATACACGTCCAACACCTTTAGATTTTTCAAGATCAGCAATACTGTTTGCTAATGTTTCCATAGAGTACAAAGGCCAGCTTACTCTGATAAAAGAATTTTCTTCCGCATTTCCGGGACGCTCACGTGCAAGACCGCAATAGCTGCAATTCGCATAACAACCTTCCGGGTAAACCTGCAAAAGATTTATGCAGCCACATTCAATATCACGATAAAATTTTCCATCCTTTAAACCAAGCTGTATAGCTGCTGCCATACTAATTCTTGCGTAATCCGGGGACACTTTGGTCTTATTTTCTTTTAATACTACTTCTTCTGCTGACACTTTAAACTCCGTTAATTATTATAAATAATTAATTATAAACTCCGCAACAAGAATCTATAAAATTGTGATTCAGTTTTTTCAAATTACTATACTGTACAATTCCATCTGATGGAAAAGCAATTCCATTCAATCCACAATCTATTGCCAAGCGGTCGATATCATTTTTAATTTTGCCCATCGGTCTTGCACAACCCAGAGTAATTTTAGTGTTTGGTAATTCCCTGCGGGCAGTTTTGAAAAACTTTTCAATCTCTTCAATAGACGGATAAGCATCTTCGGTAAAACCCGTATTTGGCAAAGGCATTGAAATTATAATTACGAGCATTTTAAGCGGAAATTTTTTAACCATTTCAAGAGCTGCATATTCACCAACCATTTTACCAAAATAATGTCCGAGCAAAATATGAGGAATAGCAGGTAAACCAAGCTCTACAATATTTTTCAAAACTTCCTCATAATCTTCGGGCTTACGATCTAAATGATAAACTTCATTAATCGTTTTTTGATCGCCGATAATATCTAACATAACTCCTTGCAATTTTGCTTTAGAAAGAGTTAATAAATCTTCTTTGGTTGCAAGCCCCGGATGAATACTTACATGCAGATCAAGTTCATTTGATATTTTTATAATGTCATTAATATGATTTTTTAGCGGAACTTTACCTGTTTTATCACTGCCACCTGAAATTAAAATTCCTTTAGTTCCCTGTTCAATTAATTCTTTAGCTAAATCGAATAATGACTTTTTATAATACGGAAGCGAAGCCATTCCATTCAAAGATAATTTTTTACAGTGCTCGCAATTTAATGCGCAGACGTTTCCAGTTACGCTGACAGAAACAAACTCATTTGTATTCTGAGATGAATATTCTGATGTACGATATTTTTTAAATCCCGGAGCATTAAATGTTATCTGATTGCCGAAATTATTCTCACGTATTAATTCAAATTCATTCTTATCGCTACTTTCGTAATTGATATTCGAATACTTATGCGATGGATTTACAAAACAGCCATAAGGATCAATCTGTTTTTTTGTCTGCATTAGTTGTGATCTATTAATTGCAATGCCTACAGCTTCAATTAATTTATCTTTGGGTAAAGATGATAATTGTCCGTTATAATTTGAATATACTTTTTGAATTGTGTTAGAAACCGAATCTATATTTGTTGTATGCCAGCGAAGATGAGCTTCAAGATCGGCAAGTGCATTTTCAGAAACAAAAAAGTCGCCGCCAATAACAATTGATTTAATAACCTTGCCTGTAATAGTTAGTTTGATATCGATCAAACCTGCATCGGTTTTTAATTTGGCAGTACCTTCTGAATCTGCAACATTAGACTCGTGAAATATCCAATTATTTTTCGAATATTTATTTTCAATTAATTCATTAATGCCAATTATTTCTTCAACAGAAATTTTAGAGTGCTTGAATGAGACATTAAAAATATTTTGGTAAGATTCTTTTATCGCATCACGAACTTCATCAACCGTAACTTTGGTTTTTAGTTCGCTGTTAACTGTTGTAATTCTGCCCTGAATTGTTTTTACTTCTTTATCTGAAAATTTTTCAAATGAAGTTTTAAGTATCTGAAGCATCAATGTTATGTCAAGGTCTATCAACAAAGATGAATGAAATAACAAACCTCCGGATTCATGTCTGTAGATTCCCAGCCCGGCAATTTTTTTTCCATTAATTTCAACGTCATTTTTTCTTTTAAATTCAGAGTTGATTCCAAGATTGCGTAAAGCATTTCTAATTCCATTAGAAAAACTTTCCATCATTTCACGGGCACGGCTGTAATTATCGCCATCTCTTCCGGGAATAACAAAAGCAATTCCGAGTTGATCTTTACCCATTATTATTGCGCCGCCGCCGGTTGGTCTTCTGTTAAGTGCAATTCCGTGTTGATTGCAGAAATCTATATCAATTTCATTCTCTATATTTTGAAATCTACCGCTTAGCGCACAAGTTGATTTGTATGTGTAAAGACGCAATGTCGGAGGTGATTTTAATTCGCCCACAATTTTAGACAGGTATTCATCGGCAGCTAATCCGTAATCAGCATCAACATCATCTTCATAAATAATTCTCCAGTTCGTATTCATTAATCTTGCACAGAATTTAATTCTTTAATCAACCACTCTTCAGCGTTATCAGGATTTATTAAATTCTCTTTTTCAACCTGCCAGTTTGATGGTTTAATTTTAAATAGCCAGCCGTTATTATAAGGGTCTTCATTAACTATCGAAGGATTTTTAATTACATTTTCATTTAAGGAAATTATTTCGCCAGATAACGGAACTAATAAATTATCAATCATTTTAGAAGCTTCTAGCTTTCCAATAATATTTCCTTTTGATACTGAAGTTGTAATATTATCAAAAGATAAATAAACCAAATCCCCGATATTTTTAACTGCAACTTCATCAAGACCAATTTCAAACTCAGTGTTATCTATGTTTGGTTTTAGCCAGATATGATTTGCTTGATCGTAATATCTATCGGCAGGAACTTTTTTATTGTAGTTCATTTTTAATCCTATTTCCAATTATTAACAATTTCAATTGCGCGATTTGCAAGTGCAGGCATTGTATCTTCAACCATTTTGCTTAATCCTACACCAAGAGTAGTATCCGCCGGCTGAATGCCGAGTAGAAATAAATGTTTCGGAAGTTTACCGCGTATTTTTGCGAAACCCAAAACTTCCTGAAATGTTGTTTGATGATCAGACATTTTCACTTCTTTAAACATCGGAATATCTTTCCCTTGCATTTCTATCAAAGCACCGGCATCTTTATTAGCATCAATCGTATCTAAAATTAAAAGATGACTACAGCCTTCTACAACCGGTAAAAGATTTAATCCCAGTGTTCCCCCGTCTTCAATTTCAATGTCACTGCGGTCAGAGAATTCTTTTTTTAAAAACTCAAGTGCGTGAACTCCAAGTCCTTCATCGTGATTTAGTGTATTTCCAATTCCAAGAATTAATTTTTCCATTTTCTTTTCAGTATAGATTCTTATTTATTAGCAGGACTCCATGTTACTTATTAATAACACGGAGCATTTCAGAAATAATTACAAAGAGCTTTTAGATTTACATCGTGCAGACATTTAATCCCGTAGTTATATTATTTACTTCTTTACCTGTTGCATCTATTGTATGAATAGCGCAAGCCATGCAAGGATCAAATGAATGAATAGTGCGCAATATTTCCAATGGTTGATCAGGAACTGCTAATTTAGTTCCAACCAAACTCATTTCGTATGCACTTGATTGATTTTTATGATCACGGGGTGAAGCATTCCAGGTAGTTGGAACTACAAGCTGAAAGTTTTCAATCTTACCGTTTTCAATTACACACCAATGCCCCAATGCACCGCGAGGAGCTTCCATAAATCCAAATCCTTTTGCCGATGAAGGCCATGTTGATGGTTCCCATTTTTCATCGTTAAAAGTTCTGGTGTCTCCGGCTTTTATAGCATCAATCAAATCATTATAAAATGTACGAAGTGAATCAGCAAAATATTTTGTTTCAATTGCGCGTGCGGCAGTTCTGCCAAGCGTTGAGAAAACTGCTGCTATTGGTGCATTAAGTTTTTTGAGAACCATATTTGTCAATTCAGTAATTTGTTTATCGCCTTTTGCGTACATCATCAAAACTCTTGCAAGCGGACCAACTTCCATCGGCGTATCATTCCAGCGAGGAGTTTTTAACCATGAATATTTTTCATCAACATTCAAAAAATCATAAGGTGGTTTCGGACCCGTATAATTCAAATCAGTCTCACCACTCCACGGATGTAATCCAACTCCATCACCTTTAGAATAATTGTACCATGAATGAGCAATGTATTCTTTCATCCTATCAAAGTCGCGAGGATCGGGTTCAATTATTTTTGTTATGTCGCGATTCATAATAATTCCGCGCGGAATTAAATATTTATCAACATCATTTAATTTTCCCTGAGGTAATTCACCCCAGGTTAAAAAGTTTCCTAATCCTTCGCCAAGAGACGCATACTCAAGATAATATGGAGCGATCGCCAACAAATCAGGGATATAAACCTGATCAACAAAATCAATGATGTTGTTAATGGAATCACTAATGATAGACAGCATAGAAGCGTTAAGAGCAGTATCACTGTCTAAATCAATCGGCAACGGCACTCCGCCAACCACAAAATTTGGATGAGGATTTTTACCTCCGAATATTGTATGAATTTTTGTTGCATGTGATTGCCAGTCTAATGCTTCAAGATAGTGAGCAACTGCAAGTAAGTTAACTTCAGCAGGAAGTTTGTATGCAGGATGTCCCCAATAAGCATTTGCAAAAATTGATAACTGACCGCTTTCTGCAATTGCTTTAACTTTTGCCTGAACATCTGCAAAATAAGCCGGTGATGAATTATGCCATGTTGAAATCGATTGTTGAATTTCTGCTGTTTTTTTTGGATCGGCATTTAAGCAAGCAACAACGTCAACCCAATCTAATGCGTGAAGATGATAAAAGTGCATTACGTGATCGTGAACGTATTGCTGGGCTATCATCAAATTACGAATAATGTTTGCTGCTTTAGGAATTTCAATTCCCAGGGCGTCTTCAACTGAACGAATTGAAGCAAATGCATGCACAGTTGTACAAACACCGCAAACACGTTGCGTAAATGCCCAGGCTTCACGCGGATCTCTTCCCTTCAAAATTTTTTCAATACCACGAACCATCGTACCTGAAGAATATGCTTTAGTAATTGTATTGTTTGCATCAAGTTCGGCTTCGATTCTCAGGTGTCCTTCAATTCTTGTGATAGGATCAACGACTATTCTATTTGCCATTTTTTGAACTCCTTATTGATTACGAAGCCAGTCAAGAGCTTCGGCTTCTGAATTAAATATTTTAACTTCGTGTGTGTAATAACTTTCCGGAACATCTAAAATATCAGCAGGAAGTTCTGCTCCGAATATTGCAGCAGTGGGCATCATCGGGCGTAAATGTTTTATATTTCTTGCACACTCATCCGATGAGGAACCAGTTAAATCAACTAATAATTTACCTTTATAATCTTCAAGAAATTTTGCCAATGTTTGCACTTCATCCGGGGTAAATTGTCCTGAATGTTTACAACGCATAATTCCTTTTTCTACAGGAGTTATATTAAATGATGACATTTCTTTCTCCTTTTTTAGTTTATTCTATAATTGCTTCTGCAACCATTTCGGAAATACTTCTTACTTTTACATCTAAATTATAATGAGCAACACCGTCAGTAAATTGTAAGCGGCAATTGGAGCAAGTCATACAAACTGTATCAGCTCCAACAGCTTTCATCTGATCAACCTTCAACCCAAATGCTTCAAAACGTAGTGGATCAGCTTCCT
Source organism: Ignavibacteriaceae bacterium (assembly GCA_049294175.1). GTDB lineage: Bacteria > Bacteroidota > Ignavibacteria > Ignavibacteriales > Ignavibacteriaceae > IGN3. The sequence continues at coordinate 17,056 of JBAQCL010000054.1, read as the reverse complement.
TAATTGAAATTACACCGCCGCCGCCGCCGCAACATTGTGACTGTTCTTTATTTGGAGTCATCTCCTTAAAAGATTTTGGTGCAAGCTTATTTAATATATTTCGTGGTTCCTGAATGTGACCACCTCTTCTTTGAATTTTGCAAGCATCATGGAAAGTTATTGTGCCTTCATTGAAAGCACCTTCTTTAATTTTCAGCTTACCGCTATTTATTAATTCATCAGTAACAGCAACGATGTGAGTAATTTCAACATCAGGCACTTCCATAATATTTCTTGCTGTCCAGCGAAAAGCATCATAAGCATGTCCGCATTCGGAAATCATTATTCTTTTTACGCCAAGTTCTTTTGCACCATCAAAGACACGGTTCATAAATAATTTAGTATGATCCATATCGCCTTCAAAAAATCCAAAGTTTACTGTTTCTCTTCCTTTTGAACTGATAGTCCAATTTTCACCGGCAGAGTTTAGAATTTTTGCAATAGCTGCAATGTTTGTCGGAAATTTCATCAATTCAATTGATGTAAAAACAACAAGCGTATTTGCTCCTTTTTTATCAACAGGAATTTCAACTTCAAACTCATCGGCAATCCATTCTATTCTGCTTTCCCATGCATCCTTATTAACACCAAGAGGTGAACCTGTATCGATCTGTTTCTGTGTTGAATCTATTAAATCCTGCGGAATTATTTTAGCTGCTGCAAGTCCTGTTCTGATGTTATGAAGAATCGGTCCTATTTGAATTCCCATTGGACAAGCCAACGCACATTTATTACAAATCGTACAAGCTTCATAAAGTAAAATACTGTAATCTTTTAAATCCTGATCAGTAATTTGCTTTTCAATTCCAACGGCAAGTTTAATTTTTCCGCCAAGAGTAAATCTTTGCTCATAACCTCTACGTAATAAATCCATTTTATAAACAGGTGCATACTCAGGGTTACCTGTTGCCTGGTAAAAGTGACAGGCATCTGCGCAAATACCACAACGAGTACAAGCTTCTAATTGTGAAGCGACCCAACCACCGGTTTCTTCAACAAATTTATTTAAAACTGTGTTTGTATTCATAGCTCTTTTCTCCTTATGGTGTCACTGCGCGTTTGCCAAACTGAGCGCCGTGTATTGTTTTTGAAAAGAAGTAAAACATAAAATGAGATATTCTGCTAAAAGGAATCCAGATTAGCAAAAAATCTATTGTTAGCATGTGTAATGAAAAAATCACCTGGTAGCGAAAGAATAAATGATGTGTTAACATATATCCCGTTACCATAGGTAGAAAAACTACAAGCCAGTTAAACCTTTCAGCCGGACCGCTAATAAGTTTTAATACCGGATTTATATATCTATTAATAAGCAAAACTATCATGCTTATTATAGTTATTGCTGCAAACCAATCTACAATAGGAACAGGAATGGTTGCCCAATGAAACCCGATTAAACTTTTCCATACAAGCATATGTGGAGTTCCAAAAATCAAAATTACAATTAAGCCAAGATGGAATAAGCCACCGGCAAGAAATGTAATCGGGTTTTTACTAAATGTATTTTTAACCCAGGGAATAAATGGCCAAATAAGAATTCCTTTTAGATAAGAAATTACTGCTCCTTTTGTTTTGCTGCCCTTAGATTTTACTTTATCTTTAGACCAACCGAGAGAAACAACACGGGTAAGACGATAAATCATACCGCCAATAAAAACCAGTAGAGAGACGTTAAAAAGAGGTCCTCTTGTAAACTCAAGAATTTCATCCCAATTCATAATTATCTCCTATACTTTATGAAGTTGTTTTTTCTTTGAATTATTAGCTGCTGCCATTCCAACTCCAACTGCGGCACCTACAGCAGCGGCAGTTCCAATTGCTGTTAAGTTAGGTTTAGATAATGGAGCAGATTGACCTTGATAAAATCCACCGCCATCCCAGAAATTTGGTTGAGAACAACCAAGACAAGGATGACCGGATTGAATCGGGAATGAAAGACCTGCGTCCCACTTTATTGTTGCGCAAGAATTATACGTTGTTGGACCTTTGCATCCAAGTTTATAAAGACAATAACCTTTTCGTGCACCTTCATCATCAAATGTAAGCGCAAACTTTCCTGCTTCGTAAAAAGGTCTTCTTAAGCATCTATCGTGAATTGCTGTACCGTAAAAAGTTTTTGGTCTATTCAAATCATCTAATTCAGGCAGAGAACCAAAAATTAAAAAGTTTGCAAGTACGCCTGTAAATACTTCTGGTATTGCAGGGCAACCCGGAATGTTAACAATAGGTTTATCAGTTATAACTTTCCAAACTCCTTCTGCTTTAGTTGGATTAGGATTAGCATGAGGAATTCCACCAAAAGCAGCACAATTACCTGTCGAAATTATTGCAGCAGCGCCTGCAGCAGCTTCCTTTAAAATATCCAAAGATGTTCTGCCGCCAATTACACAATAAATTCCATCATCTGCTAACGGAACGCTTCCTTCTAGAACAAGCACATATTTGCCGTAATACTGTTTCATTATTGCTTGCTTATTTGCTTCAACCTGATGACCTGCAGCAGCGGAAAGAGTTTCGTGGTATTCAATCGAAATGCTATTTAATACTAAATCTTTGAGGGATGGTGATTGGCTTCTTGTCAGTGCTTCACTGCAACCTGTACAGCTTTGCATCTCGAGCCAGATGACCGGAACTTTAGGTTTTGATTTTAGAGTTTTTGCCACAAGTTTCGTCATTGATGAAGTAGTGTCTTTTGTCTGAGCAAAAGTTCTACTGCCGACGAAAGGAATCTGGCTTAATCCCAAAGAAGCTGCAATTAAGCTGCAAGTATTAAGAAACTGACGACGGCTTACACCGGAGCGCTTCATTTCTTGATAGATGGTTTCTTCTGCCATATTATCTCCTTTTAATAGTTTGCTATCAGCTTGTGAAAAGCTTGTAGCTTAATTATTTTATTCGCACGTAATTCCGTCTGCTTCAAGTTTTGCTTGATATTTTGCTAATCCTTCAGGTCCAAATGCTAAAGATTCCTTTTCGCTTTCCCAGCTGGTAGGATTCATTTCTGCAATCCACCCCTCTCCATAAGGATCACTTACGGCAATGTTTGGATCTGCAGCTAATTTTTCATTTGCTTTTACAAGAATACCTGTTACAGGAGCAGGAACAGGACCAACAAATTTGCTGCTTTCTAAAGTTGCAAGACTTTTATTTTGTTTAATTTCCTGTCCAATATTTTTTGTTTTTACTGTACAGGCTATAAGTTTACCGCCAGAAAGGTTTACAGCTACTGATGTCATCCCAACTCTAATGTTTCCACCATCAATGGGTTTAGCCCAAACATGCTTTTCTATATTATAATAAAGGTCATCCGGTAAATTACATCCTTTGATATTCGACATATTATTTCTTCCTTAAAATGTTAAAACTGTTTTACAATCTTCGGCATATTGCCACATAAAGGCTCCGCCAACCATTTTTATATCCGGAATCATATCTTCTAATTTAATATCGTTTAATTCCGTTGATGCTGTACAAGCAGTAAATTTAACTCCACTTTCAAGAGCTTCATCTAAAAACTCTTTAACAGATTTTCCACCTGCTTTTGGATAAACTTTTTCAGCAACTCCCTGTTTTAAAAGAAGCGTTCCATCAATAGTGAAGAACATAGTTACTTCCATATCCATAGCAGCAGCAAGCGAGGCAAAAAAGAATGGAGTTGCACATCTTTTAGGTGTATCAGGTCCGCTTGTCATAATAATCATTACTTTATCTTCCATGTAAATAGCCCTAAATTAAAATGTTAATGATATTGCGTTCTTACTTGCAAACTCAAGAAAAGTTGCTGCACCACCTATTTGAACGCTGTCAATTAATTCTTCACGTTTAATACCCATTACATCCATAGTCATTTGGCAGGCAATTAAGTTTACACCTGATTCACCAGCAATTTCTAAAAGTTCACTTAGCTTGGCAACATTAGCTTTTCTCATCCAGCTATTCATCATCATTGTTGCTGCGGCTGTCATTCCGGGTAACATCCCAATAATATTAGGAATTGCAATCGGCATTGCTGGATTTGCAATCGGTGCAATTTTTAAATTATCTGCAAATCCTTTTTTTACGATATTCAAACCATAAAAAGTGAAAAAAATAGTTGCTTCCATATCCATTGCAGCGGCTGCTGTTGCAAGTATAAGTGGCGGATATGCCGCATCAAGTGTACCATGAGCAGCTATTATTGCCACTCTGGATTTTTGCTCTTCCATATAAACTCCTCTGATTCTACTATTTTGTTAATTATTTGGTTCTTTTAATGAAGAAAATATATTTCCCGTCTTTTTCTTCACTACTTAAAACTTCGTTACCTGTTTTCTTTGCCCAAGCTTCAACATCAGGAATGGAACCTGGATCAGTTGAGATCATGTTTAATATTTGACCGGTTTGCAAGGAATCAACCGCTTTTTTTGTTTTTAGAATAGGCATCGGGCAAGACATTCCCGAACAATCTAATACTTGATCTGCTTGCATTTAATTTCTCCTTTAAATTTTATAATTATTGATTTGTTAGATATTACTAATCTTGGCTATGTTCTTAAGTCGATTTATTAATTCTTTTCTTTCAACAGCTATTCTCTCGAAAGATTTTGCAACCTTTTCTAACCATTTACCTATAAATTGTTTTATTCTGTCATCTATAACCTTAATTTCCTGAGCTGCATTCCATAGTTCAATCGGATCAATTTCCAATTCGATAGCTAATTTTTTAATCCTTATTTCTTCAAGTTCTTTTAAAGGTTTGTCTGTATAAAACTGTCCTGCTATAAGCTTTCCAACTCGTTTATTTTCCATATATATATTTGCTCCTGAATAAGACAAACCAGCATGACATTTAACAAAATATTTTGAGTCGTTTTTTTTAAGGTCTATATTCTTCCAAGATGTAATACAGCCTTCTCTTCCTTTTTCACTTGAAAGAATCATTTTACAGAATTTGCAAGGATTGCTAAACTCAGATAATGGCAGTCCATCCGCATCTGTAGTTATAGATGCCACTTGAGACATATCTGAAAAAACATCCTGAATTGGTTCTATACAATGAAGTGGTAAAACTTCGCCGGGAGATGAAGTATCTGTTTGCTGGTTCTTATTCTGCAAGTCAGGATTAATAATCTCTTCGATTTGTTGACTTGGGAAACGCCAATGGCTTCCAACTTTTACACCCTTTATCCGATCTTCTCTAAGCATTCGATATAAAGTTGTTCGATCGATTTTTAGAAGTTCTATCACTTGTTTTGCGGTTAAAAAATCACTCATAACATCTCTTTACCATAGCTTACTATAATTTGCTATAGAAAATTATAAAAAAATCATTTGCATTGTCAAATATTTTTTTTAATTTCACAAAGTTTTTTTAGGAGTAAAATATGTTAGTTGCTTTTACTGGATTTATTGCCGGCTTTTTTCATGTTCTCACCGGACCGGATCATCTTGCAGCAATTTCACCTATCGCAATAGAAAAAAAAAAAATCAAGTTGGCTCGTAGGTTTTAAATGGGGTATTGGTCATACCGGCGGTGTCTTTCTGGTTGGCATATTACTTCTTTTATTTAGAGAAATAATTCCTATAAATTTTATATCATCTTATAGTGAGCGTTTAGTTGGAATAGTTTTAATTGGTATTGGGGTTTGGGGTTTACAAAAAATATTTAGAAAAAATTTGCATCAACATGAACACGATGGTTCACAACACTTTCATATACATTCTCACAAAATTGAAAAATTAGGAACCGGAGATGTTCATTTCCATACGCATACTGCACTTGCTGTCGGAATTATTCATGGTTTAGCAGGCAGTTCTCATCTTTTAGGCGTATTACCAGCATTAGCATTGCCAACAAAAAACCAAGCAGCTGTATATTTTTTATTTTTCGGAATCGGGACAATACTTGCCATGCTTATTTTTTCTCAAGTGTTGGGAATGGTTGCTTTAAAGTTTTCTAAAACAAGCGCTATTTTGTACAAAAGACTTTCAATTTCATTCAGTTCGATAGCTATAGCTTTGGGAATATTTTGGATTATTGGTTAAATTAAATATTGAAAAATGAATTATTATTAAAATTAAACTAATATTAATTATCCGATATCTCCCAAATAATTTACTTTTCTTTAAGGTACTTAAAGCTCGCTCTAAATATTTTTGCGGGCTTCTTTCTTTTTAAATTTAATTAATAACGAATATATAGGTGTTTCTTGCCAGTACTCAAACCTAAGCTTTTTACTACACTAAAAAATTATAGTAAACAACAATTTATATCCGATGCCACCGCAGGAGTGATTGTGGGAATAGTTGCCCTTCCTCTGGCTATTGCATTTGGTATCGCAAGCGGAGTTACACCGGAAAAGGGAATTATAACTGCAATAATCGGTGGATTTATAATTTCATTTTTTGGAGGAAGCAGGGTTCAAATCGGTGGACCAACCGGAGCGTTTATAATTATTGTTTATGGAATTATACAAAACTATGGTACTACAGGATTAGCAATTGCTACCATTATGGCTGGAATCATTCTTGTGATAATGGGCTTTGCAAAATTTGGTTCTCTTATAAAATTTATTCCCTACCCCGTTATTGTTGGATTTACAAGTGGAATTGCTCTTTTAATTTTTTCTACACAAATAAAAGATTTTTTCGGATTAAAAATCCAAAATGTTCCTTCTGAATTTCATGAAAAATGGCTTGCATACTTTAATGCTTTTTCAACAGTTAATTATAATGTTCTTGGAATTGCTTTGCTTGCCTTGTTGATAATGATTTTTTGGCCAAGGATAACACATAAAATTCCTGGGTCACTAATAGCAATTATATTAACAACAATTATTGTTCTTGTTTTTAAACTACCTGTTGATACTATCGGGAGTAAATTCGGGGAAATATCTTCAAATCTTCCTGCCCCCAATTTTTATAAAATTGATTTAGATGTTATAAAAAATTTAATCGCTCCTGCAACTACCATTGCTTTACTGGCTGCTATAGAATCTCTTTTATCCGCAGTAGTTGCTGATGGAATGATTGGTGGCAGGCACAGAAGCAATATGGAATTGGTTGCACAAGGTTTAGCTAATATTATTACCCCACTATTTGGCGGAATACCTGCAACCGGGGCAATTGCAAGAACTGCTACAAATGTTAAAAACGGCGGAAGAACTCCGGTTGCCGGAATTATTCATTCACTTACTCTTTTACTTATAATGCTTTTTTTCGGCAGTTACGCAAAACTTATTCCTATGGCTACATTAGCTGCTATACTTATTATTGTTTCATACAATATGAGTGAATGGCAGGCTTTCAAGTCATTATTAAAAAGTCCCAAAAGTGATGTAGTAGTTTTACTGACAACATTTTTTTTAACAGTTATATTCGATTTAACAATTGCTATAGAAATAGGGATGATACTTGCGGTTTTATTATTTATGAAACGTATGGCTGAAGTTTCCAACGTAAGTGTAATTACACGGGAACTTGAAGATAAAGATGAACAACCCGACCCAAATGCTATTGACAAAAAACAGATACCTGAAGATGTAGAAGTATTTGAAATAAATGGACCGTTCTTTTTTGGTGCGGCAAAGAAATTTAAAGATCAGGTTCTTATAATTGAAAAACCGCCAAAAGTAAGAATAATTCGTATGCGAAATGTTCCGGCAATTGATGCCACAGGTTTACAGACACTAAAAGATTTTTATTCTGATGCTAAAAAACAAAAAACACATTTGATACTTTCAGGTGTTCACACACAACCTTTATATGCTATGATGCAAGCCGGAATATTTGATATGTATGGAGAGGAAAATATTCTTGGAAATATCGACGATGCTTTAGATAAAGCACGTGAGGTAATTGGGGTACCAAAACTTGGTAGACCCAAAGATTTTGTACCAACCGTTAAAAGAGAAATGAAAAATAATTGATCTTTTAATTTTTAGGAAATATCGACAAAGCAACGATACTACCAAGATGGTTCGGGATTCTCAGCCCTTAAGCTGATCCGCCTTTGGCGGAGAACCCTCCTGCGGGTGTACAAACAAAAAGTTGTAATGCACTCAACCAATACATTTATTAACTAAAACTGAATGCAACCGATCATAAAATTATAAAATGCATTACAATAATCAACGTACCAATCATATTCAAAAAATCTTTTCTTAAAATCGTGGATCGGTCTGTGCTTTTCAATGTAATAATCTGAAAACTCTACCACAAACTGCCTGTCAACCGTTGACGTGTCCACACCCTCGATAGTAAAATTTGTCGAGATCAAAACGTTTGGCGATTCTGAAAATGGTATTGTTATCTGATCTTTATTCTTTTTCTCTACAGCAATTCCATCCGTAATAATTGAAAAAAGTTTTTCTAACGGAAACTTTTTCTCTGCATCATTAAAATCAATTATAGAAGTACCAAGCTTAACAGCTTGGAACGCAAATGTATTCTTAAAACTAAAATTCCTCGCACCTATTCTTAATGTTTTTCTAATCTGCAGCGCAATAGAAAGTTTGTCTTAAACACAAGTAAGCTTACATGCAGAAGTAATAAGAACAATCATTTCAAAACTAGAAAGATTGGTAATTCACCTACCCGGTCTTGCGATGTTATTAACGATGTTGGTTTTGCTTTGTCTGCTTCTCCCTATTGAAGACTTCTTATTCTTGCAACAAACAGTAATGCTTTCTTATGCGGTTTACGTTTTGGTAAAGGTTTATTTGTTTATGGCGGCGTTAGATTTGATTTTAATAATGAAAAAATAAATGCTGTAAAAAATATTTCGAAGTTATTAGAAACGATGTCTCTGAAATAAACAACTATTTATTTTCATAAACCGGCGTGCTTACGAGATTTGAAGATACTGGAACCTTTGCTAAGGATCTTGCAAAAAGTATTGGCTTAGTTGGGTTAGCAGCTGGCTTGCGTAGACTTGAAGAAGATATACGAATTAGTTTCCTATATACTTCCTAATTTAATTCGAATTCTAAAAAAATATTAATTAAATATTTTTCTCTAATAAATAGAAAATCAATAATGTTTTGTATAATAATTAATTTTTCTACCTATTGACTGCTAATTGATTATTTAATAATTTTTATTTATTGTTTGAAAGCAATAATTAATTTTAGTTAATCATTAGTGTTTATAAATAGTAAAAGATATAAAAGATTCTATCCATAATTTTTTAAATCGAGTTTATTTGAGCACAAAATAAAACATATTCCTCTAACTATTATTGTAAGGGGATCTGAATGGTTAACAAAATTTCTTTCGATGGAAAATCTACACGACGAGGTTTTCTAAATTATTTAATATCATTTAGCAGTATTGGTCTATTAGCCGCTATTCTATATCCAATTATCTCTTTCTTAAAACCACCCAAACAAACTGAAGTTGAAGTTACAAGTGTACTCGCGGGTAAAATTTCTGAAATCCCTAAAGAAGGGTCTAAAATAATACGCTTTGGAAACAAACCAGTTATTCTTATTAGAACAGCCGAGGATAAACTAGTAGCTTTTTCTGCGGTTTGTACGCATTTGGATTGTACTGTTCAGTACAGAAAAGATATGGGAACAATGTGGTGTGCTTGTCACAATGGTAAATATGATCTTACAGGAAGAAATATTTCCGGTCCTCCTCCCAGACCTTTAGATCCTTTTGTTGTTATTCTTAAGGGTGAAGAAATTTATATCTCTAAAAAAGCTTAAGGGATAAAAAAAAATGAATCAACTTAAAAAGCTTTATTCCTGGATTGACGAAAGAGTACAGTTTGGTGATCTGGTAAATTTTATGGCAAAAAAGTATGTACCTGTGCATCGTCACTCCATCTGGTATTATTTTGGTGGATTATCACTATTCTTATTTACGATCCAAGTTGTTACAGGTATTCTTCTTCTTTTCTATTATAAAAGTAGTGCTGATCTTGCTTTCGAAAGCGTTCAATTCATTATGTCAAAAGTTAAGTTTGGATGGTTAATTCGTTCAATCCACTCTTGGTCAGCTAATCTTTTTATACTTTCAATTTTCATTCACATGTTCAGTGTATATTTTGAAAAAGCATATCGTAAACCAAGAGAACTTACTTGGCTTACCGGAATGATGATGCTTTTTCTGGCATTAGGGTTTGGATTTAGCGGATATCTTTTACCCTGGAATGAACTTGCCTTTTTTGCAACCAAAGTAGGTTCCGATATTGCAGGTGCATTTCCAATAATTGGCGTACCATTAAAAATATTTATGCGTGGCGGTGATGATGTAACCGGAGCAACATTATCAAGATTGTTTGGTTTTCATGTTGCACTCTTTCCAGGAATATTTACAATATTTTTAGCAATTCATTTGTTGCTTATTCAAAGGCAAGGTATAAGTGAACCGATGCACTTTGAGCATTTAGAGAAAAAGGAAAAGAAGACCATGCCTTTTTTCCCAAATTTCTTTTTACGTGATTTATTATTTTGGTTATTAGTTCTAAATCTGCTTGCAATATTAGCGGTGTTCTTCCCTTCCGAGCTTGGTAAAAAAGCAGATCCATTTGCATCTGCCCCAGCAGGTATTAAACCAGAATGGTATTTCCTTTTTATGTTTCAAAGTTTAAAATATTTACCCGCAAATATTCTGTTTGTTGAAGGAGAAGTATTTGGGATCCTGCTTTTTGGATTAGCTGGAGTTTTATGGTTATTGGTTCCCTTCTGGGATAGAAAAAGTTCCAGGGGGCAGCAAAATGTTTTGATCAACTATATTGGTTTATTTGCTGTTATATTTATCATTATCTTAACGATTTTCGGGTGGATATCATGAAAAATATATTAATATTTTTATTGTTTTTTTCTTTGTCTACAACTTTCTGTGTTACACAAAATAAATCATCTGAAGATCAATGCTTTACTTGCCATGATGCACTTGGTGGAAAACCTGCTGAACTTTTTAAAAATGATATTCATCATCTTAAAGGAATTTCTTGTGCCGGATGTCATGGCGGAGATAGTACCAGTGATGATATGGAAGCAGCGATGAATCCTCGCAAAGGATATACTGGTATACCCAAAGGTGATGCTATTTCTGAAAGGTGCGTTAATTGTCACGCAGATTCTGATAAGATGAAACGTTATGGCTCTAACCTTCCAACAAATCAGTATGACAATATTAAATCAAGTGTACACTGGAAAAAAGCCCTAAATGGAAATGAATATATCGTACAGTGTATTACCTGCCACAATGCGCATGGCATTGTATCTGTAAAAAATCCTCAATCGCCGGTTTATCCAACTAATGTTCCAAAGACATGTTCTAAATGTCATAGCAATGAAGTTTTTATGAGATCGTATAATCCATCACTGCCTGTTGATCAATTGCAAAAATATAAAACTAGTATGCATGGAATATTGAATTCAAAAGGTGACAATCACGTTGCAGAGTGCGCAAGTTGTCATGGTAGTCATGATATTAAACCGGTAAAGGATATTAACTCAAAAGTTTATCCTTTAAACATTCCTAAAACTTGTTCCAAATGTCACAGCGATTCCGATTACATGAAAAATTACAAAATTCCTACGGATCAATATCAAAAATTTGTACTTAGTGTTCATGGTAAAGCATTGCTGGAAATGAATGATATAAATGCACCTGCTTGTAATAGTTGTCATGGTAATCACGGAGCAGTTCCACCCGGTGTAGAATCTATATCCAAAGTTTGTGGTAGTTGCCATGCTCTAAATGCAGAATTGTTTTCTAATAGTCTGCATAAAAAAGCTTTTGATGAAAATCATTACCCTGAATGTGAGACTTGTCATGGTAATCATGAAATACTTTCACCAACTATCTCTATGCTAGGTGTTGACAAAGAAGCTGTTTGCTCAAAGTGTCACGAAGAAAATAAAAATAAAAAGGGTTATTTAATAGCTGCACAAATGAAAAATCTTTTGGTTCGATTAGAATCTGAAGAAAAAAAAGCCGGTTTATTAATAGACGATGCAGAACAAAAAGGTATGGAAATAAGTGATGCAAAATTTAAACTAAGAGATGTAAGACAAGCAAGATTAGAATCCCGAACAATGATTCATTCTTTTGATTTTGAAAAGTTCAAAGAAATTGTTGAGGGTAAAGGTTTAACCACAGCAAAAATTGTTACCGAAGAAGCTAAAGCAGCTATCGATGATTACTATTTTCGAAGATACGGTTTGTTAGCATCAATATTAGTTATAAGTATCCTTGCTCTAAGTATATTTCTATTAGTAAAAAAGATTGAAAAAAATAATCAAAATTAAATCCATAAATAATTTAATTGTTGCAATAATTGGTTAATAAACTAAGAGGAAAAATCCATGGCAGCAATGTTAGAAGATTCAAATTCAGAATCTTTAATAAAAAATCTTGAAGAGAGAGTTTCAAGATTAGAGTTGGTTATCCAACAACTTCAAGCATCAAAACCAAATGAACAAATAGAAGACAATGAGGTTTACCAAAATGAAAACTTATCTTCTGTTTCTAATTTATCCGAGCAAAATGAAGATTTATTTGAGATGAAGGTAGGTCAGTTTTGGCTTGCTAAAATTGGAATTATAGTTTTCACAGTTGGAATTATCTCAATCTTAATTCTCCCTTTTCAAAATTTCCCTTCATCTCTTCCTTCCTTTATTGGTTTTGCTCTATCTCTTTTAATTCTGGGTTTCTCAAGGTTCTGGAAAAAAAACAATAGTTATATGCTAAATTATTTGTTGGGCTCTGGAATAGTAACATTGTTTTTTTCAGTTCTAAGACTACATTTTTTTTCAATTAATCCTGTAATATCCAGTGAATATTTATTAGTTGTATTGTTATTAATTATTGTTGCTTTTGCAATGTTCCTCGCAATTAAAAAGAGTGCACAAGGTATAGCAGCATTAGGTACAATTCTCTTCTCTGTAACTGCATTAATAAGCAATAATTCAGGAATAACATTTTTACTATTAATATTTTTATCAGTAAGCACAGTTTTTATAAGCAAAAAATACAAATGGTCTTTTCTTCTCTGGGTTGGAATTTTTACTACATACTTCAGCCATTTAATCTGGTACCTCAATAATCCTTTTTTAGGAAATGAAATTGTTTTCAGAACTGAAAGCCAATACAACATTATTTTTATTTTAGCCTATCTAATCATCTTCGCGTTAGGAAACTTTTCGAAGGTTGAAAACATAAAAGAAGATATGGAAACCAGTTCTATTTCGTTTATTAACTGTACCCTTTTTGATGGATTATTTATATTAGTTTTATTTACATCCTCGGCAAATCCTGCTTTCCATTTACTGGCCTCGTTGGTTCTGATCACAATATCAATAATTTATTGGACAAAGCAACAAAGTAAGTACTCAACATTTTTATATTCTATTTCAGGATATCTTGCCTTGAGTATTGCAATTGTATTATTGACTCCTCATCCTGATTATTATTTTTGGTTGGGATTACAAAGTGTATTGGTAATTTCGACAGCAATATGGTTCAGATCTAAAATAATCGTAGTTGCAAACTTTTTAATTTTTATTACAATGATTTTGTATTACTTGATCACTGAAATACATTCTGGTTTAACTTTACTAAGTTTTGGTATTATCGCTTTGGTGAGTGCAAGAATATTAAACTGGAAACAAATGCGCCTAGAATTGAAGACAGAGCAAATGAGAAATATATATTTGCTTGTTGGTTTATTAATGATTCCATATTCACTTTATCGATCTGTAAATATTGAATATGTTAGCTTTACCTGGATAGCATTATCGATATCATATTATGTTTTAAGTATCCTTTTGAAAACAAAAAAATACAGATGGATGGCTTTGATAACTTTACTACTTACGGTTGGCTATAGTTTTATACTTGGGTTGTCTAGCAGTGATACAAGTTTTAAAATAATATCTTTTTTAAGTGTTGGAATTGCATTAATAATAACTTCTGTAATTTACTCCAGAAAAAAAATTGCTAATTAAACAGGAATCCAAAGCTTTGTCTATAAAATAGATTCCCACCTGCCTTGTAGTCAGGCACGCTTTCGTGGGAAAGACATTCCGAGCATTTATGTTTTTTAGAGTGGACTAAAGTCTATTTAATAAAAATTGTATGGTAAATAAATCGGCAAGATATATGGTTATTTAAAAGACTCGCTAAATGCTTTTAAATCCAGCTTCCATTAAAAGGACTTTTGCATTTTTAGCATCATCTTCGGTTTCAAAGTAAAGTTTAAAGTTGCCGCCGCTTCCCTCCCTAATTTTCAATAGTTCCAAATCTTTAATATTGATATTATTATCAAAAAGAATTTTTGACAGTTTTGCAATTATTCCCGGCTCATCTTTCAGGAATATTGATATATCGGACAAAGGAGAAAGGAATCCTTTATTATTAAATGGAATTTCTTCACGAGCAGTTCTTGCTTTATTAAATTCAATAGAAATTTCTTTTGATAAATCATTTTGGATTAATGAAATAATTTTATCAATATCATTTCTAAAAGATGATAATGAATTTATAATTTCGTTTTTATTTGATGCAATTATCGATTCCCAGATGTCATAATCACTTGAAGCAATTCGGGTCATATCCCGGAATCCACCTGCACCAAAATCTAAGTAATTTATTCCATCTTCATTATTGGTAGCTTGATTGACGAGAAGCACCGATAACAATTGAGGTAAATGAGAAACCTTGGAAATTATTTTATCGTGAAGATATGGATTGACAAAAGTTATTCTGACACCAATACTCTTCATAATCTCGACATATTCGTCCAACAGCTTATACTGTTTACAGGAATCAGATATGATAAAAATTGAATTTTCAAAAAGCAAATTATCTGCATTTTGATAACCAGCTTTTTCCTTACCAGCCATTGGGTGAGCACCAATATATAAACCTCTGCTTGAAATATTTTGCCACGCATCGGCAAATATTCCTTTTACACTACAAAGATCAGAAATGATTTGATCTTCTTTAAGTGCTGGTGCTAACTCTTTAAATACTTTCAAACTTTCGTTTATAGGTAATGCAAGAAAGATTAGGTTATAATCGAGTGCATCTCTAACAGATGATAAGCGTACATCAATTGCATTCTCTGAAATTGCTTTATTTAATACTTCAAAATTATCAAAGGCTGCAATTTGAATTCCTGAAACCGAGTGCTTTAAAGACTTTGCAAGTGAGCCTCCTATTAAACCTAATCCAATTATAGCAATTTTTTTAATTTCCATTTAATACATCAATTCATTTTTTCTAATTCAGTCATAAGCTTATGAAATTGTTCGAATCGTAGTGATTGTGGTCCATCACTTAATGCTTTTTCAGGATTTGGGTGAATCTCTACCATTATACCGTCTGCGCCAACTGCTTTTGCTGCTTTAGCAAGCGGCAATATTTTATCGCGATGCCCGACAGCATGTGAAGGATCTACAATTATTGGTAAATGTGTAAGTTCTTTTAAAACCGGAACTGCACTTAAATCAAGCGTGTTACGTGTAGCTGTTTCAAACGTTCTTATTCCCCGCTCACATAGAATTACTTGCCTGTTGCCTCTTGCAAGAATATACTCTGCTGCATTAAGAAGTTCTTCAATTGAAGACATAAGTCCGCGTTTAAGCATCACAGGACGTAATGATTTACCAACTTCCGACAACAAGGAAAAATTTTGCATATTTCTTGCTCCGATCTGAAGGATATCCGATTTTTCAGCTACCTTTTCAATCTGATCCATTGAAAGTACTTCTGTGATAATAGGCAAATCATATTCATCGCCGGCAGATTTAAGTAAATCTAATCCTTCATACCCCAACCCTTGAAATGCATAAGGCGATGTTCTGGGTTTGAAACAACCGCCGCGTAAAATGTGAGCAAAATTTTCTTTCACTTCTCTTGCACATTGATTTATTTGTTCAAATGATTCAACAGAACAAGGACCTGCTATTATAACAAAACTTCCTCCGCCAATTTTAATATCTTTTACAGAAATTACAGTGTCTTCTTCTTTATATTCCCTGCTCGCAAGTTTATATGGAACTTTTGATTCAGGTTTTTTTGCAACTACTATTTGCGGTGCTTCTGTTTCGGGTTTAATTGTTTCTTCTTTAATATGAACATATTCAATTTTTGTTTTTTCAAAATCTTTTGACGGATAGCATCCGAGAATTTTTAAATATCTTGTATGTTTTCCCACTTCATCTATAAGAGATTTTACTTTTTCGCTTTGAGTGTTACCCTGAAAATCTAAGTAAAACATCTCTTCCCATGGATTTCCAAGTATAGGTCTGGATTCCAGTTTAGTCATATTAATTCCAAAATCCTTAAAAATGGAAAGCGTCTGAACTAATGATCCCGCCTGATGAGCAGTGGCAAGTATTACAGAAGTTTTAGCCGGAATCCGTTCATCAACTTTTATAGGATTTGGAGAGCAGATTAAAAATCTAGTAAAGTTTCCAGGTTGATTTGCAATATCTTCCTTTAATATTGATAAGTTAAAAATATCTGCAGCCTCTCTGCTTGCTATCGCTGCAAATTCTTTAACACCCTCTTCTTTTATTTTATAAACTGATTTAGCGGTATCTTCAAAATATTCTATTTCAGCCTGAGGCATTGATTTAAGAAATTTACTGCACTGGCGCTCAGCCTGGTAATGTGCATATATTTTTTTAATCTTATTTAACGGAATATCTTCCAATCCAACAAGACAGTGCTTAACCTGAAATATTTCCTCACCTACAACATAAAGATTACTGTTGGTCAAAGAATCATAGACTTCATTTATACTTCCTGAAGTTGTGTTCTCAATAGGCAGCACTGCATACTCTGCAGATAAATCTTCAACGGCTTCAACCACTTCATCAAAAGTTTTCATATTGTTAAATACGATTTCTTTTTCAGATCCAAAAAATTGTTTTGAAGCAAGATAGCTGTATGAACCTTCAATACCCTGAATTGCAACTGTTATTACTTCGGAAAGAGAATTTTTATTCTGTTCGTTTTGAACAAATTTGTTTTGAAGATTTACTGAATCATCAATGATTTCATAAAATATTTT